>NZ_SPNG01000035.1:0-606 GCF_004563845.1 Rhodococcus sp. 1R11 | reverse complement strand
TCGGAAAATCACGTTCCGGCAGACAATCGCCGTACCACGACGACTTCAACGACCCACCCCGGGAAAAGAAATCGATCAACGGCATCTCCACCGTCATCTCCGGCGTCGGGACCCCCACCAACACGACCGTCCCGGCCAGATCACGGGCGTAGAAGGCTTGCTTCCAGGTCTCCGGGCGACCGACAGCGTCGATGACCACATCCGCCCCGAACCCACCGGTCAACTCCTGCACCGCGGCGACAGCGTCGACCTGGGAGGCGTCGACAGTGTGAGTGGCACCCAGGTCCAGAGCCCAGTCGAGCTTTCCCTGGTCCCGATCGACGGCGATGATCGTCGACGCCCCCGCCAACCGGGCCCCGGCGATCGCGGCATCACCGACACCACCGCACCCGATCACCGCCACCGAATCACCACGGGAGACGTTGCCGGTGTTCATCGCCGCACCGAGCCCGGCCATCACCCCGCACCCGAGCAACCCCACGACCGCCGGATCGGACTCCGGGTCGACCTTGGTGCATTGGCCCTCGTGGACGAGGGTCTTGTCGGCGAACGCACCGATCCCCAACGCCGGAGAGAGCTCGGTGCCGTCGTCGAGCGTCATCTTCT
>NZ_SPNG01000028.1:0-4806 GCF_004563845.1 Rhodococcus sp. 1R11 | reverse complement strand
GCTCTTTTCGTCAATGCCCGATTCGGCCAGTGAAGGACTTCGCACAGATGACCACCTCTACCTCCCATAAGAAGATTTCCAAGGTTCTTGTTGCCAATCGTGGTGAGATCGCGGTTCGGGTGATCCGGGCGGCCGCTGATGCCGGGTTGGCCAGTGTCGCTGTGTACGCCGAACCCGACGCCGATGCACCGTTCGTCCGCCTCGCCGACGAAGCATTCGCACTCGGCGGACAAACCTCCGCGGAGTCGTACCTGGTGATCGACAAAATCCTCGATGCCGCCGCCAAGTCCGGAGCCGATGCCATCCACCCCGGCTACGGATTCCTCTCCGAGAACGCCGACTTCGCCCAAGCCGTCATCGACGCAGGCCTGATCTGGATCGGACCGTCCCCGCAGTCCATCCGCGACCTCGGCGACAAGGTCACCGCCCGCCACATCGCCGCCCGCGCCAAAGCCCCCTCCGTCCCCGGCACCTCCGAACCGGTCAAAGACGCCGACGAAATCCTCGCCTTCGTCGACGAACACGGCCTCCCCATCGCCATCAAAGCCGCCTTCGGCGGCGGCGGCCGCGGCATGAAAGTGGCCCGCACCCGCGAAGAAATCCCCGAACTGTTCGACTCCGCCACCCGCGAAGCCGTCGCCGCATTCGGGCGCGGGGAATGCTTCGTCGAACGCTACCTCGACAAACCACGCCACGTCGAAGCCCAGGTCATAGCCGACCAACACGGCAACGTCATCGTCGCCGGCACCCGCGACTGCTCCCTGCAACGCCGCTTCCAGAAACTCGTCGAAGAGGCCCCCGCCCCGTTCCTCACCGACGCCCAACGCAAAGAAATCCACTCCTCCGCCAAAGCCATCTGCCTCGAAGCGGGCTACTACGGCGCCGGGACGGTGGAATACCTCGTCGGCCAAGACGGCCTCGTCAGCTTCCTGGAAGTCAACACTCGTCTGCAGGTCGAGCATCCGGTCACCGAGGAAACCTCCGGCATCGACCTGGTCCTGCAACAATTCGCGATCGCCAACGGCGAAGAACTGACCATCACCGAAGACCCCGAACCGCGGGGGCATTCGTTCGAGTTCCGGATCAACGGCGAAGACGCCGGCCGCGGATTCCTGCCCGCCCCCGGACCGGTCACCACCTTTACCGCCCCGTCGGGTCCGGGTGTGCGGGTCGATTCCGGTGTCGAGTCCGGCAGTGTGATCGGTGGCCAGTTCGATTCGATGCTCGCCAAGCTCATCGTCACCGGAGCCACCCGCGAGGAAGCGTTGGCTCGGTCGCGTCGGGCGTTGGCGGAGTTCACCGTCGAAGGATTGGCGACGGTGATCCCGTTCCACGCTGCGGTGGTCTCCGATCCGGCGTTCATCGGCGACGGGGAATCGTTCGACGTGCACACCCGGTGGATCGAAACCGAATGGGACAACCAGGTTCCCCCGTTCACCGCGGGGCAGCCGATCGACGACGAGGAGGTGCTGCCGCGGCAGTCCGTGGTCGTCGAGGTCGGGGGCCGCCGCGTCGAGGTGTCGCTGCCCGGGGAACTGTCCCTCGGCAACGGTGGCAACGGCGGCGGGCCTGCGGGTGCGGTGCGGCGCAAGCCGAAAGCCCGTACCCGTGGTGGTGCCGGCGCGGGAGCGGCGTCCGGTGATGCGGTGACCGCACCGATGCAGGGCACCGTGGTCAAAGTCGCCGTCGAAGAAGGCGACACCGTCGAGGTCGGGGACCTCATCGCTGTCCTGGAAGCGATGAAAATGGAAAACCCCGTCACCGCCCACAAAGCAGGCACCATCACCGGCCTGACCGTCACCGCAGGCGACGCCATCACCCAAGGCACCGTCCTCACAGAAATCAAATGAGCTGCTGAGAAAAGCAGCACGAAGGGAGCACGTCAATGTCGAAAGCTATGAGCGCAGAACATCGACAAGTGTGCGGGGTCCGTCCGACGACAGCAGCGGCGCGTCGGTGCCGGGACTGTCGGTGTAGGTGGCAGTTGCTCTTCGGTGTCAGCGGGTTCGGCGACTCCCGCACGTACGGCTATGAGGGCGCGTACGTCACCACGGTCTACGCCGCGCGTGATGCGGGTGAGGTGGCCCGGGATCTGGACCAGGTTGCGTCACTGGGCACTTCCAGGAGACGGTGTTCCCGAGACAACGTCGGCAACTCGTCAGAGCAAGAAGTCGACCTTCTCGCGCAATACGTGTGCAGCATCTGCGATCGCTGCGTGTATTCGGTCAGCTCGGAAATAACTGATGATCCGTCCCGATAGTTCCGGGGTGACGTCATCCTTCACCGAATCGTTCGAGCGGTTGAGCGCCGAACAGGTACGGAGACTGATCAACTCGGTATACGGAATCGTGGCCGCCGAAGATCCGGTGAGGTTACCGACCGAACGGGACGACACGTATCGAGCTACTACGCGCCTCGGTGACAGCTACGTGATCAAGATTGCCCACCCGGGTGACCAGCCGCGCGTCATCGAAATGCAGACTGCGGCCTTGCTGCACGCGAGTCGGCGGGATCCCCTTCTACCGCTCGAGCGCGTCATCCCCTCTGCCGACGGTGAGCAACTTCCCCGTGTGGTGGTGCCGGACGGTCAAAGACGCATCGTACGTGTCACTACGTTTCTCTCCGGACGCGCGCTGCGCTCAGTTCAACCCTCCCCCAACCAATTACGTCAATGCGGACGAGTCTTGGCAAGGATGGCCAACGCCCTCAGCGACTTTCACCACGACGCAGCGGACCGGCACCTGGCATACGACCTGCAGAACTTCCACGAACTCGACGTCATGCGACCACTGGCAGACTCACCCGCCGTGGGACGGGTGTTCGATTGGTACGGCTCCACTTTTGTACCTGCGGCCGGGGACCTGCCAACTCAAGTGGTGCACGGCGATTTCAGTGTGGACAACATTCTCGTCGATCCCGCATCGAACGATTTCGTTCAAGGAGTCCTGGATTGGGGTGATGTCATGCACTCGTGGCGCGCCGCCGATCTGGCCAGTGGGTTGGCCTCTCAGGTCGCTGTCGACGGCGACCCATGGGAAGGACCCCGTCACATGATCGCTGGGTACCGCGAGGTGTGCGTCATGACCGACTCGGAGTCCGAATTGATTCGTGGTCTGGTGTCGATGCGCATCACCCAGCGACTCCTGATGGCGCTGCACCTCAGCGAGGCGATGCCCCACAACGCCGAGTACCTGTCGCGCAACATCGGATGGAGTGCCGCGCAGCTGTCCAACCTGGTCGGCGTCTGAGCAGTCCTCGCCGGCCGAGGTGGGTCAGGATGTAGCCTCGGCGAGGACCTCGTCGAGCTGGACCAGGAAGTACTGCGCATTCTCGGCCGAGAAGACCAGCGGTGGGCGAATCTTCAGGACGTTCTCGAAGGGTCCGGTGTTGCTGACCAATACCCGCCGTTTGCGCAGGCCATTGACGACCGACGCCGCCAGTATCGGTGCCGGTCGCTGGGTCTCCGGGTCGACCAGATCGACGGCGACGAACAGTCCTGCTCCCCGCGCGCTCGTCACGCAGGCGTAGCGCTGCGTCAGCTCTGTGAGGCCTTCGAGCAATTGCCGTCCTACGTTGCAGACGTTCGCGAGAATTCCATCGGTCTCGAAGACGTCCAGGACCGCGTTGGCAGCACTGATGCACACGGTGTTGCCCGCAGCGGTGTTGAAGTACCGGATGTCGCGCCCGAACTTCAGCGCATGTCGACTCTGCGTCGCGACCGCCGCGAGCGGCAGACCGTTCGCCATCGGTTTGCCCATCGTCACCAGATCAGGTGCGACCCCATGCCGTTGGTATCCCCACATGGCTTCACCGGTTCGGCCGAAGCCCGCTTGTACCTCGTCTGCGATGAAAAGTCCGCCGGCTCTGTGGACCACGTCGACAACCGGTGCGAGGAATCCGGGCGGGCTCGTGATGAGTCCGTCGCTCGAGAACACGGTGTCGACGAGGAGCGCCGCGAGCCGCATCCCATGCCGCTCGAGGTGTTTGATGGCCTCGGACACGCGAGACGCCATCGTGGCTCCGACCGTTTCGGCGTCGTCACCGCTCGAGTAGTCCGGTGCCTCGATCGTCACCGTCGTCGCCCCGAGGGGAACGTTCGGGCCTAGGGTCGGCGACATCTCGGCAATGGACGCTGTGAGCCCGTGATAGGCGTGGGACGTCACGATGACTGCATCGCCACCCGTTTCGTAGCGGGCCATCCGGATGGCGAGATCGTTGGCCTCACTGCCCGAACAGGTATACAGAACCTGGTCGATGGCTGGGTCATGGGTCGCGAGGAGTCGTTCGCTGTATTCGATCAGCGTGGGTGTGAGGTATCGCGTATTGCTGTTCAAGGTCGCGGCTTGTCGCGAAATAGCCTCCACCACATGCGGATTGCAATGACCGACGGCGGGAACGTTGTTGTAGGCGTCGAGGTACTGATTCCCCTGCGCATCGTACAAATGGACGCCTTCGGCGCGCACCACGTCGACTGGTGTGCTGTAGAACAACCGGTTGCTCGGGGCGATGACGCTTTGTCTGCGTTCGACCAACGAACGCAGTTCGGGCTCTAACGATTCCACACTCGCGGGATCGAATCCGTTGGGCATCGTGCCCTCGGTCTTGGTCTGCGGTGTAGTCATCGAACATCCTCTCGGTGGTAGCGGCCCGATCGCGTCTACAGTTGTGAATTCGGCCTGCGCGACTGCGCCTACTGCTGGTGGTTGCGGTGGGCGCAGTCGTCTTTGTGGTTCAGGCGGGTACGCGGTCGGCGTGCAGGCTCGGCAGGTCGGGGAATGCGTCTGCGACTCCGGGGTAGACGATCCG
>NZ_SPNG01000027.1:0-5116 GCF_004563845.1 Rhodococcus sp. 1R11 | reverse complement strand
TGTATTCGGTTGTGTTACTGAACAACTCTTCGTGTGTTGTTTCAGATATTGCACAGTGGACGCGTAGCTTCTTTGTGGTAAGTCCTCGGCCTATTAGTACCAGTCACCTGCATACATTGCTGTACTTCCAGTTCTGGCCTATCAACCCGGTGGTCTGCCGGGGGCCTTACCCCCTCGAGGGGGTGAGAAACCTCATCTTGGAACAGGCTTCCCGCTTAGATGCTTTCAGCGGTTATCCCTTCCGAACGTAGCCAACCAGCGGTGCTCCTGGTGGAACAACTGGCACACCAGAGGTTCGTCCGTCCCGGTCCTCTCGTACTAGGGACAGCCTTCCTCAAGTTTCTTACGCGCGCGGCGGATAGAGACCGAACTGTCTCACGACGTTCTAAACCCAGCTCGCGTGCCGCTTTAATGGGCGAACAGCCCAACCCTTGGGACCTACTCCAGCCCCAGGATGCGACGAGCCGACATCGAGGTGCCAAACCATCCCGTCGATATGGACTCTTGGGGAAGATCAGCCTGTTATCCCCGGGGTACCTTTTATCCGTTGAGCGACACCGCTTCCACTTGCCGGTGCCGGATCACTAGTCCCGACTTTCGTCCCTGCTCGACTTGTCAGTCTCACAGTCAAGCTCCCTTGTGCACTTGCACTCGACACCTGATTGCCAACCAGGCTGAGGGAACCTTTGGGCGCCTCCGTTACATTTTAGGAGGCAACCGCCCCAGTTAAACTACCCACCAGGCACTGTCCCTGAACCAGATCATGGTCCGAGGTTGAGGTATCCAATACGATCAGAGTGGTATTTCAACAACGACTCCACAGTAACTGGCGTCACCGCTTCACAGTCTCCCACCTATCCTACACAAACCGAACCGAACACCAATACCAAGCTGTAGTGAAGGTCCCGGGGTCTTTTCGTCCTGCCGCGCGTAACGAGCATCTTTACTCGTAATGCAATTTCGCCGAGTCTATGGTTGAGACAGCTGAGAAGTCGTTACGCCATTCGTGCAGGTCGGAACTTACCCGACAAGGAATTTCGCTACCTTAGGATGGTTATAGTTACCACCGCCGTTTACTGGGGCTTAAATTCTCAGCTTCGCCATTACTGGCTAACCGGTCCTCTTAACCTTCCAGCACCGGGCAGGCGTCAGTCCGTATACATCGTCTTACGACTTCGCACGGACCTGTGTTTTTAGTAAACAGTCGCTTCTCACTGGTCTCTGCGGCCCACACCAGCTCACACTGCAAGAGTGATCACCGGCAGGGGCCCCCCTTCTCCCGAAGTTACGGGGGCATTTTGCCGAGTTCCTTAACCATAGTTATCTCGATCGCCTTAGTATTCTCTACCTGACCACCTGTGTCGGTTTGGGGTACGGGCCGTGTAACAACTCACTAGAGGCTTTTCTCGGCAGCATAGGATCACTGAATTCGCCTCAATCGGCTACGCATCACCTCTCAGGCTTATATGAACGGCGGATTTGCCTACCGTTCGCCCTACAGGCTTACACCAGTACAACCACTGACTGGCCCAGCTACCTTCCTGCGTCACCCCATCGCTTGGCTACTACCAGATCAGGTCCCACGCATCCACCCGCCTTCTAAGTACCCGAAGGCACCAGATAAGCGAGATTCAGGGTGGTTAGTGTCACTGATTCACCATGGGCGCGGTTACACGGGTACGGGAATATCAACCCGTTGTCCATCGGCTACGCCTGTCGGCCTCGTCTTAGGTCCCGACTCACCCTGGGCGGATTAACCTGGCCCAGGAACCCTTGGTCATTCGGCGGACGAGTTTCTCACTCGTCTTTCGCTACTCATGCCTGCATTCTCACTCGCGCAGCCTCCACACCTGGATCACTCCGATGCTTCCATGGCTGCACGACGCTCCCCTACCCACCCACACACCTGGCTGAACCCTCGCAAGAGAACAGCGGGCTATTGTGTGAGTGCCGCAGCTTCGGTGGTGTACTTGAGCCCCGCTACATTGTCGGCGCAGGATCACTTGACCAGTGAGCTATTACGCACTCTTTCAAGGGTGGCTGCTTCTAAGCCAACCTCCTGGTTGTCTTCGCGACCCCACATCCTTTTCCACTTAGTACACGCTTAGGGACCTTAGCTGGCGATCTGGGCTGTTTCCCTCTCGACTACGAACCTTATCGCCCGCAGTCTCACTGCCACGCTCTCACTCACCGGCATTCGGAGTTTGGCTGATTTCGGTAAGCTTGTAGGCCCCCTAGACCATCCAGTAGCTCTACCTCCGGTGAGAAACACGTGACGCTGCACCTAAATGCATTTCGGGGAGAACCAGCTATCACGGAGTTTGATTGGCCTTTCACCCCTACCCACAACTCATCCCCTCAGTTTTCAACCTAAGTGGGTTCGGTCCTCCACGACGTCTTACCGTCGCTTCAACCTGGCCATGGGTAGATCACTCCGCTTCGGGTCTAGAACACGCCACTACACCACACAAGGTGGATACGCCCTATTCGGACTCGCTTTCGCTACGGCTACCCCACACGGGTTAACCTCGCGACATGCCACTAACTCGCAGGCTCATTCTTCAAAAGGCACGCCATCACCACCAGTGACAAGTCACTCGACGGCTTTGACGGATTGTAAGCGCACGGTTTCAGGTACTATTTCACTCCCCTCCCGGGGTACTTTTCACCTTTCCCTCACGGTACTAGTCCGCTATCGGTCACCAGGGAGTATTCAGGCTTATCGGGTGGTCCCGACAGATTCACAGCAGATTTCACGGGCCCGCTGCTACTTGGGTATCCACAACGACAGTTGCAATGTTTTCGTCTACGGGACTCTCACCCTCTACGACAGGCCGTTCCAGACCACTTCGACTAACACCACAATTTCTCACTGTCGGCCGATCCGGCAGAATCGACAATGCAAACCCCACAACCCTCCATACGCAACCCCTGCCGGGTATCACACGCACAAAGTTTGGCCTCATCCGCTTTCGCTCGCCACTACTCACGGAATCACTATTGTTTTCTCTTCCTGTGGGTACTGAGATGTTTCACTTCCCCACGTTCCCTCCACACACCCTATATATTCAGATGCGGGTAACACGACATCACTCGTGCTGGGTTTCCCCATTCGGACACCCTCGGATCACAGCTCGGTTGACAGCTCCCCGAGGCTTATCGCAGCCTCCTACGTCCTTCATCGGCTCCTGGTGCCAAGGCATCCACCGTACGCTCTTCATTACTTACAACAAAGATGCTCGCGTCCACTGTGCAATTCTCAAACAACACACACAACCCAGACTCACAGCAGCACCAGCCACCATCACCACTTCCAACAAGAAGCACTAACGATGCGGTATGACCACCATCTGAATTCTGTATATGTCTTGCCTAGAAAGAAACATGCTTTCGCGTGTTCTCTCAGGACCCAACAGTGCATCGATATAGACATCGCCGGCGGAGTCGTTGAAGACCCACCGATACGCGATATCTGGTTGTCAGTGTTCCACCCGTGAGCTCCCGCCGTTCCACGTGTGGGAACGAAACGGGCTCTGCCAGACCATCATCCGAGCACCTGTGTGCTGGTACATGTTCTGGAGAATGCTCCTTAGAAAGGAGGTGATCCAGCCGCACCTTCCGGTACGGCTACCTTGTTACGACTTCGTCCCAATCGCCGATCCCACCTTCGACGGCTCCCTCCCCGTAAGGGGTTAGGCCACCGGCTTCGGGTGTTACCGACTTTCATGACGTGACGGGCGGTGTGTACAAGGCCCGGGAACGTATTCACCGCAGCGTTGCTGATCTGCGATTACTAGCGACTCCGACTTCACGGGGTCGAGTTGCAGACCCCGATCCGAACTGAGACCAGCTTTAAGGGATTCGCTCCACCTCACGGTCTCGCAGCCCTCTGTACTGGCCATTGTAGCATGTGTGAAGCCCTGGACATAAGGGGCATGATGACTTGACGTCGTCCCCACCTTCCTCCGAGTTGACCCCGGCAGTCTCTTACGAGTCCCCACCATTACGTGCTGGCAACATAAGACAAGGGTTGCGCTCGTTGCGGGACTTAACCCAACATCTCACGACACGAGCTGACGACAGCCATGCACCACCTGTACACCGACCACAAGGGGGACCGTATCTCTACGGTTTTCCGGTGTATGTCAAACCCAGGTAAGGTTCTTCGCGTTGCATCGAATTAATCCACATGCTCCGCCGCTTGTGCGGGCCCCCGTCAATTCCTTTGAGTTTTAGCCTTGCGGCCGTACTCCCCAGGCGGGGCGCTTAATGCGTTAGCTACGGCACAGATCCCGTGGAAGGAACCCACACCTAGCGCCCACCGTTTACGGCGTGGACTACCAGGGTATCTAATCCTGTTTGCTACCCACGCTTTCGTTCCTCAGCGTCAGTTGTTTCCCAGAGACCCGCCTTCGCCACCGGTGTTCCTCCTGATATCTGCGCATTTCACCGCTACACCAGGAATTCCAGTCTCCCCTGAAACACTCAAGTCTGCCCGTATCGCCTGCAAGCCCGAAGTTGAGCCCCGGGTTTTCACAAACGACGCGACAAACCGCCTACGAACTCTTTACGCCCAGTAATTCCGGACAACGCTCGCACCCTACGTATTACCGCGGCTGCTGGCACGTAGTTAGCCGGTGCTTCTTCTGCAGGTACCGTCACTCACGCTTCGTCCCTGCTGAAAGAGGTTTACAACCCGAAGGCCTTCATCCCTCACGCGGCGTCGCTGCATCAGGCTTCCGCCCATTGTGCAATATTCCCCACTGCTGCCTCCCGTAGGAGTCTGGGCCGTGTCTCAGTCCCAGTGTGGCCGGTCACCCTCTCAGGTCGGCTACCCGTCGTCGCCTTGGTAGGCCATTACCCCACCAACAAGCTGATAGGCCGCGGGCCCATCCTGCACCGATAAATCTTTCCACCACAACACATGCATGCTGTGGTCATATCCGGTATTAGACCCAGTTTCCCAAGCTTATCCCAGAGTGCAGGGCAGATCACCCACGTGTTACTCACCCGTTCGCCGCTCGTGTACCCCGAAAGGCCTTACCGCTCGACTTGCATGTGTTAAGCACGCCGCCAGCGTTCGTCCTGAGCCAGGATCAAACTCTCCGTAAAAGAC
>NZ_SPNG01000026.1:0-10707 GCF_004563845.1 Rhodococcus sp. 1R11 | reverse complement strand
TTTCGTTCTGGGGAGAAGTGAATGGATGTGGGTAGTTCACGTGCTGGGGCGGCGGGCGATGTTGTAGAAGCGCACGTTCTGGTACTCCTCGAGCCCTTCGGCACTGCCCTCACGACCGAGACCGGACCGCTCGGGGCCGACTTCAGCCGATGGCGTTCGCCCGGGAATCGTGTGCCCGCCCCTTGCGCGTCGTCGAAACGAGGGGCAAGGGGTCGGGTGTGACCAGGGGGCCGATCATTCGCCGGTCACGATAGATATCCGCGTGAAGAGTCTCCCGTAGCGCGCTACGACCAGTGAGTTGGTAGCAAGCGTGTGCCCGAGAAGGAGCGAGCGTTACGCGTGTTCGAGGACGCTTGCCAGTCTGCCCATGGCGAGACCGGGACTCGAGAAGGTCGGTGTGGTCAGACCCTCATTGGAGACAATGGCAGCGACACGTGCCATGGATGCCTGGGCAAGCACGATGGAATCGACCGACTCAGCGAGATCACGTAACGCCTCGGCGATGATCGCGTCGTGGCGCGCTGTGTCTCCAGAAGCATTGGCGGCGAATGCCTCTGAGAGAAGTCGGACTTCGAGTTCAGGTTCCACCGATGCATCCTGGGCTCGGCGGCGGACCAAGTCGACCGTGGGCGAGAGAGTGGACTTGGCAGTGGCAAGCACAGCGATCCGGGGCGCGCGCTCCGTGCCGGCGGCAACCTGAGCGGATTCGATCGCAGCATCGACCATTGGCACGTCCACTCGCAATACGGGGACATCGACGAGCTGTGCGGCCAGTTCGACGGCGGGTCCGATGGACGAGCAGGTGGCCATCACGGCCACTGCGCCACTGTCGACCGCCGAGATGACGTGGTCGACCACGCGGCGCGAGATCGACGCTGTCAGGGCACCTTCGGCGAGTGCGTCGGCCAGCAATGACTCGTCGACGATGTTGGACACCTTGACATCGGCGGGGAGTCCCTTGCCGAGCTCACCGAACACGGGGAGGAGTCCGCTGACGGTGTGAAGTAGTACAACGCGACGGGTCATGACGGATCTCTTTCTCGGAGGCGGGCCAGCAGCTGTTCGCGGGACTGGCAGATGTGGTCGTCGAGCCGCGACACGGCGAGTTCGACATCGTCGGCCTCGATAGCTTCGATGACCGGGCGGTGGGAGTCGGGCTCGGCCTTCGCATCGGAATCGAGCACTTTCGTCAGGACGATGACCCGCCGAGTCTCCATCTGAATCGACTTCAAATGGTCCAGCAGTAGGTCTTCCCGACAGGTGGATGCGATCACGTAATGCAGTTGGATGTCGGCATCGACGACCGCGAACAAGTCATGGCGACGGTAGGCATCCTCGAGCTCGGCGAAGGCGGCTCGAATGGTTCCCAGGGCCGCCTCGTCGACGTAACCCCGTGTCATCGCAGTGCGCAGCGCATAGCATTCCAGCAGTGCGCGGAGATTGAACACTTCGCGGACCCGCTTCTCGCCGATGCTCTGGACGAAGGCACCGCGGTGCGGATGGATCTCCACCAAACCCCGATCCCGCAGGGCACGCAACGCTTCGCGCACCGTGCCCCGGGCGGTGTTGAGCTCCGCGGCGAGGGTGACCTCGGGCAGCTGTGAGCCCGGCGGATACACGCCGCGGATCACAGCTTCGGCAATGTGATCGATGACCGCATGGGTAAGCGTCTTGGGCCGCGTTAGTCCGCGCGGCCGCGCACGCGAGTCTTCGGGGTCGGCTTGGACCTCATCAGGGCCTAACGAAGTCGGACTCACGCGAAACTACCTCCAGGCTTTCGTGGATGGTGCCGGCGACCTTCGCCAATTCCTCGTCGGTGATGGTGAATGCCGGCGACACCTGCAATGCGACGTCTCCGAGGTTACGGGTGATCACACCGCGCTTGCGAGCTTCGCGCGTGAGTTTGGCCAGCACGGTGGGATTCGCCTCCTTGACCCTCGGATCGATGTTGACGGCTCCGAGCAATCCCACGCCGGCGCGCACCTCGTCGACCAGCGGGTGATCGGCAAGCGGGGCCAGGTGCGATGCCATCACAGATTCGTACTCCGCCACTCGGTCGACGAGACTTTCCTTTTCGAGGATGTCCAGGTTGGCGTTGCCGACCGCGGTGGCCATCGCGTGCCCGGAATACGTGTAACCGTGCCGGAACACGGCGGTCGAGCCGTCCTTCCAGAACACGTCCGATACGCGCGGCGCGATCGCGACCGCACCGAGCGGAGCATAACCGGACGTCAAACCCTTGGCCATGGTGATCATGTCGGGCTGAATTCCGTAGCGTCCGGAGGAGAACCAGTCGCCACCGCGGCCGAATGCGGAGACCACCTCGTCGATGACCAGCAGCACATTGTTCTCGCGGCAGATCTTCTCGATCTCGGGGAGGTAACCCGCCGGTGGGTGGAGTACGCCGCCTGCGCCGACGATCGGCTCGCAGAAGAATGCCGCTACGTTCTCAGCACCCAGCTCGGCGATCTTGGTCCGAAGGGCTTCGGCGTCGTTCCACGGTACCTGCGCCACAGACTCGACCATCGTTCCGAGACCGTGGAGGTTGGCGGGTAGGCCGGCGAGCGATGTGCCGTAGGCGTTCATGCCGTGGTAGGCACGGGTGCGGCTGATGATCATTTTCTTGCCGGGTTGTTCGACGGCCGACCAGTACAGGCGGACCAACTTGGCCGCGGTGTCGATTGCCTCGGAGCCACCGCCGGCGGTGAAGAAGATCTTGCCGTTGGGGAAGGGAAGGTAGTCGGCAATTCGAGAGGCGAACAGCTCGGTGTTCGGAGTTGTGAATACGTCGAAGGTTTGGAACGCCGCGAGATCGATCATCTGCTGACGGGCGACGTCCGCGATATCGGTACGACCCAGTCCGACGTTGCAGTACCACAGGCCGGCAAGAGAGTCGAGGTAGCTGTTGCCCTCGGCGTCCCACACCGTGCGGCCTTCGCCGCGCACGATCGTCACGGTGTCGTTCTTGATCGCGCTCATCTGCGCGAAGGGGTGCCAGTAGCTGGTCTCGGTCACGATCGTTCTCCTATTTCATCGGAATGAGTTGTTTGTCAGTTGAATTGGGGCCGGACCAGTTCGGCGGTGGCCCGAGCGCTGGACAGCTGTGGCATTCGGTCCGACGTGCCGATGCTCGAGCGGGATCAGCAGCGTCGTTTACGAGCGATTGTCGACGAGTGGAAGCCGAATGCTGAGCAATTGCGTCTTCGGAATCAGTGCTCGATCTGGGCGGCCATGGCCACCGAACCTCCTCCTCACCGAACCCTCACTCGTTGACCGTGTTCTGGGACCACCGATCGCTTTTGTGAAGGAAATCCTCTTCGCTACAAGAGATGTCGAGGGTTGAGGCCACCCACTCGATAGATTCTGCCAGACGCTTGGTCGACTGTCAATTGTCCAACAATGCTGCGCGTTCAGGGGTTGTAGGTGACCATCGACACGGGTCGGTCGCCCACCAACAACAAGATCCGCGCTGTTTCCTCGAGTTCCTCGGCCGCATCCACGGCCTCGGCCAGCGTCTTGCCCGCCAGTACCGAGCCGTGGTTGGCCAGCAGCACCGAGTGCGCTGCGCTCATGGCACGTCCTACCTCCTCGCCGAGGGCTGGATCACCCGGAGGCATGTACGGGACGAGAGGTACCCGTCCCACCCTCATGACGTGATACGCGGTCAACGGAGGCAGGCAGTCCGCGACGTCGAGCCCGGCCAGGCAGGACACTGCTGCTGCGTGTGAGCTGTGCAGGTGCACGACCGCATGCGAATCGGGGCGGGCACGATAGGTCTCGACGTGGATCGGCCATTCCTTGGAGGGTTTGGAGCCGTCCAGGTGCTCTCCGTTCAGATCGAGGAGTGCGAGTTCGTCAGGTATCAGGCTGCCCAACGAGGTTCCGGTCGGCGTGATGAGGATGCGATCACCCACTCGCACGCTGATGTTGCCGGTCCGACCCGCTGTCAGCCGGCGGTCGAACAGCGATGCTCCATGACGGACGATCGCGGCCCGTTCGGTTGCCATGGTGCCCGTCATGCGGACGCGGTTTCCGTGATGAAGTCGGGACCACCGAAGTTGCCGGACTTGAGCAGGAGTGAAATCGGATCGCTGGACACCGTCGTACACCAGGGGACCCCGGGTGCAGCCTCGTCGCCGACGAGGACTTGCTGTACGCCGAGTTCGGCAACCACGGCTCCTGACGTTTCGCCACCCGCGACGATGATGCGGCGCGTGCCCGCCTCGACCGCCCTGGATGCGATCCGGGCGAGCACCTGCTCGAGGATCTGCGGGGTGTCAGGCCCCATGGCCGTAGCACTTCGACGCCTCTCCTCGGCATCAGCGGAGGTGTATATCAACCGCGGGCGGGTGGCAGCCTGCGCCTCGTTCCATGCGACGGCGGTGTCTACGAGAGCGTCGGCGTCGGAGATGTCGCCTGGATCGAGTCGCAAGGCCGGCATGGAGAGTTCCGCCCGCCGCACCTGTTCCAGGGTTGCTTCCGAGCAGCTTCCGGCGAGAATCAGAGTCCCACTCGAGGCGTCGGGCGTACCTGGGCCGCTCGTTGGTTGCTCGGCTGCAGGTAGAGACGCGCGCAGGTTCAGTCCCACTGCCTCCACCAGGCCGGCACCGCCGGTCAGCAAGGCCTCATCGTGCCCTGCGGCGATGGAGTCGAGATCAGAATTGTCGATGGCATCTGTGACTATGTGCCGAATGCCCTGGCCGACAAGTCCGTTCACACGTTCGGTCACCGCCTCGTGGCCAGCCCGCACCACATCGAGCGGCAGCGACCCCACCAGGGATTCGGTCTGCAGCGACAGCCATCGCGCCAGGTTGGAGTCCGTCATCGGTGTCAGCGGGTGAGTTCGCATGGGCGAATCGCTGAGCAACTTGTCGCCGACGAACAGGTGCCCCAAGTATGTGGTGCGCAGGTGTAGTGGCGTGGCTGGACAGACGATCGTGTATCGAGCGCCAGTGAGAGTCGACAGGAGGTCACATACCGGACCGATGTTGCCCGCCGGTGTGGAGTCGAAAGTCGAACAGTACTTGTAGAAGTACCGCGTGACGCCGTTCTCACGGAGCCAGGCAACCGTTCGCTCGACGTACTCGCACGCTTCCGCGCTGGCGATGCTACGGAATTTGATTCCGACCACCACCGCGTCGCACTCCTGCAGCGTGCTGCCCGGGGCCGGGACGCCGAAGAGCATGACGACGCGAAGTCCGCTGCGACGCAGTGCTGCTGCGGCGTCGGTACCCCCCGTGTAGTCGTCGGCGATGACGGCAATGTGTGTCATACGGTCTTCCTTTCGGCACGACGGGGGTCATGCGTGCGGCCAGCACGATGAGGCTCGTGCTGTCAGATCGTTCGACCGTCCGGCGCGGGACGCTCGGTGTTCGAGAAGTTGTTCTCGCAACCTCTGTCGAACCTCGGTCCGACAAGGCGTCAACATCGTTGCTGCGCAACGACGCATACGTGTTCGAGCCGCCCTGGCTGGTCTTCAGCCGCGGCGAATGCGTGACTTCCCAATCGGGCTAGATTGTCCGAGGAGCGAATACGAGCAGATTGTCGATCAATCCGACAATCACCATAGGGCGCGGCACTCCGGTGCGTCAATACCTGATCGAACGAAGGTCGGGTATCTCGGTCGACGTCTGGAACCTGCTGCCCCGACGAGTGCTGGTGGCTGCGGGGTCGAATCCTTTTGTCGTGTGCACGGCGGCGACTGATGAATGCGCAGGGCCGGTCCATTCGGGGCATCGGACGCGCAGATCCATTCGGTGCGGGAGCGCCCTGCCTCGTTCGATCGTGGCGGTAATCGGTAAAAGTACCGATTGTTGGCGGTCCACTTGATGGCTACCTTGAGTTCACCCTAGTTCTGTGGCGCCAGTCACTGCCGCCGGCCGCGGAACAGGTGCCTGTGGCTTCACCTGCCCGGCCGGTTTGCGACTTAGCTGTCACGCTGAGTCCCGTCACTTACGGAAGGTCCAATTCATGAATGAGACTGAGAACACGGGGAGTTATGCCAACGCCGAACTCGCCCGGTTGGGGTATGACCCGGAATTGAAACGGGCAATGAGTTTGGCCGACGTGATCATCTTCGGCCTTATCTACATGGTGCCGATCGCGCCGATCGCCGTGTTCGGCTTGGTGTACAACTTCTCTGCCGGCGCGGTCGGCCTGGTGTACATCGTTGCCGCGACCGCCATGGTGTTCAGCGCGATCAGCTACCGGGAGATGGCGCAGACCTTCCCGATCGCAGGCTCGGTCTACTCCTACGTGCGATACGGCATCAACCAGTTCGTCGGATTCCTGTCCGGCTGGGCAATCCTGCTGGACTATCTCCTGATGCCGGCACTGCTGTCCTGCCTCGCGGCCTCGGCAATGGTGTCGCTCGTGCCGAGCGTGCCCGCCTGGGTTTGGGTCATCGGCTTCGTCGTCATCACCGCCGGCATCAACCTGCGTGGCATCTCGTTCACCGCGAGGATGAACAAGATCTTCCTCGTTATCCAGCTCGTCGTCCTGGGCGTATTCGTCGTGTGGGCGCTGGTGGCAGTGGCGCAGGGTAAGGGTCACTTCTCCTTCGATCCGATCTTCAGCTCCGAGTCGTTCAGCTGGACGGTCGTCTTCGGCGCCATTCCGCTTGCGGCACTGAGCTTCGTCGGCTTCGACGGCATCTCGACGCTCAACGAGGAAGCCAAGGGGGGCGGCAAGACCGTCGCGCGGGCCACCATGATCATTCTGTGGATTTGTACTGCCCTGTTCGTGCTCCAGGTCTATCTCGCAGCGATCTTCGTACCGACTGGCACGGTGTTCGCCGACGGCGATGACACCAACAACGCCTTCTACAACATCACTGGCGAGGTCATGGCGAACTGGTTCCAGATCGTCCTCACCCTGACGACAGCACTCATTGCGTTGTTCGCCAACATCCTTGCTTCCAATGGCATCTCGTCGCGACTGGTGTTCAGCATGGCCCGCGACCGTCAGCTCCCGGCATTCCTGTCGAAGGTGCACCCGAAGACACAGGTCCCGGCCAACGCGATGATCTTCATCATGGCGGTGTCACTCGTCGTGGGAGTCCTCGGGGTCGAGAACCTGGAGCTGCTCACCAGCCTGGTCACCTTCGGCGCCCTGACCGCGTACATCATGCTCCACTTCAGCGTTCTGGTGCACTTCGGGGTGAAGATGAAGAGCCGAAAGGTGTTCGCCCACTACATCTCTCCTGTCCTCGGCGCAGGCGTACTGATCTACGCGCTGTGGAGCGGCAGCTTCAACGCCAAGGTCTCCGGGCTGATCTGGTTGGCCATCGGAGTTGCGATCGCCTTGTACTTCCGTAAGACGGGCCGTTCGTTGGTGCAATCGGAGATCGACGCCCCCGAGGCCGCTCCGACTGCAGTGGCCGGCGAGCCTCACGCCTCACCCGCCGTCACCACCCAGAAGGAGCGCTGACATGACCACCGGTATCCAACGCAAAGCATCCAACCGTACCGAAGAACTGGCACAGATCCACGCCCGACGAACCCTCGAGCGGGTCACCGCCGAATACGACGAGGTCGTTGCCGCCGAACTGGATGCCAACCCGTTCGGGCCCCACACCGATCGCACGGCGCGGGTTCTCCGATATTTGCGCGCCCTGCCCGTCACAGGCAAGGAAGTCCTTTTCGCACCGAGCAACGATGCGTGGGCAATCGGGAAGATCGTTATCGGTGCACCCGGAAACCTGATCGTCGAGGACGACGTCTTCGACGACTACACAGCGGCCGCGCGCACCGTATTGCGCCGCCGTCTGGCCCTCTTCGTCGATACCGTTGAATAGTTAGGTTGACTCATGAAGCACGATCCCACCACGATCTTCGGCTACACCGATCGCCTCTCTGCTCGCCCAGGTGAGACGCTCACGTTTCACGTAAGCAGCGAAGAGCCGACCCAATACGACGCCTCGCTGGTCCGGCTGAGTCACGGCTACACCGGGTCCGCCAGTCCCGGATTCATCGAATACGATGTGGCCGGCGCGAGTTTCGCGGGCAGCTACACCGGCGAACACTATGTCTGCCAACCAGGATCGTTCGTCGAGATCGACGATCCCAACTCGGTCCTTGCCGACCCGACCGACGTGGCGATCAGCGTGTACGTCTACGCGACGCTGCCACTGCCCGAGCGTGCCGCCAGCATCGGTGCCTACCACGTCACGCAGACCTCCATGGGTCAGGACAACAAGCGTCAAACAATCTGTGGCACATGGGATGAAGACACTGCAACGGGTTACGCGCTGGTGCTGGACGATGGAGTGCCCACCGTGTTGTGGGGCCATGACGGGCAGCCGCGAACCCTCTCGACTGCGAGCGTTCTACAGGCCAACCACTGGTACCGAATCGATGTGCGCTTCGGAATGGGCGCGGGTGAAGTCCAGCTGACGCAGACACCCATCGAAAACTGCATGAACCAATTCTCCGATCAAGCCATGCCTATCGATGTCGAGGAGGCGACGGCTTCATTGGGCGAATGCACCCCCGCCCGAAGTGCTCATTCATTCCGGATCGCGGCGCTCGCTCGCCGCGATGGTGCCCGGTGGCTGGCCGTCTCTCCGTTCAACGGCAAGATCGGCGCGCTCACCGTCACCCGGGGGTCAGATCCCCTGGACGGTAATGGCGGGGGACTACTCGCACGCTGGCACTTCGGGCGTTCATCCTCCGACGACGGACTTTTGTTGTGGGATGTCGTCGATCTCTCCGATAACCAACTGCATGGTCGGTGCTTCAACGCGCCGATACGGGCCGTAACCGGGCCGTTGTACGCGGGGTTCTCGGAGGACTTCCGCCTCGCACCCGATGAGTTCGACGCGATCCACTTCCACGACGACGACATAGCCGACGCCGAGTGGCCCGTCGCGTTCACCTTCGCCGTACCCGATGACCTCCCCAGCGGGGTGTACGCCGCGCGCCTCATGGCGCACGACAAAGCGCACTACGTCCCGTTCATCGTCGGGCCCGGCAGTCGCAAAAAGGAAGTGGCACTGCTTCTTCCGACCGCTACTTATCTCGCCTACGCCAACGATCGGACCCCATTCGAGGCCGACGGCGCCGAGGTCATCGTGTCGCACACCCCGATCCTCAACAACAATGACATCGATCTCCAGAACCATCCCGAATTCGGACGGTCCTGCTACGAAATCCACAACGACGGCAGCGGTGTGGTGTTCAGCAGCGCTCGCAAGCCGATCATCACACTCCAGCCCAAGCACCGGGCCTGGTACGGGGCAAACGGCGTATGGGGACTGCCCGCAGACCTGTGCATCGTGAACTGGCTGGACACGCTCGACTATGAGTTCGACGTCATCACCGACGAGGACCTGAACGCAGGCGGCTACGAGTTGCTGGCCGACTACAAAGTGGTGCTCACCGGCGCACACCCCGAGTACGTCACGCGCCAAGAACTGGATGCGCTCGACCTGTTCACCGCACGTGGGGGTCGGCTGATGTACCTGGGCGGCAACGGGTTCTTCGCGACCGCGTCATTCGTCCCAGGTCAGCCGCACGTGATGGAACTCCGCCGATCCGCCGGGGGCACCCGGCCTCACCAGTCGAACTACGGCGAGCGACGGCACGCCACTTCTGGGGAGATGGCGGGACTGTGGCGGCACAAGGGCAAGGCACCTCAGCGTTTGACCGGTGTGGGCTTCGCCGCGCAAGGATTCGACCGTTCGACCCATTACGAGCGGCTCGAAGACAGCCGTGATCCGCTCGCTGCATTCGTGTTCGAGGGAATCGGTGACGATGAACTCATCGGTGACTTCGGCATCATGGGCGGTGGAGCGGCCGGGGCCGAAATCGATTGCTACGACCCGGCACTCGGCTCTCCCCCTGGTACACTCGTCCTCGCGACCTCCGGTCCACTGACCGACGCGTTCCTGGTTGTCATCGAAGAAATCTACGAGAACTTGCCCGGACAGGGCGGCACCGAACACCCCTACGTCCGGTCCGACATCGTTCTCGGGGCACTCGACGGTGGCGGCGGATTCTTCTCCGTCGGGTCGATCGCTTGGACGGCTGCTCTGTCGCACAACGGATACGACAACAACGTCGCGAGAATCACCGGCAACGTCTTGAAGCGCTTCGTGTCCAAGGAGCCACTGGATCAGATCGTCGACTGAGCGCAGTCCAAGCGCAGCAGATCGGTTGGCGACGGCGAAGTGCCGTCGCCAACCCAGTGGCCCGCAATACCGGCCTGGAATCCCGCCGGGCACAGTAATGACAGAAATTGAGGAGACAGCAATGAACAGCTATACCGTCACCGATCCGGGTTCCGGTGAGGAGCTGAGGTCGTTCCCCGTCGATACCGACGCCGAGATCGATTCGAAGCTGGACGCTGGGCATGACGGGTACAAGTCGTGGGCTCGTTCGACGATCGAGGAGCGGGCGGCGCTGCTGCGACGCCTCGCTCAACTTCACGAAGACCGTCAGGACACCCTCGCCGAGATCGCGCAGAGGGAGATGGGGAAGTCTCGCGAGGATGCCCTCGGTGAGATCGGTGTGTGCGTGTCGATTTATCGGTACTACGCCGATAATGCCGCGGCGTTCCTCGCTGACGAGACGATCGACGTCTTCAGTGGGCCGGGTACCGCCATCGTTCAACGACGGCCCATCGGCATCCTTCTCGGCATCATGCCGTGGAATTTCCCGTACTACCAGGTGGCGCGGTTCGCCGGTCCGAACCTTGCTCTGGGCAACA
>NZ_SPNG01000025.1:0-11475 GCF_004563845.1 Rhodococcus sp. 1R11 | reverse complement strand
TTTCGTTCTGGGGAGAAGTGAATGGATGTGGGTAGTTCACGTGCTGGGGCGGCGGGCGATGTTGTAGAAGCGCACGTTCTGGTACTCCTCGAGCCCTTCGGCACTGCCCTCACGACCGAGACCGGACTGTTTGATGCCGCCGAAGGGAGCTGCGGCATTCGACGGAACGCCTTGATTGATTCCGACCAGGCCTGTTTCGAGACGGTCGGCGACGTTCAACGCTCGGTCCAGGTTCTCGGTGAACACGTAGCCGGCAAGGCCGAACTCCGTGTCATTGGCGCGGGCGATAGCCTCGTCTTCGGTGTCGAATCGCTGCACTGCGGCGATCGGCCCGAAGATTTCCGAGCGCGCCATGTCGGCTGACGCAGGAACGTGGTCCAGCAGGGTCGGCGCAAAGAAGCTGCCCGGGGCGTCGAATGCGCCCCCGCCCGTGCGCAATTGCGCACCCTTGCTGATGGCATCTCGGGTCAGCTCGGCCATTTTCGTGGCGGCGCGATGGTCGATCAGTGGGCCGAGGGTGGTGCTGTCGCCGAGTCCGTGGCCGACCTCGAGTGCGGCAAGACGCTCGGTCAATGCGTCCACGAAGTCATCGGCGATCCCGCTTTGCACATAGATGCGGTTGGCGGCGATGCACGACTGGCCACCGTTGCGTAGCTTGGCGGCGAACACGCCGTCGACTGCGCGCTCGAGGTCGGCGTCGTCGAACACCAGTGCCGGGGCGTTGCCACCGAGCTCCATTGAGCTCCGTAGCACCCCATCGGAGGCAATGGCCATCAGCTGTCGGCCGACGCCGGTCGAGCCGGTGAACGAGACCTTCCGCACACGTTGGTCACGCAGCACCGCAATGCTGAAGTCAGCAGGCTTCTCTGTGGTGATGACCTGAATCAGGCCCTCGGGAACACCGGCCTGGCGAGCCAACTCGACGACGTACAGAGTGGTGAGAGGGGTGAGGTTGGCAGGCTTGATGACAACCGGGCAACCAGCAGCAAGTGCCGGCGCGATCTTGCGGGTCGCCATTGCGAGCGGGAAGTTCCACGGGGTGATCAGTACGGCAAGACCGACCGGGCCGCGGCGCACCAAGATGTTTGCGCCGCCGTCGGGTGCGTCGCGGAAATCACCACCCGGGCGGACAGCCTGCTCGGCGTACCAGCGCACGAAGTCGCTGCCGTACTTGACCTCACCACGAGCCTCGGCCAGGGGTTTGCCCATCTCGCGGGTGATGAGGTGGGCGATCTCCTCGGTGTGGGCGACGAGCGTGTCGTACCAAGCGTGCAAGACGTTGGCGCGTTCCCGCGGAGTTGTTCGCGCCCACGCGCGTCCGGCATCGTCGGCGACGCCGACCGCTTCGAGAGCACCCGTGACGTCGATTTCAGGGACGTACCCGATGTGCTCGCCTGTAGCGGGATCGTTCACCGACGTGCCACTGGCCGGCAAGGCGATCGAGTCGATGACGTTGTTCGCGTACGTGATTCGGTCCGTCGAGGCGGGGACAAGAGTGCGGGTGTCGACGGTGGCGGAGGTCAACGATTCACCCGATCCGTGATGGCGGTTTCGATGGCGTCGATATAGCCCTTCAGTTCGTCGTCACTGACGATGAAGGGCGGACTGATCTGCAGTGAGTTGCCGCGCAGTGGACGCGAGATGTAGCCGAGGTCGATCAGGTCGTCGGCGATCGATTCGGCGGAAAGGTTCTCGGACAGAGTGATGCCACCGAGTAAGCCGCCTACGCGAACATCGATGACTTCGCCCTGCCGCGCGTTCAGGCCATCCAGTGCGTTTCGAAGTACGACCTCGAGCTCCGTGACGCGCTCGACGAGCCCGTCACGTTCGAGGATGTCGAGGTTCGCGAGGGCGACCGCCGATGCGGTGGCGTGTCCGGCGTAGGTTGCGCCGTGGCGGAAGATCGGGGTATCCGGGGAATCGACATAGAACGGTTCCCAGATGTGTGGACTGACCAGCACTCCGCCGAGTGGCGCGTAGCCGGACGTGACGCCTTTCGCAAAGGTCAACAAATCCGGTGTGACGCCGTACCTTTCAGCGGCAAACATCGTTCCGGTGCGACCGAAACCGGTGATCACCTCGTCGAGAATGAGCAGGATGTCGTTGTCGCGACAAATCTTCTCGACTGCTTCCAGGTATCCGGGGGTGGGCGGGTTCACCCCACCGGTGCCTTGCACAGGTTCGGTGACGATAGCAGCGATGTTGTCGGCCCCGATCTCGGCGACCATCGCCACGATGGCGTCGGCGTCGTGCAGCGGGAAGCGGGCGGTGTCGGGCACCAGGGACTCGGTACCGTAACCGTCGCGGTTGAACTGAAGGCCCGCGATGCTGGTGCCGAAGGCGTGCAAGCCGTGGTAGGCGAACTCGCGAGACAGGATCATCTTCTTGGTGGCTCTACCTTCGCGCTGCCAGTGCCGACGAGCCAACTTGCATGCCACGTCGATGGAGTCTGCACCACCAGAGTTGAGAATGACCTTCGACCGTTGGATGGGCGATAGAGCGGCCAGCCGCTCGCCAAGAGCCAGAGCTTTGTCGTTGGTGAATCGGGCAAAGATGTGGTAAGTCTCCAGCCTGCGCATCTGATCGAACGCGACCTGGGCCAACTCGGGGTGGGCGTGGCCGATGTTGGCGTGCCAGAGGCCGGCGGTCCCGTCGAAGAGCTTCTGGCCGTCGGTGGTGAAGACGTACGATCCGACGCCGCGATCGATAACGAGCTGACGTCCGAGCACCGATGGGGTGTGTGCCTGCGCGGGCCAGAGCGCTGGTCCGTCGATGATCGACCGTGCCGAATCGTCCGTGGCAATGTTGTCGGTGAGCGTCATGGGCCCCTCCTTGCAAATGGTCGACGTGGCCGTCGTATGTCCCGGTGCCACGATCGAAGACTGATGTAACACCCACGCTAAAGCCCATCGACTGTGAGCAAAAGCGACAAGTTCTGACCATCTATTGTCAGTTATCGTTACATGTCCTGCTGGCTACGAGGACGCAGCAGTCAGTGCCCGAAGACGCGCAATGCGTTCATGACGGCCACCCGAAACGCGACGGTGGCCGGGTGGCCCTCGGAACCCTCGCGCACGACCAGATGCATGCTGCGATGCTGGTCGGTCGGCAGCCAGTTGCTGGGAACGAGGCCGCTGCTGAATTCGCGGACGGCCATGTCGGGAAGGAATGCTGCAGCGAGGCCACGCTCGACCATGCGGACGTGAAACAGCAGGTCCGTGGACTCGTGGGCAATCAGCGGCTCGAACCCTCGTTCGCGACACACGCGCACGGCCCACTGTGCCGAGGCAGCCGAGGACGGTTCCATCGTCCAGCGGACATCACGAACCCTCTCGATATCCCCGTCGGAAGACGGGTCCGGCAGGTATCCGCGCACGGGGTCGGTGCCGAGTGTGGTGACGTGCAGACCGCCCGAAGAGAATTGCTCGACACCCGGATACGTATCGGTGAGTACCGCGTCGACCTGCCGGGATGTGAGCAGTACCGCTGCCGCTTCCGGGGCGGCCAGTCGGAGCCGGATCTCGATGCCGGGGTGAGTCTGTGCCAGCTCGACCATTGCCGTTGGCAGCACGTTGCGGCTGATGGTGGCAAATGCGGCCACTCGCAGCACGCCGCGCGGGTGCCGGTGCGAGGTGGCCAGATCGGATTCCGCCCGCTCCACCGCAGCCATGATCGCGTGGGTATTGCGGACCAGCTCCTCGCCCGCGGTGGTGAGCTGAACATTGCGGCCCACCCGCTCGAGCAGCACTACACCGGTCTCGCGCTCCAACTGCGCCAGCTGTTGAGATATTGCCGAGTGGCTGTACGACAGTTCTCGAG
The DNA here is from genome assembly GCF_004563845.1 of Rhodococcus sp. 1R11. Classification (NCBI taxonomy): domain Bacteria; kingdom Bacillati; phylum Actinomycetota; class Actinomycetes; order Mycobacteriales; family Nocardiaceae; genus Rhodococcus; species Rhodococcus sp. 1R11. The sequence continues at coordinate 7,656 of NZ_SPNG01000025.1, read as the reverse complement.
CCGCCGCCGTCATACTGCCCCGCAGCTTCACTTCGCGGAGGAGCATCAGACGGTGTAGATCGAGCATCCCCCCATACTATCGGCGAGCACGGACGGAGAAGCACTTGCCATGACGGGAACTCGACACGTGGTCGACAGTCTCTACGTTCGGAAACTTCTGCCGCTCAACGCATTCAAAGATCGATACCGCTCTCAGGCGTCTCGAAGCAGGACCCTGGGCGCTACTTCGATCGGACACGACCGAACGGAGCCACGACGCTGTGGGGCGGAGACCTCACCGCAGCACGCTACAGCGGATGCCCTGCGCTGAGTTGTCTGTTGTCATCGTGATCGATCAATCTACGCATTACGTTCTGCATCCAGTGCAGTCACCGTGATCAGGATGGTGGGCAGCCGTGATCGCAGCAATCACAGCCCGCACGGCGTCCCGTCGAGCGGGCTCCGCTCTGAAATGCTGATGAATGCTCCATCCTTCGATGAGGGCGTCCAGAGCCTCGGAGACTTGTTCACAGAAGTGCGCAGCCAACAGCTCCCGTGTGGTTGCCAGCCACCTCGTGCACACCTCAGCGGCCGCGAGATTGTGATTGGCATAAGAGTAAAGCTCGAGAAGCGCACGTTCCTGGTCGGCGGACGGCCTGTGGCCGCCGCAGATTATGTCCGTGACCGCGTCGATAGCCTCCTCCAGGTTGCTCGCGTCGGTCAGGGCTCGCCGCGGCCCGGCCGACACCAACTCGTAAAGCGACACGAAGGCCTGTTCGATCAACTGCGTCAGACCATCGAAGTAGTAAGTGAGCGATCCGAGCGGTACGCCGGCCTGTTCGGCTATCGCTCGGTGCGTAGTTGCGTGGACGCCGCGATCGACGATCACACGCAACGCAGCGCTGATTATCAACTCGCGGCGGTCTATGGCCCGCTGCTGCTCAACCATGACCGGTAACACTTCCATTCGAGTTCCAGGTAGTCGTTTCTGCCGTGTACATTAGTACACGTTCAAGAAGGTGTACAGATGTACAGATGTACAGATGTGGCAACAATTCGAGAGGCTTGTGTCGATGTCCATAGCTAGGCACAAAACGGCTCTGTGCGTCCTATTTCTCATCCCGGGCGTCAGCATTTCTTCGTGGGTCACACGAACGCCCGCCATTCGGGACGGTCTCGGTGCCAGTACCAGTCAGATGGGACTGGTGTTGTTCGGGTTGTCACTCGGCGCGATGGTTGGAATCCTCGCCTCCGGGCCGTTGGTATCTCGGTTCGGGACCAAACCGGTAATCGGCACCGGCGTAGCCTTCGTAGTGCTGAGCATGCTCGTAATCGGCCTCGGTTCGGCGCTTTCGGTCTTGCCGCTGGTCATGGGCGGACTGGCTGTATTCGGCTTGGGTATGGGTGCCAGTGAAGTTGCCATGAACATCGAGGGCGCGGAAATCGAGGCACGCACCGGTCGGCCATTCCTGATGGCAATGCACGGAATGTTCAGCCTCGGCACAGTGATTGGAGCGGCAGCGGGGGTTGTGTTCACCTCGGTCGACTTCTCGGTGGCGCTGCACTTGTCGATCGTCTCGTCAGTGGGCTTGCTTGCGTTGTTCTCAAATCTCAGAGCCATTCCGGCTGGGACTGGTCTTTCACGAGTCCCGACGAACGAACCATCATCTATCGAAGCCGCACCGTTGTGGAGGGACACACGCCTTCTAGGTATCGGGTTCGTGGTACTGGCTTTAGCCCTCGCGGAAGGTACTGCCAACGACTGGCTTCCGCTCATCTTGGTGGACGAGCACGGATTCGACCAATCTCTGGGGTCTATGGTGTACGCCACCTTCGCACTGTCGATGACAATCGGTCGCTTCTGTGGCGGGTTCATAGTCGGCATTCTCGGGCGACTGAAGGTCCTTACCGCGAGTGCGATGTTCGCAGCCCTCGGATTGGCGCTCGTATCGGTTCTGGAAAACCAGGTTGCGGCCGGCGCGGCGGTGGTCCTATGGGGCCTGGGCGCTTCCTTGGGTTTTCCACTCGCAATCTCACTTGCTGGCGACTCCGAGACGAATTCGGCTGCACGCGTTTCATTTGCATCCACACTCGGGTACATCGCATTCCTCGTCGGCCCTCCCGCACTCGGCTTTCTCGGGGATGCGTTCAGCCTGCGTGGAGCACTGCTCGTCCCCATGGCCGTTGCAATCGGCGCAGCATTTTTGATCCCCGTCACGCAAAGTCGCACACGCGAAGCGCGAGTTTTCTCTACCCACTAGCAACTTTCAGCGCACACGTTGCGAACGAACCCCGTCGTCCTGGCAGGAATTGAGGACGGCGGGTTAATCGTGCACCGCGCGAGCAGATAAACCAGTTCTATGTCAGATACATCGTCTAGGTTTTCTGACGGTTCCGCAGTTGTCGGCAACTGTGCGCAGATCGATCACGGTCCCCTTTCGCCACCGAGCAGTCGAGGGTGCGCTGCAGCAGTGCCTCGACGTGGTCGACCAAGCCCGGGACGTCATCCAGCGTGGTGTGCGCGCCACCGCGCGTCGATAACAGCGCGGTGCGAAGTTTTGATACGACCACGTGGCGGGGCTACGGAGCAGGTTCGACACGTGGACGATACTGCTGCGACAAGCGAGATTTCGACTGATGTCGACGAGGATTCAATACGTAAAATTACCGATTGTAAGCAGCATCGACCGGTGTAATGTACGAATCCGATGGGGTCTGGATGCAGGATTGCCGGGCGAGCACCAAATCAATCTGTGGTAGCCACGCCGAAACTGCCTCCTTGACTGATTAGGCGTCTTGATTCCATTAAATGCGCAGTTTCGCTTGCTCGAACCTGCGGACAGAGGGCACGCATGCACATTTGCGAAAGAGGGTCGAAATCCCAGGAACACACTTTTGGCATGTAAGCGAAACGTGCGCGTCCACCCCCTCACTATTCGAAAAAGGTTCGCAACTGGAATGGAGGGCATTAAAGGCAATCGTATTCTGCGGTAAAATCGGGATTATCCTATCGCTTCATGTCGGTCGCTCAAATCAGACCCTTGTACCCGCACCATTCGCACGAGAAGATCAATACGTTGAAGGAAATTAATTCGATGGCAAATACAGCAAAAAGAACTTTGGCCGTGAACACGTTTCGCTTGCGCGAAGGAAAGTCACCCGAGGACTTCGTCAAGTTCTCTGCGGAGGTCGATCAGCCCACCTTGGGCGACCAGGAAGAAGTCTTGCGCTTTCGTGCGTTCAGAGTTTTGGGGGAGGCGGAAGGCGGCGGTGTCGGCTTCGAATTCATCGAACTTCTTGAAATAGGTGACTGGGATGAGTGGATCGCGGTGCGTGACAACAGCCCCGCGCTGTCCGAGGTCCGATCCGGGTTCGACGAGCTGGTCGAACCCGGATCAGTTCGGTGCTCTTTCGCGGAACCCATTGGCAGGTCGAGCGAGGACTAGCTCAAAGGTTCGGCAACGGAGTTCCCATGGAATTCTGCATGAACTGCGGCTCTGCTCAGCCAGGGACAAATTGCAATTCTAGAGCCGGCGGACGCAGCAGCGTGGCCCACTGCCGCGAGGCGGTCGCAGGCAGTTCGATCGTCTGGGGGACTTTGCGGACTTGGTCCCCATCTCCGTTCGGAGACGGGTCCGGAAGGTGGCGCGAGCCGAATCCGTGCCCAGAGTGGCGACTCACACAACGCTCCGCGAGAGTTGGTCGGTCCCCGGCTAGCCATTTGTCGGCCCTGCCTCGATCCGCAGGGACGTGCGAGACCGCAGCCGAATCAGGCGCAGACAACTGCAGCCTGATCTCGTGCGGCTATCGCGGGAACGCCCGGTATCGACGGCGTCTTATCGGACCCAGCGATCTGTCCGCCTCGATGGGACTACTCGGACAGCAGAACCACCCCGACCTCGTGGCCGCCGTGAACGATGCCTTCACGGCGATTGTATCCGCCGGAAAGCCGTTCGGAGTCAATGCTTTCGATACCGGCCGTGCCGATTTCTACACTGAGGACGGCGCACGGTTCCTGCTCGTTGGTGCCGACGCCGCAATCTTGGCGCGGGGTCAGAAGCACTGGCCGAACGCTGTATCGAAAGCAGCCAGGACGTTCCCGACAGCAATCGACCAGCCGCTGCAACGCGGACAGAGGACCATCGCGTTCGGTCTGTCTGTACCGCACCCCTATCGACAACACGTTCTCCGAGTTGGCTGATCGTGCATCGACGACCCGAACACGAAGGCATACAACGATGTCTATACCGACCACGCCCGAACTCACACCTGCGTTGGCCAAGCGCCTCCACCGGCACCACGTCGTCATCATCGGCTCCGGCTTCGGCGGGTTGTTCGCGGCGAAGCAGCTACGCAAGGCCAACGTCGACGTGACGCTGATCGCCAAATCCACGCACCACCTCTTCCAGCCCCTGCTGTACCAGGTCGCGACCGGAATCCTGTCCGAGGGCGAGATCGCCCCGTCGACCCGGTTGATCCTCAAGGATCAGCAGAACGCATCGGTCATCCTCGGCGACGTCACCGCCGTCGACCTCGACGCGAAAGCCGTCACGTCTCGCTTCCTCGAGCGCGTCACCGTCACCCACTACGACAGCATCATCGTCGCGGCAGGCGCGGGTCAGTCCTACTTCGGCAACGACCACTTCGCCGAGTACGCACCCGGCATGAAGACCATCGACGACGCCCTCGAACTCCGCGGCCGCATTCTCGGCGCTTTCGATCAGGCCGAACTCGCAACCGATTCGGCCGAGATCGAGAAGCTGCTCACGTTCGTCGTCGTCGGCGCAGGCCCGACCGGGGTCGAAATGGCCGGGCAGATAGCCGAATTGGCGCACAAGACGCTCAGCGGCACCTACCGCCACATCGACAGCCGCAGTGCCCGCATCATCCTGCTCGACGCCGCATCGAAGGTGTTGCCACCGTTCGCTGATTCCCTCGGCCAAGCCGCCGCAAAGCGTCTGACCAAGATGGGCGTCGACATTCAGCTCGGCGCAATGGTCACCGATCTCGACGCCGACGGCTTGTCGGTCAAGGACGGAGACGGCACTGTTCGACACATCGCGGCCCGCACCAAGGTGTGGTCTGCAGGAGTTGCCGCGAGCCCGCTCGGGAAGCAGCTCGCCGAGCAGTCCGGTGCCGAAATCGACCGTGCCGGACGCGTATTGGTGAACAAAGACTTGACGCTCCCCGGTCACCCCGAGGTATTCGTCGTCGGAGACATGATGAGTATCGACAAGCTCCCCGGCGTCGCACAGGTCGCGATTCAGGGTGGACGCTACGCAGCACGCGTGATCGAAGACGGCGTCGAAGCTGTCCGCGCGGGCCGAGACGTGCCCGTGCGCAAGGACTTCAAGTACTTCGACAAGGGCTCGATGGCGACCGTCTCGCGGTTCAGCGCCGTCGCGCAGGTCGGACCCATCAAGGTCACCGGATTCATCGCCTGGATGATGTGGTTGATGGTGCACCTGGTCTACATCGTCGGCTTCCGTAGCCGTCTGACGACCGTCATCTCGTGGCTCACGGCGTTCTTCTCCCGGGGCCGAGGCCAGCTCGCGATGACCGAGCAGCAGGTGGACGCGCGAGCCGCGATGGTCTACTTCAACGCGCCCGACCCCGAAGGCGCCGGCGTCGGGGCCACTGCACTGGAGCCGGTTTCTGCGTCCGGCTAGTCGGGGACCTGCTGTTCATCGCAGGCACGCTCGCCGAGGGGTTGGTTCAATCTCGCCTGAGCCAACGTGCCCATACGCATCACGGGTGGCAAAACTGTACTCCAGCTGAGTGACTTGGCGGACAACGCGTTGGTTCCAGTGTCGGCTGGGTCGGACCCGAGGTGCGCCGCACCTGTTGTCCGCGGTGCGGCCGCTCGTCAGGGACGACAACCTCACGCAGACAACAGAACCCGGTATCGCACTCGCCGCGCAATACCGGGTTCTGGTCGTGTCAGGCGAACGGCGACGGGGTCAGTGTGTACTTCGTCTGCAGGTACTCGTGAATGCCCTCGGCTCCGCCTTCGCGGCCCAGACCGGACATCTTCCAGCCACCGAAAGGAGCTGCGGCGTTGGAGACGACACCGACGTTGAGGCCCATCATCCCGGTCTCGAGCCGCTCGATCATGCGCTGGCCTCGGGTGAGGCTTTCGGTGAACACGTAGGACACCAGCCCGTACTCGGTGTCGTTGGCCAGGGCGATCGCCTCGTCCTCGGTGTCGAACGGCGCTATGGCCAGGACGGGTCCAAAGATCTCCTCCCGCAGGATGTCGCTACCGGCAGCGATGTCCGACAGGACGGTCGGTGCGAAGAACGTTCCGCTGCGGTCTAGGCGCTCACCTCCGGTGACAAGCGTGGCACCGCGGTCGACGGCATCGGCGACGAGGGTGCGGGCTTTGTCGACGGCCTTGTCGTCGATGAGCGGACCGATCGTCACCCCTGGCTCGGTTCCGCGGCCGATGGTGAACGCGGCGACCTTCTCGGTGACCCTGCGGGTGAATTCGTCGGCGACCGAGCGGTGGACGATGAACCGGTTCGCCGCCGTGCAGGCCTGTCCGATATTGCGGAACTTTGCCGCGATCGCACCGTCGACCGCCTTGTTGAGATCTGCGTCGTCGAAGACGACGAACGGGGCGTTTCCGCCGAGTTCCATCGACGTCCGCAAAACGTTCTTCGCTGCCTGTGCCATCAATCGTTGTCCCACCGGAGTGGAGCCGGTGAAGGACAGTTTGCGTAGGCGAGGATCGGCGATGATCGGTTCGGAGAGCTCCGCTGTCGCGGTGGTGGTCACCACGTTGACCACTCCGGCAGGCAGACCCGCCTCGTCGAGTACTGCGGCCAGGAGCAGGGTCGTCAGCGGTGTCAGGGTGGCCGGCTTGATCACCACGGTGCACCCTGCCGCGAGGGCAGGGGCGATCTTGCGAGTTGCCATGGCCAACGGGAAGTTCCACGGGGTGATCAAGAAGCACGGCCCGACCGGATGCTGGGAGACGATGGTACGGCCGGTACCTTCCGGGTTCGCACCGTAACGGCCCTGCACGCGGGGAGCTTCTTCGCTGAACCACCGCAGGAATTCGCCGCCGTAGGCGACCTCACCGTGAGCCTCGGCCAGGGGCTTGCCCATTTCTATGCTCATCAACAACGCGAAGTCCTCCTTGCGTTCCTGCAGGAGGTCGAATGCTCGCCGCAGGATCTCGCCGCGTTCGCGCGCGGGAGTGGCGGCCCACGACGGTGCCGCATCCACGGCGGCGTCGAGTGCGGCCATTCCGTCCTCGGGGGTGGCATCAGCGATGGTCGCGACGACCTCGCCGGTGGCCGGATCGTCCACTGTCAGAGTGGCATTGGAGCTGGCAGCTCGCCATTGCCCGGCGATGAACAAGCCGTCGGGGACGGAAGCGAGCAGGGTCTTCTCAGCGTCGGTCATATGTGTTCCTCAGTCGGATGCGTCGACCCAGTGTGTCGACGTGGTTTAGGTTGTGGCGGCAGGCCAAGCACGCGGACTGACAACTTTCCTCAGTCCGCGTGCTGTGTTCTACCGACGGATCAGCCACACGCCCAAACGTCGGGCGCGTGACTGTCCCCGACCTCAGGGTTGACGCAGGGTACGAATCAGCTTCTTGTTCGCGAATTCGTCGATCCCATGACGCCCGAGCTCACGCCCGAAACCCGAACGCTTGACGCCACCGAACGG
>NZ_SPNG01000024.1:0-16366 GCF_004563845.1 Rhodococcus sp. 1R11 | reverse complement strand
CGGATCGTCTACCCCGGAGTCGCAGACGCATTCCCCGACCTGCCGAGCCTGCACGCCGACCGCGTACCCGCCTGAACCACAAAGACGACTGCGCCCACCGCAACCACCAGCAGTAGGCGCAGTCGCGTAAGCCCACCCCGCTGCGGGTAAGCCGTGTAGCCCGCCGATAGATCGGCTGGCTGCATGGGGGCGTTCGAAGATTCGTCGATCCAGGGAGAGTGCGTGCGGAACAGGATATGGCTGATGCTTACCGCGGCAATTCTGTCGGAAACGGCCGCGGCTCTGTCCATGAAAGCCGCGCTCGATGCGCCGATATGGTATGTCGTGGTCGTCGCCGGGTACTGCATTTCGTTCGTGTTGTTGTCTTTGATTCTTCGTGCAGGCGCGCCGGTCGGAAAGACCTATGGGATTTGGGCAGCGTCGGGAATTGCATTGACTGCCGTCTCTGGAACCGTCCTGTTCGGTGAACCGTTGACCGCCACCATGATCGTCGGGATCGCATTCGTCATCGGGGGCGTTTTGCTGGTCGAGTTCGGCTCCGGTCGGGCACGAGAAGGAGTCTCCGGATGACCTGGTGGCTGTTGTCCGGCGCAATCGCCTCAGAGGTCGCTGCCACGCTTGCACTTCGTGCGTCCGAGGGCGGGCGTAGGAGAATTTGGTTTCTCCCAGTTGTTTCGGGATACGTGATCGCGTTCGCCCTGCTGTCCGCAACACTGTCGGCCGGCTTGGCCGTCGGTGTCGCGTACGGAATCTGGGCTGCCTGCGGCGTAGCACTGACCGCTGTCGCTGGGCGTCTGTTGTTCAAAGAGCCGTTGAACTGGGTCATGGCAGCTGGTATCGCTGTGATCATAGGTGGAGTACTGCTCATAGAAACAAGTTCGATCACTCTCTGAGCGCCTGCCGTGATCGGTTGCGGTACCAATACACGCTGCACTGGAGAACCCGGTCGAGACGACGTGCCCCGCACAGCGATGACCTCGCCCGCCGGTGCCTTTTCACGTGCGCGGTACACGGGCCGGGGTCTGCTCGAACACCTCCCGCAGTGCCTGAACTGCGGCCTCGATCGACGGCCGACTGTTGTCGGCGCGCCACAGCGCGTAGATCTCTCGGCGCAGCGGTGGATCGACCGCCCTGATCGCGACGTTCTCGGGAACGTGCACCCGCGCCAGACGTGGCAACAGGGACGCTGCGAGGCCGCTTGCGACAAATTCGAGCTGGGCCGCGAACTCTGGGACCTCGTACCTGATGAGCGGCTCCACGCCACGAGTGCGCAAGGTCTGCACCAACCACAGATGAAAGGACTCACCCTTCCTCCACGTTGTCCAGGGCATGTCGGCCAGGTTAGTCAAATCGACTGTCTCGGAACCGGATTCAGGGTGGTCGGCCGGCAGAGCGACGTCAGCGACATCCTCGTGCACGAGCGTGTGGCGCGTGCCCTCCGGCAACCGCAGAGGCAGCGTGACCCAGCTGTCGACCAATGCCACGTCCAGGTGCCGGCGCTCGATGTCGCGCAACAGATCCTCGGCATCACCGGCCACGAACGACACCTCGAGTCGGGAGTGCCGCTCGCGCAGCACGGCCAACGCCCGGGGTATCACCGAACGCGTCGCGGAGGAGAACGACCCGATCCGCAGCTCTCCTGCCACGTCGACGCCCAGCGACGCGATCTCGGCCTCGGAGGTAGCGATCAACGCCAGGATCTGTTGCCCGCGCTGGGCGAGAACACGCCCCGCCTCGGTCAGCTGCACTCCGCGCCCGGCCTGCGTCAACAGTTCGACGCCCACCTCGCGTTCGAGCTTCGCCAGCTGTTGTGAGACGCCCGAGGCGGTCACATGCAGCTGACGGGCAGCTTCAGCGACCGAGCCATGCTCGGCGACACTGCACAGCGCACGTACCCGCTCCACGTTCAACACAGTAGCAATACTACTCCTTTAAAGTCACAAACATTCAATTGTGCTTTATCTTCTCGCTACCGATAATGGACATGTGAGTATCGACATCGCTTCGTCCAAGACATCTTCCGCCGCGCCTCGGCCAATCCCCGTCGATCCGCGAGTTCTCGTGCTCGCCGGAACGCTGGCGATCTCGTCGACCGGCATCTTCATCGGACTCGCCGACGTCTCCCCTGCCACGGCGACCTTCTTCCGGTGTGTGGTGGCGCTTCCTGTCCTCGCGGTCCTGGCACGGAGAGAGCTCGTCCGCCGCGGCCGCCCACCGGCGCGTTCGGTGCTCATGCACGCAATCGGTGGACTGTTCCTCGGTGTTGACTTCGCACTGTGGTCGCAGTCGATCTCGCTCATCGGCGCCGGTATCTCGACCGTCGTGATGAGTGTGCAGGTGGTCGTCGTTCCCGTGCTGGCATGGATGATTCTGCGAGCACGGGTACCCGGGCAGTTCGTTCTCGCTGTGCCCGTGCTGTTCGTAGGCATTGCCCTTGCCTCCGGTGCGGTGTCGAATCCGCACGACCAAAGTCTCGTTCTCGGTGTGGGTTTGGCGCTGGGGTCCGGGGTGGCGTACGGGGTGTACATCTTCACCGCGGGGCGCGATCGGGACGGTGCGCACTCCACGACCGGGGTCCTGGTTTCCACGGTCACCGCAGGAGTGTCCGGGTCGATGGTCGGCTCGATCTGGGGCGCAGTGGACCTCACCCCAGGGTGGAGGGCGGTGCCGTGGCTGATCGCTCTCGCCGTCGTCGGCCAGGTCCTCGGGTGGATGCTCATCGGACACGCACTGCCGTCGTTGCCGTCGGAAGTGGGGGCAACGTTGTTGCTGGTCCAGCCGGTATTGACGGTCTTGCTCGGTGTGCTGATCTTGCGTGAGAAGCCAACGATGATGCAGTTCGTGGGCTGTACGGTGGTCGTGATCGCGATCTGGGGTGCCACACATCGCCGCCCGGTCGAGCACTCGTGGGGTTCGAGGTTTTCCACCGGACGGGCGAGGTGACGCCGCATCTCGCCGTTTGCCCGTTCGAGCGCCGAGGAACGGATGTCACCCGAGCACGCCTTGAAGTGGACCAGCTAGTTCCACGGTACGGACGGCGACGTCACGGCCCATCAAGGCACGGCGAATCGCGACTACACCTGCGCTATTCGCCGACGCGGCTCTCGGGTTTTGCCGGACGGCGTGAATACTCGACCAGTCGATGACGCACCGCTGGTTCGACGCAGTCCCCGGCTGATCCGTTCAATTGCTCTCGCAACCGTCGGCGGTACTCACCCATTCCGAGTCCGAACTCGACGAATACGTCCGATGCCGACGCTCCCCCGAACGGCTCCCACACGACAGCAAACGCAACCAGCGGATCACTCGATTGTTCGGAAACCACTGCTCAACACCTCTTCCCGACGGCGTCAGTCAGCAGATCACCAAGGTTCAGGAGCGAGTCCTTGCGTGAAAGTCCATTGTGAATTCGTCGGAGCTTCTGGACCCTATTACTGGTCCCACTACCTCGTGGATCGAGTGACACTGTTCGGAAGACTCCGACGCGTTCACAAGAGGACGAGAGCCGTGTGTGAAGTCCGACCGATGTCGCCGTCGCAGCTGAATTCGAACAACATCTCGGTGAATCGTGTAGCGGGCGGTCCCGAGGTGGAATCATGTAGTGGAGGCTCACGAGGCCGCCACGGCGTCGGCGATGGCCTTACCGAGGGTGTCGGTGCCGGCCGAACCACCCATGTCCGGAGTCAGGGTATCCCCGCCTTTGGCCAGAACTGTTTCGACTGCCGCGAGTACTGCTGCGGCAGCGCGGTTTTCGCCGAGGTGCGTCAACATCATGGAGGCGCACCAAATTTGGCCGATAGGGTTGGCGACGCCTCGGCCGGCGATATCGGGAGCCGAGCCGTGCACGGGTTCGAACAAGCTCGGGAAGCGTCGCTCCGGGTTGATGTTTGCACTCGGCGCGATGCCGATGGTGCCGGTGCACGCCGGTCCGAGGTCGGACAGGATGTCGCCGAAGAGGTTCGACGCGACGACGACGTCGAACCAGTCGGGATGCAAGACGAAGTTCGCCGTCAAGATGTCGATGTGATATTTGTCCACGCCGACGCCGGGATAGTTCGTGGACATCGCCCGCACGCGCTCGTCCCAGTACGGCATGGAAATCGAGATGCCGTTGCTCTTCGTGGCCGAGGTGAGGTGCCGCTTGGGTCGGCTCTGCGCAAGATCGAAGGCGTACCGGAGGATTCGGTCGACGCCGACGCGCGTCATGACCGTCTCCTGCATCACGATCTCGCGCTCGGTGCCCTCGAACATCTTGCCGCCGACGCTGGAGTACTCCCCCTCGGTGTTCTCTCGCACGACGTAGAAGTCGACGTCACCGGGCTCGCGGCCGGCGAGCGGGCTGCGCACTCCCGGCATCGACCGGACCGGCCGCAGGTTCACGTACTGGTCGAACGCCCGCCGGAACTGCAGCAGACTGCCCCGCAGCGAGACGTGATCGGGCACCACATCCGGCCAGCCGACTGCGCCGAAGAAGATCGCGTCGAACCGTCGAAGATCGTCGAACCAATTGTCGGGCAACATCTTTCCGTGTTGGGAGTAATAGGCGGCGCTGGAGTGATCGAAGTGTTCGTAGTCGAGGTCGAAGTCGAACGCAGAGGCGGCGGCGTCCAAAACGCGCAGACCTTCGGGCACTACTTCTGTGCCGATGCCATCACCGGGAATGACGGCGATGCGGTGAGTGGTGGACATACTGAAAATCCTTACGGAAGGGATGGGAGGGTTGGCATGCCTGAGCGGGTCATCGAGCTGCGGTGACTACCGCTTGCGGCAGCAGGATCCCCGGAAGACAACTGAGCATTCGGGCGGCACGGTGCGGGCCCGCGACGGTGAGCACTCGCTGTTCCTCGGTTCGTCCAGCGCCGCTGACACGGTCGGCAGATTGATCGTCAACGGGTCGTCGTCGGGGTGCGCCACCTCGACGCTGAACTCCCCGAGTGGGCCTGGACATGGAACGTATCGTCACGCGCGGTAGGCAGTCGACGCATCGACGTCACCCGTGAACGCTGACAAGGAGGCGTTTTCGGCCCATTGGGTTGGTCCACGTAGCGGGTTCGGCCTCCCAGAACGGGCCTGCCAGTCGGTTGCCGATCACGCCGTGCACACAACAGACGTTACGCGAATGCCGATTGTCTGACAATCATTAGTTCGTCAGTGCTTTAATCTCCTGCAGCGAACGTCCTCGTGGGCGCTCCCCAAGAAGGAGAAATACTGTGCCACAGGGTCACGAAGAACTGTCCGACGACGAAAAACACCTCGCATCACTCGGCTACACCCAGGAGCTGAATCGCTCCTGGTCGAGCTTCAGCAACTTCGCCATCTCGTTCTCGATCATCTCCATACTGGCGGGCTGCTTCACCTCGTTCGGGCTCGGCTGGAACAATGGGGGGCCTGCCGCCATCGCCTGGGGTTGGCCCATCGTGTCGGTGTTCATCCTGTTTATTGGACTGTGCATGTCCGAACTGGTGTCGGCCTACCCCACCTCAGGCGGCATCTACTGGTGGGCAAGCAAACTCGGAGGCGCCAAGGCCGGCTTTTACACCGGCTGGCTGAACATCATCGGCCTCATCGCCATCCTCGCGTCGACGGCATACGGCGCGGCGACGTTCCTCGACCTCACCCTCGGCACCTTCAGCGAGACGTGGCTGGCCGGGTACAGCCTGACGAGAGTCTTCGTCATCTTCCTCGTGATCCTGGCTATGTCGGCGACCATCAATATCTTCTCCTCGCACCTACTGGCCGTCATCAACAACATTTCGGTTTGGTGGCACGTGGCGGGCGCAACCTGCGTCATCGCCATCCTCATCGTGGTACCCAAGCAACACGCCAGCCTGTCCGACGTCTTCGCCAAGACCGTCAACAACACCGGAATGTTCAACGGTGCCACGTCCGGGGTCGGCTGGCTGATCTTCGTACTGCCGATCTCGGCGATCCTTACCCAGTACACGATCACCGGCTACGACGCGTCCGCGCACATCTCCGAGGAAACCAAGGGCGCGGCCGACGGAGCTGCCAAGGGAATTTGGCGGGCCATCGTCTACTCCGCCATCGGCGGCTGGATCCTGTTGCTCACCTTCCTGTTCGCAGTGAACGATTCGGATGCGGTGTCCGCGGGTGGTGGTGCGGTCGCGGTGATCTTCAGCCAGGCGATGAGCTCGCCGTGGGTGGGCGTCGTGTTGCTGATCTCGACGGCTGGTCAGCTGTTCTGCCTCACTGCCATCCAGACCAGTAGTTCGCGGATGCTGTTCGCGTTCAGCCGCGACCGCGCGGTACCGGGTCATCAGCTGTGGTCGAAGGTCAGCAAGAACAAGATTCCTGCCAACGGCGTGATCGTCACCGCCGCGCTCGCGGCAGTCATCACGTTGCCGGCGCTGGTCGAGGTCGACGTCAACGGCGCACCCGTTCCGGTCGCGTTCTTCGCCGTAGCCTCCATCGGCGTCGTCGGCTTGTACCTGTGCTTCGCTGTGCCGATCTACTTCCGCTGGAAGGCCGGTGACTCGTTCCCCGTCGGCAAATGGAATCTGCGCGGTCACCACAAGTGGATGGCACCCGTCGCGCTCGTCGAGATCGTTGTCACCTCGATCATTGCCATGTTCCCGACCTCGTTGGGCGGTGTGCCGTGGGACCCGAGCTTCGAGTGGAAGTTCGTCAACTACACCCCGCTACTCGTCGGCGGCGTGCTGATCCTGCTGTTTTTCTACTGGCACGCGTCGGTGAAGAAATGGTTCACCGGACCGATCAATCAGGTCACAGCCGTTGCCGGAGAACTCGACCTCACTTAGAGCGCTTACCCGCGGTTACATGCACCGGGCCACTCGTGCCTTGACGCTCAGGGGCCCGGTGCTCTCAGCCGGACAGTTCTGGAAGGTCGACGTCAGAAAAGGGCAGTTTCGACGGCGTCACCCTCGTCGACTGTGATCGTCACCGATTCCCGATGAGGGCCAACGTCTTGCTATGTCCTCCGTTCGAAGCCCACTGTGGCGAGCCGACTACTGACATCCTCACCTTCGAACGGTCGGCAGCGTAAACGAACTGACATTGCGTTCCGCCGATCATCGGTTCGACTCTCCGATTCGATGCTCCCGTCGACCAGCCCATGCCGTGCGCGTGATTCGATAGCCATCCGCCAACGGAACCGAGTCGAAAGCACCGGATCCGGCGGTGCCGGCGCGCTCACGTCGACGGACGGTGTCGTCGTGGAGACGGTGACCGACATTCGCACTCTGCGAACGTTCACGACCACCGATCCCAGTGAGCCCGCCGCTGTTCACTCTGCCGACGACAAACGAGAACTCTCCGTCACCGCCCGAAACAGAAGTTCCTGATCGAGAGCACGAATACGGGTGGAAACGCTCGAAAACTCAGAAGCAGTGATCTCTGGTAATCGAGGACTTCCATGTGGCCACGGACAGCAATGGCACATGCACGCAACCGACCCCATTCAGAGAACCTACTATGTTAATCCCAGGTAAAACGGCTGGCAAGAGCCTCTCCGTGAGATCTACGACACGCTCACTGCCAACTATCTCTTGACTCTCAATCACACTGGCCCATACAGTCATTGTTGATTGATGGACAATCAAGTGATCGACCATCGGCGAGAGGCAAACGTAGCCGTGATAGCACCAGACCCGACAACTGGCACTCATCCGTCGGGCTCCGATATGTATCGATTCGACGACAAGGTTCGTGACCGACGCCGCCGCGACTTGTCGCGTACCGCGCGATGGTTCCTGCTGTCAGTCGGCTCGAGGTCCCGAATTTACGCGCGTAGCGTGCGGCGCACTACCTCAGAGGAACACAGTATCGCCGCCGCACTGGCGGACGAGGCCGGCCTGCGACCACAGCTGCCGACACTGCTGCCCTCGGGCTACCAACTGGACCGTGCCGCTGCGTTCGCGTCGGGGGGTGGCGTGGAATTCTCCTTCAGGTCCGCCGACGGCGGGCGCTTCTTCCGGCTCACCCAGCGGGCATGGTTCGTCCCACTGGCCGAGGAGCTTCGGGTAACCAACCTGCCTCACACTCGGATCCCGTTCAGTCGCAACGACATACACGTCATCCACGGCGAGTGCTACGAAGAGCCGATCGACGACGGATTTTGGCATTCCACCCGCTGGGCATTTGCCTGGCAGCACGGTCCGCTCATCACCCAGATCCGCTGCGTGCGCGATCAGGCACCGACCGCTACGACGCTGCTTCGCTGCCTACAAGAACCGTACGCACCACCTTTCACCGGGCACCTCTCACAAACCGAAAGAACTCAGAAATGAAGACTCCCAGTAAACTCAATCCGTTCAGCCGCAACTCGAGCAGTCCGTCGGACAAGTTCGTGATGAACCGGCGCCGTGCCCTGGGGCTGGCTGCCGGCGCAGCCGCCGCCACATTCGCCGGTAGTTCCTTGACTGCCTGCGCGAAAGAGGGCGGCGGCAGTGGCGGTTACAAAGTCGCCATGATCGTACCGACCTACGACGCCGTGCGTTGGAAGGCCGCGGACGGGCCCTTCTTCATCCAGGAGGCCCAGGCGCTCGGTATGAACCCGATGCCGATCCAGTCGTCGAACAACGATGTAGACCTGCAACTCAAGCAGGTCGAGAATGCGCTCAACCAGGGCATCGAGGGACTCGTGCTGGCACCGGTGAACGTCGACGCCGCGAAGGCGATGGTGCAGATGGCCAACAGCGCGGGAGTCCCTGTAATTGCGCACAACTATGTGGTTCCCGAGGCCAAACTTGCCGGAGTCTCCGCCCGGGACGGGATTGCGCTCGGCGAAATGCTCGGTGCTGCGATGGTTGCGATGGCCCCGGAGGGTAATTACGCCATTGCCAAGGGCGAAGAGGGCACCGATATGGCCCAGCTCAAGGCCGAAGGCGGGATGAACATCCTCAAGCCGATGATCGATTCCGGAACCATCGCGGTGGTGTCCGATCAGTGGAACCGGGCCTGGTCCGGCGATCTGGCGCAGAAACAGATCGAGCAGGCACTGACCATATCGGGCAACCAACTCGCCGGCGTCCTCTCCTACTGCGATTGCATGACCTACGGGATCGTCCAGGCTATCCGTGCCCAGGGACTCGCCGGCAAAATTATCGTCTCCGGCGAGGACTGCGAGCCCGAGATGCTCAAACTCATCCTCGGTGGCGACGCCCACGTCAGTGCCTGGACCGCCTTCGACCAGATGGGGCGCAACTCCGCGCAACTGCTCTTCAACGCCCTCGAAGGCAAGTCGTGGGACGGCGACACCTACGACAACGGCAGTGGGGAGACCATTCCGTTCTTCAAGACTCCCCTGCGGAACGTGACCAAAGACGGCGCGCTGCCCGACTCGATTTCGGTTGCCCAGTTCGTCGACGAGAACCCCTGGTGGACAACGCCCGCCGCAGTGGGCCTGTAGTCAGCCCAACCGCAGCATCAGACCAAATTCGATGAGGTGAGGAACCTTCAATGACAACAACTACCAATGACCCCACTCCTTCAGCACCACAGGCCCCACCGAAGGGCGGTGACGCACCTGGTCACCGCGGGTTCAACAGGTTCGGCGTCCCCGTAAGCCAATTGCGGGCACTGACCCTGATCGGTGTACTGATCCTGATGTGGTTGGTTTTCCAAGTGCTGACCGATGGGCTGTTCCTGACCCCACGGAACCTCACTACACTTACAGTTCAGGTTGCGATCACTGCACTGCTCGCCGCCGGCGTGGTCATGATCATGGTCTGCGGCCACATCGACCTGTCGGTCGGATCCTCGGTGGGGTTCTGCGCAGTGTTCTCGGCGCTGCTGGTCGATTCGACAAATGGCTTCGGGCTGTCGCTGTCGACGCCCGTGCTGATCCTGATGACCATCGGGGTCGGGATGGTGATCGGTGTCTGGCAAGGATTCTGGGTTGCCGTGCTGGGCGTTCCGTCCTTCATCGTCACCCTGGGTTCATTGCTCGGCCTGCGTGGGCTCGCCCTGGCCCTGACGGATGGTTCCACGGTGTCCGCGGGATCGTCGGTGTCGTTCATCTCGCAGACCTACCTGTCGACCTGGGTGTTCGTGCCGCTGATCGTACTGCTGTTGGCAGCGTTCATCTGGGCGAAGTACCGCGAATTCCGCGCCCGCCAGGATGCCGGCATCGAGGCCTCGATAACCTCCATCGTGGTGATACCGGCCGCGCTGACCTTTGTCGCCGCGCTGGCCGCGACCCTGGTCATGGCCTCTTACCGGGGCGCACCGTTGCCGTCGGCCATCATGGTCGTGGTACTGGTGGTCGTGACATTCATGTTGGCACGCACCCGGTTCGGCCGGTCCCTGTATGCAATCGGCGGCAACGCCGAGGCGGCACGCTACGCCGGCATCAATGCCCGCAAACTGACCTTCATCGTCTTCGTTTTCATGGGTGTGCTGTACGGCATCGCCGGCCTGATGATGCTCTCGCGTTCCGGCGTCGGCAGCCCCAATGCCGGTGTTGGACTTGAACTTTCCGTGATCGGTGCGGCCGTGATCGGTGGCACCAGCCTGTTCGGCGGGGTCGGTACCGCCACCGGTGCCGTGTTCGGGGCCCTGTTGTTGGAGACGCTGATCAACGGCATGGGCCTGATGAACATCGATTCCTCGTACCAGATGATCGTCACCGGAGTGGTACTGCTGGTTGCCGTGTACATCGACATCCGGGGACGGCGCGCACATGCCTGACCAGTGGCCGCAACGGCACCTGCGGAGGGGCATCAACTGCGACCTCGGCGAGTCCTACGGCCGGCTGCGTGTCGGCCACGACGACGAGGTGATGCAATATCTGTCCACCGCCAACATCGCGTGCGGCTACCACGGCGGCGACCCGTCGACCATGCGGAGGGCCGCGGATTCAGCAGTGACACACGGTGTTCTCTGTGGTGCCCATCCCTCGCTACCCGATCTCCAGGGATTCGGCCGGCGTCGTCTGGATGTGGCTCCCGCCGAACTCACCGACATGGTGCTCTATCAACTGGGGGCGTTGCAAGCAGTGCTCACGGCGGCCGGCACCACCATGTCGCACGTCAAACCGCACGGGGTGCTCTACTCGATGCTGTGGGAACCCGAACTGGCGCACGCGTTCGCCGACGCGGTGGAGATCCTCGATCCCGGATTGCCGTGGATCGCCATGAAGAACACACCTACCTTCGAGATCGCCCGCCAACGTGGACTCAACCCGGTCGATGAATTCACTGCCGACCGCGAGTACACACCCGACGGCAAGCTGGTAATCACCCGCAACCCGGAACCGGTCGACATCGCCGAGATGAGTGACAGGATGCGCGACGTCGTATCCAGCGGCACAACGTCGGCAAACGACGGCAGCACCCGGCTGCATTTCGACGCCACCGTGGTCTGCATGCACAGTGACGGACCCAACGCCCCGGAAGTAGCGGCCGCATTGTGGTCGATCCTCACCGAGGACGGGCAACGCCCGTGGGAGGGTGGCGACCGGACGTGAGTGCAGACTCGGTAGTTCAGGACGCCGGTGAGATCCGCGTCCTGCCATGCGGTGAGCAGCATCTGCTGATCGAACTCGGCAGGACCGGCGGGTTGCGGATGAGTTTGCGCACCCTGCGGTTGGCGGAACTGATCGACGATGCTGCCATCGACGGTGTGACCGATGTGGTTCCAATGTTCGCGTCTGTGCTGCTGGGACTGGACCCGCTGGTGGTCGACGCCGAGACGGTGGAGCGGCGATGCCATGCGCTGGTCGAGGCGATCGGTGACGATATGGAACTGTCGCACCGGTCCCGGCTCGTCGAAATTCCGGTGTATTACGGCGATCCCTGGTCGGAAGCCTGTGTGCAGGACTACCGCGAGAAGGTCGCGCCGATCGAACACAACCCCACCTTCGTCGCCCGCTCCAACCAGCTCGACAGCTGCGAGGAACTCTACGAGCGTCACAGTTCCACCGAGCACTGGGTGGCTGGAGTGGGGTTCTGGCCGGGACTGCCGGACATGTTTCCGCTCGATCCGGACAAGAGGCTGTTCGTCCCCAAATACGACCCGCCGCGAATCTGGACGGTTCGTGGCGGTGTCGGTGTCGGTGGCGGTTTCACCTCGATCTACCCACTCGAGACCCCCGGTGGGTACCACCTGATCGGACGGACCCCTACGCCCATCTACGGTCTGGACCGGACAGCGCAAACAGGATTCGACGGATCAGTGGTGCTGTTCCGTCCCGGTGACCGAGTGCGGTTCCGCCGAATCGACGCCGACGAATTCACGGCGATCGAAGCGCAGGTCGACAGCGGGGATTTCGAGCACACCACGCTCGGGTCGGAGGTCTTCGATCTGCACCGCTACCACGAACAATACGGAACTCACCAGAACCACGGAGACGCAACATGATTCATGTGATAGCGCCGGGCCTGGAAACCACCGTCCAGGACTTCCCCGGTCGGCGTGGACTTCGTGCCGTGGGGATTCCGCCCTCGGGCCCGTATGACGATCGGTCCTTTCGGATCGGCAACGCACTCTTGGGCAACGCCGTGTCGGCTGCCGGCCTCGAGATTCAGCTCATCGGCCCCACTCTCAGGTTCGACGTGGCCTCGACGGTGGCATTGACCGGTGCCGTCACCGACGCGACACTCGACGGCAGGCCACTGCCCATGTGGCAGACGGTCGAAGTGCGGGCGGGACAGGTCCTGAACATAGGCACCGCTGTCCGCGGTATCCGTAGCTACCTGACGATCGCCGGCGGCATTCGCTCGCAGCCGGTTCTGGGCAGTAGATCCACGTTCGTGCGGGCGGGCATCGGCGGGATCGGCGGCCGGGCCCTGGCTGCTGGCATGCAGATCCCGATCGCCCGGACCGGGCCCGTGCCGCCGCGACTGCTTGCGCCGCCCGCAGTCCCCGACTTCGGCCATTACGTCGCCATCGACGTGGTACTCGGCCCACACAGCGACTGGCTGACTCCGGCGGGACACCAGGCTTTCCTGGACGCACCGTGGACAGTCACCGCTCAAAGTGATCGCACCGGATGCCGCTTGGTGGGTCCTGCGCTGGAATTCTCGGACCGCGCCCTGAACAAACCCCCGGACAACGGCGGTGACCCGTCGAATGTGGTGAACACCGGCTATCCACTCGGTGGGGTGAATCTGGCGGGCACCTCGCCGATCGTCCTACCGGTAGACGGACCCAGCCAAGGCGGCTTCATCACGCCGTATGTAATTGCCGGCGCATCGATGTGGCGACTGGCACAGGTACGCGGCGGGCATCAGATCCGGTTCACCGCCATCGACCGAGCCAGTGCCCGGAACCGTCTGATCGAGCACGAGAACGCCTGTGCCGGTGCCGAATATCTGGTGAAAGTCGACGAACTCACGACCGCCAGCGGTGCGGCATGACTGCGTCGCCCAGATCCGACCAGAAGAGATAGCCGACATGGCCCCGATTGCAGTCATCGCCGACGAACGTCGACGAGGAACTCGAGCAACCCGCTCTAATCCTCTAGCTGCTGGGCGATCGTCCGGTCTCGGTAGTGCCCGACGCCGCGCGCGGCGGGTCAGCTGCTCCGCAATCCATTCTCCGACAATTGACAGTAAGCAAGGTGTAACAAGATGACTGTTATGAATTCCGGCATCCGCGACCGTGCTGCCGAATCCCCCAGGGCCCCACTGCTGGCCGTATCGAACGTCTCCAAGGTCTTCGGAGGCACCCGCGCCCTGAAAGATGTCTCCCTGACATTCGGCGACTCCGAGGTGCACGCCCTGCTCGGCGAGAACGGCGCCGGCAAGTCGACGCTGATCAAACTCATAGGCGGGTTCTACCCCACCTCTGGCGCAACCGGCACCTTTCACCTGGACGGGCAGCCGGTCTCGTTCGACTCCGTCGGTGCCGCCGAAGCTCGTGGCATTTTCCTTGTGCCGCAGGAACTTCAGGTGGTTCCGGAGATGTCGGTGGCCGAGAACCTGCTGCTCAACCGGGAACCCACCAAGATGGGCCTGGTGGATCGGCGCGTCATGCTGAAGGAAGCCGTCAAATGGCTGACCACTTTCAAACTCGACATCGATCCCACCCAACTCATGCGCGAGTTGACCACGGCCCAAAAGCAACTCGTCAGCATCGCCCGCGCCATGAGCCAGGGTGCCCGGGTGGTGGTGCTCGACGAGCCCACCGCCGCGCTCACCGAATCCGAGATCGACGTCCTGTTCGACCGGATCAAACTGTTTCGCGACCAAGGCGTTCTGGTCATCTATATTTCGCACCGGCTCAAGGAGATCGCCCGGATTGCGGACAAGATTACAGTGATGCGCGACGGTCGGGTAGTCAAGAATGGAGTCACTGCACGAGATCTAGATTCCGCCGCGATCATCAAGGCCATGGTCGGCAAAGACATCGAGAACCTGTACCCCAAGCAGGTCTTCGAGCCCGGCAAGGTGCTGTTCGCCGTGCAGGACCTGCACGTCCGCAGCTCCATCCCCGGTAAGCCCGACGTGGTTGACGGCATCGGCTTCGAACTCCACCGCGGTGAGGTCCTGGGCATCTACGGCGTCGTCGGATCCGGTACCACCGAAACCTCACGCAGTTTGTTCGGTGTCAGCAACACCGCCTCGTCGGCAAGGTTCACCCGCGACGGCGAGACGGTGCACATCGGTTCTCCTGCAGACGCCATGCGGTGCGGTATCGGCTACATCCCCGATGACCGCAAGAACCGCGCGATCCTGCCGCACATGTCGGTGTCGTCGAACATGTCGATCGCCGCACTGCCGTCGCTTTCGCGTTTCGGGATCATCCGCGCCCGCGACGATTTCGCCCTGTCCGCCAAGCACCGTCAGGGCATGCAGATCGCCGTCGCTTCCGTGGACCAGAAGATATCCGAACTCAGCGGCGGTAACCAGCAGAAGGTCATCGCCGGTCGCTGGCTGGCCACGGATCCACAGGTGCTGATCATGCACGAACCCACCCTGGGCGTCGACGTGGGTGCCCGGGCACGTATCTACGAAACGATGAACGAATTCGCCGGCGAGGGACGCGGCATCCTTCTGGTCTCGTCCGATCTCTCCGAGGTCATGGGGATGGCCGACCGCATATTGGTGCTCTCGCACGGCCACATCACGGCCGAACTGAAGCGCGAAGACTTCAAAGAAGAAACAATCATGTCCGCTGCAATAGGAGAACACTCGTGACCGAGACCAGCTGGCCCTAGCAGGCCCCCGCTCCCCGGCCGCCAGGGTGCCACGCAGACCAGAACCACCATGCCCAACCGTGGCCGCGCCTTGGCGCGACCCCAGACGTCGACCGATGCCGTCATCTCGCACATCGGGTAGTTGGTGATCTGCGGCAAGTACAAACCAAGCTCACCGCTGCCCGAGGTGACGTTGGTTGGCAACTTCAACGCAGCCCGGGGCGCGGTCAGCGTTTGGCGCGCTTCCCGACGGGGCCTGACAGAAATTCACCCACACTGTGGCGCATTCGTCCGGAGCATCGGCGATAAGCGGGTCTGCGAGGCATTCGACCTGTGTCCCCTCCTGGGGTGCTGTGCGCTCGAAGCCGACATCGAGTTGCACTGAGCCATTGCCTCGAACTGCCGCGAAGAATTGCAACGTGACACGTGAAATCCGTTCGGATGGAGCCTATTCGGGCGATCAGCCTGCCCAAGGTGCTCGACTCGGACATCTCGAGCCTGGCATCGGCGGTGTACAGCCCAACGAAGGTTCTCGCTGCCTCGAACTGGAAGGAACCCCCGATGACAAACACCCTCAGCTACACCACCGAGTGGTCCGGCCAGATCGGGCACAGCTCGGGTGACACGCGTCGCCACCGTTGCCACGCAGGCCCGCGGTTCGTGGGGATGAGCCGATGAACAGCCGATCGAAGGAAGACATGACTCAATCATTGTTCACTAGAACGCAGGTCGAACCCGATATCCATACCACTGCGGGTAAATTGGCCGATCTTCGTAAACGTCTCGCGGGTGCGGAGCATCCCTCGGGTGAGGCGGCGGTGGAGCGGGTCCACGCGAAGGGCAAGTTGACTGCGCGGGAGCGGATCACCGCCCTGCTCGACGAGGGTTCGTTCGTCGAGCTCGATGCGTTGGCGCGGCACCGATCCCAGAATTTCGGGTTGGGGGAGAACCGGCCCCTCGGTGACGGTGTCGTCACCGGCTACGGCACCGTCGATGGCCGTGATGTGTGCGTGTTCTCCCAGGACGCGACCGTGTTCGGTGGCTCTCTGGGGGAGATCTACGGCGAGAAGATCGTCAAGGTGATGGATCTGGCGATCAAGACCGGCCGTCCGTTGGTGGGCATCAACGAAGGTGCCGGGGCCCGCATCCAGGAAGGTGTGGTCTCGCTGGGGTTGTACGGGGAGATCTTTCACCGCAACGTCCGCGCATCGGGGGTGATCCCGCAGATCTCGGTGATCATGGGCCCCG
>NZ_SPNG01000023.1:0-34334 GCF_004563845.1 Rhodococcus sp. 1R11 | reverse complement strand
ACAACACTCAAAACGGCGGAATCGGTGCAAGTAGCGCCTCGCATGAACCGTTCAGAAGTCGAGGGGGTAATTCAATGTTGAGCTGCTGCCAGTACTGCCTTTCGAGAGCCGAGAGCACGCCGCTCGCGCCGAAGGGCGCGGCCCGCTGTCCGGTCTGCGGGTCCGCTTACTCAGGTAAGCGCCGGGATACGGAATATCGAGTGCTTGTCGAATCGGGAGTACTCGGGGCGCACGACTGATGCGAGCACCTGAGCGCTTTCCGGGCATGATCAGCCGCGGCGATCTGGTGATCGATACGACCGAGCCGATGCGTAAGCGCGTCGTGTGGACGGTGCTTGCGATCGATCAGGACATGCTCTGGCTCAAAGATGCTGGCGCGTCGTTCCCGAAGTATCGGACGACGCATTCAGGGGATTGCTACATCGTCAGGGGGTGAGCTGGTGGGCGTTCGTGGTCCTACACCGAAGCGCTCGGACAATCGGGTGCGCCGCAACGTCACCGACGAGAACGGCGTCTCGACGAAGATGGCTCCGGCCGCGATCAACGTCAAGCCTCCGGCCGAGGATCGGGCGTGGCATCCGGTGATCAAGGGCTGGTATCGGTCGCTGAAGGAGTCGGGTCAGTCGGTGTTCTACGAGCCGTCGGATTGGCAGGCTGCGCGGTTCTTGGCGCACTACGCGTCGAAGGTGCTGCGCGCTGCCGAAGATACGACCGACCCGACGCCGTTGCGCGCCGCGTCGATCGGCCGAATCTGGTCCATGATGGGCGATCTCATGACCACGGAGACCTCTCGTCGTCGTGCTCGCGTGGAGCTGATTCGCCTCGGGCTCGAACCCGGCGACGGTGACACGGGCGGCGGTGACGAGCCAGGCACGGAGGTCGTGAACATCAATGACTTCCGGACTGCTTACGAATGAGGCTTTAGCGCTCGAACAGGCCGAAATTCCCCCGGGGTACTACCTGGGGCCGACCGAACGAGACATGGGCGCGTGGCTGACGCTGCCGTGGCCCGGAGATCATGCGCTGCCGTTCGCTCACCCGTCGCGTCTGGAGCTGCTGCCCCTCTCGGTGGGTCCACATCTGGTGCGGTGGGCCGAGCGGTGGTTGCAGCATCCGCTCACGGGCGGACCGTGGCGCTTCACAGTGGGCCAGCGGCGGTTCATGCACCTCTGGTACGCGATCGACGACGACGCTCGCAACCTGTACCGCTCAGGGGTCAAACGAGGCGCGAAGGGTACGGGTAAGGACCCGTTCGCGGCCGCGCTGGCTCTCTGTGAGCTGTGCGGGCCGGTCGAGGTCGCCGACATCGACGGATCGATCGTCAAGGCGAAGCGGCGACACTGGTCGCTGGTGCAGATCGGCGCGAACTCGCAGGATCAGGCCGCGAAGGTGCTGGCGGTCGCGAACGCGATGATTACCCCGCGGATGCGGCTCGCGTACGGGCTCGATCCGGGCATCACCCGGACGGCGATGAGCAACGGCAGCAAGATTGAGCTGCTCAAGGCCTCGGAGAAGTCGTCCGAGGGTGACCCGCCGACGGCGTTGTTCCTCAACGAGTCTCACCACATGCTCGCCTCGAACGGTGGCCACAAGATCGCCAACGTGGCGCGACGCAACGTCGGTAAGTCGCCGAAAGACATCGGTGCTCGACTGCTGGAGCTGACCAACGCGCACGCTCAGGGCGCAGACAGCGTCGCTGAGGGGTCGTACGACGCCTGGCAGACGCAGGTATCGGGCAAGACCCGCAAGCGAGACATCCTCTACGACTCTCGGGAAGCTCCACCGGGACTGAACATGTGGGACGACGAGCACGTTATGCGCGGACTGCGCGCGGCGTACTCGGATGCTCCGTGGTCGGACCTCGAACGGCTCCGGGACGAAGCGCAGGACACGCGCACGCCGGTCTCTGAGTCGATCCGCTACTACTTCAACGGCCTCGCGACTGCGGAGGACGCGTGGGTCGATCCGGTGAAGCTGAAAGAGCTGGCGCGGCCGACGTGGATCATCGAGCCCCGCGATCGGGTGGCGTTGTTTCTGGACTGCTCGAAATCCGGTGACGCGACGTGTATCAGCGGATGCAGGCTGTCCGACGGTCACGTGTTCTCACTCGGAGAGTGGTCACCGAAGCACGGCGAGAACCCGGAGGGCTGGCTCGCACCTCGCGAAGAGGTCGAGGCCACCTGCCGGGAGAACCTGCTCAAGCTCAACGTCGCGTGGTTCGGGATCGACCCGTCCCCGGCGATGGACGACGAGAAGGAAACCAGTTACTGGATGCCGATGATCGACGACATTCACCGCGACTTCCGACATCGGTTGCCCCTGTGGGCAACTCCAGGGGCAGGAGGGCACTCGGTGCTGTTCGACATGAGGCTGTCCCAGAAGGGCGCAAAGGAGCGCAACCAGCTGTTCACCGAGGCGGCGATGCAGACCGCGCAGGACATCGACGAGGACGGCACGTTCACCTTCGACGGTGACCCGATCGCTATGCGGCACGCGATCAACGCTCGACGCCGGCCGAATCGGTGGGGTGTCTCGGTTGGCAAGATCTCGCGCTCGTCGACCAAACGAATCGACTACGCGGTCACCATGATCGGTGCGCGCATGGGTCGCCGAATCGCATTGAACTCGAACAAGGTTGGTTCGGGTTCAGGAACAGGACGAGGTGGTGTGTTGTGACCGTCAGCCAGATCACCGCTCCGGACCTGTCCGGCCAGGAACACGCCTATCTCATGCGGATGCTGACTCAGCTGGACGCACGGCAGGCAACGAACAGGCGTCGTATCGAGTACTTCGGACGTGAGAAGCGGCTCCGCAAGTTCGGGTTCAGTGTTCCCCCGCAGCTGCGCAAGCTCGCCCCGATCCTGGGGTGGCCGGAGAAGGCCGTCACCGGTGCCGCGCTCCGGATCAACTGGGAAGAGTTCGTCGTACCCGGTAAACCGAAGGGGGACGACCGGATTCGCCGCATTGTCGACGACAATGCCCTCGAAGTGGAGATCCCGCAGGCTCACGTGTCTGCTCTGCAGCTCGGTCCTGCGTTTGCGTTCGTGACCGCGGGCGACCCCAGCCGCAACGAACCTGCCGGGATGATCTCGTACCGGTCGGCGCAGACCGCGACGGCGCTGTGGGACAGGCGGAGCCGCAGGGCCATCGCGGGCCTGTCGATCGTCGATTGGTCTGACACCGGTCAGCCCGCGGTGATGAACATGTACCTGCCGCGCGTGGTGATCACGCTGACTCGCATGAACTCCGGGTGGAAGGTCACCAGGGTCGGCCACCCGATCAACGAGGCACTCGTGACGCCCCTGGTGCATGACCCGTACCTTGATCGTGAGTTCGGGTCGTCGCGCATCACGCAGACAGTGATGGATCTGACGGACATGGCGGCACGCACGATGCTTCGCGCCGAGGTGTCGGGCGAGTTCTTCTCGTCGCCGCAGCGCTACTTTCTCGACCTCACTCGTCAGCAGTACGACCGCATCGTCGAGGCAGGCGGGTGGCAGTCGATTCTGGGCAGCGTGTTCGCGACCGAGGTCGACGACTCGGTGCAGCCGAATCCGAACGGTGGGCAGTCCAAGGTCGGGCAGTTCCCGCAGCAGTCGCAGGAGCCGCACATTGCGCAGTTGCGCTCGATTGCAACGATGTTCGCCTCCGAGACGTCCCTGCCCCTCAATTCGCTGGGAATCGTCCAGGACAATCCTGCGTCGGCGGAGGCGATCCAGGAGGCCAAGGGCGACATGATCGGTATCGCAGAGCGTGCGTGCAAGGTGTTCGACTTCGGCCACCGTCGGACGATCCGACAAGCGCTCATGGTCGCCGAGGGTCTATCGCAGGTGCCGGACGATCTGCTCGGTATGCGGTCTCGTTGGACAAACCCGGCGACGCCGACACTGGCCGCTCGCAGTCAGGCTGTCGTCGAGCAGGTCCGAGAGGGCATTCTGCCTCCGCACGATGCGGTCACGTACGAGCTGCTCGGCTACGACCAGATCACCATCGATCGTCTCGTCGAAGCATGGGGCAAAGCGCCGTCGGATGCTCAGCGACTCGCTGACGCTCTGTCACGGCAGACGCAGCCCACATTGCCCCCTGGCGGCGCTAGAACAGCGCTCACGGCCTGATGGCCGAGACGCGGCTCGGTGCGGCTCTGACGGACGCTCACCGGATCGCGCAGGTACAGCTCTCCGGCGAGGCGGTCGCTGCATCGCGATTGCTCTTCTCGACTCTCGATCCCAGCGACGTAGCGGGCACCAAGCCCGAGTGGATGGTGTTGCAGATGACGCTGATGAAGTACTACGACGAGAAATCGGCCGGCCTCGCCGAGTCGTATCTGTCTGAGTACCGCAGCGCGGAGCTCGGAACCTCGGTGGGGCCGGTCGCTGGTGTCGAGGACTTCGACGCAGAGCGGGTGGCTCGGTCGATGGACGCGATGGGACCCGGAAAGCTCGTGCAGTACTCGGGTCCCGACGTCGAGCGGCTGGGCGCTCGCTCGGCCGCGTTGGTGTCGGACAAAGCATTCCCGCGACTCGCGGGCGCTGTCCGACGTCATGTGCTCGGTGGCGGGCGGCGCACTCTCGCCGAGTCCGCGCGGCGCGACAAGCGCTCCGGTGGCTGGCGGAGGGTCTCGGACGGTAAGCCGTGCGCGTTCTGCGCGATGCTCGTCACCCGCGGCCCGGTCTACTTCTCGGAGGAGACCGCGCTCGGGATGCGCAGTTACCACGACGACTGCGGCTGCGGTGCCGAGATCGTCTACGGCACCTGGACTCCGACGAAGCTCGAGCAGCAATTCATCGACGCGTACGACGACGCTGCGGACTCGGCTTCGGCCGGTGATGGTATCCGGGTAGCCCCGACGGCGAGCGATCCTCGCGACACGGTGCTGCATCGGATGCGCCGCAACGACGCCGAGCTGTTCAGCGATTCGGTGATCCCGAAGCCGCAGCCGTCGATCGTCGCGGCACGGACTCTGACCGAGGACGACGGCCGGGCGCTCGGCAAGCGAGTGTGGTTCGACTTCGCTGACAACGTCGAACCTGCTGACGCGCAGATGGTTCGGATCTACACCGGCAACTCGTACGGCGCGATCAACGGTGCCCTGCGAGAGGGTGACTTCGCGTATCTGTCGCCCAATCAGCGCGACTCGATCGAGGCTCTCGACCGGGTGATCGACGCCGCGCCGCGTGTGCCGGAGAAGATCACGGTTTCGCGTGCGGTCGGCGCGGACGTTTTCGGGCTGAACAAGGACTCGGATCTGTCGACGGTGCTCGGTGTTCCGTTCCGTGACGATGCGTTCGTCTCGACGGCGTTGCAGTCCAAGCTCACCTATCTCGAACGCAACGAGGTCGAGCTGCGGCTCGATGTGCCTGCCGGAACTCAGGGCCTGTATGTCTCGGCGCACGAGCGCGGTGACAAGTCGCTCGCGGTGTTCGGGCCCGAGGAGAATGAACTCATCCTCGGTCGTGGTATCGAGTACGAGTTCGACGACGCGTTCGTCGAAGACGGCAAGCGTGTGCTCGTCGGTCGAATTCTGCGGCAGAACGGAGTCACTCGTGGGTAGTCTCAGCGACCCGTCGAACTTCGGTGCCAAACCGGTCGATCCGCTCGCCTACCGCTATTACGGCGGCGAGAGGGTCGGCACGGGCCGGTGGGCGCTCATTTCGGGTCTCGGAATGCTGTGGACCGACGATGCCTCCGCATTGCAGCTGTCGCGTATCGACGGAGCGGATCTGGTGGCCGCGAATGCACTCCGAAAGCTGCTCCACACCCTCGCCCGCGACGGCGTCACTGCCACAGCGGCATTCGACTCGATCGTCGCTGATCGCGACGTCACGGTAACCAGCGGAGATCTCAGCACTCTCCGATAGGTGCTGATCGATTCAGCGTCCCATTCTCCCCAGCCGGTGAACTACTCCGCGGCTGGGTTCGCTCACGGTCGGCGACAACAGACCGGCATCTCGCCCACGGCCAGCGATCAATGGCCGGACTTTGCCGACGGGCTCACGGAAAGAAGGAATCACGATGGGGAACAACACTCTTGCAGGCTCGACACCTCGCGCTCGACTCGTTCGCGGCGTTGCGCCGCAGTGGTCGCAGCAACCACGACAGCAGCAGTTCGGGACCGATGAAGGCGGCGCTGCTGGCGGCGCTGGCGGCGGTGAAGGTGGAGAGGGCGGCAAGAGCGGTGAGGCTGCGGGTGCTGCTGGTGGTGCGGGCAGTGGTGGTGAAGGCGGCAAGGCGACCGAGTACACGCCACCTGCCTCTCAGGCCGACCTGGACAAGATCATCCAGGAGCGGATCGAGCGGGCGAAGAAACCGTTCGCCGACTACGACCAGCAGAAGGCCGACGCCGAGAAGTGGCGACAGGCCGAGAAGGAGAAGTTGCCGGCCGAACAGCGAAACGCGCAGGAGATCGAGGAACTCCGACGCGAGAACGAGACGTTGAGGTCGGCGCAGCTCCGGTCGGACGTCGCAACGGCCAAAGGCATTCCTGCACAGCTGCTCTCCGGCTCCACCAAGGAAGAACTCGAAGCACACGCAGATGCACTGCTCGCGTTCCGAGGCCCGGTGGCCGGTAGTCCCCTCGTGAACAACGAGAACGCCGGTAATTCCGGCTCCGGCAAGACCAATTCCACAGACTGGCTCGGCGACGCACTGCGCGCCTAGCCGTAACCGAAAGGAACACCCCCATGGCGGGTTACAACAACATCCAAGGGCGCGCTGACATCGCCGAAGCGCACATGCCCGATCAGGTCATCCCCGAAATCATCCAGACGGCCGCGCAGTCGTCGGTGATCCTCGGCCGAGCGCGGCGCATTCCGCTGTCGAAGAAGAAGGCCAAGCAGCCGGTACTGGCGAGCCTCCCCGACGCCTACTGGGTCAACGGCGACACCGGTCTGAAGCAGACCACGAAGATGGGTTGGGACGATGTGTACATCACGGCCGAGGAACTGGCCGCGATCGTGCCCATTCCCGACGCACTGATCGACGACGCCGACATCCCGATTTGGGACCAGGTCAAGCCCCTGCTCGCCGAGGCCATCGGCCTCGCGATCGACCGGGCCGCGATGATGGGCATCAGCAAGCCCGACACCTGGCCGACGGCCATCATCCCCGGCGCAATCGCCGCGGGCAACGTCGTCGAGGAAGGCACCGGTGTCGACCTCGGTGTCGACGTATCCGTACTCGGCCAAAAGGTCGCCACCGACGGCTTCGGCATCAATGGGTTCGCCTCCGAGCCGGGTCTGAACTGGCGACTGGTCGGGCTGCGCAACGCGCAGGGCAACCCCATCTTTTCGCCGTCCATGGCGCAGGGGCAGCCCTCCACTCTGTACGGCTACCCCCTCAACGAGGTCACCAACGGCTCGTGGGACCCCGCGATCGCCACGCTGCTCGGCGCGGACTGGAGCAAGTTCGTTGTCGGTGTGCGCCAGGACATCACGTACGACCTGTTCAAGGAAGGCGTCATCTCCGACTCCGAAGGCAAGGTCGTGCTGAACCTGATGCAGCAGGACACTAAGGCGCTCCGTGTGGTCATGCGCGTCGGTTTCCAAGTCCAGAACCCCATGACCCGACTCAACAAGGTCGACGCCACCCGCTACCCCGCGGGCGTCCTCGTACCTGCCGCCTAGGAGGCACTGATGGCTGTCTACATCGATCCGGACGGCAACGAGGTCGTCGTCACCCAGAAGGCGGGCAGGCGCTCGCTGGAACGGTTGGGCTACACGCTGATCGAGGCCGATCCGGAGGACTGGGACGTCGCGGAGCAACCGCCCGTCCTGACTCCGCCTGGATCTGCTCCGGAGGCTCGGTACACCGACGTGCTCACCCGCGACGATCTGCACGGCACACCGCCCGCAGCGCCGGTCGTCAACGACCCGCCCGCAGCGGTCGTCAACGACCCGGCCGAGCGCGGCGATCTCGGCGGCGGTGTCGTCGAGACCGAGCAGGCACCACTCGGGGTGAAACTCGAACCCGACGCGCAGCCGTCGGGCGAGCCCGCCCCGTGGGTCGCCGAGGCGGAGCAGGCCGCGGCCGAACTCGACGAGGCCCCGGTTGATGCCGAACCGGTTGCGCCGCAGCCGGAACCGGGAGTGGAGCCAGAGCCGGAGCCGGACCCTGAGCCGAAGCCTGCTCCGGCGAAGCGCACGGGCGGGCGTCGTGGCAGCAAGGCTGCCTCGGACGACTAGAGCGGAGGCTGACTGTGGCTGACGACGACTCGAACCCGACGTACGCCACCCCGGTCTACGTGCTCGATCGGTGGATCGGCTCGGACAAGCCCACGTCGATCGAGCTGGTGCAGTTCTGGCTCACCGAGGCCGAGGATCTGCTGTTCTCCGATCGCGAGTTGGCCGATCTGGAGCAGCGTCTCACCGTGGACGTCAGCGGCAAGCTGGCGAAGCTGGTGATGATCGCCGAACGGCGGATGGTGACTCGGGCGATGAAGAACCCGGACAACATTCGTCAGACCAACTCCACGACCGGTCCGTTCACCGACAGCAACACGTTGGCGACGGAGACGTTCACCGGGCTCGAAGTCACTGCGTCCGAACGAGATCTGCTGTCCTCGTCGTCGGGGTCGCGTGCTGGTACTGCCAGCACGCTTCCGCACGACGTACCCGCACACCCACTGGCCGGGGCATGGGTCAATGGCCCCGGTCAGTGGGCACCAGGGGAGCAGGACTGATGGGCAGGTTCCGGCACCCGATCACGGTCGTCGCCTACGAGCCGGTTGTCACCGGGCGTAATGCGCACGGCGGCGAGATCGTCGGGTACCCCGACGTCGGCGAGGACATCGACGATTGCGGATTCGCTCCGCTGCCGCAGTCGGAGGAGTCGCGAGAGCAGTTCCGCGACAAGGTCATCGACTACGCCCACCTGTGGGGTCCGTTCGATGCTCGGATCGAGCGGGGCTGGAAAGTCGACGTACCGGGATACGGATCGTTCATTGTCTCCGACAAGGTGGAGCGGTGGAAGAACCCACACAACGGCCGTGAGCCCGGTTTCGAGGCGCACCTGAAAGATGTGGAGGGATAACCGATGTCGAATGGCGATCAGCTCGTCCCGCCACAGGGTCCGCGCCAGCAGCTGTTGGTGATGCACGCGCAGGGCGAAAAGCGGTACGACACTCGCAACTTCACTGTCGACGACAAGTCGGCTGTGCTGCTGGTGTTGACCGACGACCCGCCCGGCCGCGCCCAGACGCTTGCGGCGTTCAACCGCGAGTTCTGGATCGCGGCGATGTTCGTCGATGCGGTCGAGGAGGTGACTCCCGATGCCGAGAGGCGGTGAGTTCGTACCTCACCCCGGCGCGTACGGCGAGATCCTGTCCTCGCCCGGTGTGCGCGACATGATCGACGGCGCGGCCGCAAGTGCGGCGCGGCGAGCCGGTTCGGGATTCGACTGGAATTCCCGGCAAGGCACACGGCGGTGGCGAGCCATCGTGTACCCGGCGACGCACAGCGCTCGCGCACGCAATGCTCGGGACAACAGTCTGATTGTCGCTCTGAATGCGACGTCGGTGTGAGCGCCCTGGTGGTGCCTCACCCCGCTCAGGCGGTGGCGATCACGGCGGTGACGGAGAGGTTGCCGGCCGAATATGCCTCCGCCTGGGTTGCGGGTGAGATCCCGAACAAGCGCCGGCCACTGATGGTGCGGATCACCCGCACTCCGGGTGGCGGTGTTCCGCACCATGGCTCGACCGATCACGCCAATTACATCGTCGAGTGTTGGGCAGCCGATGAGCCTGCGGCCGAACGGTTCTCGAACTACATTGGCGCGCTCTGGCGTTCGCTGCCCGGTCAGTGGGCCGCGGGTGCGTTCATCCGATATTCCAAGTGCACGGCCGCGTACTCGTGGCCGGACCCCGACCAGTCCCGTCACGATCAAGCCCGGTGGCAGTTCACCGCGGAGCTGGACATCAAGGTCGATTGACTCGACTCGCTCGATTCTCTTCCCTCTTTCACGTGGCCCGGTGCAACGACGCCTGAAAGGGACCTGATTATGGTCAACGTTCGCAATTCTTTCGTAGCAACACCTCCCATCGACGGCGGTGTCGTCCACTCCGCGGCACTCGGTGAAGCGGAATTCCCCGAGACCGCGCTCACCGCGCTCGACCCGATTTTCAAGGCCAATGACCACGGCGCGCTGAGCGACAGTGGTCTTTCGCTCAACAAGGCGCGATCGACCCAGAAGGTCCGCATGTTCGGCGGTGCGACGTTCCGCGAGCCGCAGACCGAGTACGACGAGACTCTGACGTTCGCGTTCCTCGAGGACGACAACATCGCTGTTCTCAACAGCGTGTTCGGAGAGGCCAACGTCGAAGTCGAGGTGGCCACGGTCAACGGCCAGCACAAGACGATCTACCACACCTCGGAGCAGCTGCCGATCCGCCACTGGATCGCTACCGTGATCGACGGTGTCAAGACCAAGCGGTACCTGATCGAGCACGGTCAGGTCACCACCACGGCCGAGGTGGTCGACGTGCACTCGAATGTCACCACCCACCAGGTCACGCTCACCACGTACGCCTCGACGAACCCGGACTTCAAGGGCGCGCACGTCGTGGAGCTCCGGCACGACGGCTCGATCGTCGCGGTCGCGGGCGGAAACCTGGTGCAGGGGATGCAGCTGCGCGCTGCGCCGGTCGGCGAGGACGGCGAGCCGGTCGCTCTCGACGAATCCGACACCGCGACCACGTCGGACACCGGCGAGGTCACGGCAACGGCCGACTCCGACGCTGCTTTGACTGCGGAGAAGGTTGCGACCGGCAGTGCTCAGGCTGCGTCGGTCGATCCCGCTGTGGCCGAGCCCGATTCGACGTCGAGCGCTGCCGCGCCGACGACCACGACCGCTACTGCTCCGAAGACGACGACGGCGAAGTCCACCTCGACGTCGAGCAAGTAGCCCGACTCACCCGGCAGGGGTGATCAGTCATCCCTTGCACCGGGCCTGCCCCTGTCGGGTGGGACCTAGTACGGGCTCGGTGCCCCCAATTTTCCGCTGTTCACAATCGATCGAGAGGCCTGGTGCACCATGGCATTTCAGTACACACCCAACAAGATTCCGATGTTCCCAGTGGAGATTTTCCGCGACGGCGTCAAAAAGCCTGTCGTGTTCGAGATCCCGTTCCTCGGGTACGTCGCTCCGGAGATTCACGAGGAAGTCGACAGGGTCATCACCGACCGCATTTTCGAGGTACAGAAGGTCCGCGACGAGCGCAACAAGAATCGTGAGCCGCTGCCGGAGATGGACAAGAGGATTCAGTACCCTCGCCAGACCGATGTGATGCAGGAGCTGTTCAAGCGACTCAACCCGGACTTGGCGGAGGAGACGGCGGCGTGGCCGATCACCCCGCTCAACGAGCTGTGGGATCAGTGGGAGAAGGCGTCCCTTCCGGCTGACCTGGAAAAATCCGAAGCCTCCGAGCCCTCCTCCGACGAGAAGGCGTAGCGGGGGCGATTCGCTCCGATCTGCTCCGAGCGGGCAGGTCACTCGACGAGGTCGGCCGCACGCTGTCGTGGGCCGACCTCGACGCATTTCTACAGAACCCCATCGGTATCACCGCTTACGGACTGCTCGACGATCCGATGGCCAAGTTCGACGACCCGGTCATCGAGCGGCTGACGTCGATCGAGGATTGGCTCGAGACGCTGCACTGGCGTGAGATCGGGTCTCCGGACAATCACACACCGCTCGGTGCCCGTGGCTGGCATCGGCGCGTCCAGATGGCAGGCAAGGCCGATCAGGACGCGCCGAAAAAGCCGAGCGGCAACGATATTCGTGCCGAGATCGAGCGCCGGGAGCAGCAGCACGCGGACGGCGTGGTGCCCATTACCGAGGCCAAGAGCGCCCGCAAGGGCAACCCAAAAGCGGCGGCGATCCGAGCCGAGCTGAACCGTCGAATCGCAGCAGCGCAATAACGAGTCCTACTGAAGGGGGCGAATCCCATTGACCGAGCTGGGCGTTGGATACATCAGCATCGTGGGCGAGACGTCCAAGCTCGGCCCCTCGATCTCGTCGGCTCTGAACTCCGCGCAGGCGGGAGCAGAGAAGTCCGGTCAGGGAATGGGATCGAAGCTCGCCCGCGGTCTCGGCGCATCGCTCAAAGTCGGTGCGCTGGCGGCCGGTTCGGTGGCTGGCGCGGTCATCGGCACCGCTCTGACTCAGGGTATGGGCCGTCTGGTCGCGATCGACGACGCCAAGGGCAAGCTCTCCGGTCTCGGACACGATGCACAGTCGGTGGCCACGATCATGGATTCGGCACTCGCGTCGGTCAAGGGCACCGCTTACGGCCTCGGCGACGCAGCGACCATCGCAGCGTCCGCTGTGGCTGCCGGTATCAAGCCCGGCGAGGAACTGCAGAAGTACCTCTCATTGACCGGTGACGCGGCGACGATCGCCGGTACCTCTCTCGAAGAGATGGGTTCGGTCTTTAACAAGGTGCAGTCCTCAGGGACGGCCTTCACCGACAACCTGAATCAGTTGTCCGACCGCGGTATTCCGATCTTCCAGTGGCTCCAGGACGAGTACGGCGTGTCGTCCGAGGCGCTGTCGAAGATGGTCAAGGCCGGAGAGGTCGACTCGGCGACGTTCAAAAAGGTCATCGAGGAGAACATCGGGGGCGCTGCTCTCGAATCCGGTAAGACGCTGCGTGGTTCGTACGAGAACACCAAGGCTGCGCTCGGCCGCGCGGGCGCGAACGCGATCGAGCCGTTCCTGCCGATGATCAAGGATGGCCTGAAGCAGGTCACCTCGTTCGCCGACAAGATCGCGCCACAGGTCCAGGTCGGGGCGAAGGCCGCAGCCGAGGGCCTGTCGCAGATGGGGTCCGCGTTCATCTCGTCCGGCGAGTCGATCGAGGGCTCCGGAACGAAGATGGAGCGGCTCGGGGCCCGGCTGCGGATGATCACCGACGGTGTGCAGGGCGTGTGGTCGATCCTGGCGAAGGGTGACTTCGCGGGATCGAAGATGACGTTCGGGCTCGACGAGGATTCGAAGGCTGTCGACGTCCTGTTCGATATTCGCGACGGCGCTATTTCGGCGTACGACGCTGTGTCCCGGTTCTTCTCGGGCTCGGCGGGCGAGCAGGTGGCGTCGACGTTCGATGCGATCCAGTCGGCCGGCGAATCGGCGTCGACGTCGATCGACGAGGTCGGCAGTGTGTCCGACCGCGTCGGCGGCATGGTCGACAAGCTCACCTCGGCTGCGGGATCTCTTGGTGGTTCGCTGATCGGTCTGGGCGGCGACACGGCGACTGTCGTCGCGTCCGGTGTCAACGTGCTCGGGTCTGTGATGGGCTTCGCGGCTGACAACGCCGACCTGCTCGGTGTCGCGCTCGGCGGTGTCGCGGTGTCGATGGCGGCGGCGCAGGTCGTCGAGACCGGCTATCAGGCCGCACGTATCGCCAACGCGATCATGATGCCCGCGCAGATCGCGGCGCAGATGGCGCTGACGAACGCGCTGATCAATCACACGGCCGCGTTGCGGGCGGATATCGCTGCCAACGGTGCTGCGGTACCGGCCGAACGCCTCGGGCTCGCGGCACGCCTGCAGTCCGCCGTGGCAACGCGATCGCAGGCTTTGGCCTCTGGTGTACGCACAGCAGCTCTACGCGGCGAGACGACGGCCCTGGGTGCCTTCGCTGCCGCACAACGCACAGCGGCAGCATCGTCGACCGGTTTGGCTGGTGCCGCCCGATCCTCGGTCGCCGGTGTCGCCACACTCGGTGCTCGCGCTCAGGGCGTGGCAACCGGTGGGCTCTCAGCACTGCGCACAGGCGCGGGCAAGGTGTCCTCGTTCCTCGGTGGCGGCGGCGGATTCATGATCGGAATCGCGGCTGCTATCGGCGGCGTGATGGCGTTCAACTCGTCGTCGGACAAGATGTCCGAGGGCCTCGACGCCACTCGGTCCGCAGCCTCGAATTTCTCGAAGTCGATGGTCACGTTCCGCGAGGGCCTCGACGACGCGTTCGGTGAGTCCGGCGGTGTAGCTGACAAGGGCGTCAAGTCCGTCGTCACCGCTCAGATCGAGAAGATCGACGAAGAACTCGACGCGGCCGCGGATCGTCTACCGGGCAAGTGGGACAAGACGGTTGCGTTCTTCCAGGAGTCGTTCAGCTTCGGCCAGGGCAACCAGATCGGCGACCTCATGGAGGTCGGCGACTCAGCGCAGCAGGCGGAGCGAGCGAAGGCTGCGCTCGACAAGCTCGGGCTCAGCAACCGCGATCTCGCGGCCGGTGTCACCGGCAGTGGTGCGGCGTGGCGTGACCTCGATCAGAAGTTGCGATCGGCCGGTGGGTCGAGCAACGGCCTGGTGGAGAAGTACTCGGCAATGCGTCGAGAACTTGTCGAGTCGCAGTCCTCGGCCAGTCAGGTCAAGGATGCGTTCGCCGACATCGCGACCAGCTCGGTCGGCGCGGCCGGTGGCGTCGATTCGCTGACGAGTGCGATGGGCCGGTTCCGCGGCGACCAGATGACGGCCGAGGAAACGCAGAAGCGGGTCAACGATGCGCTGCGCGGATTCACCGAGGCGTCGGCCGAAGGTGCTGCGGCAGTGGACGAGACGTCCGGCAAGATCGACACCACTACAGCGGCCGGTTCGCGCCTGTTCGACGCGATGAAGTCG
Source organism: Rhodococcus sp. 1R11 (assembly GCF_004563845.1). NCBI lineage: Bacteria > Bacillati > Actinomycetota > Actinomycetes > Mycobacteriales > Nocardiaceae > Rhodococcus > Rhodococcus sp. 1R11. The sequence continues at coordinate 19,718 of NZ_SPNG01000023.1, read as the reverse complement.
GTCCAGGGTGCGTTTGACCAGGCCGGTGCGCAGGCGGCGCAGTCGGCGACCGAGCAGAAGCTCTCGGCCGAGGACGCGGCCGTTGCCGTCGAGCTGGCGGGTATGAAGGTCCGCGACGAGTTCATCCGGCAGCGTGTCGAGGCGGGTTGGACCGAACAACGCGCGATCGCTCTCGCGGACGCGTACGGCCTGATCCCGATGGACAAGACCACCACGGTCAAGATGATCGGCGATGACCAGATCCTCACCCGGATCGGTGTCATCCAAGGTGCGCTCGACAACCTCTCTCGCACAACGCCGATCATCAACGCACCGCAGCCGAACATTCCGGTTCCCGGAGGCATCCCGTTACCGGGCCGTGCGTCGGGTGGGCGGATGCCGACGACGGGGCCGGGTACCGACAGGACCGATGGGTTCCTCGGAGTTTCCAGCGCGGGTGCTCCGATCGTGCGCGTCGACGCGGGCGAGTGGGTCGTCAACGAACGCTCGTCGGACAAGTACGACCGCGAGCTGGCTCAGATCAATGCCGGCACTTTCCCGAAGCTGCCGGGCTACGAAGACGGTGGCCGGGTCGGTGTGAAGACCCAGCAAGAGCTGCTCGACTTCGTCAACGGTAGCGAGAGCCAACCGTTGACCGGGGCGACGTACGACTGGGCGGGCGTCAAGTGGGGCGATTGTTCGGGAGCGATGTCGGCGATCGCGCGATTCGCTGTCGGTCTGCCTGCGTTCGCGGATCGGTTCGCGACGGCGACGATGGGTGCGGCGCTGTCTGCACTCGGATTCCTCACTGGCCGTGGCGGTCCGAACGATCTTCGGATGGGCTGGCGCAACGGCGGTCCCGGTGGCGGTCACGCGCTGGGCACCCTGCCCGGTGGCACGAACGTCGAGATGGGCGGCTCGTACGGCGGCGGCATGGTCGGCGGTGTCGACGGAGCAGATGCGGCCGAGAACACCGACTTCGCGTACCTGCCGATCCCCGGTGGTGCCGGTCCGTCGTCCGGGTCGCTCTCGCGCAGCAGCAGCACTAGCAGCTCGCGTAAGCGTCCGGAGTGGACCGACAAGCAACAGCTGCAGCTCGAGGAGGCAGCGATCGCGATCACTCGCGCCGAGGAGGCGCGGGCGAAGGTCGAGGCCGAGTTTGCCGAGGGTAAGAAGTCCGAGGCCGATCTCGACATGGCCAACAAGAAAGTCGAGATCGCGCAGCAGAAGGTCACCGATCTTCAGGCAAAGAAGGATGAGGTGGCGTCGTGGGTGGCCGAGGGTCCTGCTCCGCAGGCTCCGGAGCTGTCGCGCTCGTTCTCGGATGCGGAGAACGAGCGGATCGACGCTCAGGTGGCCCTCGATTCGGCGAACACTCGCCGTAACGAGGTCTACGACGATCCGGACGCCACCGATGCCGAGAAGCTCAAGGCTGACGCCGAACTGGACAAGGCCCGTAAGGCTCTCGCGCTCGCGGGGACGAAGACCGAGTCCGAGTCGGGTGACACCCCGTCGTCATGGTCGGATCTCGCGGGCTCGTTCGCTCGGGACTTCATCTCCGGTCAGGTCGAGGAGGCCCTCGGCGTCCTCGGTATCCCGAACGAGCTGCCGTCTGCGGTCAAAGCCGCTCAGATGCTCGGTAAGGCCTTGGCCGATCGCGATGCGCTCGGTATGCCCTCGGAGTTGCCGTCGTCGATCGGTGCGTCGACTGCGGGGTCGCCGACGCAGCAGCAGATGCTGGCGGACTCCCCGGTGGTCTACGACCCGTCCAAGGGACCTGAGCAGTGGGTGCCGGTGGTCGACGAGGCGCTGCGGCGCGCGGGGTCGGCGCTGTCGACGACGGCGCGCACGGTCGAGCAGATCGGGGCTCGGTCGGGCGGCGATCCGGCGAACCTGTGGGCGCTCTCGAACGAGGCGTTCGCGGCGAACCGTGATCCGTCGCTGCCGAACGATCCGCAGTTGCCGCTGTCGAATCTGGTGGCGGGTCTGCGGGCGACGAAGGGTGTGCGTGCCTACCACTCCGGTGGTGACGTCACCGGTCCGAGTGGCCGAGATCAGGTTCCGGCTCTGCTCGAAGCGAAGGAGTACGTGGTCAATTCTCGATCGGCGAATGCGGCGGACAACCCGGCCATCCTCCGAGCGATGAACTCGGGCACTGACTTCCGTCTCGGTCAGCAGCCATCGGCCCCTGAGCGTCCGTCGCCGATTTTCAACATCTACGCAGCTGATCAGGACGACGCAATTCGCAGGTGGAAGGTGGCGGAAATGGTGGCTTCGGCTGCGGCATGGGGGACCCTCTGATGACGGCGCAGGATCTGATCAAGCTGGAATGGCACGGTCACGACGGCTCGGTGTGGCCGCTGTCCGGGGAAGGGGTGATGCCGGGGATCTCCCCGGTGTCACTCGGTCTCAGCCCCAAGGGGATCTGGGAGACGCCGCGTTCGACGATCTGGTCGCAGGGCGCATTCCAACAGTCGGCCACGTTCGACGGCGACAAGGTCGACATGATGACGGCCGTCCTCCGGGTCGACTTCGCGTCGACGACCGAGATGACTGTCCAGCAGGTCTATTCGCGGTTTCGGCGGGCGTGGTCGACGAGCAAGCAAGGAACGCTCGTCGCCACGACCGGCGAGGGAATTCGTAAGCTGAAACTCCAGCTGATCGAAAACCTATCGTATGAACCGGAATTCGATCCGAACTTCAACGGCTGGGGATTCGTGGTCATCCAGGCGCGGCCGACGTGGCCGTTCTGGGTCGAGGACGATGTGTACGACCTGTTCAAGGCATCGGCCGAGAACCGGGTGAACCTGACTACGCCGATCGTTCTGCCGAATGGCAACGGCGGCACCACCTCGTATTCGGTGGTGTACCGCGAGACGGTGCGGCTGTCTAATCCGACTGACTGGCCGAGCTTCCTGAAATGGACGATCGACAACCCGGCATCCGGATCGACAGTGCGCGTGCAGATCCCGGATCTTTCCTGGGAGACAGATCCGGAGGAGGACGACTACGAATTCCGTAATCGTGCGATCTGGGTTCCCTCGCTCGCTCCGGGCGAGAACCTCGTGATCGACACCTATCCGGATCACGAGACGTGGCGGTCGAACATCAACCCGATGTTCGTCGGGCGTTCTGCCGGAGTGGAATTCGACTTCCCGATACCCGAGGACACCAACGAGCCCGTCGACGTGCCGATCACGGCGACGGCGCTCGGTGTCTCGGTCATGGTCACGATGCGGCGCAACTGGTCGTCGATGCTCGGAGGGTGGGTCTGATATGCCGGTAGCCGCCGATCCCACGAACCCGCTGTTGATGGACCCCGAGCTGCTCGAGCGGATGCAGCGGATCGCCGACGACGCGGACCGGGAGCAGGATCGGATCGCGCGACGTCGTCGTAAGCGGCCGCTCGTGCGACTGTGGGACGGCGACATGGTCTACCGCGGCCGCGTCACCAACGAGTACGAGGGCCACTTTCAGTGGCGGATGAACAACACCGGTTCGGCGAGATTACTTCTCCCGGTGGGGCATTACCTGACCAACTGGGCGATCGACCCGTGGGGCCGGACGAAACAGAACGTGCACCTGACGTTCGACAAGGACGGTGCCCGCTGGGGTGGCCGTTGCGCGGGCGACGCATCGACGCGCATCACGGTCGGCAAGGACGGCAAGCGGTACGTCGAGCTCAACTTTCTCGACGACTACGAAGAGCTGAAGAACCTGCTCGTCTGGTGCTCGCCGTACCTGCCCAGCATCATCCAGAAGAGGGCCTTCGTTCTCGCAGGCCCGTCCCGCTACATGCTCAAGCTGGCGCTGTTCCTCAACATTATGCGCCTGGAGGGCAACTGGTTCTCTCTGCCCGACGACCCGATGGACCTCGCGCAGTGGGGCCAGGCGTTCAACATGTCGAACTGGAACATGGTCGTCAATCCGCACAGTCTGCTGTCGGACTCGTCGCCGTGGACGGTGCTGTCCTCCCGGTTCGAGTACTGGCACGACATGGCCGAGGGAACGCTCGCCGACGCGCAACTGATGGTCACCACCCGGCGTTACCTTGCCGGTGACCCACCGCCGTGGCCCGGTGCGAACATTCGCCCCGGCGCGATCGTGTTCGACGTCGTCGACGTCTCTGGCTACTGGGACGAGACCTCGACCGGTGGCACGATCTGGGACGGACTCGTCCGGACCGTCGTGCAGCTCGCCGACAACCTGGTCGACGAGATCGTCACCACCGTCACCGGCTCGATCGACCCGTACCAGAACATCGTCGGCAAGTGGGTCGGCACGTTCCCTCGTCAGCCGTACGTCGTCTATCGCGACGGGCAGATATCGGGGATCGATGCGTTCGACTGGTCGTTCACCCCCGGCACCGTGGTTCAAGTCGTTGCGGGTGGCCACAGCGCACCCGGCGTCAACGAGCTGATGAGCAACGGAATCGTGTTGGGCGGCAACTACCTCGGGCAGTTGATCGGTCTACCGACGGCCGGAGTCATCGCGGACACGTTCCTGAAGCCGATCTACACCGACACTGTCGGGGCGTGGTGGACGATCAAAAGTCCGGTGCGCGCACTGCGCTACGGATGGTCGCATTACCAAGAGGGACGGTCGGATTCGGCGAAACGGGCCTACACCCTCTCGTCGCTGATGGACCTGCGGGACACCTTTCACAAGACGCGGCCGCGCACCACCCACGCCGCGACCCTCGGAGATGGCCGGCCGTATCGGATCGGCGATCAGGGGCAGGGCCATTGGTGGCTCGGGTCCCGAATCGGTGTGACGAACAAGGACTTCCCCCGCAAGGGCGTCGTGTTCGTCGAGCAGGCCAGCCAGATCGATTACGACTACGACCGCGACAGCCGCGGCTGGTCGGCGATCACAGGCGATCCGCGGGTCAACGAGGCCCCCGGCGAGAAGAACATTCGGTTGCTGCGATCGGCGCTCGTGGCAGGTCAACAGTTGGGAGTGATCTAGATGATTCCGACACAGGCGTATTGCGATCCAAACGTCCCCGAGGAGGCGGCACTGTGGGCGGTGGTGGGTATCGAGGAGACGCCGGGGGTGCCGATGATCGCCCCGGAGGAATCGCTCCGAGGGTTGTCTCGGCAGCTCTACGACGCAGGGTTCCGGCACCATCCCGAGCTGCAGACCAAAAAGGCGATCATCGTCGGTGCTCCCGAGCAGCAGGGCGTGTCGTGGATGGGCGTCGGCGAGGTCAAGTGGGTGCCAATCGATTACGAGGATTCGCCAGAGGTGCTCGCCGCAGCTGCCGCCGAGCAGCAGGACCTGTTGATCGATGACGATCTCGATCAGGCGTCCGGTGCGCAGCTGATGGCCCTCGCTCAGAAGTTGCAGGAGCGCGGGGTTATTCGGGCTCCGGAGGCTCCGACGGCAGCCGATGCGGGCGATCACGCGGTCGCATCGGAAATCGGAGGCGACTAGATGGGTATCGCACCCGACAAGCCCCGGCCCGACGTCGCGTACGTCGGGACCGTCGGAGAGAGTGGCGTTAAGAACGTCCAGAACGAAACGCAGGCGAAAATCACTGCGGCCCAGCGAGCCCCGCTCGATGCTGCCTACGGTAGCGCTCGATCCAATATGACCAACAACCTGTTGGGCGGCTTCGGAAACGGAATCGGTGGCCTCGTCGGAATGCTCGCGCAGGGCGTCTTCGGTGTGATCGGGAATATCGGTGATCTGATCGGGGGCCTGCTGGGCATCAAGAATCAGGCCTCGAACGCGAACACCGCGGCCTCGGCCGCGCAGACGGCGGCCGCGGCCGCGTCTGCATCAGCGGCCGCGAACAACATCAAGGTCCAGCAGGTCCGCTCGGAGCTGATTCAGTTGGCGGACAACATTCCTGCGGTCGATTCGTGGGTGTCGATGGTGCCGGGTCAACAGGTGTCGTTCCCAATCTTCGGCCTGACCGACAACGTGAAGTCGGTTAGCTCGACGACCAGCTCGGAGTCTGGTTCGACGTCGCACAGCCACAGCCTGCAATTCCTCAAAACAATCCCGGACTACACGCCCGCGGCGAACGTCGTTGAGGGAGTGTGGATTCAATCGAAGTACAGCGCTGGCCGCGCGACGGTGTCGTTCTTCATCGGCTCAGGTCTGTCGTCGCGGCCACCGCTGTACGTCTACATCGGCCGGATGACCGAGGACGGCGTACTGGTGATCGAGTGGGTGTCGCCGGATCAGACACCAATTATCAGTAATGCCCTCCAGCTGGTCAACGTCACCATGCCCGAGGATCTGCTGTTCGGTTTCGGTGAGTGGATGTTCGTCGGTATCCACCAGGTCGGTACGGGCTCTCGCAGAGCCCTGTACTGCAACAGCCAGCCCAACCTCCCTTTGGATCCGGATGCGTTTCCGAGGCAGCAGAAGGTGCATTTCACGAGCACCTCGCCGTTGACGGTGGGGGCTACGCTGCCGAAGACCTCGCAGTTGTATTCGAGCCCGTTCGTTCCCTGGGTCGGCATCGGTGTGAGGTTGCGTAAAGGTGACCCGCAGCCTCGTGAGTGGTTCGACCCGTTCGACGAGTCGATGAGTTCTCGATGGACTTCCGTGTTGTCGGTCGGTGGCCTGTATCGGCTCACGGCCAGCGGTGGCCGCGCCGGGTTCTCCGGAACTACCAATGGCACGCAGCGGTCGCTGTACAAGGAGCGCGTCGCCTACAACGACGTGGTCGGCGAGTGGTCGCCCGTCGAGATGAGCGTGCAGATCCAGTCGTATATCTATCACTCGGACTCGGGCGGCAAGACGTACATGTCGGTCGAGCAGAACCTGACGACGACAACGCTCTGCCGGTTCGCAGGCGGTACCCGCACCGTTCTCGACACCATCGCCGACACTCCGGAGGCTGCGGGGTACCGCGTCACGGTCGGTCTCGATGACGACGACAAGGAGATTCACGTCGTCGAGAAGAACGCGGTCGGCACCACGACGTGGGTACCGGTCGCCAGCTACACCGAGCCGACCCCTGGCGCGCTCGGAACTCGCGGTGCCGGTTTCCAATACGGCGGACTCGAATGCCGCCGTGGCGGATTCGCTGTCAACAGTGGCAAATTCGACTATTTCGGCCTCCGCGACAACGTGGTTCTGGCAGAGGAGGCGGCATGACGTTCGATGCAACGTTCACCAAGGATGGCAGTGAGTGGAGTGTTGTCCTGCGCGACGGGCTGATGAACACGTACAGAGACGGTGTGTGGGTCGGCGGAACGCTCGTCGGTGCGCTGCCCCCGATCCCTGCGGCCACCGTGATCGACGTCGAACCGGAACTGGGCCCCGAGCTACCGGGACCGGGAGAACCGGAGATCGAGCCGTGAAAGTGACAGGCGAGCAACTCTTGGAGTTGCTCGCCCACGACAGTCACCCCGACGCTGTCTGGGTGATGCACGAGGACCGCACCACCGAAATCGTTGTTCCGGCAACGCCCGAGGCGCTGGCAGAGCTGCACCAACCATCGCAGTGGCCTGCGTACCTGATCCGAATCGACCTCGCCGAGAACTACATTCGCGATCACGGACTCGACGGCGCGGTGACACTGCTGAACATCACCTTCTCGATCATTCCCGAGCCCGATTCCAAGATCGTCCGCGCAGCAGCAATCACCGGGCGATTCCTCAACCGCAGACGACGACAGGAGCAGCAATGAGTTTCCGAACTATCTACGGCAGGACGCATTCCGAGAACGGGTGGCGTAACTGCGACAGCAACGAGTGCATCACCCTGTTCTACGCAGGCAAGCCGGTGCTCGTCAGATCGGGTGACGCCGCGACCGTCCTCCGAAGCTGGATGGACTGGTACAACGCCAACGTCGAGCCCATCAAGTCGCAGGTGTGGGGATGGTCTGCAACCAACGAGGTCGCATCCTCGAACCACATCTCCGCTACCGGCGTCGACATCAATGCGCCGTGGCATCCCTGGAAGGTCGACGCATCGAGGAACTTCACCCAGCACCAGATCGGACGGTGCCGTGAGGGAATGCGACTGTTCGAGGGCAACATCTTCTGGGGTCAGGACTGGGATCGCCGCGATCCGATGCACTGGCAGCTCAACTCGGGCACGGCATCCGGCGACGGTTCCTCACCGAAGCTCGCTGCGTTCGCGCAGAAGATCCGTGAGGGCAAGCTCGGTTCTGCTGGGCCTGTGTACGCGCCTCCACCCGCTGCGCCGAACGCACGCCCGGTCGTCCGGATCGGCGCGACCGGGCAGGCCGTGCGCGACCTCCAGGCGCGTCTGAACCGGGATTACCCGCTGTACTCGAAGCTCGTCGTCGACGGCGACTTCGGACCGGCCACGGACAGAGTTGTCCGTGAATTTCAGACGCGAGCCCGACTGGTCGTCGACGGCATCGTCGGACCCGCGACGTGGAATGCGTTGGGGCTGTGAACTACCGAGTCCCGTTCCTTGCGGCCGCAGTGATCGTTGCTGCGGCCGCAGGGTTCGTCGCCTACGTGCTCGCGGTCGACATTCAGAGCGACGAGCAGACACTCACCGAAAAGTCCTGAAACACAGGCACAATCAGAAGGGTAAGACCATGGCTGCATCCGATAACACTGTCCACCTCGACGCAGAGATCGGCGTCCTCGACCTCTCGATCGACACCAAGGCATTCTGGCTCGACCTCGCCGACCGGGCGTCGAAGACGTTCGTGCAGAACGTGCTCATCTTCCTCGGAGCGGGAGCGACGATCCTGTCGGTGTCGTGGCCGGCCGCATTGTCGTCCGCAGGACTCGCCACGCTCGCAACGGTGCTGCTCGCCCTCTCGACGGCGACACTGCTCAGCTCCGGCAACTTCCTGATCGATCTCGCCGACCGGGCCGCGCGCACGTTCACCGGCACGCTCGTCGCTGCGATCCCGGTAGCGGGCGGGTTCGGTGATGTGCAGTGGGACAAAGCATTGACCCTCGCCGGTACCGCGGTCCTGGTCTCGGTGCTCACGTCCCTCGGCAGCATGAACCTCGGATCGACCAAGGGCGTGCCGTCGCTCGCACCGGTCGGCTCGACGATCGTCGATCTCGACGAGGACGAGTACTCCGAGATCCCCAGCAACGAGTCGTACTTCGAGCACGTGCGCTACGGCGACGAGAAGAGCCCGGTCGTCGACGACGGTGACGTGGCACAGGGACGCCGCACCGAGGGCAGCTGATGGTGGGCCGGGTGTGGCCGAGGATCGAGCGGCTCCGGCTCGTCGTCACCGAGGACATGGCGTTCGTGCTGCAGCTCAGTTTGCTCACGGCCGCGATCAGCCGCGGCATCGACTATGTGCGGCTCCCCATGTACGCCTACCCGGCGACGCTCTCTCAGGTCGAGGCCCTGCTGCCGTTCCACATCTGGGGATGGATCTTCATCGGAGCCGGGGTGGTGGGCCTGATCGGGGTCTACACGCCCCGGCTCCCGCTGGCGGCGCTCGCGCACGGCGTGCTCGCCGCGCTGTTCGTTGGATTCGCTTTCGGTGCTCTCGCGGAGGTGATGGACAAAGAGGGCTGGTTCGGGTGGCGTACCGCGTCGGGCTGGCTGTTCGGTGCTGTCGTCGTGCACGCAGTGCTGTTCAGCGCCAGCAAGACCGCGTTCCGACAGGCGTGGGACCGGAGGTGTCGTGGTGCCGACTGACATTGCCGCTCTGATCCCCAGCAATCCCTGGCTGATCGGCCTGGTGATTGTCCTGGTCGTCGTCCGCTACGTCGGGCAGATCGTCTCCGAGGTCTCCGAGACCGGCGCGAAGATCTTCGGCCCGCTCGGTAAGCGGTGGCGTGAGCGAGCCGAGCGTGAGCGAGCAGTCGAAGCCGCCGACATCGCCGATCTCAAGCGGCAGGTCGTTGCGCTGGAGCCGCGGGTGAAGGCCCTGACCGCGAAGGTCGATCTGTACGAGAAGTACCTCGAGTACGACGCCACGTGGCATCGCGACGACAGCCTGTACGGCATCTCGCAGGGCTGGCAGCGCCGGCCACCGGAGCACCGATCGCTCTACGAGTTCACCCGAGACCGCGAGCGCGAACTCGGCCAGCAGGACTGACAACAACGAAACGAGAGGGGACCGGACATGGTCATGGTGAACCTGGAGATAGACCTCGCCGACGTCGGTGGCCGTCCGGTCACCATGGCGCGTGCCGTGAGCGTCTACCCACCGAAGCAACGAGGCTCGGCGGTCACACAGGATCGGGTCACGCTGACCGATCCTGTGTACGTCGATCTGACAGCCGGGAAGGGCACGGTCGCAGTCGAGCCGGGACCGCTGGTGGTGCAGATCCGCGGCGGGATGACCGATGTGAAGCCGAAGACGGTCGTCGTCCCGGACGACGGCCGGACCGAGATCTCGCTCCGCGAGGTACTCGACTCGGCGTTCGTGTACGACCCGCCCGTCGTCAACGCAGCTCAGCAGGCCGCAGCGCGTGCCGAGGCGGCAGCGATCCGTGCGGAGGAAGCCGCAGCCGGGGGCGGCGGTGGGGGCGGGCAGTCGCTCGTGCCGGACCCGAACGACCCGGACACATTCATCGTCACGGCCGGTGGCGGCCTCGACGCCGATCCGTCCGACCCGGACACCTTCGTACTTTCCTGAGAGGAACGCTCATGGCACGTTTTCCGACCCTCGGACCGGGTGACAAGGTCCGCGACAAACACCTTCCGGATCGACTGACCGCCGACCAGCTCGACGAACGTGTCGGCACGGTCGGTGACTCTCGTTACGTTCCCTTCGAGCGGCTGGCGAAGAACCCCGATCTGCTGATCTCGGGAGCCATCACCCGCAACGCCAACCAGGCCGTCACGAGCGCGGCTGTCGTCTGGCCGGACGGAACACCGGGCACCTTCACCGCCGAGACGCTGTCGACGGCATTCCCCGGCGCAGTCGACGGCTACCGCATCACATACGGCAGCCCTGCCACCAAGACCTACACACAACCGACCATCACGCGGAACGCTGCCGGTGCAGCCACCGCCGTACCCGCGATAGTGGTGAGCTGACATGGGCATACTCGACGTACCCGGAATTTCCCGAAGCCAGGCCGACAATCTCTATCCACTCAAGTCGCAGGTGGTGGCACCCGGCGAGATCAAGCGCCGACGACTCTCCACCACGAAGGTCATCGCGTCGTGGAAGCTGTATCAGTCCGGCCACAACTTCACCCCCACGGGCGGCGGTCTCGACGCAGCGGCGTCGAACATGAACGACACCTCAGACGTGATCCGTGGCAGCCAATCCCTCAAGCTCGTCACCAGCAACGCGGGCGGTAACGCGACGGCCGAGTACAGCTTCGGCAGCTCTCCTGTCGACCTGTCCGGTGCATCGGCGATCCGGCTCTACCTCAAGTACAGCATCGCCGTGGCGGGGCAGTTCGTGGACCTGTTCATGGGCAAGTCCAACTTCGGGTTCTACTTCAACAACAACAAGATCGTCGCGGGCGGCGGCGGCGCGGAAGGCACGAACTTCCCCTGGCAGGCGGGCCGCTGGGAGATCGTCGACATTCCCCTGAGCGAGTTCGGTCAGACCGGCACCGCGCCGACATGGACCGACATCAGCCGAATCGCCATCACAGTGGGTGGACCGGCTGGCACTCCTTGCACACTGCGCGTGGCGAGTATCGAGGCCATTGCGAAAGATCCGTTCAACGCGGGGCCCGTCATCATTCCCACGTTCGACGACACGCTGCTCTCGCAGAAGACAGTCTGCGCCCCCGACCTCAACTCGCGCGGCTGGCCTGCCACGCTGTACCCGATCATCGACCAGATTCAGCCGGTGACACAGGGCGCATCCAACTGGGATTTCCCGTGGATGAAGTCGATGTACGACACCTACGGCTGGGAGATCGGCGCGCACGCATACTCGGCAGCAGCGCACGGCGTCAGTATGTCCTCGATGACCGTCGATCAGCGGATCGCTGAGCTGGAGTCGATCCAGTCGTGGCAAGACGCCAACGGTTTCGCGGCCCGCACATTCGCGTGGCCGATCGGCAACCACAACCGCGCAGCCGAGGACACGGTGCGCGAGTACTACACCGCAGCGCTTACGGCGACCCGACTACTCAACGAGTCGGTCTCACCACCGCGGCGCTTTGCGATTCAACGATGCAACGTCGGGTACGAGTCGACCGCCAGTGTTCAGACGGCGATCACCAACACTGTGAAGGACAAAGGGCTACTCGTCCTGTGCATCCACGATGTGACCGCGGGCGCACCGGACACGGGCGGTAACTCGACCTCACCGGCGAAGTGGGCAGCAGTCTTGTCGGCAATGCAGACCGCAGTGGCGGCTGGTGCTCGGGTGACAACGTTCGACAACTTCATCAGCAACATCCGATGAATGTTGAGCGCCCTACTGATCGCGCTCGGTGCTGGTCAGTGGATGGCCAGCGAACTCGTTCAGCTCGTCCTCGGTGAAGAATTCGACAGGTGGAGCCATCGCGGCGGGTACTTGGATCGGCCAAATCTGGACGGCACTCGCAGTACCCGTCGCGCCGCCCTCATATCCGACCAGGGTCTGCATGATCAGGTGCCTGATCTGCAGTGTCGTCACGACGACCAACTGGTCGGTGCTCCTCGCCGCGTAGAAACGCAGCAGCCGGTCCCCGTGCATCGTTCCGAGCATTACCCGGGTTGAGGCGGAGGGAACGCGCTCCCGTTCGAAGTTGGCGCGGTCTACCACGGTGAACACCGGTGGCAGGGCTCCCATTCTGTCGAAGACCTGGCATGTTTTGACGATCCAGGACGCCAGGTTGATCTGCGAAACAGGGTTGAGCTGTATCGACTCCGGCCTGGCACCCCTGATGAGCCCAAGGAGTTGACCGTCCGACTTGACTGCCGCTTCGAGGTCGGACATCCATCCTGTATTGCAAGCTCGACACACACGGTCAAGCTTCAACTCGAAATCGCGCACGTCTCGAGGTGCCAACGACCGGGAATGATCCGTCACCGTGTATGGCGGGTTGCCCAGCAGCTCGGTGGCAAGCCATCGTGGGACCACATGTTCGCCGGTCATCTGGGACTTGCTGGTGGGTCGCTGGCAGAACATGCAAAGCGGGCGCGAGGTCACGCCGTGACCGTAACCGGATGCGTCTGTAGTCGCGATCCAAACGGGCACATAACGCGGAAATGCACACCTACCGGGCGCGGCCGTCGAAACTGGAATCGGTGCACTCCGCAGTCATGGGCGGGGTGTAGGTGACCGCATCGCACTCACGGCAGGCGTGAGTGCGATGGTGGTGGACCTCGCACGAGCAGACCTGAGAGCCGACGAGTACGCGGCCGGGCCCGAGTCGATGCCCGCGCGGACAGAATTTCGGTGCCGCTTCTGACCATTGATCACCGCGGCGGTAGAGCTTCATCCAACAGACCGTAGAGCTACACCCCGACAGTCCGCGCGAAAAATGGCCCCCACCTCTTCGGAGGTGGGGGCCATTTTTCGTTGGACGGGACCAATTCAGGACTATCGCCCCAACGCATCCTCGATCAGGCTCTTCAACTGCACCGCGGCACCGGCCGTTAGCTCCGACTCGGTGAAGACCTCGGTCTCGAACTCTCCCAGTGTGATTCGGTACGCCGCCTCTGTAGCCGGGACATTCAGGAACCGCGCCTCGAATGAACAGACACCATCAGCAGACGGTCCGTCGTTGGGAATCAATCGAGCGGACGTGAGTTTAGACATGGCAACAGATTGGTCGTGCTCGCCACGCATTTCGACCTGGTCACCTGCTGTGACGGTACCGCCAGCGAACTCGCAAGATTGCGACTCGACCGTCATACGGTCGGTGTTGCCGTAGTACTGGACGGTCCCCGTGAACTGCTCAGGCGAACCCGCACCGGACGAGCAGCCAGCAACAATGAGGGCGCTAGCAATAAGCGCCGGGAACGACCGGTTCATGCGTTGATGTGTACCAGACGGTACGCATCAGGTCACGCAGCAGTTTCCGCCGCAGCCTGGTTGCGAGCATTACGCCAGCTACCAGCGAGGTCCGGAACTGTCGACGGGATCGTCTTCCCCTCGACTGGCCACAGCGGCACGGGCCTGCACAGCTTGTGCTCAGCATCAGCAATCGGTGCCGATTTTCCGGCGAGCAGCACCACGAGGTGGGTAGTCGCGAGCAGCAGGATCGGCGGTACCGCGGCGATGGCAATGGCGATCGGCCCCGAACTCCACGCGTGAGCGATGTTCCCGGCTATAGACAGAGCGGCCGACAGACCCAGCAGTGCCCACGCAAAGGCCTTGCCTTCGGCCAGCGCAACGACGGCCAGCGTAGATCCGAGCACCGTCGCATCGACGATGAGAGGGACGATCCAGGCCAGCGACGACGCAACGCCGTTCTTCGCTGCCAGGTCGGCGAGCGCGGTGAACGACAGGACCGACGAGCCAGTCGCCACAAGTACGGCAATGGTCACGGCCGCGGCGAGCACGGCCATACGTGAACGGGACATGCGATTCCCCCGAGTGGTGTTGTGAGCTAAGCGCTATCGCGCTTCGCGTAGCGGAATGGGTCCAGCGTGTGCACAGCCTCGATACGTCGACGGTCCGGGATCTTGGTGTAGATCTGCGTGCTGCTGACCGATGCGTGTCCGAGCAGCTCTTTGACGGTGAGTAGGTCTGCGCCTTCGTCGAGCAGCGTGGTCCCGGTCCAGTGACGGAGAGAGTGCGCGGTGCCGGCCACTCCCGCTCGTCGCATAGCTCGGCTGATCACGTCCGTCACCGAACCCGGAAGAACGTGCTCCCCTGGCAGTTTCGAGTTCGCGGGGAACCACCATCCGCGTTCGGGCATGGTCAGCGCGAACTCGTACACGAGTGGGTGCAAGGGGTACGTGCGTTGTTTCTTGCGCTTACCGGTCGATCGAATGTTCGGGACGCTCAGATCGACGTCTTCGCCCCGCACCTTGCAGATCATGCCGACACGGAATCCCTGCAGAGCGCCGAGCAGGATCATCCCGCGCGTCTTGTGATGGATTCGAGACGTGAGGAGGTCCAGTAGGCCCCGGTCGGACGTCGGGTGCGGTTCACGGTCCGGCTGCAAGGGCGTCCCGAGCTTGATCATCGGATTGTCGAGACGATGGTCTTGGATCTGCAACCACTTGTACCAAGCGCCGAGGTACGAAAAGTAGGTGACGTGAGATCCGTCGGACCATTCCGTGTGCGAGGCCAGCCATTCCATGATCTGCATCGATGTCGCCGAGGCGGGCTGCAACTGAGCCTCGTTGCCGAATTGGGTAATGAGTCGTATACGTTCGCTGATCGTCTTCGGTGACTTTCGAGCCGCAAACTGCCAGAGCTTCCAGTCGTCGACGTAGGCGAACTTTGTCGCGATTGTCATACTCTCCGAAGTTACGGCCGTGACAGAAGAGGTGGGAGTGAAAGCTGGCGAGATGTGATTAGTCAGCACAAGGTTCGGGCGTGGTTGGTGAGACGTCACCGGTTGAACCAAGTTTGAGAATCGTGTCATGCCGCACGCTCCAGCGGCTCCGAGAACAGCGGCACAACTACGGAATCGTCGTGTCTTTTAATCCGCAGGTCGTAGGTTCGAGTCCTACTGGGGGCACCATCTTGACCAGGTATTTCCTGGTCAGAGGCATTATCGGGGGCCTCGGAATCACCCGAAGTGATAACCGAATGGTCACGAACGCTGTCACGCAACCCCTGGTCACGGCCCGCACGAGGCACCAACCCGGCCGCCGCTTCCGCCGCTTTCGACCCGACGCCGTTGAGCAGATGCGAGTACGTATCCGCGGTGATCGTGATCGACGAATGACCGAGACGCTTTGACACGATCGCCAGCGGCACATCCGCCGCCAGGAGAAGACTGGCTTGTCCGTGCCGCAGATCGTGCAACCGGATCGGACGTAGCCCCAACTCTGCGCGGACCTTCTTGAACCGATCTGTGACGCTCTGAGGCGGTATCGGTGATCCGTCCTCGCGGGCGAACACGACCCGTGGTCCTGATAGGCATCGCCCCACTGCGCACGCTCGGCGTCCTGGGCGAAGCGCTGAGCAAGCAGCACGCCGACGGTCTGCTGATCGAGGTCGACTTCTCGGTCCTCCCCCGACGCCGTCTTGGGTTTTCCGAACTGAAACTGCCGATGCTCGCTGTGGCAATACTCACAGCAACTGACCGACTCTGCGCAGTGGCTCTCCCCGCGCCGCAACGAAATTCAGCGCGACATCGCTCGACGTGAACAGGCGATCATTCAGTCCGCGCTGTCCGAGGTCCGAGACTTCGGCGGTGCACCGCAAAGCGCCGCCCTCATCACCACAGCAACGGGCGGGCTCCAGCCCGGTACGGCGGCCGCGCTGGCTCAACTGCGTGCAATGGAGCAGTACTTCCCCACCGACTGGCTCGTCGCCGCTGCGGGCCGTGGAACACTCCGCGTCGGAGTCGCGGAACGCGCATTCTTCCAACGTGGAACCGACGGCGACACTCTCGCCGCCGCATCCTTCGACGAACTCCCGGACTACCGCGGCGCATTCCGTAGCTACCCCGAAGCGGTGATGGTCCACGAACTGGGCCACCGCATGGAGCAAGCCGTTCCCGGACTCACGCAGCTCGAATATGCCCTAGTTCGATCACGATCCGTCACCGACGGCATCCTCGAAGAACCGACCGGGATCTACCAGGGCGTCGATGGTCTCGAACACGAGATCGGCTATGAGGACCAGTGGCGCAACAAGTACGCCGGCAAGACCTACGCCACCGACTCCCAGGCCGACCCAGCGCGAGAACCGGCTGAGGTGTTCCAGGTCGGTTTGCAAGATACGCTCGGACGGAGTGACGAACGCGGTGAGTTCGATGAGACCGGGCAACTACAGGCATTCGTACTAGGAGTGTTGGCGCTGCTATGAACTGGAAGATCACGTCGAAGACCGACCCCGACCGCTGGCTCACCCATACTGGGGATACGTGGGAAGCAGATCCCGAAACCACGGCGTACCTCACTCAACCCGGTTTCGCCTTCCCGCTGACCCCAACCGGGCCCGTGGTACCCATCTCGGACGAATCCACCCTCTGCGCCGCGGCCCGCAAGCTCATCCCCGGCGCAGCACCGGCCGGCGAACTGCCTCCGTACCCTGCGTTCCCCAGCGTCCCCGGCAGGATCTACTAGATACTTCGAAACAGTTGTGCCCCACCCGTTTCGGGATGGGGCACAAAACTCTGATCCAAAGAGATCTAGCTAACGATCCAGTTTCAGGCACCACATGGGGCTGCCCTGTCCGTTGATCGGCAGGAAGTTCAAACTCTTCAACGCCTTGACGAGAAAGTCAGGTTCCATCGTAGTGTCGATGAAGAGGAACCGTCCCCCACCAATACGTGAGGCGGCGGCTGCCCTGACCATGGCCTCCACGAGCAGAATCGAAATGTTCTGAACCGAGAGAAACTTGCCCGATCCGCTTGGCGCTTCGATTCGGCTCTTCTTCAGTGCAGATTCGCGGTGAATTCCGATTTTGGCAATCAGAAAACCGCTGATCGCGCCACCCGCATGCCCTGACAACTGGACGGTGTCTCGATCGGTGTCGATCAGGTGCGGCACAAGAGTGTAGAAGCCACTGACGTAAGGATGCTGGTCGGCCCATACATAGGTACGGCACACACCCTCCTCCTGCAAACGGAGGGCGTGGTCTGCAAGCCAGGAGTCGATCTTAATTCGGCCACTGCTGAGAAACCCCGTTAGGTGCTCGGCACTTAACGGGGCGGATTCCCAGAGAGGCTCTGTAACGGCTGGTGTCACTGCTTACGGGTCGCGAGCGCGTCGTACACGGCTGTGTACTCGTGAGACAGACTGTTGTCAGCCGTCTCCAAGTAGGACACAGACGCCAGATCCGCCTGGTCTGTAGACCGAGTATGTCGCTTCATCGTTTCCTCCAAGTAAGAGTGGATCCCAAGACTATCCAACTGTATGTATAACGTCCACGGTCGGGGATATGTTTCACTCTAGCCAGAACTGATGCGCGCTAGCCGATCAGGCGCTTCCCGGCCGGACACGGCGAACCCCCGCCGAGGGACGTCGTAACGATGGCCAAGGCCGGGCTAACGGCCCTGTACGCCGTCCGAATCGGCCTCAATGAGCAGTAAACTGCCCCATCGTCGGTCACGAGCCGATCAACACGACGATTTCGACGTATACGCACTTGGACAGGACGTCGATGAACGCAGCGGCCAGCGCGATCGGATCGGCACTCGGTTAGCAGGGTTGCCGGTTGGGTAGTGCCTCGAACTCCACCCTGCCTGGCGCTGCGAGCCCTGTCTGTGCCGCCCCCAGATCGTCGATCGCGAACTTCCCGTTCCCCAACCGTGGCCCGTCGTAGCTGCCGCAGTTGACCGACACGAACCAGCCACCCTCAGCGTCACCGTCGATGATCCGTAACCGGGCATCCCGAAACACTCGCGACAGTTCATCGTCCGACAGTTGGTCAACGACGTAGACGGTTGCCCATCCGTCGCGATCCTCCCTCAGTTGGTATGGGGGAGTGGGTAGCGGCGCGACGTATGACGACGACGGCCCCGCCACAGGTGCCGGTCCCGCGCTTGTGCCGCATCCCGCGATCATGCCGACTGCGACCACCGCCCATCCAAGCGGTACTCCAACTCCGCGACCTCCACGGGGTCGAGCGATTCCATCCTGCATTTCACGGTCCTCTCGGTGGTCCACAAGGCGGCGGTCTGTCCGAGTAGTTTGCAACTCGACCGCTCTGAGCAGGGACAATACTTCGCTGACGAAGGGACACAACAACTTTCATGGATGCCGTTCGACTGCCGTACCCCCTGCTCAGGGCGTTACAACCCCGTTTCGTCGAACGCCCCACTGGCGGCATCGGTGCCCGTCAACGCACAATCACCCCATTCAGATTTGCTCGTTCCAAGCGACGCCGAGACCCCGGCGTCAAGCCAGCTGGGTCGGGCGCAACCGCTCTCGCTGGCCGAGACGTCAGTTCAAGCGCGCCTCGCAAATCCTCCTCGGTGATTCGCCAAGTACGGCCTAGTTTGTGCCCCGGCAGCTTGCCGGCTCGCAATTGTGTTGCGTACCAGCCTTCGAGAACGCCAAGTCTCTTCGCGGCGTCGGCAACGGACATCGTCAGCGGTTCGAGCTCTTCCTGCACGAGAGCGTCTCCTGGTGTCTTCAGGGTGGTCACAGAGGAACCGTGTGACCATAGAATGTGGATCGTTTCCGAGTGGGGCATTTGTCTTCCGACCAGCGCAAGACGATAACTACGACGAATCAGGATCGGTATCGATCACTTCTGGGTTCTGACTTTTAATCCGCAGGTCGTAGGTTCGAGTCCTACTGGGGGCACCACACACCCTTCCGCCGAACTGCATTCGGCGGCACCCGGTCCGTACACTCGGGGTAACGATCGGCTCGTCCGCAGCGACGTGCAGGGAGAACTGCAGCAGTCGCGAAGGTCCCCACATCTGCCGATGTCGGTCGTCACGACTGCTCGAACAGCAAGTGAACAGCCGCGACACGGTTCACACCGAACCTACGGTGCCGTAAGCTGGACCGGTCGTACGCAATCTATGGAGGCGATCTAATGGCGAGGGATCTGACACAGCTCGAGCTTCTGCAAGAGCTGGTGCCCACTGCCGAGGACAACGTGAACCGTCACATTTCGATGGCGCGCGAATGGCACCCCCACGACTACGTACCGTGGGACGAGGGCCGCAACTTCGCCGCCCTCGGCGGCAAGGACTACGACCCGGAGCAGTCCAAACTCTCCGACGTCGCGCAGGCCGCGATGATCACCAACCTGCTCACCGAGGACAACCTGCCGT
>NZ_SPNG01000022.1:0-45376 GCF_004563845.1 Rhodococcus sp. 1R11 | reverse complement strand
GAAGCTAAGCCCTCCAGCGCCGATGGTACTGCACTCGACAGGGTGTGGGAGAGTAGGACACCGCCGAACACAACATCCCGAAATGCCCCTGACCCTCCACGGTCAGGGGCATTTTGCATTCGAAACCCCCTACTGCCACAACAGTATTCGCCGCTCTCGTTCTACTGAACACGCAGGCACCTACACCTACACCGGCACCCCCCAGTCCCACCACTCGCCGTACGGACTGCCCATCCAGCCACCCCCGATCGCGAACGCGCGCGCACCTGCCGAACGCGCGCGCGTGTGCGGCCGTCGAACAGAACCCGACCCCAACGAGTCGACTACTGCCATCGAAGCTTGGCGATCAAGCCTCAGTCGGCTCGCTCAACACTTCCATTCGGCAAATGCGCTCGCATTCGCGAGGCGCGCGAAGAATCGTCAGCGATGTCGTGGGCGTTCGACAAATGCGCGTGCATTCGCGAGGGGGCCGGGCACAGGACGGCCGAGTAGTCAGTGACGGAAACGGCTGAAGCGCAGTGCGCTTTACCTACTGAGCCCAGTGATTGGGTGGATCAGGCGTTAACGGATTCGGCCTCGTCTGCGGAAACCTTCACGTCCTTGGGGTTCGCTAGAACTGTCTCTGCCGATCGTCCGCGAAGGGTTACACGATCACCGAATTCCCAGCGGTCCGCTTCGTTCTTGGCAGCACCGTCTACCGCTGTCTTGGATGCGAGTATCGCACCGGGAGCGCTCTTGGCCAGTTCCGATAATCGGGCAGCCTCGTTGACCGGATCGCCGATGACGGTGTATTCGAATCGCGACTTTGCTCCGACATTGCCGGCAACGGCTCGGCCGGCTGCAACGCCGACGGCTGCGCTGCATTCGGGTACTTCGACCAGTAATCGGCGAGCAATCGCACGTGCGGCCGAGAGTGCCGATCCGCAATGATCCGGAATGTCGTTCGGTGCTCCGAAGATGGCGAGCGCCGCGTCGCCTTCGAACTTGTTGATGAAGCCACCGTGTTCGTCCACCTCGTCGACGACGACCGCGAAGAAGCGGTTGAGTAGATCCACCACCTCGGTCGGCGGTCGTGATGCGGCCAATTCGGTGGAGCCCACCAGATCGATGAAGAACACTGCAATATCGCGTTCTTGGCCCCCGAGTTCACTCTCTGACTGCAAGGCCTTCTCGGCTACTTCGTGTCCGACATGTCGTCCGAACAGGTCGCGGATCTTCTCTCGATCGCGCACACCGTCGGCCATCCGGTTGAAACCGCTCTGCAGTTCCCCGAGCTCGGTGCCGTCGTACACCGCGAGTCGGACATCCATGTTGCCCTTCTCGACTTCGGCCATGCCCGCCCGCACGTTGTTGATGGGGGAGGTGGTCGCGAAACCGCCCAGGACGGTCAGTGCGAATCCGAAGACGATGGTGATTCCGCCGAGCGCGAGGATGGACACAGCGAGCTGGTTCGCACTGGTCTCGGGTCGAAGGAAGCGGAACACCGCGATCATCATCAGGCCGGAGACCGGAACGCCGGTTCCCAGCAACCACGACAGGATGGAACGCCCCATGACTCCGGCGATTCGGATGCGCCGTGGGTCACCTGCTTGCAGGGCGCGAGCCGCGATGGGTCGCAGAGCGAATTCGCTGAGCAGGTAGCTGAACGCGCACACGACCGTACCGCCCGCGGCAATGGTGAACGCCACCTTCGGGATTGCCTGGGGGTCGATGATGCCGTCGATCGTCGTGAGCAGAATCAGTCCACCGGTCCATAGCGCAACCTGCATGCGCGTCAGGCGCCAGGGCATGGCCAGCGTCGCGACCTGCTCGGATCGGGTGGGCTCGCGATCCTCGATGCCCCACCGCAGACTGCTCAGCGCACGTGTGGTGCCCCAGACGACACCCACCAGGAACGCGAGAAAGACGTACACCGGGACGACGATGAAGTTCACCCACCAGTAGTGATCCATATTCAGAACGTCCGGGCCTGGAACGACGACACTGATCAGGACACCGACGATGACCGCACCGATCAGGTTCGACAGGACCAGAAACACCGTCAGCAACAGCTGGATTCGGATCCGGCGTCGTCGTGGCGATTCGGTGGTGTCTCCGAGGAGCCGGGAACCCAGCGGAGCGGCAGATCGTCTGAATTGGGGCATGGTGGTCACAGACTAACGGCCGTGCTGCCTTATGGTGGTCGAGTGCGTTTAGTTATTGCTCGTTGCCAAGTGGACTACATCGGCCGCCTCACCGCACATCTGCCTTCCGCTCGACGCCTGCTGCTCGTCAAGTCCGACGGATCGGTCAGTGTGCACGCGGACGACAGGGCGTACAAGCCCCTCAACTGGATGTCTCCGCCCTGTTGGATGGTTGAGACCACCGAGGACGAGACCATCAAATGGGTGGTCACCAACAAGGCGGGCGAAGAACTTCGCATCACGATCGACGACGTCGAACTGGATTCCAGTCATGAATTGGGTATCGATCCGGGGTTGGTCAAAGACGGTGTCGAGGCTCATCTGCAGGAGTTACTCGCAGAACACGTCAACACCCTCGGTGAGGGGTACACGTTGGTACGGCGTGAATACATGACGGCAATCGGACCGGTGGATCTGTTGTGCCGCAACGCAGATGGCGGCACTGTCGCCGTCGAGATCAAGCGTCGCGGTGAAATCGACGGTGTGGAGCAGTTGACTCGGTACCTCGAATTGCTCAATCGTGATCCGTTGCTGGCACCGGTCAGCGGTGTGTTCGCCGCACAGATCATCAAGCCGCAGGCGAAGACCCTGGCCACCGATCGCGGTATTCGTTGTCTGACACTCGACTACGACGTTCTCCGCGGCACCGACAGCACCGAGTTCCGGCTCTTCTGACGGCTGTCTGCCGAAGCGGCGCGATTCTCTACACTGGATGCGTGCCTCGTCGCAATCAGCCCCGCAAAGCGAGTCGGAGTGGTCCGAGCAGTCTCGGCCCGGCAACCGATTCCGTCCTGGGCGGCAATCGCGTCGAGGTGGGTCCTGACGGGGACACGTACACGACGCGGATGATTCCCGGTGCCAAGGCCGTCAAGACCTACCGTTGCCCGGGCTGCGATCACGAGGTGCGGCCAGGGGTTGCCCACATCGTCGCGTGGCCGTCGGACGATTTCGGTGGGGCAGACAACCGGCGACATTGGCACACCGGATGTTGGAGCGGCAGAAACACGCGAGGCCTCACCCGTAGGTGGTCTTAGCGAGTGAGGACTCGCGTGTGCTGCGAAGTCAGGACGCCGAGTCGGCGGATTCCTTCTCTTCTTCGTCGTCCTTCTCGGCCTTCGCCGCAGCCTTCTCTTCTTCTTTCTTGAGGATGGCCGTCGGGTCGGGGTTGTCCAGCAACTCGCTTTCGCGGTTGACCGAGGCCAGCATGGCCGGTACCGAATCGAGCTGGCCCCGGATACCCAGTAGCTGAGCGAGGACGCGACTTCGCAGCACGCGCAGCTCCTCGGCCAATTCCTTCGAGTGCGCGATGCGTCGCTCGGCCTGCTCGCTCGCGGACTGCAACCGGCGTGCGGCTTCGGTTGTCGCCTCTTCGATTCGGCGAGCAGCATCGGCCTTGCTCGACGCCTCCAATTCTTCGAGCGCGGTGAGCACCTTGGTGCGGCGCTCGGCCATCGTGATCTCGAAGTCCTCCTGAACCTCGGCGCGCTTGGCTTCGGACTCGGCGGCCAACTTGTCGCGCTCGGCCTGTGCCTCCTCGACGACGCGCGCCGCTTCGGTACGTGCCTGCGCCATGGTCTGCTCGTGCTCGGTTTCGAGTGCCGTGCGGCGCTCCTCGAGTTCTGCGACCAACGACTCGTGACGGCTTCGCAGGCGAGTGCTCTCTTGCTGCGCAACCGAGATCATTTCCTCGGACTCCGCATGTGCCTTCGCGCGAACCTCGGAGGCCTCGTCCGACGCCAGTCGCAACATGCGGGAGATGCGATCGCTCATGCCTTCCGCGGTGGTCGGCGGCACCGAGAGACGGTCGATGTCCTTGCGCAGCTCGTCGATCTCGTCGCGAGCGTCGTCGAGTTGCTTGGCCAGATCACGCGCCTGCGCCGCGGCGGCATCACGGTCGGCCGTCGTCAGGCGTAATTCAGCGTCGAATCGCTCGAAGTAGTTGGTGACTTCGTCGCGATCGAACCCCTTCCGAACGATGGAAAAGGGAAGTTGCACCGTGGAAGTGCGTTCATGATCGATGGCCATGGCCGTCAATTTACCGGTGAGTCAAGTGGAGAGCCATACGGCGTAATCACCGGGTTCGGTCAGTGCGCGTTCTGGTTCGGTTCGACCAGTTCGATCAGTACTCCGCCTGCGTCCTTGGGGTGGACGAAGTTGATACGCGAGTCGGCCGTACCGCGGCGGGGAGCGTCGTAGAGCAACCGAACGCCGCGGGCGCGCAACTCGGAGGAGATCTCCTCGATGTCGGTGACTCGATACGCCAACTGCTGGAGTCCGGGGCCGTTTCGGTCGATGAACTTCGCGATGGTCGAGGATTCGTCGATGGGTGCGAGCAACTGCAGTGCTGCGGACTTCTCGCCCGCCCCGGGGAACGAGAGCATCGCCTCGCGGACTCCCTGTTCCTCGTTGACTTCCTCGTGCACCGCAACCATGCCCAGGTGGTCGGTGTACCAGGCGATTGCGGCATCGAGATCGGGTACCGCGACGCCGACGTGGTCGATAGCCGTCACCAGGTCGGAGCGAAGTGGGGCACCCGTGTAAGACTGCGTGCTGGAGGTCATGGACAAGACGTTAGCGTCAGCTGCGTCACGGTGTTCCGCCAGGCTGGTATCGGTAGGGAGCCTGGCGAGCGTTGATCTCGACAAGGCCGTCTTCACACTTTCGGAGGAAATCGTGACCACAACAGTCATCGTCGCCGGTGCTCGTACGCCCGTCGGGCGCTTCTCGGGTGCTCTCAAGGACTTCTCGGGTTCCGACCTCGGCGGAATTGCCATCAAGGGCGCACTCGAGAAGGCAGGCATCGCTCCGGACCAGGTCGACTACGTCATCATGGGTCAGGTCCTCACTGCCGGTGCCGGTCAGATTCCGGCGCGTCAGGCCGCCGTCGCTGCGGGTATCCCGATGACCGTTCCGGCCCTGACGATCAACAAGGTGTGCCTCTCCGGCGTCGACGCCATCGCGCTCGCTGATCAGCTCATTCGCGCGGGGGAGTTCGAGATCGTCGTCGCCGGTGGCCAGGAATCGATGACCCAGGCACCGCACATGCTGGAGAAGTCGCGGGCTGGATTCAAGTACGGCGATGTCACCATGCGCGACCACCTCGCGTACGACGGCTTGTACGACATCTTCACCGATCAGGCCATGGGTGCGCTCACCGAGCAGCGCAATCAGAGCTCCGAGGCAATCAGCCGTGAGGAGCAGGACACCTTCGCGGCCGCGTCGCATCAGAAGGCTGCCGCGGCGTGGAAGAACGGGGTCTTCGACGACGAGGTAGTGCCCGTGTCGATCCCGCAGCGCAAGGGTGAGCCGATCCAGTTCACTGCCGACGAAGGAATCCGGGCCGACACCACGGTCGATTCCCTCGGCAAGCTTCGCCCCGCGTTCGACAAGGCGGGCACGGTCACTGCCGGATCCGCGTCGCAGATTTCCGACGGTGCCGCCGCCGTCGTCGTGATGAGCAAGGAAAAGGCCGAGTCGCTCGGTTTGAGCTGGCTCGCCGAGATCGGCGCGCACGGTGTGGTGGCCGGCCCCGACTCCACCCTGCAGTCGCAGCCCGCTCGCGCCATCGCCAAAGCCTGCGCGAAGGAAGGCATCGACCCGAAGGACCTCGACGTCGTCGAGATCAACGAGGCATTCGCGGCGGTCGGAATCGCGTCGACGCGTGAGCTCGGCATCGATCCGGAGATCGTCAACGTCAACGGCGGGGCGATTTCGATCGGTCATCCCCTCGGAATGTCGGGCGCTCGCATCGCACTGCACCTGGCTCTCGAACTGCAGCGGCGAGGTGGCGGAGTGGGTGCCGCAGCATTGTGCGGCGGCGGCGGACAGGGCGACGCGCTCATCGTTCGAGTCCCGAAAAGCTGAGTCGGTAGTGGCTCTGGTCCGATGAGACCAGAGCCACTACGTTCTGTCGTAGCAAACCGGGCACAATAGCGGGCATGACGAATTTCTTCGACCTGAGCAGCACGGCCAAACGCTTCCGTTTCATTGCCGTGCTCGAAGCGTTCACCTGGCTCGGTCTACTGGTCGGCATGGCGTTCAAGTACCTGCCGGCCGACGGCAACGAAATCGGCGTGAAGATCTTCGGGCCCATCCACGGTGGGGTGTTCATCGTCTACCTTGCCGTTGCCGTGCTGACGGCGGTGAAGCTGAAGTGGGACATCAAAGCCACCCTGCTGGCGCTGGTCGCGGCATTCCCGCCGTTCGGAACCGTGGTCTTCGAGATCTGGGCCGTGCGTACCGGACGCCTTGCCGAGCTGAGCACCGGCCGACCCGCTGCCGACGCGAAGGTTCTGTCCTGACCGCCCGCCAGTGGATGACGCATCGCGTTAGTGACAAACTGTAGGACGTGACTCGACCCGGTTCCCGTCCTCCTGTCCGCCCGTCGGCCGCCGTCCCCGCATCCATTGCCGGAGCCGTCGACCTGTCCGTTCTCAAGGACCGTCCGGCACCTGCTCCCGCTGCCGAAGCCAGTGGCGATGCGGGAGGGTTGGCTCCGATCGTCGACGTGACCACGGCCAATTTCGAGGCCGAGGTTCTGCAGCGATCGATGCAGGTACCGGTCATCGTCGACCTGGGATCGGCTCGGTCGCCGCAGTCCCAGGCGTTGACGCGTCAGCTCGGGCAACTTGCCGTCGAGGCCGGCGGCACGTGGATACATGCTCGCGTCGATGTCGACTCCAATCCGCAGATCGCACAGGCATTCGGCGTGCAGGCCATTCCCACGGTGGTTGCCGTCGCGGGTGGGCAACCACTCGCCGATTTCCAGGGAACGCAGTCCGACGAGCAGTTGCGTCAGTGGCTGCAAGCCGTCGAGCAGGCAACCGCCGGAAAGCTGTCCGGTCCACCCGGGTCGGCTCCCGCCGCCGAGCCGGAACCCGAGGTCGAGGATCCGCGCATCGTCGCTGCGGAAGAGGCGATCGACGAGGGTGACTTCGACAAGGCAGCGGCGGCGTATCAGGCCATCATCGACGCCGAGCCGAAGAACACCGACGCGGTCGCCGCGTTGCGTCAGGTCAAGTTCCTGCATCGGGTGCAGAACGTTGCACCCGATGCCGTCGAGGTGGCCGACGCCGATCCAGGCAACGTGCAGGCCCGGATCGATGCGGCCGACGCGGAAATGGCCGGGCAGCAGCCCGAACAGGCTTTCGCACGGCTCATCGACGGAATCAAGATCAGTGCAGGGGACGACCGCACGGCCCTGCGTACCCGACTGCTCGAGCTGTTCGAGCTGTTCGACGCCGCCGATCCTCTGGTGGTCTCGGCGCGTCGCAAACTCGCGTCCGCTCTGTACTGAATCCCTCAGCTGTAACGCGAATCGCACAGGGGCTTGCCGCCGAGAACTCCCGAGCGGAACGCATCGACTCGGGAGAAGCCGGACGGCAGCGTTGTTCCATTGACGTCGCTGGCGGCCAATCCGTCGCTGAGCAGGCCTGAGACGGCCTCGTCGAGATCGCCGGGAGATAGATAGACTTCGAGACCCGTCGAACCGTTCTCGGCGCTCATTGCAGAGGTGATGACCCCGGACAGGCACGCCGAACGGAGAGCGGTCTGCGGATCGTCGAGGGTCTGGCCCGCTTGCTTCTGCACCGCAAGCGTGTAACGCGAGGCGAACAGCACATACGCGCTGTAATCACCGGATACGTTGAGCGGCAGTATGTCTCCGCGCTGAGGTGTCTCGGGTTGTCCTCTTTCGGCCAGGTCCTCCACGTCGACACCGATGGTGTTGCTCGACGGGCAGTACGACACCGGAGCGGTGGCCTCGGCGTCGGTGCACCGAGTGTCAGACCCTGAGAAGTCCACGGTCGGCGGATCGGCGACGGGCAGCACCTTCTCGAAGGATCGTGTGAACGCTTCGAGCGAGTCCTCGGTGACCGGTAGTTCGCCGGATTCGTCGGCGCTGTCGAACTTCTGCGGCAACGACGCTCGGCGTGAGTCGATTTCGGCCTCGTCGATGCCTGTGCAGGTTGCCGCACCGTCCCTGAATCCGATCTGCACTGCCGTGACGCGCTCGAATGCGGACCCGTGCACCGATTCGGGATCGTTGGGGTCCACGTCGCGCACCGCGACGGTCGCAGCGAGAACACCGTTGAGCCCATCCGAGGTGTTGATGGTGAAGTGCGGCGAATCGCCCTCTGCGACATGGCGGATGAATGCGCCGGCGAAACAGTCGGCTTGCTGCTCGGCCACGATGGTCGGGGTGTCGTCGCCGACGAGTCCCGACTGGTGCTGGATCGCGTGACCGTATTCGTGCGCGATCACCATGACCACCGACATCGGCCCGAACGCGTCGACCAACGCCGGAAGCAGAATGGTGCGGTCCCACCCGATCGAGTCGTCGCGGGTGCAGTACGCGGCATTGGGGACACCACCGGTTCTGTCTCCACAGAACCGGATTCCGGATCCCTCGTCCTCCGACGCATCCCACGAGGTCAATGTCGAGACCGGCGTGAACGAGCCCTTGAACAAGGCCGGATACTGCTCCACCCAGAACTGCTGGATGTCATCGATCGCGTTGGTTGCCAGGATGTCCGAGTCGGTGCCTTCGGCGTTCTCGACGGCGATGGTCGAATCCGGTACTCCCGGACGCGGTCCGCTCGGTCCGCTGGTGACCGGAAGGCCGGCGACCGTGAACGGATTCTCGTAGATCGAAACCGCATTACCGCCGACGGTGGCGGCGCACGATGTCAACAGTAGTAACCCTGCAGTGGCGGCCGCAGCCAGAAGTCGTGGTCTGCGGCCGCCGGTCATCTACTGCTCCAATTTGATCCAGATCGCCCCGTTGGCGGGAAGTGCAACCTGGCCTGATGCCGGTCGACCGTGCCACGAGTGCGATGTTGCCGTCACTTCACCCAGGTTGCCCATTCCGGAGCCGCCGTACTCCGTTGCATCGGTGTTGAGGATCTCGATCCAACGGCCTGGTTCCGGTAGTCCCACACGATAGCTGCCGTGCTCGGAACCGGAGAAGTTGAAAATACACGCGACGACCGAACCGTCGGAGCCGTACCTCAGAAAGCTGAGCACGTTGTTCTCGGTGTCGTTGGCGTCGATCCACGAGTAGCCACTGGGCGAGGTGTCCAGCGTCCACAGTGCCGGATGGGATCGGTACGTCGAGTTCAGATCTGCGACAAGCGATTTCACACCTCGGTGCAGCGGCTCCTCGTCGATCTGGTACCAGTCCAGGCCTCGCTCCTCGGACCATTCGCGAGTCTGACCGAACTCCTGGCCCATGAACAGCAACTGCTTGCCCGGATGTGCCCACATGTAGGCAAGCATTCCGCGCAGCCCTGCGGCCTTGGCGTAGTCGTCCCCGGGCATACGGGTCCACAGCGTGCCCTTGCCGTGCACCACCTCGTCGTGGCTGATGGGGAGCAGGTAGTTCTCGCTCCACGCGTAGACGAGTGAGAACGTGATCTCGTGGTGGTGGTAGCTGCGGTGGATGGGATCGCGCCCGACGAAGCCGAGGGTGTCGTGCATCCACCCCATGTTCCACTTCATGTTGAACCCGAGCCCGCCCACGTTCGTCGGGCGAGTGACGCCCGGCCACGCGGTCGACTCCTCGGCGACGGTGACCACTCCGCGGTGCTTCTTGTGCACCGTGGCGTTCATCTCCTGCAGGAAGGACACTGCTTCGAGGTTTTCTCGGCCACCGTAGATGTTGGGCGACCAGCCACCCTCGGGACGCGAGTAGTCCAGGTACAGCATCGATGCGACGGCGTCGACGCGCAGTCCGTCGATGTGGAATTCGTCGATCCAGTAGAGCGCGTTCGCGACCAGGAAGTTGCGGACCTCGCGTCGGCCGAAGTCGAAAACCAGTGTGCCCCAGTCGAGTTGCTCGCCTCGCTGCGGGTCTCCGTGTTCGTAGAGCGGCCCGCCGTCGAATCGGGCGAGGGCCCATTCGTCCTTGGGGAAGTGGGCGGGTACCCAGTCGACGATGACACCGATGCCTGCACTGTGCAGGTGATCGACGAAGAACCGGAAGTCGTCCGGACTGCCGAACCTGGACGTCGGTGCGTAGTAGGACGTCACCTGGTAACCCCAGGATCCGCCGAACGGGTGCTCGGCGACCGGGAGCAACTCCACGTGGGTGAAGCCGGTCTCGATGATGTACTCGGCCAGTTGCTCGGCCAGCTCCCGGTAACCCAGGCCCGGTCGCCACGACGCCAGATGGATCTCGTAGACGCTCATCGGAGCCTGGGTGGGTTCGATGCCGGCTCGGGTGTCGAGCCACTTCTCGTCGTTCCAGGTGTACGTCGACGCGGTCACGACAGACGCGGTGGACGGCGGAACCTCGGTGGCGAAGGCCATCGGGTCGGCCTTGTCCTTCACCGAACCGTCGGAGCCGTGGACGCGGAACTTGTACAGGGCACCGGGTTCGATGTTCGGGACGAACAGCTCCCAGACTCCGGTGGAGCCGAGGACGCGCATCGGCCAACTACGGCCGGTCCACCCGTCGAAGTCGCCCACCAGCGTGACGCCCTGGGCGGCAGGGGCCCACACCGCGAACGAGGTGCCGGTGACGGGACCGTCGGGAGTGGCGTACGACTGCTGGTGCGCTCCGAGGATGTCCCACAGCCGCTCGTGGCGACCCTCGCCGAACAGGTGCAGGTCGAGTTCACCGAGGGTCGGTAGGAACCGGTACCCGTCGGCGGATTCGGACACGTGCCCACCCGGCCAGGTGACCACGAGCCGGTAATCGATCAGGTCCTCGACAGGGACCAGCGCAGAGAAGAGGCCGTGGGCGACGTGGGTCAACTCGTGGTCGACGCCCCCGACGCGTGCGATCACTTTCTCCGCGTCGGGCTTCAGCGCGCGAATTGCTGTTCCGCCGGGCACGGGGTGCGCACCGAGCACGGAATGCGGGTTGTAATGCCGACCAGCGGCGAGGAGATCGAGGTCGTTGTCGGACGGGGCTGCGACGGTGTCTTCGGGCGTCGTCGGATTCTTGGTCACGTTGAATCCACTCACTTTCGGTTGCCGCGGTAGGCCAGTTCGATTCGTGCCGGATAGGGAATGTGGGGGAGCGTGAATATGTGCGCCACCGAGGTCCAGGGCTCGAGTCGGACGAAGTTGGTGTGGCCCCAGTCGTAATGGATGCCGCTCACCTCGTCCTTGATCGTCAGGGTGTCCTGCCAGTCGTGACCGAGCGCGGGCATGTCCAGATGGACGGTGCCCTCCTCGGCTCCGAACGGGTTGAGGTTGATGACCACCAACACCGAGTCGCCGGTCTGCGGATCGAACTTGGAGTATCCGATCAGCGCTTCGTTGTCGATCGTGTGGAAATGGATGTTGCGTAGTTGCTGCAGGGCCGGATGCGCGCGGCGGATGGAATTGAGAGTGGTGATCCACGGCTCCAGCGATTCACCACGGGCGAGCGCACCCTCGAAGTCGCGCGGTCGCAACTGGTACTTCTCGGAGTCCAGATATTCTTCGCTGCCCTCGCGCACGGCCTGATGTTCGTACAGCTCGTACCCGGAGTACACGCCCCACGTCGGAGCCAGGGTGGCGGCGAGAGCTGCTCGGAGAGCGAACATTCCGGGTCCACCGTGTTGCAGGCTCTCGTGCAGGATGTCCGGGGTGTTGACGAACAGGTTGGGCCGCGCGTCGTCGGCGCGTCGGGCATGCTCCTCGGCGAACTCGGTCAGCTCCCACTTCGCGGTACGCCACGTGAAGTACGTGTACGACTGAGTGAACCCGCGTTGCGCGAGACCGTACATGCGCACCGGCCGGGTGAACGCCTCGGCCAGGAACAGCACGTCCGGATCGGTCTTCTTGACCTCGGCGATGAGCCACTCCCAGAAGTCCGGTGGCTTGGTGTGTGGATTGTCGACTCGGAAGATCTTGACGCCCAACGAGATCCAGTATCGGACCACGCGTAGCACTTCCTCGTAGATGCCACGACGGTCGTTGTCGAAGTTGATCGGGTAGATGTCCTGGTACTTTTTCGGCGGATTCTCGGCGTAGGCGATAGTGCCGTCCGGCAACACGGTGAACCACTCGGAATGTGTTGCAGCCCATGGATGATCCGGAGCGGCCTGGAGGGCCAGATCGAGCGCCACTTCGAGGCCGTGTTCTCGCGAGGCGTCGACGAACGCACGGAAGTCGTCCTCGGTTCCCAGCTCGGGATGGATCGCGTCGTGCCCGCCGTCCTTGGATCCGATCGCCCACGGCGAACCGACGTCCTCGGGGCCCGGAGTCAACGTGTTGTTCGGGCCCTTGCGGTTGATCGTGCCGATCGGGTGGATCGGAGGCAGGTAGACGATGTCGAAGCCCATGCGCGCGATGCGGGGCAACTGCTCGATGGATGTCGCGAACGTGCCGTGCCGCGGTGATCCGTCTTCGTTCCACCCGCCCGTGGAGCGCGGGAAGAACTCGTACCAGGCACCGTTGAGGGCCAGGTTTCGGTCGACCCACACGTTCACTGCCCGCGATCTGGTCACCAGCTCGCGGAGCGGGTGCTCGAACAGCAGCTCGGTGACCGACGATGCGAACGCCGAGGACACTCGCGCCGGCAGCGGACGGTCGGTGTCGCGCAGGCCGGCGGCGACGTCGGCAAGCAACTGCCTGCTCTCCGCAGGAACGCCGGTGGCAGCGCGGAGGAACAGGCGCGCCCCGATCTCGAGGTCGTTGGCGAGTTCGTGGGCGCTCTGGCCCACTCCGAGCTTCGCCTCGACGGCGTGGCGCCAGGTGCTGATCGGATCGCTCCACGCCTCGATACGGCAGATCCAGTAGCCGGGCCGGGATGGGACGAACACCGCGTCGAACGTGTCCGGCTCGTGGCCGGGCGTCATCGGGATGCGTTCGAGCTTGCCTCCCGGTCCGCGCACCGACAGCGTTGCGGCCACCGCGTCGTGACCCTCGCGCCAGACGTCGGCGGAAACTGGAAACGTCTCGCCCACCACCGCTTTCGCGGGGTATTTCCCGGTCGTCGTATCTGGAAGGACATTGTCGATACCAAGTCGACCTGTCACTTCACACTCCATTCTTCGTTAGAGGTATGGCTGCGCGGGCGCAACCTCTGATCGAACCGATATTTGGTGTGCTTCTACTCGTCAACCGTAGTGCAGCAGCGCAGATGGCGCGTGCGCCGACGCATACTGACCGCGACGGGCGCACGAGGAAATTTTCGCCGAGCGCCCCATCGACACAGGTATCCGTGGGTAGGGTTCGGCTCTGTGAAAGCCTTGCGTCGATTCACCGTCCGAGCCCACCTTCCCGCCCGTCTGAATGCCCTCGCCGAGCTGTCGACAAACCTCAGGTGGTCGTGGCACTCGGCCACGCAGGATCTCTTCGAGCACATCGATCCGCTGCTGTGGACCGAACTCGAACGCGATCCGGTGGCCGTGCTCGGTGCCGTCGCACCCGGCCGGCTCGAAGAACTCGGCGAAGACGCATCGTTCCTGGCCGAACTGGACGCCGCCGAGGCGGACCTGCACGACTACCTCGCCCGACCGCTCTGGTACCAGAACGAACTCGCCGAAGGGAGAGCTCTGCCGTCGGGCATCGGCTATTTCTCGATGGAGTTCGGGGTCACCGAGGTACTGCCGAACTACTCCGGTGGGCTCGGCATTCTGGCCGGTGACCACCTCAAGGCGGCGTCGGATCTCGGGCTACCGCTGATCGGTGTCGGACTGCTCTACCGCTCGGGGTACTTCAGGCAGTCGCTGACGGCCGACGGGTGGCAGGCCGAGCGTTACCCGTCCCTGGACCCGCACGGTCTGCCGCTACGACTGCTCACCGACGACAACGACTCACCGGTGTTGATACACGTGTCGATGCCGGGATCGCGCGTGCTGCGGGCCCGCGTGTGGATCGCCCAGGTGGGACGTGTTCCGCTGCTGCTGCTCGATTCCGATATCGCCGACAACGATCCCGAGCTCAGAGGAGTCACCGACCGTCTGTACGGCGGCGATCAGGACCACCGCATCAAGCAGGAGATCCTCGCCGGTATCGGCGGAGTACGCGCGATCAGGGCCTACACGCGCGCGCACGGGCTGCCCGATCCCGAGGTGTTCCACATGAACGAGGGCCACGCCGGCTTCCTCGGGGTCGAACGCATCCGTGAACTCGTCACCGGTAGTGGGTTGGACTTCGATTCGGCGCTAGCCGCCGTCCGTGCGGGCACGGTGTTCACCACCCACACCCCGGTGCCTGCCGGTATCGACAGGTTCCCCGCCGATCTGGTGCGGCACTATTTCGGCGGTAGCGACGGTGCACCGGATTCGGCCCTGTTGCCGGGGTTGCCGATGAGCAGAATTCTGGCGCTGGGCGGCGAGAGTGATCCGTCGGTGTTCAACATGGCGCACATGGGTCTTCGCTTGGGACAGCGCGCCAACGGAGTGTCGAAGCTGCACGGGATCGTCAGCCGCGAGATGTTCAACGGCCTGTGGCAAGGATTCGATGCGTCGGAGGTACCGATCGGATCGGTGACGAACGGTGTCCACGCGCCGACCTGGGCCGCGCGAGAATGGGCTGAGGGGCAGACCCGCGGGCCGTTGTCCTCGGAGCAGGTGTGGTCCACACGAAATGCGTTGCGCGCGCAGTTGGTGGACGAAGTGCGCCGAAGGGTGCGCCGCTCGGCACTCGAGCGAGGGTCGACCGAGGCCGAGATCAGCTGGACGGCAAATGTTTTCGACCCCAACGTGTTGACCGTCGGCTTCGCGCGACGCGTACCGACGTACAAGCGTCTGACGCTCATGCTGCGCGAACCCGAGCGATTGCGGGCAATGTTGCTCGATCCCGTCCGCCCGGTTCAGCTGGTGGTAGCCGGAAAATCGCACCCGGCCGACGACGGGGGAAAGGCCCTCATTCAGCAGATCGTCAAGTTCGCCGACGAGGCGGATGTGCGACACCGCATCGTGTTCCTGCCCGACTACGACATGTCCATGGCGCGCTTTCTGTACTGGGGTTGCGATGTGTGGCTGAACAATCCGCTGCGACCTCTCGAGGCCTGCGGTACGTCCGGAATGAAGTCGGCGCTCAACGGCGGCCTCAATCTGTCGATTCGCGACGGATGGTGGGACGAGATGTACGACGGCGAAAACGGGTGGGCGATCCCGACGGCCGACGGCATCACCGACGACAATCGCCGCGACGATCTGGAAGCTGCTGCCCTCTACGAGTTGCTCGAGCAGGCGGTCTTGCCGAAATTCTACGATCGCGGGGAGGACGGGGTGCCGGCTCGCTGGATCGAGATGGTCCGGCACACACTGGAACAGCTGGGACCGAAAGTGTTGGCTTCGCGGATGGTTCAGGACTACACGCTCGGCTACTACGCGCCCGCTGCGCACTCGGCCCGCGCGGTGTCGGCCGACGGCTACCACGGCGCCAAGGATGTCGCGTCGTATCGCGGCCGCGTCGAGCAGGCGTGGCGCAACGTGAAAGTCACCCGAGTCGACAGCGAGGGGTTGCCGGACACCCCCGTCATCGGTGCCGAATTGTCGCTGCGCGCCATCGTCGACCTCGGCGGTATGGAACCGGGTGCCGTCGTGGTGCAGGCCGTAGTGGGACGCGTCGACGAGGGCGAGGATCTCAGCGACATTCGCACCACCGAGATGTCGCACGTGGGCAGCGAGGGCGGCGAGCACGTGTATGCGGGCGAGACGCGACTGCCGCACAGTGGAGCGGTGGGCTACACGGTGCGGGTGTTGCCGCGGCACCACGGGCTTGCCTCCGATGCCGAGCTCGGTCTGGTGTCGACGCCTTAGGGAGCAGCTACTTTCCGGCCAGGCGGGTGAGGGCCTTGCGGACCACCTCCGGGTCGGAGGTCTCCCAGAACGGCGGTAAGGACGCGCGCAGATAGCCGCCGTACCGGGCGGTCGCCAGGCGCGAATCCAGCACGGCGACAACACCTTTGTCGTCGACGCTACGGAGCAGTCGACCGACGCCCTGCGCCAGCAGCAGGGCCGCGTGGTTGGCGGCCACGGCGAGAAAGCCGTTGCCGCCACGTGATTCGACGGCCTGCTGCCGAGCCACCAATAGCGGATCGTCGGGCCGGGGGAACGGAATTCGATCCAGGATCACCAGGCTCAGCGACGGACCGGGCACGTCGACGCCCTGCCACAGCGACAGCGTTCCGAACAGTGAGGTGGCCTCGTCGTCGGCGAACTTCTGCACCAGTGCGCCGGTGGAATCGTCACCCTGGCACAGGATCGGGGTGTCGAGTCGCTCGCGCATCTCCTCTGCCGCGGCCTTGGCAGCGCGCATCGACGAGAACAGCCCGAGCGTCCGACCACCGGCCGCCTCGACGAGCGATTCGATCTCGTCGAGTGAGGACTTGGACAGGCCGTCGCGTCCGGGCGGAGACAGGTGTTTGGCGATGTACATGATGCCGGCGCGAGCGTGATCGAACGGCGAGCCGACGTCCAGCGAATTCCAGCGAATGGATCCGTTGTCCGAGGGTGGTTCCACTCCCGACGCCATGGCGGTGTCACTGCGGGAAGGTTTCTCTGCGGGCAGGCCCCAATTGACGGCCAGACCGTCGAAGGATCCGCCGACGGTGAGAGTCGCCGAGGTCAGCACCACGGTGGATTCGGCGAACAGCCGTGCCCGCAGCAGCCCGCCCACCGAGAGCGGAGCAATGCGAACGGTGCGCTTGACGTTTCCTCGGAAATCGTCGACTGAATGCCAGACGACGTCCTTGCGCTTGGCCGGATCGGGCTCGTCGAAGGCTGTGAGTACTCGTACGGCGCTGTCGTGCACCTCGTCGACTGCCACGAGTGCTGCGCTGCGGGCCGCGGCGGCCTCGGGATCGCTGCTCGCCATGCCCTGTTTGTTCGGGCCGATCGCGGTGCGCACGGCCCAGGCGGCGTCACGGACGGACGCCAGGGCCGGTCCGACGCCGTCGGGAAGAGACTGCCATCGCCCGGGTGGTAGTTCGTCGAGAATCGCGGCCCAGTTCTCGGCAGCTCCTTCGAGCTGATCGACGGTCTCTTCCTCGATGAGCTTGGCGCTTCGGCGTGCGGCCGCGGTGACGGTAGCGGCCGAAAGCTCCTCGGTGGCAACGCCGGTCACTCGGTCCACCAATTCGTGGGCCTCGTCGACGACCACGACGTCGTGCTCGGGCAGGATCTGAATTCCGGTGATCGCGTCGATAGCGAGCAGCGCGTGGTTGGTCACGACCACGTCGACCTGCGCGGCCTCGGTGCGGGCGCGCTCGGCGAAGCAGTCCTCGCCGACGGGGCACCGCGATTTCCCGAGGCACTCGCGAGCGGTGACGCTGACCTGACGCCAGGCCTGGTCGCTCACGCCGGGCACCACGTCGTCTCGATCGCCCGTTTCGGTCTCCGAGGACCACTTCGTCAGTCGGACCACCTCGCGGCCCATCCGCGAGACGGCGAACGGGTCGAACAACTCCGCGTCCGGTGCCTCCTGTGCGGCACCGGTGTGAATCTTGTTCATGCACAGGTAATTGTTGCGGCCCTTGAGGATCGCGAACTTCGGACGTCGACCCACAGCCTCGGTGAGTGCGTCGGACAGGCGCGGAAGGTCACGGTCGACCAACTGTCGCTGCAACGCGATCGTGGCCGTCGAGACGATGACGGTCTTCCCCGATTCGACCGCATGCCTGATGCTGGGCACGAGGTACGCCAGGGACTTGCCGGTGCCCGTGCCCGCTTGTACCGCGAGATGCTCACCGGTGTCGATCGAATGCGCCACGGCAGAGGCCATCGTCAGCTGATTGCTGCGTTCCTTGCCACCGAGCGAGTGCACCGCAACCTGCAGGAGAGCGGGAACGGTGGGCAACTCGGTCTTCGACGGCACCGAAGCAGACTACTGCCGATCGCCCACCGGGTTCGGCACCGACACCGCCCCTAAGCGTCGACGAAGCGGGTCGGTATCGCCGGTTCGCCCTGGGACAGTGCGAGCCCCTCCCACGGCAGGCTGACCAGGCGTCGCGCGAGGAGGTCCCGGCCGTCTGTCAACGTCGGTAGATCGGCGACGCGGTGGCCGCCACGCACCAGCGGCGTGGTCAACGTCTCCACCGTCAGACCGTCCTCGACGGCCGGGGCAGCGTCGAACGGGTGGACTACTTCCTCGACGGCCGTACCGGTACCACGTGCCGTCCGCAGCGCGGCCTTGGTGCCTCCGCGCGATTCCTTGTGACTGCTGCGCTTGGCGACGGGTATGCCGTCGACGGTGACGAGCTTGTAGACCATTCCCGCAGTCGGCGCGCCAGAACCGGTGACAAGCGATGTGCCGACGCCGTACGAATCGACGGGTTCGGCACGCAGCGCGGCGATCGCGTACTCGTCGAGGTCTCCGGAGACGACGATCCGCGTGTTCGGCGCACCGAGCGCGTTCAATTGGGCGCGGACCTGACGGGCGAGGACACCGAGGTCGCCGGAGTCGATGCGGACACCGCCGAGCTCCGGACCGGCCACCTCGATCGCGTTGGCCACGCCCTGCTTGATGTCGTAGGTATCGACCAGCAGTGTCGTTCCCACCCCGAGCGCTCGGACCTGAGCGGCAAAAGCGGCCTTCTCGTCGGGGCCGTCGGCTGTGGTGTGCAGCAGCGTGAACGAATGGGCCGACGTGCCTGCTCCGGGGACGCCGTGGCGTCGGACCGCTTCGAGGTTGGACGTCGCGGTGAAGCCGGCCAAGTAGGCCGCGCGCGATGCCGCGACCGCCGCCTCCTCGTGGGTGCGCCGCGATCCCATTTCGATGATCGGCCTGGCCTCGGCGGAGGCGACCATGCGCGCGGCCGCCGAGGCGATCGCACTGTCGTGATTGAGAATCGAGAGCACCACGGTTTCCAGGACGACGCACTCGGCGAACGTGCCGCGGACCGTCAGGACGGGGGAGCCGGGGAAGTACAGCTCGCCCTCGCGGTAGCCGTCGATGTCGCCGGTGAAGCGGTAGTTGCGCAGCCACTCGACGGTGTCGGCGTCGAGAAACTTCGACACGACACGCAGCTCGTCCGGGCCGAATCGGAAGCGATCGACGGCGTCGAGAATGCGCCCGGTGCCCGCGACGACGCCGTACCGTCGGCCGCCGGGAAGCCTGCGGGCGAAGACCTCGAAACTGCACGGTCTGTCGGCGTAGCCGCTGGCCAGAGCCGCGGACAGCATCGTATACTCGTACTGGTCGGTCAGCAGCGCAGTGCTGACTCCGTCGCTGGAAAGCGTGTGATCGGTGGTCGCGTCATTGCTCACCTCGATCACACTACGAGCGCAGGGGCGAACGTGTGGGGTCGGCCCGACACGCCGTACCCTGGTGCCATGCCTTGGTTGACGGTGGATGGATCGCTTCTGCCCGTGGACGGCTTCTCGGCACTCGAGGTCGCGGCGGCGTCGCCGCAGGCGGTCCCGGCCCAAACCGAGGCCGTTGCTGCCGACGAGGCGCACGACACTCCGTGGGTCACCATCGTGTGGGACGACCCGGTCAACTTGATGCACTACGTCACCTACGTGTTCCAGAAGCTCTTCGGCTACAGCAAGGCCAAGGCCACCGAGTTGATGATGCAGGTGCACTCCGAGGGCAAGGCGGTCGTGTCTAGCGGCGAGCGCGATGCGATGGAGAACGACGTGAAAAGGCTGCACGCGGCGGGCCTGTGGGCCACCATGCAGCAGGACAAGTAGTCAGCAGTTCGCCACCTCTACGTCAGAGAAGGACATCACCGACAGTGCGCACGTGGACGAGACGGAATTCGTTGTCCGGGGTCAAGATCAAGTCCGAGATCGACGCTCGTGAGGCGGCGGTGCTCGAGTCCCTGGTCGCATCTGTTCTCGGCCTGCTACGCGATCGTTCCGCCGCTGCACCCACCGACGAGCTCGCCGCGCTGACCGGGCTCCGCACGGGCCACAACAGCCCGCCGGACGATGCAGCGCTGGCCCGGCTGCTGCCGGACTTCCACCGCGCCGATCCCGAACACGACGATCAGGATCCGGCCGATCTGAACGGTGCCCTCCGCGGGTTGCACGAGCCCGAGATCATCGACGAGAAGTTGGCTGCCGGGGCAGTGATCCTCGCGACCCTGCCCGATTCCGGCGGAAAAATCGTGCTCACCCAGGAACAGGCCGACGCGTGGTTGACGGGTCTCAACGACGTGAGGCTGGCGCTCGGGACCACGCTGGGCATCAGTGCGGACACTCCTGACGTACTCGACGAGGGCGATCCTCGTGCTCCACATCTGGACGTGTACCACTGGTTGACCTGGATGCAGGATTCCCTGGTCCAGGTCCTCGTTCCCTAGGACGCCGACGTGACCACAGCCTTCTCGAAGCCCGGGCCCCGAGACTGCTTGACCGATGTGGCCGGTCTGTTGGTCGGCCATCATCACGAACTCGACGACGACGCCGCGATGGGGTCCGGTTCGGCCACCGGCTGCACGGTGGTGCGCTTCCTCGGTGGGGCGACGGCGGCCGTCGACGTGCGGGGCGGCGGACCGGGAACGCGCGAGACCGATCTGCTCGATCCGAGCCATTCCGTTCAGCAGGTCGACGCGATCCTGTTGACTGCGGGCAGTGCGTACGGGCTTGCGGCTGCCGACGGCGTCATGCGGTGGCTCGAAGAGCACGAACAGGGCATCCCGATGGACAGTCCGGCTCACGTCGTGCCGATCGTGCCGGCTGCGGTGATCTTCGACCTTCCGGTCGGCGACTGGGCCGCGCGCCCGACCGCGGAGTTCGGCTACCGTGCTGCTGCCACGGCGGCGACCGAGTTCGCGACGGGATCGGTCGGGGCAGGAGTCGGTGCTCGCGCCGGCGTGCTCAAGGGTGGGGTGGGCACCGCGAGCACAGTGATCGAGGGCGGTCCGGCCGACGGAGTGACGGTCTCGGCGCTGATGGTCGTCAACCCTGTGGGCGCGGTGTTCGATCCGCGCACGGGGTTGTTGTGGGGCACCGGCACACTGGGGCCTGCGCACTTCGGCATGCGCATTCCCGACGTCGACGAGGTGCGGGCCACGGCGGCGCTCGAACCCAAGGCCACTGCTCTGAACACCACGATCGGCGTAGTCGCCACGGATGCGCCGCTGTCGTCGGCGTCGTGCAAGCGGGTAGCCGTCGCGGGCCACGACGGACTCGCGCGGGCCATCCGGCCTGCGCACTCGCCACTCGACGGCGACACCGTCTTCGCCGTGTCCACGGGCACCAGGGCCGTCACCGCCGAGTCCTCTGTGCCCGCAGCATTCTCCCCGGAACTACCGGTACTGGCCGCGGTCACCGAAGCCGCTGCTCTCGTCGTGGAACGGGCGATCGTCGATGCTCTGCTCGACGCCACGTCCGTGGCCGGCATCCCCACCTACCGCCAGATCTTCCCCTCCGCATTCGCGGCACCGCGTCCCTGACCGGCAGGTGGCCCTACCGGTACCGTGGTGAGACCGAGGTTGGAGGCGATCATGAGTGAGACCGGCAAGCTTCCCGGTGAGCGAGAGCGGCCCGCGTGGATGCAGGCAGCCGTCTTCGTCGGAGGATTCGTCGCGCTGCTGTGGATCATCGAGATCATCGACGTCGCGAGCGGTTCACGGCTCGAGCAGAACGGTATCGAGCCTCGTTCCGCCGACGGCTTGTGGGGCATCCTGTTCGCGCCCGTGCTGCACGACGACTGGCAGCACCTGATCGCCAACACGGTTCCCCTGATCGTGCTCGGATTCCTGGTGTTGCTCTCGGGCATTGCGCGTGGTCTGGCTGCTACCGGGATCGTCTGGGTGATCGGCGGCGTAGGTACCTGGCTCACGGCCGGCACCTACAGCAACACGATCGGCGCATCGATTCTGATCTTCGGCTTCATCACGTACCTGCTCGTTCGTGGATTCTTCACCCGACAACTCGGCC
This sequence comes from Rhodococcus sp. 1R11, assembly GCF_004563845.1. Lineage (NCBI taxonomy): Bacteria > Bacillati > Actinomycetota > Actinomycetes > Mycobacteriales > Nocardiaceae > Rhodococcus > Rhodococcus sp. 1R11. Next base: position 23,418 of record NZ_SPNG01000022.1, on the reverse strand, counting down.
AGCTCGCGATCGGGGTCGTGGTGTTCGTGCTGTACGGCAGCGCGCTGTGGGGCGTGCTGCCGAGCGATCCGAACATCTCCTGGCAGGGCCATCTGTTCGGCGCGGTGGGCGGGGTTGTCGCGGCTCGGCTGCTTTCCGCCGATGCCCGGGCCGACAGAGCACGCGCCAGAGCACTCGATCGTCCCACTCGGTAGGCGGTACGTAACCACGAGCACAGCTGCGTTCGGGCGTGAAATTGGCCGACTCGCGCTGTGAATACTGCCCGAACGTTTCGAGTGACGCGCTCGGCGTGGCAGCATGGCTTGCATGCGAATTACCGTCCTGGGATGTTCGGGCAGTGTGTCCGGACCCGATTCACCCGCGTCGGGTTACCTCCTGGAAGAAGAGGAGACCGCGCCGGTCGTTCTCGACTTCGGGCCCGGCGTTCTCGGGGCTTTGCAACGTTATGTCGATCCGGGTGACGTGAGCGTTCTGCTCTCGCATCTGCACGCCGATCACTGCCTCGACGTTCCCGGTCTGCTCGTGTGGCGTCGCTACCACCCGAACCCGCCGGAGGGGCGCGCGATCGTCTACGGACCGAAGGACACTGCGTTTCGGCTCGGGGTGGCATCGGCCGAGTGCGGCGGTCAGATCGACGACATGTCCGACACCATCGATCTACGCCGCTGGGTGGACGGCCGAACCGTCGAATTCGGAGCGCTGTCGATTCTGACCCGGCAGGTGTTTCATCCGCCGGAGTCGTACGGCATGCGGGTTACCACCGGCGGCGGAAAGATCTTTGCGTACAGCGGCGACACAGGCATGTGCCAGGCGGTGCAGGATCTGGCTCACGGTGCCGATGTCTTTCTCTGCGAGGCGTCGTGGACCGACAGCCCGGATCGGCCCGAGGGCGTCCACCTGTCCGGTATCGAGGCAGGGCGCATCGCTCGGGAAGCCGGAGTGGGGGAGCTGCTACTGACGCACATTCCGCCGTGGACCTCCCGTGAGGACGTCATTGCCGAGGCGAAAGCGGAGTTCAGCGGACCGGTGCATGCCGTCGAGCCAGGGGACGCCTTCACCGTATGACGACGCGCTAGGCTTCGAGTCGTGTCCAGACGAGAAGACGGCAGAGCGGACGACGAGCTCCGCACCATCAAGATCACCCGCGGATTCACCACTCACCCGGCAGGGTCGGTGCTGGTCGAATTCGGCAACACCAGGGTGATGTGCACGGCCAGCGTCGAGGAGGGCGTACCGCGTTGGCGGAAGGGATCCGGTCTCGGCTGGCTCACCGCCGAGTACGCGATGCTTCCCGCTGCCACCCACACGCGTAACGGACGCGAGTCCGTCAAGGGCAAGGTCGGCGGACGCACTCAGGAGATCTCCCGACTGGTCGGGCGCTCATTGCGCGCCTGCATCGATCTGGCAGCGATCGGCGAGAACACGATTGCCCTCGACTGCGATGTGTTGCAGGCCGACGGTGGCACCCGTACCGCCGCCGTGACCGGGGCGTTCGTGGCTCTCAGCGACGCCGTCACCTACCTTCGAGCAGCCGGACGCCTTGCCGACCCGCAGCCGATCTCGTGCATGATCGCCGCGGTCAGTGTCGGCGTCGTCGACGGCCGGGTGCGTCTCGACCTTCCGTACGAAGAGGATTCGCGAGCCGAGGTCGACATGAACGTCGTCGCGACCGACACCGGCACTCTGGTGGAGATCCAGGGAACCGGCGAGGGCGCGACCTTCCCGCGCACCACCCTCGACAAGCTCCTCGATTCTGCGTTCGTCGGCATCGACAAGCTGTTCGAGGTGCAGAGGGAGGCGCTGGCGTTGCCGTACCCGGGGGATCTGCCCGAGCCGGCCACCGCAGAAACGAAGAAGAAGTTCGGTGCTTGACACCAAGCTGCTGGTAGCCAGTCGTAACGCCAAGAAGCTGCGAGAACTGCGACGGGTACTCGACGCCGCCGGTTTGGTCGGTATCGAGTTGGTCGGTCTCGACGAGGTGCCGCCGTTTCCGGAGGCACCCGAAACCGGAGCGACGTTCGAGGACAACGCGGCGGCCAAAGCGCGCGACGGTGCGGCGGCAACCGGATTGCCCTGCGTCGCCGATGATTCCGGAATCGAAATCGACGCGTTGAACGCGATGCCCGGGGTGCTGTCTGCGCGCTGGTCCGGAACTCACGGGCAGGACGAGGCCAACACAGCGCTGGTTCTCGCGCAGCTGAGTGATACCCCCGACGAACGGCGTGGGGCGGCTTTCGTGTCGGCGTGTGCGTTGGTGGTCCCGGGCGGAGCCGAGACCGTCGTTCGCGGCGAGTGGCGCGGCGTTGTAGCGCGAGAGCCGCTGGGGGACAACGGATTCGGTTACGATCCGATCTTCGTGCCGGAGGGGGACGGCCGCAGTGCCGCGCAGTTGAGCCCGGACGAGAAGGACGCGGCCTCTCATCGCGGCCGCGCGCTGCGCAAGCTGGTTCCTGCTCTCGAAGCGTTGACGGGGCGATAGTCGTGGCGGCGCGGGCAGTGTTGACGAGAACCACGGTCGTGCTCGCTGCCGCTGCCCTGTGTTCGGTTGGCATCCCCGCTTCGGCAGCGCCGGTCGCGGGATCGTTCGCCGAGGCCTTGGTCTACTCGGTGGCCCATCCAGGTGCGACGCCGTCGGGCGCGAACGATTACTCGTGCGTTCCCGGCGCTCGACATCCCGAACCGGTCATCTTGGTGCACGGTTTTTTGGAGAACTCCTACGCGAACTGGTCCTCGCTGTCTCCGGCTCTGGTCGATGCCGGATACTGCGTGTTCGCACTCGACTACGGCAACACCGGGACGGTGCCTGCGTTGGGAGCTCTGGGAACGATTCCCGAGAGTGCCGCGGAATTGTCCACGTTCGTCGATTCCGTGCTCGCGGCGACGGGTGCGCAGAAGGTGTCGATCGTGGGCCACTCGAAGGGCGGGACGGTGCCGCGCTACTACGCCCGCTTCCTCGGCGGTGATCACACCGTCTCGCGGATAGTGGCGCTGTCTCCGCCGAACTATCCGACTGCCGGTCCGCCGGTGCAGGACGACGTGCTCGAGCGGTTGAACGAGGGCAGCGACACAGTCGCCGGGATCGATTACACGACGATCGTGACCCGATACGACCAGGTTGTCGTTCCGTACACGGCGTCGCTCCTCACCGGAGCGGGGAATACGAACGTGGTGCTGCAGGACGTATGCCCCGGCAATGTCGTCGAGCACACAGGAATCTCGTACGATCCGCTGGCTCAGCGGCTGGTGGAGAACGCGCTGGATCCGGAGAACGCGCCGCCGATCACTTGTTGACGTCAGACGCCGAAGTCGGCCTTGACCTGCTTGGTGCGCTTGTGTTCGACGTAGAACGACAGGAACGGAACAGTGCCGGCCAGCAAGGTGCCGATGGTCCGGCCGGCCGGCCACCGCACCTTGATGGCAAGGTCGATCGTCAGGATCAGGTAGACGAGGTAAACCCAACCGTGCACTACCGCAATCCAATTGGGCACATTCTCGACCTTGAAAATGTACTTCGCGACCATCTCTGTCACCAGGACGAGCAACCAGATACCGGTGACGTAGGCGAGCACGCGATAGCGCAGCAGCGCCGACGCGATCTTCCGAGTCTTGTTGGTGGACGCCTTGGTCTTGTCCGGTGCCGAACTCACGTGGTGCTCCTGTCGGTCCCGCGGGATTCGTTCAGCTCCGCGAGGTAGCTGTTGTACTCGAGAAGTTGTCTGGCCTCGGGGTCGTCCAGATCGGCGAAGTCCGGGTCTGCCGCGCGGCGCTGGGGGAGGAGATCGAGAGGGACCTCGGTGGGCCCGTCGGGCTGCCCGGCGTCGGGCTCGTCCTGGTCCTCGTCTTCGAGGCGGACGAACTTTCGGTAGGCGTAGACGACGAACCCCGCGAACAATGGCCACTGGAACGCGTAGCCGAGGTTCTGACCGTTGCCGCCGACCGCCTCGAAGCGTTCCCACTGCCACCAGCCGAGACCGAGACACACCGCCGCGGACACGATCACCAGCGCAATGAGCGCGGGCCGACGCTTCGGGCGGGATGAGGTCACCACTCGACGGTACCGGAGCAACTACTACCGAAGGTAGTCACGTCGGGTGGCCGGCCGGTGATTCTCACCATGGACGGGCCGGGTTCGACTCACGACCGACGACGGTTTGCCCGTGCTTCGGCAAGTTTCTCGGCACCGGGACCGGTGATGTCGGCGAGAGCGCTACTGCGCCCCGTCAGCACCAACGCCAGGGTGCCCGCCGATCCCTCGACGACGGGCCCCTCGCCCCTACTCCAGTCCAGATCGGTTGCGCGCCACTGCAGTCGAAGCTCGGGCCCCTTGAACGGTGCCGCACCGCTTTCCGGCACCAGGAAGTCGAGAAGCGTGGTCATGCGGTGCTCGGGGACGTGGTGCTCGATACCGAGCGGCCTGCACACGTCCAGTCCGTGCACGATGACGTCGGACAACGGGGCCAGCGGACCGTGGCCCGGCGGGGTGAACTTCTTGTCTGCGTGAGCTGTCAGGAGCGCGGGTAATTCGTCGCCGTGCTTGCGCTTCACTCGCTGGGTCATCAGTTGATTGGCGCGATCGAAGTTGCCCCGAGTGCGCACCATGGCGAGTCCGAACTGCCACAGCGGGACGATCAGGGGCACCACGAGATGGGCGGCGACGTCGCGGACCGTCCAGGCGTCGCACAGCGATGGGGTGTCCCACTGTTCGGGCGTGAAGGTATCGAGAGTGCGTGCGAGGGAGCGACGTTCGTCGGAAATGTGGGCGAAGATCGCGTCGTCGTCGGGATCGCTGGACATACGAGCCACCTTCACACGTCGGAACCTGCAGACCTGGGAGTCTCGAGAAAAGCCGGTTGAACAACCGTTGTGCGCGAGGGGGGACTTGAACCCCCACGTCCTGAGACACTGGAACCTAAATCCAGCGCGTCTGCCAATTCCGCCACTCGCGCGTGCCGATGAAGTCTACAACCGATGCTGCTGTGCGTGCGACGCGGTTCTTCGAGCCACGTCGACGTCCGATTAGGCTCGCCGGGTGGTGAAGAAGGAGAACTCGTTCGATCCGGCGCGCATCCTCGAACTGCTGTGGCGGGTCGACGCGAAACCGAGCCGAACCGGCCTGAGCGTCGACGCGATCGTCGACGCGGCAATCGAGATGGCCGATGCGAACGGGTTGGAGTCGGTGTCGATGCGCAATGTGGCCGAGCATCTCGGGGTCGGTGCGATGTCGCTGTATACCCACGTGCCGGGGCGTCAAGAGTTGACGGACCTGATGATCGATCGGTCTCTGGCAAATTTGTACACCCACGTCGACGAGCCGGCATCGGTCCCCGGTGGGTGGCGGTCCGCGTTGCGTTTTGTTGCCGAGCGCAATTGGGAACTCTATCAACGACATTCGTGGCTGCTCGACGCCATCGGTGCGCGTCCGGTGCTCGGTCCGCACACCAACGACAAGTACGAGGCAGAGCTGCGAACCCTCGTCGGTACCGGGCTCGGTGACGTCGAGATCGATTCGGTGTTGACACTGGTTCTCACTCACGTCTCGGGGACCGCGAGGGCCTCGGCTGCGGTCGATCGGGTGAAGAAGCAGTCGGGAATGTCCGACGCTCAGTGGTGGGCAGCTACTGCACCCGTCATCGAGCGGGTGATGACGCGGGAGCGTTTTCCGGTGTCGTCCCGCATCGGGACGGCCGCGGCGACGTCGTACGACGCCGCCAGCGACCCCGTGCATGCCTATCGTTTCGGTGTGGAGTGCATCCTCGATGGCATCGAGGTGATGATCTCGCAGGTTCAGCCCGCCGATCGGAGCGCAGCCTCGGAGTGACGCTGCGTCGGTCTGCGCAGCTTGTGCTGGTAGCGCCAGAGCGCGTGCTCGAGCGAGGCGAGATCGATGTGGAGTGCGTCCGCTGCGGCGTCGAGAATCGCGGGGGAGCGATCCTCGGCGATGTCGGCGGCGAGGTCTCGATGGAGTGGTTCGAGAGCGTCGGCGACGAACGCGGTCAGATGTGCGGTCGCCTTGTCGGTGCGTACGCCGAGATGCATGAGCATGCACTCCCAGGTGGTCTCGCCGAGGCCTGGAATGGCGCGGAACGCGTCGAACTGTTCCGCGGTGTGCGCCATGAAGTCGGCCGAACCGGTCAACCCCGACGTGATCAGCGTCTGCGCTGCCACGGCGGCTGCCGCCGCTTTGGTTCGGCTGTTTCCTGGAACGAGCTGACGGTTGGACAGGATCTGCACGAGCCGATCCGGATCCGAAGTCAGTTCTGCAAGGGTTGTCAAGTCGTCGAGTCGGTTATCGCCGCGGTGTGACCGCCACCGTCCGATGGCCGCTCGCACCCCACTGGTCGGTCCTCCGTAAGGAGCGCGCGCGGAGAAGATGGCGTCGAGCAGCGCCGCCTCGGATTCGTCGCGCCACCCCGGTGTCCAGTGCGGCGAATTCGATTGCGAGGCAATCAATTCGATGTGCAACAGCATTGCTTCGAGCTCGCCGGTCGTGCAAGTGTCCGTAACCGATGAATACATGAATTCCCCCCGGAGTTCGTCGACCGCCCTATCGGATGCGGTTCGTAGGAGAAAGCTAGACGACCCCACCGACAGGTCACCGGACGCTCGTGGAGTGCTCGAGATCACATCACAAAAAGATAACGAAAAATGCGAGGGTTCCCTCATGTTTTGCCGTCGCTGCCGAGTCTCCCGCCAGGCTCGATACGGGTTACTCACGAGTTGGGTAAACAGAAAGTAAAGGCGCTTGCTCGGGCGTACTCGCTGGTAGCACTCGGACGTCCGAGCAAACCTGAGGATTTCCTCATGATTTTGTGTCAATCTGGAGCAGCGCGAAGGAGACCTGTCGACGAAGACAGGCTCACGCTTTGCCCTGTTGCCCACGACGCACCACGGCAGTCATCACAGCGAACGCCTCGACCCCCCGAGACGTCCACGAGAGGAATCTTCAGCCTTGACGATCAACGAGAGCACACCATCACACGGACGCGGCTCGCGAAGCACAGGCAACGCAGGCAAAGCCCCTAGAAGCAGTGGCGGCTCTCGGACTCTGGCAGATCGATTCGCCGCGGGCGAGCCGTACGCCCTCGCGTTCGGTGGTCAGGGTGCGCCCTGGCTGAGTTCGCTCGAAGAGCTCGCGCGCGATTCCGCACTCGAGCCCGAACTGACCGATCTCGTCAACGAGGCAGCAGCAGTGCTCGCGCCCGTGTCCGACGAGCTGCTGGTCGTCCGCTCGGTCGGCTTCGACCCGATCGGTTGGATGCTCGAGCAGGACCTCGCCGACGACGACACCGCCGGCTCCTACGGGCCCTCCGAAGCGGCACTGACCTCGGCTGCGGTATCTCTGCCGGGCGTCTTCCTCACTCAGGTCGCCGCGTTGCGTGCGCTGAAGCTGCAGGGCCTCGACCCTGCCCAGACCCCGCCGGTCAAGGTGGTCGGACACTCGCAGGGCCTCATCGCCGCCGAGTCCGTCGCCGCGGACGGCGCACAGGACGCCAATTTTCTGGCCATTGCGCAGTTGGTCGGTGCTGCTGCCGGACTCGTCGGACGTCGCCGCGGCATCATCGGTGCCGGTGATCGTGCGCCGATGGTCTCGGTCGGCAACGTCGAACCCGAACGTCTGCAGGCAATAGTCGACGAGCTCGCGCTACCGGGAGCACCCGAGCGCTCCGCCGCTCTGGCCATCCGCAACGGTCGTCGCCGCGTCGTGCTGTCCGGGCCGCCGGCTCAGTTGGCTCGCGTACAGGAGAAGTGCGAGCAGATCGCGGCTCGGGAAGAACGTGAGCGCGATGCCAAGAAGCGCGGCGGCGCGGTGTTCGCACCCGTCTTCGAGCAGCTCCCGGTCGAGATCGGCTTCCATCACCCCGCATTGACCGACGCAGTGGAGCTCGTCGACGCCTGGGCGCAGCGTTGCGGTCTCGATGCCGCCCTGGCCCGCGATCTGGCGCAGAAGATCCTCGTCGATTCCGTGGACTGGGTCGACGCCATCGACGGTGTCGTCGAGGCCGGCGCGGACTGGATCCTCGACCTCGGACCCGGCGACCTGCTCACCCGCATGACCACCCCGGCGCTGCGTGGACAGGGCGTCGGCATCATCGCGGCATCCTCGCGCGGCGGCCACCGCAATCTGCTCACTCCCGGTGCCGCTCCCGAGGTGCAGCCGGCATGGTCGGCATTCGCGCCCAAGCCCGTGACGCTGCCCGACGGCCGCGTCGTCGTCGAGACGTCCTTCACCAAGATGACCGGACGTTCGCCGATCCTGCTCGCCGGCATGACGCCGACGACGGTCGACGCGAAGATCGTTGCGGCCGCAGCCAACGCAGGCCACTGGGCGGAGCTCGCCGGTGGCGGACAGGTCACCGAAGACATCTTCACCGACCGCGTCGCCGAGCTTTCCACGTTGCTCGAGCCCGGCCGTGCCATCCAGTTCAACTCGCTCTTCCTCGACCCGTACCTGTGGAAGCTGCAGCTCGGCGGTCGTCGCATCGTGCAGCGGGCCCGTGCAGCGGGTGCGGCCATCGACGGCGTCGTCGTCACAGCAGGCATCCCCGAACTGGACGAGGCAGTGGCTCTCATCGAGGAGCTCTCCGAGGCCGGCATCAGCTACGTCTCCTTCAAGCCGGGTACCGTCGCGCAGATTCGCGCAGTGATCCGCATCGCGAACGAGGTTCCGTCCTACCAGGTCAACGTCCATATCGAGGGTGGTCGCGCAGGCGGGCACCACTCGTGGGAAGACCTCGACGACCTGCTGCTGACCACCTACGCCGAGCTCCGCTCGCGCCCCAACCTGGTGATCTGCGTCGGCGGCGGTATCGGCACCCCCGAGCGCGCAGCGGAGTACCTCACGGGCACCTGGTCGGCCGTGTACGGCTACCCCAAGATGCCGCTCGACGGAATCCTCGTCGGTACCGCTGCAATGGCCACCCTCGAAGCCACGACGGCTCCCGAGGTCAAGCAGCTTCTCGTCGACACACCGGGAACTCCCGACTGGGTCGGGGCCGGAACCGCCAACGGCGGAATGGCTTCGGGCCGTAGCCAGCTCGGTGCCGACATCCACGAAATCGACAACGCGGCATCGCGTTGCGGCCGACTGCTCGACGAGGTCGCCGGCAACGCCGACGCCGTGGCCGAGCGCCGCGACGAGATCATCGCCGCACTGGACGGCACCGCAAAGCCGTTCTTCGGTGACGTCGCCGAGATGACCTACCAGCAGTGGCTGAGCCGCTACCTGGATCTGGCCATCGGAACGGACTCACGCAGCGAATTCGACTGCGGTGGCGACATCACCGATGCCGTGACCGAGGCCCGTGAGTCGGTGTGGCTCGATGTCACCTGGCGCACCCGCTTCCTCGAAATGCTGCAGCGCGCCGAGGCACGTCTGCACCCGGTCGATCGCGGACCCATCCCCACGCTGTTCGCCGACGCCGAGGTGCTCGAACGTCCCCGCGCAGCACTGAAGTCGCTGCTAGCTCAGTTCCCCGACGCCGCAGACGTAGTTCTGCACCCGGCCGACATCACCTTCTTCACCTCGCTCTGCCGCATGCCCGGAAAGCCGGTCAACTTCGTTCCCGTCGTCGACGGTGACGTGCGCCGCTGGTGGCGCAGCGACTCGCTGTGGCAGGCACACGATGCCCGTTACTCGGCCGATCAGGTCTGCATCATCCCCGGAACCGTTGCCGTTGCAGGTATCACCCGCGTGGACGAGCCGGTCGGCGAACTGCTGAACCGATTCGAGAAAGCCACTGCGGACCAGCTTCTCGCCGAGGGTGTCGAACCGGCGGCCATCGCCAGCCGTCGCCACGCCGAGATCGCGCCCGGACTGCTGGGCATCGTGCTGGCAGCACCCGACGTCACCTGGGCCTCGCGTATGACGCAGAACCCCGTCGCACGCCTGGGCGATCCGGCCGACTGGACCGTCGAGTCCGACACCGTCGCGACGCACCCACAGACCGGCTCCTCGTTGACCGTGCTCGACTCCGAGCACGTCGAACTGCTGGTCCCGCTCGCTCCGGGTAAGGAAGTACGCATCCGTTTGACGGTGCCTGCCTCCACCATCGACGGCGGCGCTCCGGTCGTCACCGCAGAAGATGCACAGCAGGCCATGTCGGCACTGCTCGGAGTTGCTGCCGGCCAGGAGCTTCCGGCCGTCAAGGGCGGCGTTGCGCGGCTCAACATCGCGTGGATCCCCGATCTGATCGCCGACCACGCCGGCGTAACCGGATCCGGACTGCCCGACACACTGACCGTCAGCGGCAAGGCCGTTCCCGACGTTCTCGTCGGTGCCTGCTGGCCCGCGGTCTTCGCCGTCCTGGGTGCCACGCGCACTGGCCAGACGGGTCATTCCGCAGGCTCCACTCCAGGTGAGGGCATCGACGTCATCGAGGGCATGCTCGACCTGGTGCACCTCGATCACAGCGTCAACCTCGTCGGTGAATTGCCCACCGACACTTCGATTCTCGTGGTCAAGGCCGCAGCAGGAGAGGTGCTCGATACCGACCTCGGTCGAGTCGTCGAGGTCACCGTCGAGATCGGTGCCATGCTCGGTGAGGGTCTCGACGCCCCGGCCGTCGCAACCCTGGTGGAGCGCTTCGCCATTCGTGGACGCACCGGCAAGGGCGAGTTGGTGGATCCGGCTCGCGCCGGCGGTTCGCTGAGCGCCGACGCCAAGGACACCCCGCGTCGTCGCCGTCGCCAGGCCACCATCGTGGCCCCGCGCAACATGGCCGCATTCGCGCAGGTCTCGGGCGATCACAACCCGATTCACACCTCGGATGCCGCGGCATTGCTCGCCGGCCTCGGTAGTCCGATCGTGCACGGCATGTGGCTCTCGGCTGCGGCGCAGCAGACCGTCACGGCGGTCGATCACGAGGACACCAAGACTCCTCCGCGTCGTCTCACTGCCTGGACCGCTCGTTTCCTCGGGATGGTCCGCCCCGGAGCGGAGATCGACGTTCGCGTCGACCGCACCGGATTCGATCAGGGTGCCGAACTGGTCGAGGTGTCCTGCCGAGTCGGCGGCGAACTGGTCATGGTCGCCACCGCACGCACCGCCGCGCCGAAGACCGTCTACGCGTTCCCCGGCCAGGGCATCCAGCGCCCGGGTATGGGACTGGACGCACGCGCTCGCTCCAAGGCCGCGCGTGAGATCTGGGAGCGTGCCGACAAGCACACGCGCAGCGCGCTCGGCTTCTCGATTCTCGCTGTCGTGCGCGACAATCCGACGTCGCTCAAGGCCCGCGGGGTCACGCACAAGCATCCCGACGGTGTGCTGCACCTGACGCAGTTCACCCAGGTCGCGATGGCCGTTCTCGGTGTCGCACAGGTTGCCGAGCTGCGTGAATCCGGTGCGTTCGTGGACAATTCGATTCTCGCCGGCCACTCGGTGGGTGAGTACAACGCACTCGCCGCCGTCGCCGGTGTGCTTCCGCTCGAAGCCGTCCTCGAGGTCGTCTTCCAGCGTGGCTCGGCCATGCACGCACTCGTTCCCCGTGACGAGAACGGCCGAAGCGACTACCGCATGGCAGCCATCCGCCCGTCTCAGATCGGCCTGGCCGACGAGGACGTGCAGGGCTTCGTCGCCGGTGTCGCAGCAGAGTCCGGTGAGTTCCTCGAGATCGTCAACCTCAACTTGCGTGGCTCGCAGTACGCCATCGCAGGCACCGTTGCCGGCCTCGGTGAGCTCGAGAAGAAGATCGCCATCCGCCGGGCAGAGTTCGGCGGCAAGGCCGCCTACATCATGGTTCCGGGCATCGACGTGCCGTTCCACTCGACCGTGCTGCGCGGGGGAGTCGACGACTTCCGTAGCCGCCTGCAGACCCTGCTGCCCGAGCAGCTGGATCCGGCGATCCTGGTGGGGCGCTACATCCCGAACCTGGTGCCCAAGCCGTTCTCGCTCGACCGCGAGTTCGTCCAGGAGATCGCCGATCTGGTGCCGTCCGAGCCGCTGAACACCGTTCTCGCAGAGTTCGATTCGTGGGCCGCACGGCCGAGCGATCTGTGCCGCGTGATCCTGACCGAGCTACTGGCATGGCAGTTCGCCAGCCCGGTCCGGTGGATCGAAACTCAGGACCTGCTCTTCGCGGACGAGTCCGACGGCGGCATGGGCGTCGAGCGCTTCGTCGAGATCGGTCTCGGTGCAACGCCGACCGTGGCCAACCTCGCGTCGCAGACTCTCAAGCTGCCGGGCCGCTTCGGCCACCCGGTCGAGGTACTCAACCTCGAACGTGAAGCCGCGATCGTCTACGGCACCGACACCGACCCGGCTCCGGCCGACGAGGACGAGGCAACTCCGGCTCCCGAGACCGCTGCTCCCGCAGCCGCGGCCGCTCCGGCTGCAGCACCCGCTCCGGCCGCTGCACCGTCGGGCGGACCGCGCCCCGACGACATCGCCTTCGTCGCCGCCGACGCGACGAAGATCCTCATCGGACTGTGGACCAAGCTGCAACTCGATCAGATCGGGCCCGCCGACACCATCGAGGCCCTGTGCGACGGCGTGTCCTCGCGTCGTAACCAGCTGCTCGTCGACCTCGGTTCCGAGCTTTCGCTCGGTGCCATCGACGGTGCAGCCGATGCCGACATGGGCGCGCTCTCGGGCACGGTCAACAAGCTGGCTCGTACCTACAAGCCGTTCGGTCCGGTGCTCAGCGACTCCATCAACGATCACCTCCGCAAGGTCTTCGGCCCCTCGGGACGACGCCCGGCCTCGATCGCCGACCGCGTCAAGAAGACCTGGGAACTGGGCGACGGCTGGGCGCACCACGTCACCGCCGAGGTCGCTCTCGGTACCCGTGATGGTGCCTCGGTTCGTGGTGGCGCACTCGGTGGCCTGGCCGACGGCGCACTCGCCGACGGCACTGCCGTCGACAACGTCATCGACGCCGCGGTTGCTTCGGTTGCCGCTCGTCGTGGAATCGCAGTGTCCATGCCGCAGGCAGGCGGTGGAGCCGGTGGAACCGTCGACGCCGCTGCGCTCGGTGAGTTCACCGAGCACATCACCGGCCGCGACGGCGTTCTCGCCTCCGCCGCCCGGTTGGTGCTCGAGCAGCTCGGCCTGGCGGACGCGCCCAACGCACTGCTGGCCGAGAACCCCGATGCTGCTCTGGTGGAGCTGGTTTCGGCCGAGCTCGGCTCCGACTGGCCTCGCCTGGTCGCTCCCGCGTTCGACGCCAAGCGCGCCGTGCTGATCGACGACCGGTGGGCAACTGCCCGTGAAGATCTGGCTCGGTTGTGGCTCGGTACCGCAGGCGATGTCGCCGTCGAGTCCTTCGCTGGTGCAGGCAATGCCGTTGCAGCTCAAGCACAGTGGTGGAAGGCCAAGGCCGACTACGAGAACAAGACCGTGCTCGCCGAGACCTTCGGACGCATCGCGGACATCGCGATCGCATCCGAGGACAAGGGCCAGTGGGCCGACGACGTCGCAGTCGTCACCGGCGGCAGCAAGGGATCCATCGCCGCGGCCGTGACCGCTCAGCTGTTGGCCGGCGGTGCGACGGTCTTCGTCACCACCTCGAGGCTCGACGACGAGCGCCTGGGCTTCTACCGCTCGCTGTACCGCGACAATGCTCGCAACGGAGCGTCGCTGTGGGTGGTTCCGGCCAACATCGCGTCGTACACCGACGTCGATGCCCTCATCGAGTGGATCGGCAGCGACTACATCGACACTGCCGGTGGCGCAAAGACATTGGTCAAGGCAGCTGCCACTCCGACGATGCTGTTCCCGTTCGCCGCACCTCGGGTCATGGGCGAGATGTCCGACGCCGGAGCTCGCGCCGAGATGGAAATGCGTGTGCTGCTCTGGTCGGTCGAGCGTCTGATCACCGGACTGTCGAAGGTCGGCTACGACAATGACATCGACACTCATCTGCACGTGGTTCTCCCCGGATCGCCGAACCGTGGAATGTTCGGTGGCGACGGTGCCTACGGTGAGTCGAAGGCCGCGCTCGATGCAGTCGTCGCGAAGTGGGGCTCGGAGAAGAACTGGGCCGAGCGGGTGTCGATCGCGCACGCTCACATCGGGTGGGTGCGCGGAACCGGCTTGATGGGCGGCAACGATCCCATCGTCGAGGCGGTCGAAGCCGAAGGTGTCCGCACCTGGTCGACCGAGGAGATGGCGACCGAGCTGCTGCGGCTGAGCACCCTCGACGCACGTCGTCGGGCTGCTCAGGAGCCCATCGTCGCCGATCTGACGGGCGGCTTGGCCAACACCAAGCTCAACCTCGTCGAGCTTGCTCGCGACGCGGCCGCTGCTGCGGCCGAGAAGACCGAAGAGGCCGTGGACAGTTCGGTCATCGCCGCGCTGCCTGCACCTCCGCGTCTCGCCCCGACCACTGCCCCGGCGTGGCCCGCCCTCGATGTCGATCCGAAGGACCTGATTGTCATCGTCGGTGCAGGTGAGCTCGGACCCTACGGTTCGGCGCGCACTCGCTTCGAGATGGAGGTCGACGAGCAGCTCTCTGCCGCAGGTGTTCTCGAACTCGCGTGGAACACCGGCCTGATCGCCTGGGAGAACGATCCCAAGCCGGGCTGGTACGACATCGAGTCCGGTGACCTCGTTCCCGAGGAGGACATCGCCGACAAGTACCACGACATCGTGGTCGAGAAGTGCGGTATCCGCACGTACGGCGACGACGGCGCAATGGTCGGTAACACCGCTCCGCTGATGACCTCGATCTTCCTCGACAACGACCTGACGTTCGTCGTCGGAACCGAGATCGACGCACGGTCGTTCGCGGCTGCCGATCCCGAGCACACGCTGATCACACCGGTTCCCGATTCGAGCGACTGGCAGGTCACTCGCAAGGCGGGCACCGAGATTCGCGTTCCGCGCAAGATGAAGCTCACCCGTACCGTGGGTGGTCAGATTCCGACCGGATTCGATCCCACCAAGTGGGGCATCTCGCCCGACATGGCGAGTTCGGTGGATCGTGTTGCCCTGTGGAACATCGTCACCACGGTCGACGCCTTCATCTCCTCGGGCTTCAACCCGTCGGAACTGATGCGCTGGGTGCACCCGACGTTGGTCGCCAACACTCAGGGCACCGGCATGGGCGGCATGGAGTCGATGCGCTCGCTGTACATCGACACCCTGCTCGGCGATGCTCGTGCGAACGACATCCTGCAGGAGGCTCTGCCGAACGTCGTTGCTGCACACGTGGTTCAGTCGTACATCGGTAGCTACGGCGCGATGGTTCACCCAGTCGCCGCCTGCGCAACCGCTGCCGTCTCGGTCGAGGAGGGCGTCGACAAGATCAAGCTGGGCAAGGCGCAGCTCGTGGTCGCCGGCGGATTCGACGACCTGAGCACCGAAGGCATCATCGGCTTCGGCGACATGTCGGCCACGGCGGACTCGGCAGCGATGTCCGCCAAGGGAATCAGCGATCGACGCTTCTCTCGGGCCAACGACCGCAGGCGTGGAGGGTTCGTCGAATCGCACGGCGGCGGAACGATTCTGCTCGCTCGCGGCGATCTGGCACTCGAGATGGGCCTGCCCGTCCTCGGAGTGGTGGCCTACGCACAGTCGTACGGCGACGGAGTGCACACGTCGATCCCGGCTCCGGGACTGGGCGCACTCAGTGCCGGTCGCGGCGGCAGGGATTCGGCACTTGCGCTCTCGCTCAACGCACTCGGCGTCAGTGCAGACGACGTGGCCGTGATCTCCAAGCACGACACCTCGACCGCAGCCAACGACCCCAACGAGGCCGAGTTGCACACCCGCCTGGCCAAGGCCATCGGCCGATCGGACGGCGCTCCGCTGTTCGTCGTCTCGCAGAAGTCCCTCACCGGGCACTCGAAGGGTGGAGCGGCTGCCTGGCAGCTCATCGGCCTGTGCCAGGTGCTGGCCAACGGTGTCATCCCGCCGAACCGCAGCCTCGACTGCGTCGACGACAAGATGACCGGTTTCGAGCACCTGGTGTGGGCTCGTGAGCCGCTGCGCTTCGGTGACTCGGTTCCGCTGAAGGCGGGTCTGCTCACCTCGCTCGGCTTCGGGCACGTGTCCGGACTCATCGCGTTGGTGCACCCGCAAGCATTCCTCGAGGCTGTTCCGGCCGAGCGGCGTGCGGAGTACATCGCGAAGGCGAACGAGCGTCGTATCGCCGGTCAGCGCAGGCTGATCTCCGCGATGGTGGGTGGCGACTCCCTCTACGAGCGGCCCGACGATCGACGACTGGGACATGACGGGACGCCGGCCAAGGCGTCACGCGAACTGGAGGCCAACGTGTTGCTCAACGAGTCCGCTCGCCTCGGCGAGGACGACGTCTACTCCTCCGGTCTGCCGGGTGCCATCTGATGGCAATCTTGGGAGTGGGTTTCGACCTGGTGACGGTGTCCGACTTCGCCGAGCAGATGGAAAAGGTCGGCACGACGATGATTCGCGACAGCTTCACCGCGGGTGAACGTCGGCACGCGGCGACCAAGAGCTCCGACCCGACGCGGCACTACGCAGCACGGTGGGCCGCCAAGGAAGCAGTTCTGAAAGCCTGGGCGACATCACGTTTCGCACGGCCGCCGCAGATCGGCGACAATCCGTATCCGTTGATCGAGGTCGTCAACGATGCGTGGGGCCGACCGTCCATCAAGCTGCACGGAATGGCACAGGAGTTTCTGCCGACGGTCAAGATTCACCTGTCGCTGACACACGACGGCGATATCGCCGCCGCGGTGGCGATCCTGGAGGAGTGACTCCACGCTGAACGACGACAAAGGCCCGTCCGATCCACGAGATCGGGCGGGCCTTTCGTATGGGTGAAGCGGGTGGGTCAGGCGTCGTCGGTGTTGACCGACCCGCCGGAGCGCCTGCTCTCCTTCTCTGCGACGAGCAGATACGCCATCATGATTCGCTTGAGTTCGGCCACCGCATCTTCGTGGCTCTGGCCGTCCTGCACCGAGAAGTTCAGCATCGAGTAGACGATGTGCACCAACACCTGGGCCATCAGATTGCGACGGTGCCGCGGTGTGCGCGGCGTCAACGGTCCGAGCATGCGTGAGACCTGATCGGCGAACTCGCGCTCGTGAATGACCCCGGTGGCGCGGGTGGACGGTGTCGACTGCATCGCGAGCCATACCTCGCGGCGCGACGGGTCCGTCATCCACATCCCGGCCATGTGGTCGACGAAATTGTTCAGGAACCGTACCCAGTCCAGGGACGGCACCTCGCCGTCGAATTCTGCCAATTCCTGTTGCACGCCCACCAGGTCCTGGCGATTGAGTTCGCAGACGATGACGTACTTATTGGCGAAGAACTGGTACAGAGTGCCGATCGGCAGCTCCGCCCGTGACGCGACTTCTTCACACGTGAACGATTCGAAGCCCACGTCGCTGAGCAGTTCACGCGACGCCTGGAGCAACGCGTCGAATTTACGTTGGCTGCGTTCCTGCGTGGGTCGGCGCCTCGGCATCAGCTCCTGAGTCTGCGCCGTCGACTCGAGCGCGGCGTCGAGACGGCGCGAGGACTGGGCACGAGCAGAGGAATCCACCCGGTCAGGCTATCCGTCGCGGGTGCACTGTATCCACTTCTGTCGTGCGGGTCGCATCGCCCACTCCGAATTCGATCGCTGTTGTAGGGGAGCGCTGTATGCGGCGACAGCCATCGGGCCGTCGGTTTGTGACAATCCCCAAGGCTGATATCAGCCAGGCAAACGGGCAATCGGTATGGTTAGAGGTAACGAATCAATTTCCGTGCAGGGTGGTCGTCGTTCGTGTCCGCGGGGCGACGGTCATGGTCGGGAGCCTCACCCCGAGCACAGGGAGACTGAAGTGGCAACAATCGGTACAGCGATCGAATCCGGCTCGATGCAGACGGTCTTGCTCGAGCCGACCTCGGGGGAGGTGCTCGCGCACTCCACCACCCCACTCGACCCCGACGTGACCGCGATTCTACTGCGCGCGATCTCGGATATGCGTGCCGAGGCAGCAACGCTGAACGTGTCGGTTGACGCCGTCGCCGTCGTGCATCGGTCCGAGTCCGAGCGCGCCGAACTCGCCGGGGCAGTGACCGACGAGTCGACGGTGTTCGTTTCGGCATCCCAATCGTTCCTGTCCTGGTTGGCCCGTACGAAGGACCTCGCCGACGCGAGCACGGTGCTGCTCTACTACATGGGCGAACACGGCGTATCCATCTCTCTCGCCGACGCAGCCGATGCCACGCTCACGCCCGCCAAAAATGCTGCCTTGGACTCGATGTCCCCCGAACGAATCGGCAGCACAATTCCGCTGGTGTGGGAAGTGGTCGACGAATCCGGCAAGAAGCCACAGGCCGTGGCGCTGTTCGGAGACAGGTCGAGTAACCGGGACTTGATCGACATTCTCTCCCTCGGTCTGGGTGTGCCCGTCGTGCGAGTGGGTGCCGCAGATCGTGTCGCTGCCTGCGGAGCGGCCTGGCTCGCATCGGTTTCGGCCGAGGATCAGGTCCTCGTGGATACGAAGACAGTCGACGAGTCCGACGAGGCCGCAGTGCCGGAGACGGTCCCTTCGGTGGTGCTCACGGCTCCGGTGGCAGCAACGGGCAGGTCGAGTTCAGTGACCGGCGGCCGCAAGCTGATCTTCGCTGCCGTGCTGCTCGCCGGCGTGGCCTCGGCCGGTGTCGCCGTCGCGGCGACGCTGCCGAGTGACGGGGACAGCACCGCCGGGCAGAGCGCCGACCAACTCGACAGCGGTGCCGATTTGGCCGGCGCGACACGCTACGTCGATCCGATGACCGTTGCGCCGATTGCGCCTGTACTGCCGGCCGACGCCGTGCCGAAGACGCTACCGCCCACGGCGGGTTCGGCCGTCGAGCCGACGACCACCTCGCCGACCGGTACGACACAGCAGTGGACTACACAGCAAGGGGCTCCGCAACAGGGGGCGCCGCAGCCCTGGGTGCCGCAGGACGTTTCGCCTGCAGGTACCCCGAAGCCCGCTGCGGCCACCGTGGATCCGCCGCAGTTGACTGTGCCCACCGTCGTTCCCGAGCCGGGCAAGTCCCAGGAGCAACTCGAGCGGGAAGCCTGGGATCGGCACTGGCAGCACACAGGTGAGTGGATCGCGCAGGAATTGGCCGGAGGCTGACGTGTCGCTTCGGTAGGTGCGAGCAAATGACAGACTGGCGAGAGCCCGTCTGTCATTTCTCGTCTGGAGGAACCATGCCGACCGATGTACGCCCCGCTGACATTCGATCCGCGATCGCGGAGTCGATGCCTCGCGCGAAATCGGAGCTGGCAGAACTGGTCCGGTTTCGATCTGTGCACGATCCTCGGCAGTTCCCGGTGGAGGAATGCGTCGGTGCAGCGCAGTGGGTGCAGCGGGCATTCGTCGACGCCGGAATCCCCGACGTGCAGTTGATCGAGACCAGCGACGGCTCACTGGCTGTCGTCGGTTCTCGGCCGGCACCGGCGGGAGCGCCGACCGTCCTGTTGTATTCGCACTACGACGTCCAGCCTCCCGGCGACAGAAGCTATTGGGACAGTGAGCCTTTCGAGCTGACCGAGCGTGACGGTCGGTGGTACGGCCGAGGTGCGGCCGACTGTAAGGGCAACATCTTGATGCATCTGCTGGCGCTGCGCGCGGTGGGGGAGTCGCTCGACGTCGGCGTGCGGATCGTCTGCGAGGGTTCGGAGGAGATGGGCACGGGCGGGCTCGAAGCACTCGTCGACGAGCGGCCCGAGTTGTTCGCTGCCGATGTCGTGGTGATCGGGGACACCGGCAACACTGCGGTGGGTCTGCCGACGGTCACCACCACTCTTCGTGGGATAGCCAACGTCGTCGTACATGTGGAAACGCTTGCCGGAGAAGTACATTCCGGAATGTACGGGGGACCGGCACCCGGTGCGCTCAGCGCGCTGATCCAGGTGCTGGCGACACTGCGCAACGAGCACGGTGACACCACCGTCGACGGTCTCGACGGTGCGCAGACTTGGGATGGCGTGCCGTACGACGCCGAGCAGTTCAGATCCGACGCCGGGGTGCTCGACGGAGTCGCACTGGCGGGTTCGGGCACCGTGGCCGACGCGGTATGGGCGCGCCCGGCTCTGACCGTTCTCGGAATCGACTGCCCGCCCGTCGTGGGCTCGGCCGCCGCAATCTCCCCTCGTGCCTCGGCACGGCTCAATTTGCGAGTTCCGCCAGGCATGGATCCGCAGCAAGCTCAGGACGCGTTGGTGGCGCACCTGGAGGCACGCACGCCGTGGAATGCACGCATCACCGTCGAGCGAGAAGCGATCGGTTCGCCGTTCCGGGCCAGAACGGACGGCCCGGCCTACGCAGCGCTGTCAGGTGCCTTGGAAGAGGCATTCGGACGCCCCATGGGGACGGCGGGGCAGGGCGGGTCCATTCCGTTGTGCAACGCGCTGGCGGAGGCGTTGCCGGACGCCGAGATCGTGCTCATGGGCGTCGAAGAACCCCGATGCCGGATCCACGCCCCCAACGAGAGCGTGGACCCGACGGAAATCGAGAAGATGGCCGTCGCCGAAGCATTGTTCCTGCACCGACTGGCCACATCGCAGAGCTAGTGATCAGACCGATAGATCGCGGCGCAATTTGGCGACGTGGCCGGTGGCGCGAACGTTGTACTGAGCCACCTCGATCTTGCCTTCCTCGTCCACCAGGAACGTCGAGCGAATGACGCCCTCGTAGACCTTCCCGTAGTTCTTTTTCTCCCCGAACGCGCCCCACGCCTGCAGGGTCGTTTTCTCCTCGTCGGCGAGCAGTGGGAACGTCAGCTCTTCCTTGTCGCGGAACTTGGCGAGCTTGGCCGGCTTGTCCGGGGAGATGCCGATGACTTCGAGGCCTTCACCGTTGAGCTCGGCGAGGCTGTCGCGGAAGTCGCAGGCCTGCTTGGTGCAGCCCGGCGTGCTCGCGGCGGGGTAGAAGTACACGATCACCTTCTTGCCTGCGTAGTCGGCGAGAGAGACGTCGTTGCCGTCGGCATCGGGCAGGGTGAACGCCGGAGCGGTGTCGCCCGGCTCGAGCTTGCTGTATTCGGTCACCGCACGAGAGTATCGAAATACCGCCGTGCTCTAGGCTCGAGTACGACCAAGACTATTTGCAGACAAGTTGGAGGACACGTGGCCAAGGACACCGACCGAATCGAGCGCGAGATCGAGGCCGCTCGCAATCAGCTGGCCAGCACGCTGGACGAGCTGAGCGTCCGTGCCAGCCCCAAGAACATCGTCGCCAACACCAAGCAGACGGTGGTGGCCAAGCTCAACGAGCCGGCCGTGAAGTTCACTCTGCTCGGAGTCGGCGCAGTGGTAGCAGTTCTCGTGGTTCGCAGGATCTTCAACTGACACAACAGGTGCCTTGACCAGCCGATTTCACATCTGGCCGCATCTGCTGTTAATGTTTCTCCCGCACCGCAGAGAACACGCGGTGCGGATCGGCGCCATTAGCTCAGTTGGTTAGAGCAGCTGACTCTTAATCAGCGGGTCCGGGGTTCGAATCCCTGATGGCGCACGCCGAAACACCCCGTCACCAGCGTAAAGCTGGAGGCGGGGTGTTTTGCTGTGACGGGGTTTTGCCCCAACTCATCACTTACTCATCACTTTGAGGGCAAAGTGATGAGTTGCTCGCTCCGCCCCTACTAGGAGGTTCGCGCGACCCATGGAGGTCGTCTTCGCGCCTGCGGTCCGTTTACGGTCTCGAAAGTTCAAGGATGGATCGGTTCCAGGTTGCGGCGAGCGCGATCGGTCCCGCCTGCCGAGATCTGGCCAGAATTGCCGATGATGGGGCCAGGCCCAACTGTCCGCGCGACGGGCTCAGCCGGACCTTGATGCATGCGGAGGCCTAAGCCTTGGGCGCAAACTTGTTCAGCGCGTCGCTCATGTCTGGGGCCAAGGTCACTCGCTGGATGTAGTGCGCCTCGGTGACCCTCGTGTTGGCGTGTCCCAGCTGAATCTGAGCTGCTTCGACCCCGTAAGTCTCTTTAACCAGAGTGGCTACGGTCTTTCTAAGGGTGTGAGGGGTTACCCAGTCGAAGTCGTCGCCGCGTGCAGCTCGCCACGATCTCCGGACGTTTGCCGGCGACACCCAATTGCCGGTGCCCGTCACGAACAGCGCGTTCTCCGGGTTCTGAAACGTTGGCATAGCGCGCCTACGTCGGAGTGCTCTGACTGCGAACGGCGGGAGCACCACGGTAAGCGGAGGTGCATCACCCTTTCGGAAGTTCTGACGGAACAGGCGTTCGCCGGCCGCTCGCGGAACAACAAGAGTTGCGCTGAATGTGACGGTCGGGATCGGCGAGTCCAGATCGACTTGGTCCCACTTCAAAGCCAAGAGCTCACCGATGCGAGCACCTGTGGCGATCAGGAGCATAAGAATGTCCTCGAGATCGGCACCGGGTCGCTGTCCGAGCTTCGGCCGTACGACCCCATGTTCGTCGACGGTCTGGTGGCGAGAGTAGTTCTGCACGCGTGCGCGCAATTCGTCGAGCTCGTCGGAAGTCAGCGCGCGGACTGCGGACTTCTTTGGGGTCGGTCTCGGCGTATCGCGAACTGGATTGTGGCTGAGTAAGTCGAACCGTACGGCGATACCGAGCATGCCGGACATCACGATCCGCGACATCCGAGCGCCACTCATGGTCCTCTCTCCGATCGAATTGATCAAAGAGTCGACCTTCCCTGCCGTCATTTCACGGATGAAGATCTCGCCTACAGCTGCCGCGCAGTAGGCGTTCCATGCTTGCCTGTAGCCCGTTATTGTCTGCGGCGAAACAGTTTTCGTCTTCTGAGCTATCCAATAGGTGAACAGCTCCGACATCGTGGACGTCTTGCTCAGTTCAGCACGCTGAGAAGGATGTGGTGGTTCGCGGTTGACAATTTTTTCCTGCAGCTTGCGCCGCGCTTCGGCTGCGGTTTTTCCACGAGCTTCGACCAGCCGTCGCTTGCCGTCCTGATCTCTGATGCGAACGCGCGCCACGCTGACGCCACCCGATGTCGTGGTCGAGATTCGGCCCCACTCGCCAAGTCTGAAGGGGTCCCTAGCCATCTAGTTCGTCTCCGACCGCCATTCCTAGTTCGGTCATCTTGTGAAAGAGGTCCTCCGACCGCCTGCGTGCATCCTCGTAGGCCATTTGCATGGTTTCGATGTGCTCTGCTGATTCGCTCTTCGACAAACCGTTGCGCAGTTGAACTCGCGCGCGCCGCATCGTCTGTAGCGACTGGAGCCATTCGCGTGTGATGCCGACACGGTCGTTTCGAGGGTCGAACTGCTCACGTACCCACATCCCGACCGACTCTTCGGTGTCGGTTTCGGTCCAGTCTGGCGACGGCTTCATGAGACCTGCTTCGCCGCTGAACCATCGAAGAGCGTCGTGCGATTCTTGCTCAAGCCCAGGAAGGATTTCGACCGGGCCTTTGGGCAGGTCTGGGTACAGAAGTTGGGCCGGTGATACGCCGAGTGCTGCTGCCAAGACAAGCAATTCGGGAACATCGATGCTCTTCTTGCGCCCTG
>NZ_SPNG01000021.1:0-54805 GCF_004563845.1 Rhodococcus sp. 1R11 | reverse complement strand
TCGGTCCAGTGGGTTCGGTGGTCGCCCGCGCACTCGACACAGATGTGAAGCAGTCGGTCGCGAACCTGGCTGCATTGAAGTGAGGGCATCTCAGGATTCCTGAAGTAGCTGTCGGACAATCTCTTCCAGCCCCGCACCGTGTTCTCGGTGCGGGGCTGGTGTGTTTGTGTGGGGTTAGGCGATGTGGGGGCCTGCTCGGGCGTGGGATTGTCGGGGTTGTCGGTAGGGGTCGACGGTGGCCGGGGGTACGAACCAGGGGTGCTGGTCGGCGGCGATGAATACTTCCCAGTCGCTGTGGTGGAGGAGTCGGTGGTGGAATCCGCAGAGGAGGACGAGGTTGTTCATGTCGGTGGGGCCGCCGTCGGCCCAGTGCCAGATGTGGTGGCCTTCGGTCCAGGCGGCGGGTTTGCCGCAGCCGGGGAAGGCGCAGCCGTGATCGCGGGCGGTCAGTGCGCGTTTCTGTTTCGCGGTGACGGTGCGTGCGGTGCGGGCGAGGTTGAGTGGGTTGCCGTTCTCGTCCATGACGATGGCGGTGAGTAGACAGTCGCAGGCCAGTTGGCGGGAGGTGTTGCGGGAGAGGGGCCCCATCCACGGTAGCCATCCGGCAGTGGTGCTGTCACCGAACAGGTCGCGATACGCGCCACGGTCGGCGGCCGGGCTATCTGGGTCGCCCTGGAAATCGGACTCGGCCGTGTCGGGGTGGATCGGGTTTCCGGTGTCGATGTCGACCAGATCGCCGCCGCCACCGTCGGCGTTGGCGTCGTCGTTGTCGGATTGTTCGGCGGCGCGGGTGGTTTCGTCGTCGGTGATGTCGTCTTCGTCGCCGTGGCTCTGGAGGTCGGTGAGGTCCTGCAACCGGATGTGCAGGTTGACGTGTGGCTTTTCGCCGCCTTCGGTGGGCCTGTTGCTGGAGGCGAGGTAGCGGTCGAGGATGTGCCCGAAGGCGTCGGCTCTGCGCTTGGCGGGGCTGCGGTCGTCTCCGGCTCTTAGTGTCTCGGTGCCGTCGGCGGCGGGGTGGGGTTCGGTGAGCGGGGAGAGTGCGGTGAGGAGTTTCTCTCCGGTGGTCGCGTCGAAGTCGCCTTTGAGCACCAGCCGCCCGTTCAGGGTTGTGGAGGCGAAGAGTTCGTTGCGGTCGGTGTCCTCGGCGGGTGGTTTGTCGTTGCCGAAGCTGTCCTGCAACCTGGTGATCGCTGCACGAATCCGGCTGGTGCGCGCTTCGGGTCCGGTGGCGGCGGCGATCAGAGCTTTACGTGCGACATCGCGACCCTCTTCCGACAGGTTCTTCGGCGGGGTTTCGGCGAAGGTGAGGATCAGGGCGGCGTGGTCGACGGACATGACGCCGGTGTTCACGGCGTCGGCGATGTCGGGGAAGTTCTTCATGCCGCGGGCGAGGGCGACGATCTTGGTGGCTTTGGACGGTGAGAGCAGGGTGGTGGAGGTCAGCCAGCCGGCGGGTCCGGGGAACCCGAGCTTCTCTCGGCTGACGCGGGTGTCGATGTCGGCGACCAGGGCAATCCGGCGGGCCTCCAACAACTGGATCTTGTGGGAGACATCAGCAGCGTCGGCGAGAAGTTCGCTCTCGCTCAGTTGCCAGATCTCCGTGGTCACGGGGATAAGTGTATCGAACGGGTGTTCGATGCGCAATGATGGTGCAATCGAAAACTATTGCTGTGCAGAAGGATTCGGGATACGGAACCTGTCGGTTGCCCGTGATAAGGCCGCAACGTCAGTCGAGTGAGGATCGCCCGGGACCGCTGAACTCGAACGTGGCGGCGCGCAGTGGCCTCGATGTAGGGGTCGGCCGGCAGTGCAGGTGAACATCCATTAAGCAGATGCTGCGTCGCCGCCACAGAGGTGCGTCGACACCTGACACAGTTGCGCGAGATGTAGAGCAGACCCTTACTGCTGTCGTGTCTTTCGCAGCCACCACAGTCCTGCGATGGGTAGCACCACCGGGATGAAGACGTAACCGGATCCGAAGTGCGACCACACCGTCGGTTCCGGGAAGTCCTGGGGCTGGATGTAGCTGAGGGTGCCGATGCCGAGGACTCCGATGAGTTCGATGATGCAGGAGACCGTCACTACTCGTCGTGATGCCTCGGTTGCTCGTGCCAGTCCGACCGTCGCGATGATGTAGACCACCGCTGCAAATGCCGAGAGCAGGTACGCGACCGGGGCGTTGTCGAATCGGGTGGTGAGTTGCACGATCGACCGCGATGTCGCGGCCACGGCGAACACGGCGTAGACGGCGATGAGGAAGCGTCCGAATCCGGTGCGCGTGGCTTGCTGAAGTTTGTCAGGCATATCCGGCCCAAATCTGGCTCAGTCGCAACACCATGGCTGCGAGGGTGAGGACGGCTACGAGGAGTACCGCGGTACCGCCGCGGGAACGGTCGCCCAAAGACCACCACGTTCCGAGTGGGAGCAGGAACAACAGTCCGACGAGGTACGACCCGAACGTGAGCCGGTGAATGTCGCGATCGGAGGCGAACATCATCACGAACCCGATCACTGCCTGCAGTGCAACGACGCCTTCGGTAGCCGCGATCGTCCAGAACAGCGCGCGGTCGGCCTTGTTCTTCAGTAGAACGGGCCTGTTGGTGGCGAGCTTCACGAGCACCCAGATCCCCACTACCAGGGACAACACGTACAACAAGCCGGTGACGGCGCCGATCATCGAGTTCCTCGTCATGCTGCGGTGGGTGGATGGACTTCCCTTCACAGTAACCGCGTAACACCACGTCAACACTGTGAGGCCCTTGAAACACGACGTTGTTCCGAGCGTGACCAATCGGAAATCGACGAGGCCTGTACTTGTTCCATGGCCGCAGAGGATCTGCCCTCTCGTCGGACATGACGGTTTTCTCGGGTGGACATCGGTGTCCACCGCATCCAGCCCGCTCTGCGAACCTCAGGAGACGCACGTGTCAGATCTCGACCAGTCCATCGCCGAGAACATCAAGAAGTCCCTCGAGGAGATTCCGCATCCCTCACTTCCCAAGGGCAGCAACATCTACGGCTCCACCAAGATCTTCCCCGACTACAAGGCGGAGAACGGCGAAAGCTACTTCACGCTGGTGCACGGCATCGCCCACGAGTCTTCGGTATCGTTCGTCGCGGTACTCCAGGCGACGCGCGCCCTGCGCAAGGGTTTCGAATCGGCCATGTACTTCTACGGCCCCGGTGCCATCAATTGCCTTGCTACACGCGGTTTCCCGACCACCGGAGACTCGGGCTTCCCGGGTGAGCAGAACATCAACGACTCCCTCGCGACGTTCATCGCCGAGGGCGGCACCGTGTTCTGCTGCCGCTTCGGACTGGCCCTGCACGGGGGTCGTGAAGAAGATCTCATCGAGGGCGTCATCCCGGCCCACCCCCTGGACGTGCAGGACGCATTGATCCATTACGCGCGCAAGGGTGCCATCATCAACTCGACCTACATGGTCTAGGAGACGACTATGTCCATCTCTACACGCGTGGACCTGGCGTTGCTCGGAATCCGAGGAGCAACGCCGGTGTCCAGAACTGCCGGTGCCGGCCCGAGTGACGATGGACATGTCCGCATCGATGGTCTCGGCGCTGCCATCCCACGTAACCCGCTCAGTCCGTACGTACTCGAAGAGGGACGGGTTCTGTTCGACGGCAACGACATCGGTCTCGATGTCCGAGCTGTCGACCGCCCGAAGTTCTACGACCTCTCCACCTCCGACGGCATCGCGTACGAGAAGATCGCTAAACTGCACGGAACCAGTGTTCTGGCCACGACCGTCGTCCAGACGTGCATCCGCTACGACGCCGATCAACGATGCCGCTTCTGTTCCATCGAAGCGTCTCTGGACGCGGGCGACACCATCGCCGTCAAGACGCCCGCGCAGCTTGCCGAGGTGGCGGAGGCAGCGGTCCGGCTGGACGGGGTGACCCAGATGGTCATGACGACGGGCACCTCGGCCGCGAAGGATCGCGGTGCCCGTCATCTGGCCCGTTGTGTGCGTGCCATCAAGGCTGTGGTCCCGGAACTACCCATTCAGGTTCAGTGCGAACCGCCCGGGGACTTGCAGACCATCCAGGATCTGTACGACGCCGGAGCCGAATCCATCGGCATTCACGTCGAATCGCTCGACGACGACGTGCGCCGTAGATGGATGCCGGGCAAGGCATCGGTCTCGATGGACGAGTACCGCGCGGCATGGAAAGAAGCGGTGCGGGTCTTCGGGCGCAACCAGGTCTCGACGTACATCCTGGTCGGTCTCGGCGAGGATCCCGATGAATTGGTCTCGGGTGCAGCAGAACTGATCGAGATGGGTGTGTATCCCTTCGTCGTTCCGTTTCGGCCGCTGGCAGGCACGTTGGCGGTGGACGTCGACCGGGCGACTGCTCCCGCTGCCGACGTCCTCGAAAGCGTCACTCGACGCGTCGCCAAGGAACTTCAGGCAGCGGCGATGCTCGGGTCCGATCAGAAGGCAGGCTGTGCGGCCTGTGGTGCGTGCAGCGTTCTGCAGAACGCGGGAGGGTGACATGTACAGCGTCGTAGAGGGTACCGATCTCGCCGGATTGTCGGGTGCTGCAGTCACTGTCGTGCAACCGGAGTTCATTGTCCAGCCGTGCAGCGGCACAGCAGAACTGAACGCGTATCGGACCCTGCGTAGGGAGACGTTCGTCTCCGAGCAGGGCTTGTTCGCTGGTACCGATCACGACGACGTCGACGACGATCCCCGCTGCGTCGTTCTCGTGGCCACCGATCGAGACGGCACCGTGCTCGGCGGGGTGCGCCTGGCACCCTGCACGGCAACGGATCTGGGGTGGTGGGCCGGCAGTCGTCTGGTGGTCGCCGCGTCGGCACGCACATCCGGTGTGGGTCCAGCGCTGGTGCGTGCGGCCTGTGCTCATGCCGAAAGTCGCGGCGTGCTGCGCTTCGACGCGACGGTGCAGAAGCGCAACGAGACACTGTTCACCCGTCTGGGCTGGATCAGGCGCGGAGACGTCGAGGTGGCCAACGCCCCACACGTGGCGATGTACTGGCCCATCGACCGAATCGAACGGCTGGTGTCGTCGACCAAGGCGATGCTGGCCGGTGTCCTTGCGCCACTGAAAGCGCAGCCACTCGGGCTCGGTGCCAAAGGATTTCGAGGCGACGACGGGGTGCCGGTACCGGGGAGCGACATGATCGCCGCCTGCGATGCGATCATTCCCTCGATGGTCGACCGCGACCCGGAGTGGGCCGGCTGGTGTGCGGCCCTGGTCAACCTCAACGACCTCTCGGCGATGGGTGCCTACGCAGTCGGCATGCTCGACTCCGTCGGTGCACCGACCCAGTCTCGACTGACCCGCATCATCCGCGGCCTCGCCAATGCGTCTGCGGCCTGGCAGGTTCCGGTGCTCGGCGGTCACACCCAGGCCGGGGTCCCGTCATCGCTGTCGGTCACCGCGCTGGGTCGCACGGCGAACCCGGTTCGGGCCGGTGGCGGCAACGTCGGCGATCGGTTGACCCTGACGGTCGACGTCGAGGGTGGTTGGCGTCGTGGATACCAGGGCCAGCAATGGGATTCGACGTCTCGGCGCAACTCCGCCGAACTGACGACCATGGCATCGTTCGTTGCCCGTACCGCACCCAAGGCCGCCAAGGACGTCTCGATGGCGGGACTGGCCGGGACCACCGGAATGCTCGCCGAGGCAAGCGGAACCGGTGCCGTATTGGACATCTCCTCGATCCCGAAGCCCGACTCGGCGTCGATGGGCGAATGGATCACGTGTTTTCCCGGGTTCGCGATGATCACCGCGGACCGTCCCGGTGCACTTACTGCACCGTCCGGACCTGCACTGTCCGCAGAATGCGGAGAGCTCAACGATATTCCGGGCGTCGCCTTGCGATGGCCCGACGGAATCACCACGCGCGCGGTCACTTCGACGGTGACCGGATTGGGAGAAGCATGAACGACATCACGATCTCCGTGGCCGCAGCCGAATTCGGCCGCGACATGGAACAGGGCTACGCCACCATCGCCGCACTGCTCGAGGAATCGCGTAATCGCGGTAGCCAACTTCTGGTGCTACCGGAAGCGTGCTTGGGTGGGTACCTGCCCAGCCTCGGTGGCGGCGACGAGACCGAGGAATCGCGACAGCGTCGACTGAAGGCGCTTCCACCCGCTCTGGAACTCGACGGCCCCGAGATCAAGCGGGTCATCGACATGGCAGGCGATACCGTCGTCACGTTCGGATTCTGCGAGAAGGACGGCGATACCCGCTACAACGCTGCCGTGACGGTCGACGGCAGCGGCATCCTCGGCTCGTACCGAAAGGTGCATCAGCCACTCGGCGAAAACCTCTGCTACGCAGCGGGAGACAGCTACTCCGCATTCGACACTCCGGTCGGCCGGATGGGCATGCAGATCTGCT
The DNA here is from genome assembly GCF_004563845.1 of Rhodococcus sp. 1R11. NCBI lineage: Bacteria > Bacillati > Actinomycetota > Actinomycetes > Mycobacteriales > Nocardiaceae > Rhodococcus > Rhodococcus sp. 1R11. Next base: position 48,412 of record NZ_SPNG01000021.1, on the reverse strand, counting down.
ACGACAAGGGATTCCCCGAGGCAGCCCGGGAACTCGCGCTCGACGGAGCCGAGATCGTCGCGTCCATCTCCGCATGGCCCACGGCACGTACCGCGACGACCCCGAACATGGAAGAAGACCGGTGGAAGCAGCGCTTCGACATCTACGATCGCGCTCGCGCACTGGAGAATCAGATCATCTGGGTCGCGGCGAATCAGGCCGGCACGTTCGGGTCTCTGAGGTTCGTCTGCAGCGCCAAGATCGTCGGGCCCGGTGGTGAGATCCTCGCGGGCACAGGCGTCGAGCCGGGTTTGGCCACAGCCACCGTCGATGTCGAGGCGCTCATCGGTGCCGCACGTGGCGGCGGCATGTACAACCTCCGCGATCGACGGCCCGCGGTCTATCGCACCATCACCAAGGAGACCGTTCATGCCTGAGATGTCGTTCGTGGTGCGGTGGCCCGACGGACGCGAACAGTCCTGCTACTCGCCCTCTTTGGTGATGCACGACTATCTGACGCCAGGCCAGGAATACCCGGTGGCCGAGTTCGTTCAGCGAACGTCGGAGGCGCTGACCGTAGCGAGCGATCGAGTTCTCGCCAAGTTCGGTATGCGGTGCACATCGGCCGCGCAGCAAATGGAAGAGATTCACGGTGTCAGCGCGTCGTATCAGGCCGGTGCCGTTCGCATACTGAGTATGTCGGGAGCTGAATTGCTATGACCGAGCACCACAGCGCAGTAGAACACCACAGCGCAGTAGAACACCACAGCGCAGTAGAACACCACTCCGTGATCGTCATCGGCGGCGGGCAAGCGGGCCTGTCCATCAGCTGGCACCTGACGCAACGCGGTATCGAACACGTCGTCCTCGAACGAGACACCATCGCGCACGAATGGAAGGACTCGCGCTGGGACAACTTCACCCTCGTCACCCCCAACTGGCAGTGCGCGCTTCCCGGATACTCGTACGACGGTGACGATCCCGACGGGTTCATGCAGCGCGACGAGGTATACGCCTTCGTTCGACGCTACGCCGAGAGCTTCGATGCGCCCGTCCGAGAGCATGTTTCGGTGGAACACACGCTTCAGGGCTCGAACGGCGGCTTCGATCTACAGACTTCCGCCGGCCCCATGCACGCCGATCAGATCGTCGTTGCCGTCGGCGGCTACCACATCCCGACCATTCCCCGTTTCGCCGAGAAGCTTCCCCGTGACATCGTCCAGATCCACTCCTCGGAATACCGCGGCTCCCATCAGTTCCCGGAGGGAGATGTTCTGGTCGTCGGTACCGGTCAGTCCGGTGCGCAGATCGCCGAGGATCTGCACCTCGACGGTCGGCGCGTTCACCTGGTCGCCGGCACCGCACCTCGCGTCGCACGCTTCTATCGGGGGCGAGACTGTGTCGCTTGGCTGCACGACATGGGCGTCTACGATGTCTCCATCGAAGATCAACCCGGTGGCGTCGGCAAACGCGAGAACACGAACCACTACGTCACCGGCCGTGACGGTGGTCGAGACATCGACCTGCGCGCGTTCGCGACCGAGGGCATGCAGCTGTACGGCCGTCTGCTGGGCGTCGAGGACGGGGTCCTGCAGTTCGCACCGACCCTCGAAGCGTCCCTCGACGCTGCCGATCGGGTGGCCGAGAGCATCAAGGACAACATCGACGCGTACATCGAGCGCGAGGGCATCAGCGCGCCCACCGAGGAGCGCTACGTACCGGTGTGGCGTCCGGAGTCCGAGACGACCGAACTCGATCTCGCTACCACCGACATCACCGCTGCCGTGTGGTCGGTCGGGTTCCGTACCGACTACCGCTGGCTGAAGGTCGGGGCGTTCGACGGCGAGGGCCACCCGACGCACAACCGCGGCGTCACGTCCGTTCCCGGCTTGTACTTCCTGGGCCTGCCGTGGCAGCACACCTGGGGTTCGGGGCGCTTCGCCTCGGTGGCCCGGGATGCTGCGTTCCTGGCGGATCAGATCGGCCTCGAGATCAGTGCCGTACAACCGCAGAGTCAGATGGTCTGACTCGACGTGGCCCCCATCAAGATCGGTGCATTGGCAGCACATTTCGGAAAGGATGTCGATCGGGCCGTACTGAAGATCACGACGATCATCTCCAGTGCGGCCCGAGAGGGCATCGACCTCTTGGTGCTGCCCGACGCATCCCTCGGGGGTTACATCAACAGCCTGAGCAATCCGGACCCGTCCGAGTTGCCGCCCACTCTCGATCCGGACGGTCCGGAGCTGGCCGCGATCATCGCAGCAGCGGGTGCGATGACGGTGTGCATCGGGTACACCGAACTGTCGAAGGGGCTGCGGTACAACGCTGCTGCGTGCCTGACGGGTGACGGGATTCTCGGCAGTCACCGGAAGGTGCATCAGCCGCTAGGAGAATCCTTGGCCTACGCTGCCGGAGATCGGTTCGAGGCCTTCGATACACCGGTCGGACGGATGGGCATGCTGATCGACTACGACAAGACGTTCCCGGAGTCGGCCCGCACGCTTGCCTTGGACGGCGCGAGAATCATTGCGGCGCTGTCGGCGTGGCCGGCCAGCGTCACCGATCGCGCGTCGTCGCTACCCAACGACCGGCAGTCGCGACTGTTCGATCTGTACGACGCTGCACGCGCTGCAGAGAACCAGGTGGTGCTCGTCTCGTCCAACCAGACCGGGGTGATGGGATCCTTGCGCTTCCTCGGCCAGGCGAAAATTGTCGGGCCCGGTGGAGATGTGCTGGCCAAGACGTGGTCCAAAGGCGGTTTGGCGGTGCACGAGATCGACGTCGATGCCGAGGTGGATCGGGCTCGGAGGGGTCTGCATCACCTGGCCGAGCGACGCGTCGACGCCTACCCGAACTTGTTGCAGGAGAAGCCGGATCGATGAAGATCGCCCTGTTGACCTACTCGTCCAAACCGCGCGGCGGCGTAGTGCATACATTGGCTCTGGCCGAAGCGCTGGCCCGCGCCGGCCAGGATGTATCGGTGTGGTCGCTGGGCCGCGGCGGCGACAGTGAGTTCTTTCGTACGGTCGACCCGGCCGTCACCGTGCGGATGGTGCCATTTCCTCAGCAGGAAGATGAGCCTCAGCGGGAGAACGAGAGTGTCGGTCAGCGAATACTGCGGTCGATAGACGTTCTGCAACAGGCGTTCACACCGGACAACTACGATATCGTCCACGCTCAGGACTGCATTTCCGCCAACGCCGTCGGTCGCTGTATCAGGACCATCCATCATCTCGACGAGTTCACCACGCCCGAGCTCGCGGCATGCCACGAACGAGCGATCACCGCGCCCTACGCGCGAATCTGTGTATCGGCAGCGGTGGCGAGCGACGTTCATCAAGGATGGGGACTCGAACCCACGGTCATCCCCAACGGAGTCGCAGCCGAGAGATTCACTGCTGCAGCGCAGTCCGGTCGAACTCACTGGCGTGACGAACTCGGCCGATACGTGCTGGCCGTCGGCGGTATCGAACCACGCAAGGGCAGTCTCGATCTGCTCGACGCATTCGCAGGTCTGCCCGAGCGCAACGTGAAACTGGTGTTCGCGGGCGGCGAGACGCTGTTCGACTATCGCGATTATCGGACCGAATTCGATCGTCGCGCAGCAGAACTCGGTATCGAGCCGGTGATACTCGGAACCGTCGACGACGACGAGCTGCCGCACCTCGTGGCGCAGGCCGCTGTGCTGCCGTTCTTCTCCACGAAGGAGGGCTTCGGCCTCGCTGCCATGGAGGCGCTGGCCGCGTCGATTCCGGTGGTGGCGCGTGATCTGCCGGTACTGCGAGAAGTGTTCGGAGACAGCGTCACCTACGCGTCGTCCGTGGCGGCCATGTCGAGCGAACTGGAACGTGCCCTGCACGAGCCGCGGGATCCACTACCGGGACTGGCGCTGGCGCACAGCCTCACCTGGGACGAGGCTGCGCGTCGGCACATCGAGTTCTATTCCTCGCTCTTGTGACGGCCCCGTTTGTTGCGTTCGAGCCGATGAGGCTTGAGCTTGTGAAAACCCTTGACCCTCAGTGAGCGAACCGACTTCAGGTAGAACTCGGAATCGGGACGCAGCTCCTCCGTCATGACCGTGTCGACCAGCGTCGTTCCGGGATAGGCAGAACTGGTCAGCCGCGCGGCCATGTTGACCACCGAGCCGTACAGGTCACCGTACCGGGCCAGAACCGGGCCCCAGGCCAGCCCGACCCGCAGGTCCGGCATGTCTTCCTGCTCGTTGAACGCGTCCTGGAGGTCGAGAGCGATGTGGGCGGCGTCCTCGGGTGTCTGCGCGCTGAACATCACCTCGTCGCCGACGTTCTTGATCACCGAACCACGTCCGCGCGCAATGATATTGGTGGCCAGAGACTCGAACTCCTCGAGCAGCGTCGTCAACTCGCCGATGTCGAGCCGACGTGTCAGGCTGGTGTAGCCCACCATGTCGGCGAACCCGACCGCCATCGTAGGGCTTTCGGTGGAGTCGTCGGGCGCGGCGATGGATCGACCGGCGGCAGCGGCGAGGTGTCGTCGCCAGGTGTATCCCTGGAGAGCTTCGAGGGTGGGGACGGTTTCTGCTGCGATCGCTCGGGCATTGCGCCGGATCGCATCGATGTCGTTCCGGTCGTCGTCGCTATCTATGATTCGCTCGAGTATGTGAGAGTTCACAACGCCCACTTGCCATTCCGCGAGCCTGGACATGGATTGGCCGAGCGTCCGTGCGATCGCGACCTCCATCTCGGGCTTGATCACCTTCTGCGCGGTGAGTGCAGTGATCAGCGTCAGAGCTTCCAGATCGGCGTCGGTGTAGACGAGTGCCTCGGTGTCCGTTTGGACGGGAAAACCCATGCCGATCCACAGGGCGATGACCCGCTCGAGTGGAATGCCGGACTTCTCGACGATGTCCGCACGGGTGTATTTGGGCTCGCCGCCCAGAAGATTCCGTTCGATCTCCGTCTGTACCACCGAGTTGATCTGGTTCTCAGGCATATCCCAACGTTCTGTCGAAATAGGAACGAACATCGTCCACGTACTCGTCGATCTTGTCGGGCTCCCAGTCCGTGGTGGGGATGGGCTCGCCGACGGTGACCTTGACCGTACCGGAGTGGACGGTGAAATCCTTTTTCCACATCACGTCACCCGCATTGTGGATGACGATGGGCACGATGGGCACACCCGCCTGCATAGCCAGGTGGAAGCCGCCCTTCTTGAATCGGCCGAGACGTGACGTCGGCATACGCGTCCCCTCGGGGGCGATGGCGACGGAGATGCCGCTGTGGAGTTTGTCGATTGCGGGACGCATCGCCTCGCGCGCTTGTGAGGGATCACCACGATCGACGTAGGCGACGTCGAAGATCCTGCCCAGCAGCGCAAATCGTGGGTCGCGCTCGAGCTCGCGCTTCGCCACAGCGGTGATGTCTCGCCGCAGGATCGACGTGACAATGATCGAGTCGGCGGTGCTCTGGTGGTTGAACATGAAGACGGCCGGTCGGGCCGACCACGCATTTTCGGTACCGGTGACGTCGAGCTTCACGCCGGCGATGGTCAGTGCGATATCCGGAGCGATGGTGCTGGTGATATTGGCACCGTTGCGCCTGCTCCGGGTCAGAATGCCCAGCCCGAGTCCGATGGACGCGCTCGCCAGTACCGAACCCAGAGCGGCAGTGCTCCGGACGGCCGACGTGAGGTCCGTGCCGCGCTTGGGCTGGTCCAACGTCAGCGACGGCCATTTCTTCTTGGCGGCATAGCGCGCGAGATCGGGATCGGGGTTGAGGGCGACGGGACGGCCGACGGCCTCGAGCAGCGGCACGTCCTCACCGCCGTTCGAGTAGGCGAAACAGCCTGTCAGAGCGATGCCTTCACGTTCGGCGTAGTCGATGGCCGCCTGTGCCTTGCGGGGTCCCCACAATGAATCGCCGACGAGCTCACCGGTGAGTATTCCGTCGGTGACCACCGGAGTCGTGCACAGTAATTCCTCGAACATCATGTCCTGTTGCACCGGCAGTGCCTGGTACGGCGTGGCCGAGGTGGCCATCACCAAGCGATGCCCGGCGTGCCGGTGAGCTTCGACGAGAGCACGGGCCTGTGGGTAGATCATCGGCGCGATCTCGTTGCGGAACAGGGTGTATGCCTGTTCCATCAAGTCCTCTTCGCGACGTCCTTCGAGGCCGCGGACGGCCTTTCCCATCAGGTTGTCGACGGGGGAGTTACGCATCCGCATCTCGACGACGGCGCTCGAAATCTCCCACAGTTCCTTGACCGTGACGTCGAGGGTCTTGAGTCGTTCGAGAAACACTGCGCGAGCAGAGAATCCGTTGATGAGCGTGCCGTCGAGATCGAAGAAGGCGATGGTGTCTCGGCCGGGTGGGGCAGCGGCGATCGCTATCAGTCGATCGTCGAAGTCGGTCATGGATTGTTCTCCTCGGGGGCAGAGATGGGTTCCACCTCGCGGAGCATTCGGTGCGCCATGTCCCGGATGGTACGTACCTTGCGGGCCCATTCGTCGATCTCCAGCGCGAAGGCCCTGCGGCGGCGGGCGATGCCGTCCGACGTGGAATCGATGAGGTCGCGGTTCTCGGCCAGTTGCAGTGCAGTGTCGAACAATTCGCCGGAGATGGACTCACTGTGATCGAGCTGCTGGCGCAGTCGCCTGGCCTGAGCAGCGCCGAGGCATTCCGAGACGAACTTCGGTTTGTCGAATTCTCCGCTCTGCGGCAGGAGCATCAGCTGGTCGGCCACTACTTGGTAGGCCTCGAAGATCGGCTGCAGCACGCGGTGCGCCAGGTGTAGATCCTGCGATTGGAGCTGTCGCGCAGCATAATCGGGGTCGCTGATGCTTGTGCGCCAGTCCGGATCGATGAGATCGACCTCGGATTCGAGACGCTCCCCGAAGTCCTTCTTGTCGCCGAAGAAGAACTCGAACTTGAGCAGATCTCGCAGTTGGAGCGCCGACGTCCACAGCGTTTCCTGAGTCAGCGGCGTCGAGTCACCCTCGGTCGGTAGCACCACCAGTTCTCCGATGGCGCGCATCACGAAGAAGTGAATGGCGTTGTTGCGGAAGAACGCTGCCACCAGGTGCTTGTCCTGCGCCAGGTAGAACAGCGGCTCGGGGCCGTCGTCGAACCGCTTGACTACGTTGGCGTTGACCTGAGCGATGACGGCCGAACGGACCACGTCGACGTCCGCGATGTCGACCCCGCCCGCAGTGGGTAGGTTTCTGCGTTTGATGTAGCGGGCGAGCGGGGCGATGATGGCCCACATCTCGTTGACGTTGAGTGCGCGATCCTCGATTCCCAGCAATGCCATCGTGACCAAGGCCGCCGGAGTCACCGGTGTGGCGTCGTTGATCGCGTGGGAGACGCCGAGCGCGATCTTCTGGACCGCGACTCGCTTGTCGGTGTTCTCGGCGACGATCGACGCCACCGACATCGGCTCGCCGAAGTTCAGATACACGTTGCCGCGCAACGTGCCCTGAGCGCGGATGTACCCGATGGCCATGCGAATGCCCTCGGCTTGCTTCTTCGCCCCGTGCGATTCTTCGGCCATCGCACCGACCTCGTGCAGACGGTCGTAGGTAATGGACGTCGGAATCAGATAGACGTCCTCCGCGTCGCTCGATTCGAGGGCGTCGACGAGGTAGGTCAGCAGGCCGAAGCGCGGTGGGCGGAGCTTCCCGGTGCGGCTGCGTCCACCTTCGATGTACCACTCGAGGTTGAACCGCTTGCTGAGCAGAAAGCTCATGTACTGACGCAGCGTCCATTTGTAGATCGCGTCGGAGAACTTGCGCTGAATGAGCACGACGCCACTGCGTTTGGCGATCGGGCCCAGCGGCCAGAAGCCGACGTTGATGCCGCCCATGACGTGATTGAGCGGCAGGCCCTCGGCCAACAGCGCCGGACGCAGCACGAGCGGGTCGAGGTAGGAACGGTGATTGGGCAGGAACACCAACGGATAGTTCTTGTTGAGTTCGCGGACCTTCTGCAGCTGATCGCGATCGACGTCGACCTTGTACGCCCGTGAGAAGTACGCGCCGAGGGTGCCCCACATCTCTACTGCCCGGCGGGTCTCGGTTGCGACCATCTCGCCGAGGATGTCGTTGACGCGCTTGTCGACTGCGTCGCGGTCCTGACCGACCTCGTCCGCAAGTGCGGTGATGCCGTCCCGGAACTTCTTCTGCTCCGTCATATCCTCGACGACGAACCGCGGAATCTTGTACTCCGAGCCGATGACTCCGCGTTCGGCCTTGTCCAGTGCGAGACTCGCCTGCCGCAGGATGAACGACGACAACGACGTGCCGCCGCCGCGCTCGAACCGGTCCTGCAGATCGCTCAGGGTGGCGGGTTCGCCGACCAGCACTGCGGAGTGATCGGGATCGTCGTTGGCCACCCACCGCTGCCACACCCGTGTCGGCTTCGAGCGGCCTCTCGGGGCGAAAATGCGGTGCAGAATGCCGGTGCTGCGATCGGTCAACGTGACCCGCAGCGGAATGAGCAGCGGATCGTCGGCGTAGCCGCGGACGGTGTCCGACAGTGATGTCCTGGCCTCGCCGGAAAGAACGACCGACGGGGGCCGAGGTTCTCCGTCCGGGGTGGTGGCGTCGATCCACTGATTCAGGGCCTGAACCTCGAGAGTGCTCGTGGCATCGAGCAAGTACACGTGCGGACCGTCGCTGAGCGATTGCTGATCCGCGTCGAGGTGGTACATCGAAGCTCCTGTTCCGTACCTGCGCAAGAAGGTACGCCGTCAGGCTACGCGGGAGAATCCCGGCGCGAGGGCGGTTCGGCGAGGTGGTCGACGGCACTCGACGGGCGATCGAACTGCCGGTCGGTTACAGTCGTGTCATCGGCCGAGTCCGGCCAAACCACCTTTGTGTCAATTGAAGTAACTGTTACTTATGGTTACAGTTACTTTGAGTTACACATACTTGTGTTCGGCGACATCTATGCCACCAAAACTCGATGCCGTGCCGTCTGCGCACGCGAATCTGTGCGACAGTATTCGCAAACACTTTCGAGAAAGGCCGGTAGTCGATGCCACCCCGTGGGCGCGCCGTGAACGATTCGCTGACTCCCGAGAACCTGACGACGCTGGCAGCTGCACTCGCCGAGGGACGTCGCGCCACTGTATATCTGCGCGAGCCGAATCCGAGCCTCGGCCTGCCCGACGGTACGTCGGCAAAGGTGGTGTCCATCGACGGCAACACCGTCACCATCAGCCCGAAGGGCGTCAACGACGAACTGCCCTACGAGGCCGAGGAACTGCGCATCACCCGCAACCCGGCGACCCCACCCGCGCCGGCCAAGCGCATCCCCGCGAAGAAGACGGCATCGACCGCGCCGGTATCGAAGCCGGCCGTTGCCCCGAAATCGAGCCCTTCTTCTACACAGACCACGGCTTCTGCACCGACCACGCCTTCTGCATCGACCACGGCGTCGACATCGAGCGCTGCTCCCACGTCGGTACCGGTGACCGCCGCTGCTGCCAAGCCCGCCGCTGCGGGGGCTGCGTCGACCGGCTCGGCCCCACGCCGGCCGAAGAAAGCACCGGGTGGAGTGAGCGTGACCATTCATGCCGGTGCCGACAACGATTGGTCGGTCACCGTCACGCAGGGCGCGAAGAGGCCCAGCAAGGCGCAGCCGGTGAGTCCGGAATCTGTCAGTCGGGCCGTCCGTGAACTGGGCGACGTCACCGCCCGCGATGCCGTCGAGGCTGTTATCTCCCATGCACGTGAAGAAGCGGCACGCCGCGTCGCAGAACTGAGTCGTCAACTCGAGGAAGCTCGGACAACTCTTGCGGCCCTCGAGCAGGACGTATGAGTGACTAGCTCGTGTTACGACACATTCTGTTGCTAGGGTTCTGCCGACACCGCTGAGAGGGAGTACATGTTCAAGAAATTCATGCTCGTCGTCGTGGGGGCGGCTGCAATCGTAGCCAGCGTCGGCGTGGGGACCGCATCCGCGGCCGCTCCTGCAGCTCTCGGCGGTGGGTCCGGAATCATCGTCGGAGGCCAGGCGGAGTGCACGCTGACGACGATCGGCAACGACCGCAACGGAAATCTCGTGGGATTCACCGCCGGTCACTGTGGCCAAGCGGGCGCCTCCATCGTCCCGGAGTACGACACCTCCCTCGGTGAGGTGGGCCGCATCGCATTCTCCAACCCGGAGTACGACTACGCCCTCATCGAATTTCAGCGTGACAAGGTTGCCCCGATCAGCCGCGTGGGCAACGTGACCATCTCTCAGGTCGGCCCGCCGACGGCGTTCCCGAACATCGTCTGCAAGGAAGGCCGCACGACCGGCAACACCTGCGGCCTCGCGTACGGAGACGTTCTGCAGTCGCAGGAAACCTGGGCGCAGCTGTGCGTCGTCGAAGGCGACTCGGGCAGCCCGGTCGTCGTCGGCAACACGCTCGTCGGCATGGTGAACGCGTACCTCGGTGTGGCCTGCTTCGGCCCCGAGGTCGGCACCAACTTCGATGCGATCCTTCGCAACGTCGATCAGGGCAACGGACTCGGTGCAGGGTTCGTACCTGCTCCCTGACCCGCACTCGTAGACCGATGTCCCGTCGGCGCAATCACATTGCGCAGGCGGGATATTCGTCGTTTAAGGGATAGGCTACGGCCGGTGCGTCTGCCGCACGGACGCCGTTGACGATGCGTTCGGCTTCGTCCGGTGCGATTCCGAGCAAGACCAGACTCGACGTGGTGGCCACCCCCGCAGGGTCGGTGAGCAGCCCGGCATTCGTGGCTTCCAAGATCGACAGCGCAATGGCTTCGATGTTCAGGATCAGCACCTCGGCCGGTAGATAGGTGGAGAACACACCCTCGCGCTGTCCACGTCGAATGACAGCCGCAGCCGACTCCCGCATCGGTCCCAGCAGGTCGTGAAGACCGTTGTGTCCCAGGTCGCTACGTGCAACCGCAAGAAGTAAGCGGTACTGATCTCCGACGCGCGCCAATGCCAGCGTCTGTCGCACGAACACGGTGACGGCAGATTCGTCGACGGCCGGGCCGCGGTCGAGCGCGGCCGAGATGCGTTCTGCGGCTTCGAGTGCGATGCCGTCGATCAGAGCCTCACGAGAAGCGAAGTGCGAGTAAACCGTTCGCCGGACCACCCCGGCTGCGGCCGCCACGTCGTTGATGGTCGCGTCCGGGTTGTTCGCCAACACGCCCTGCGCAACATCGAGAATTCGCGCTCTGTTCGAGCGGGCGTCACTTCGCTGCACGGGCGATCGGGCTGTCCGTGCGCTCGGTCTCGACTCCGTCGTCTTCGGCACACGTCCACTTCTAGCACGATCGCGTGGACGCAGTGTGGTTGCCGCCACAAAAGATTGCCGATCTTAGCTGGAAGTTCTTAAGCTGCACAGCACTGTGCAAGGTGTGTCGCACTTTGCCAACGGGGGGAACACATGACACTGCTTGCGATGACACCTGTCCAAGAAATGCACAAACCCTATGCTCGACGCTGGTCGGCGTTGGTGGTGTTGTGCCTGAGCCTGCTGATCGTGGTCATGGCGAACACGTCATTGCTCGTCGCCGCGCCGTCGATGACGATGGATCTGGGCTTGACCAGCAGTGATCTTCAATGGGTGATCGACGGATACACCGTCCCGTACGCGTCGTTGATGCTGTTGTGCGGAGTGATCGGCGACCGCTACAGCAGGCGCGGCGCGCTGATCATCGGTTTGATCATATTCGTGGCGGGGTCGGTGGCGGGGGCGTTGACCGATGCCACGCTCGGCGTGATCCTCGCTCGAATCGTCATGGGTGTCGCAGCCGCGATCGTCATGCCCGCGACGCTGTCTCTACTTGTTGCCACGTTCCCCAAGCGTGAGCGGGCCACCGCCGTCACCGTGTGGGCGGCGACGTCCGGCCTCGCCATCGCCGCCGGACCGCTACTGGCCGGGTGGCTACTCGAAAGCTTCACCTGGAGTTCGACGTTCCTGATCAACGTCCCGATTGCGCTGGCCGCCATAGCCGGAGCCGTCGTACTCGTCCCGCCGTCGAGAGCCGTCGATGCCGGGGCGATCGACTGGATCGGCGGGTTGCTCTCGGTACTGGCTGTCTCGACCGTCGTCTACTCCATCATCGAGGGCATGCACTTCGGCTGGACCGTCGGACCGCTGTACTTCGGCCTCGTCGGACTGCTGTCGGTGTTGGGTTTCGTGGGCTGGGAACTACGACACCCCAATCCGTTGCTGGACGTCCGGATGTTCTCTTCCCGTGTTCTCGGTGGTGCCACCCTCGCGGTACTGGTGTTCTTCCTGGTGACGTTCGGGGCGATCTACCTCGTGGCGCAGTACCTGCAGTTCGCTCTCGGGTACGGCCCGGTCTCCACCGGCGTGCATCTGCTGCCGCTGGCCGGTGCAGTGTTCGTCGGCTCGGGAATCACGATGTGGCTGACCCCCAAGATGGGGCCGCGTGTCACCGTCACCGCGGGCATGATCGTGGGCACGCTGTCGGTCGTCTCCCTCGTCGGAATCGATTCGGCAGCAACGTATGTCGACTTCCTGCCTGTGCTGACGCTACTCGGGCTCGCCATCGGACTGTCCGTCTCGCCCTGCACCGACGCCATCATGGGTGAGTTCCCGGACGACAAGCTCGGCGTCGGCGGCGGACTGAACGACACCGCACTCGAACTGGGCGGGTCTCTCGGTATCGCAGTATTGGGTTCGGTTCTGGCGGCGTCGTATCGGCAGGGAATCGAGGGTTTCCTGCAGACCTTCCCCGGTAAGCAACCCAATGGCCAGTACACCGGCCAGGCCGCAGAAGGGCTTGCGGCTTCGCAGGATTCGCTGGCCGGTGCGGTGATCGTCTCGGACATCATTCGGGCGCAGAACGCGTTTCTGAGCGGCTTCGCAGACAATCTCGAAGCAAATGCCGTCTCTGCCTTCGGCAGTGCCGTCGTGCACACCAGTGTCGTTGCGGCCGTGGTGTTCGGAACCGGAACCGTGATCGTCGCGTTCCTCATCCCGGCCAAGAACAAGGCGCTCGCGTCGTCGTCGGAGATGATCGCATTCGAGCCGATCGTGCCGTTCATTGCGCCGCCGGCCGCGCGCGCAGAGGCTGTCCGTGAGGTCGCCGAGCTCGAGCAGCTACTCGAACGGCCGTCGGCGGCCAAGCCCGAACCAGGTACGCCGCGTGCGTCCCGCAAAGTGAAGCCGCTCAACGCTGCCGCGTCGGCACTGGTCGACGCCGAACTCGAACGCCCCAGCATCTACCAATTGGCGCTCGAACTCGGCGAACTGCCCGTCGCACCGACACCGCCGGACGTGGAGCCGACCGAACCGTTGCAGACGTTCTACCAACGAGCCAGCCGACAACACGCGACGTGCACCGAGATGAACGAACGCTCGAGCCCTATCTGGGCCATGCCGCTGTAGACCTCCCGAACGCGTCGATGGACCACTGCACCGCCGCCGGGTTGGGATCAATGCGCCTTTGTTGCAGTCCAACTGACTGAAACCCACATTGATCCCAACCGAGGGGCTAGGGCGACGGGTGAGGGTGGTCGGCTAGATCAGCACCGCACCGTTCGATGCCGAACCGACCAGCTTCGAGTACTTGGCCAGCACGCCACGGGTGTAGCGCGGAGGCAGCGGTGCCCAACCCTCCTGGCGTGCTTGCATTTCGGCTGCGTCGACGAGAACGTCGAGGGTGCCCTTGCCGACGTCGAGTCGGATCTGGTCGCCGTCGTGAACGAAGGCGATGGGTCCGCCGTCGACTGCCTCGGGTGCCACGTGTCCGACGCAGAGGCCGGTGGTTCCGCCGGAGAATCGTCCGTCGGTGAGCAGCAGGACGTCCTTGCCCAGGCCTGCGCCCTTGATGGCTCCGGTGATCGCGAGCATTTCGCGCATTCCGGGTCCGCCCTTGGGTCCCTCGTAGCGGATGACGACGACGTCGCCCGCCGCGATGGTGCCGTCTTCGAGAGCATCCATGGCCGCGCGTTCACGCTCGAAAACTCGTGCGGTACCGACGAATACGTCGGAATCGAAACCGGCGGACTTGACGACGGCTCCGCCCGGGGCGAGTGATCCTTCGAGAATGGTGATGCCGCCGGTCGGGTGGATCGGCTTGTCCAGTGCGCGCAGCACTTTGCCGTCGGGGTCCGGGGGAGCGATGTGAGCGAGGTTCTCCGCCACGGTCTTTCCGGTGACAGTCATGCAGTCGCCGTGCATGAGGCCCGCGTCGAGCAGAGCCTTCATGACTACGGGAACGCCGCCGATGGCGTCGACGTCGGTCATGACGTGCTTGCCGAAGGGCTTGACGTCGGCGAGGTGCGGAACTTTCGCTCCGACGCGGGTGAAGTCGGCGAGGGTCAGTTCGACCTGAGCTTCGTGCGCGATGGCCAACAGGTGCAGCACGGCGTTGGTGGATCCACCGAAGGCCATGACGACGGCGATCGCGTTCTCTAACGCTTCCTTGGTGAGGATGTCGCTGGTGCGGATGCCGCGGCGCAGCAATTCGACGACGGCCTCGCCGCTGGCGTGTGCGAAGCCGTCCCGACGGCGGTCCGGTGCCGGCGGAGAAGCGCTGCCGGGCAACGACATTCCCATGGCCTCGGCGGCGCTGGCCATGGTGTTCGCGGTGTACATGCCGCCGCAGGCACCTTCGCCGGGGCAGATGGCGCGTTCGATGGTGTCGACGTCGGCGCGCGACATCAGTCCACGTGAGCAGGCACCGACGGCCTCGAAGGCGTCGATGATCGTCACCTGGTGCTCGCTGCCGTCGGACAGGGTGGCGAAACCGGGCAGGGTGGATCCGGCGTAGAGGAAGACGCTGGCGAGGTCGAGACGCGCGGCAGCCATCAACATTCCGGGCAGCGACTTGTCGCAGCCGGCGAGCAGCACGGAGCCGTCGAGACGTTCGGCGCTGATGACGGTTTCGACGCTGTCGGCGATGACCTCACGGGAGACCAACGAGAAGTGCATGCCCTCGTGGCCCATCGAGATGCCGTCGGACACCGAGATGGTGCCGAATTCCAACGGATACCCGCCGGCCGCGTGGACGCCCTTCTTGACTTCCTTCGCCAGTCGTTCGAGCGAGAGGTTGCAGGGAGTGATCTCGTTCCACGACGACGCGACGCCGATCTGAGACTTGACCCAGTCGTCGTCGCCCATCCCGACGGCGCGGAGCATGCCGCGGGCGGCAGTCTTCTCCAGCCCGTCGGTGACGTCCCGGCTGCGTGGCTTGACGTCGACTTCGGGTGGATTCTGCGGGGTCGTCATGACACTCCTGAACGGTCGGCGATGGTGGCTCCTCGGTCGCGTTCTCAGGTTCCGCCCCGAGTCGCATTCACCGTCAACACTAAACCTGTGGCGCCGCGCTCTTTCGGCATGCACCGGAATGCCCTCCATCGAGTGACGAACGGCCCTGTCGAGCACCGCGACCTCGGGACGACAGTGGGGGCGATCCACCGCATCGCGGTGGGAGGTCGAGGAGAGACGATGAGCGATCAGCCGGATACGGCCGTGGTGGAAATGCTGGTGGAGCTCGCGTGTCGCGCGCCGTCGGTGCACAACAGCCAGCCGTGGAGGTGGACCTACTCCGAACACGGGCTCGATCTGTACACCGACACCTCCCGCGTGCTCGGGGTGATCGACCCGACCGAACGGCAGATGGTGATGAGCTGCGGGGCTGCGTTGGACCATCTCGAGAAGGCTGCCGCGGCGTTTCGGTGGAAGACCGAGATAGACCTGTTGCCCACCCCGGGCACGCCGGATCATCTTGCTCGTATCCGCCTCGTGCACGACGCGCATCCTCGGTCCCGTGAGTTCGATCTGTTGAGTGCGATCAATCGCCGGCACTCGGATCGGCGGGCGTTCGGACCGGTCCCGAGTAATCGAGTTCTGACGCGGTACTTCGGTCTACAACACCTCGGCACCGAGATGACCGTCTTGTCGGCAGAGTCGAAACAGACATTGGCGAGGGCCTCGACGCTGAGTGCGGGCATCCGGAAGTACGACGCGACGTACCAGGCCGAGATCAGATGGTGGGCCGGGCATTCGTTCCGCTCCGGAGGAATTCCGCCCGAGGCGCTGACGACCCGCGCGGACTCGTCGAGGGTCCAGGTGGGGCGAGCATTCCCCGAACCGCACCGCGTCGGCACGGTGGTTCCGCGGGAGCCGGTCGAAGACGAATCCTCGGTGGTGCTGCTCGGCACACCGTCGGACGAACGACTGGATTGGCTGAACTGTGGCCGGGCCATGTCGTCGTTTCTCTTGGCAGCGACCGCGGACGGCTTGGCGACGTGCCCGTTGACTCACATGACCGAGCAGGCCGGGAGCAGGCGTCTCGTCCAGTCGCTGGCACCGCACATCGGCATGGCACAGGTGCTCATTCGAGTCGGTACACCGATGATCGGCAGCCCCGCACCTCGAACCCCACGACATGCGGTGGCGTCGGTGCTGTCTGCTCCCGCACGCGCAACGAACAGGAGACGATCGTGATTCTCGCAGCACATCAGAAAATCGTGGTGGGGGTGGATGGTTCGGCCGGCAGTATCGGCGCTGCGCTCTGGGCGGCGACACTGGCAGAAAGGGTGGACTCTCCCCTGCTCATCGCCACTGCAGTACAGCAGCCTGTGATCTACATGGGCGAGCCCGCATATGTTGTGCCGAGGGAGGTGTGGGACGAGCAGCGTCGAGCGTCCGAACACATGGTGACCGACGTCGCTGCCGCAGTGCTGGCCCGTCATCCCGACCTCGCCGTCTCCACCTCGGTGGAGGAGGCGACGGCATGCACGATGATGGTCGAACTCTCCTCCACCGCGCGGATGCTCGTCGTCGGCAATTCGGGTTCCGGTCCCATCGTGTCCGCATTGTTCGGCAGTACGGCGCAGGAGACCTCGAATGCGGCCCTGTGTCCGGTGATCGTGTGGCGGGAGGGCGACGCCGGCTTCGACGCGCCGGTCCTCGTCGGAATCGACGGCAGTGCGACGAGTGAGGCGGCTGTCGAGCAGGCCTTCGATCTGGCCTCGTTGTTCGGTGTACCGATGATCGCAGCGCTCGCCTGGAACTCGTGGTCCCACGGCGTGGCGCTCTCCCCGCCGGGGCCGCATGACAGCACCGAGGTCGAGCGTGAGCAGCAGATGCTGCTCACCGAATGTCTGGCCGGATGGGCCGAGAAATATCCGGATGTCAGTGTCGAACATGCGGTGCGACAGGGCAATCCAGCGCATCTCCTTGTCGACCTGTCCAAGCGAGCCGGCCTCGTGGTGGTCGGCAGTCACGGGCGAGGAGTGGTTGCCCGAGCACTGTTCGGATCGACCAGTAGCAACCTCACCCGCCACGCCCACTGCCCGGTGATGATCTGCAGAGACCGATGACCTATCGCACCGTACCGAATCGTGTGCGCGGGAGTGATGATCGACGACGAGTTCTGGACTCCAACAACGCTCATCGGCTTGCGCGACGAGCGACCGTCGCGCGGCTGATCGGCCACGACCACTTCGGGCCCACCATCGACCCGGTCTCCATCGTGTGGAGCGGTAGTCGGGTGTATTTCTACGCCCAGGGGCGGTCGCGGTTGGGGTGGAGTGCGCTCGATTCCTCGGTCGTCCTGGAAGTGGACGCCGAGGACGACGCTCATCTGACCGTATCGACTGTCGTGATTCACGGAATCGCCCGCGCGGTCGTGGATGCTCGACTCGAAGTCCTCGAACAGCTATTGCCCCGGCCTCATTCGGACGGCCCGCCGATGCACCGACTCGTCGAAGTGACCCCGACGTCGGTGTCGGGGGTCGAGCTGATGCGTGGACCGGCTGCGGGCAAGACGGACTCACGAGGCTGAGGGCCGGGCCTCATGGCGGCAGTATCGGGACTTTCGACCCTGCCGTCGGCATCGGGAATTCGGCAATGTCGGTTCTACCGATTCGTCGACTTCGAGGAGTTCGAGATGAAGCAGCAAGTACACGACGGACACGACGGGCAGGCCGTGTTGGCCGAGGCCGAAAATGTCCTCGCCGAAGTGCTACTGGTGTGTGCCGTCGCCGCGGTGGGCCTTTTCTTGACGTTGCTCGCGTCCGGTGTGACCGGCTGAGCTGCGGTCTGCGGAGGTGCGGCAGCAGCGATGTTCGTGATGGCCGCAGTGAGCCTTCGTGCAGGGCAGCACGCCGCGCAAAGGTCGCATGCGCCTTCGGGTTCCGATTCTGTGGCGGGGTCGATGTGACGCCGACTTCCGGCGGACGTGAGCCCGCGAGAGCAGGAACAACGAGGACGACCGACAGTGAAAGGCCGCAGGTGCCGGGCTCGATGCGGGTCGATTCCGACTCCATAGTCGTCGAGATCCCGACGCAATCGGTACCGATGGTGTTTCCGGTGACCACTGCATCGATCGACGGTGTCGTCCATTCGGTGGTGATCGCCGAGTACGGGCCTCTCGGCGGGGTCTCGCCCGACGGACACATCCTCAGAACAGCCGTGCTCGAACGGTGGCCGGACGCACGAGTGTTCGAGCGGCGCAGCACGGGTGAG
Organism: Rhodococcus sp. 1R11; assembly: GCF_004563845.1. Classification (NCBI taxonomy): domain Bacteria; kingdom Bacillati; phylum Actinomycetota; class Actinomycetes; order Mycobacteriales; family Nocardiaceae; genus Rhodococcus; species Rhodococcus sp. 1R11. The sequence goes on along the minus strand of NZ_SPNG01000021.1, from coordinate 29,977 downwards.
CGAGGTGCGGACCCGCGCGGCTACGAGAGTTTCTACGTCGAATTGTAGCCGAGCGGTTGCCGAACCGACATCGATCTCGACGAGGTGTCCGCGCTCTTCGGCCGCTGACCGGACGCGAACGCGGACTGCCGATTCGACTGCACTGCAATTCATCACGTCATGGCGACTGTGCCGTGGCCGTCGACATCGAGACAGGAAGATCACATGAGTAATTCCACCGCCCGCACACTTCCCATTGTCGTGGGTATCGACGGATCGGCCGAGGCCGAGGCTGCAGCCCGATGGGCCGGTACCTACGCGGACAAGGTCCACGCGACCGTACGTCTCGTTCATGCAGTCCCCGTCGGGGATTGGTACGGGTCGGCGGCATTCGTCGACGGTGGCGCGCTGGAGAGGGATCTTCGCGCCATGGGCCGCAAACACCTCGTCCGAGCAGAGGCAGAAGTACGCGTCGCCGCACCCGGGGTGTCCGTGGACACCGTCAGTGTGGACGGCACCATAGCGTCGTACGTGGCCGACGTGGGAGCAGACATGGTCGTGCTGGGATCCAGGAAGTCGAGCGCGATCCGCGACCTGACCCTCGGTAGCAACACGCTGCGCGTCATGACGCACGCCCAGTGTCCGGTGTTGTTGCTCCGCAACGAAAACGACAAGGCCGACGTGGTCCGTCCGATAGTGGTCGGGATCGACGGCAGCGAACAGTCCGATCGAGCGCTGGGTGCCGCGCTCGAGATGGCCGACAACCTGGGCGCACCCGTGATCGCGGTCAACTACTGGGGGTTCGCGGCTCAGGCCGGCATCGGGATGAGCGCCGGCTACATCGACTGGCAGGCGGTGCAGGAAGACGAGAAGCGTTGGCTGGAAACGCATGTGGAGAAGATGCACGAGAAGTATCCGGCTGTGCAGCTCACGACCGTGAGTGCCCAATCCAGCCCGACGCGAGGCTTGCGAGCGCTGTCTGCGTCGGCATCGATGCTCGTGGTCGGGTGCCGAGGTAGAGGTGCCCTCCGCGGTGCGATCCTGGGGTCGGTCAGTCAGAACCTCGTGCACCATGCCGAATGCTCGGTGTTGATCGTGCGGTGAGCAGTCAGTCGACGCTGCGTCTGTCGACCGGTGGGGCACCCAGATCGCAGTGCGGTGGGCAGTCGGAGGTGTCGCCAGTGCTCCTGATCAGCGCAGCCGCGATGACTGCGCCGAGTACCAAGAGCCCGGCGCACATCAGCATCGCCGAGTGGAAACCGGCCGAGAACACCTGCGGCGCAGAGTAATCGGACCCCGCAATGCCGGCCAACGCGGGCAGCGCAGCAACGGCGAGCAGTTGACTGGTTCTGGCGACCGCATTGTTGACGCCCGATGCGATTCCGGCGCGGTCGTCCGGTGCTGCGCTCAGGACGGCTCCGGTCAGCGGGGCCACCAGCGCGGACAGGCCGAGGCCGAACACGACGACGGCGGGGAGAACATCGGCGACATAGGTGGATCCGGGCCCGATGCGCAGCATCAGGAGCAGGCCCGTCGCCGACAGTAGCGGCCCGACCGTCATCGGGATGCGCGGGCCGATGCGCCCCGCGAGCCGGCCCGCACGGGCCGACAGTACGAGCATCAGCACGGTGATCGGAATGGTGGCCAATCCGGCTGCGACAGGGGAGAACCCGACCGCGAACTGCAGCTGCAACACCAGCAGGAAGAACACCCCGCCGAGCGCCGCATACACGGCGAAGGTCACGAGATTGGCCGCCAGGAACACACGCGACGCGAACAGCGACGGCGGTACCAGTGGATCGTGGGTGCGACGTTCGATCACCACGAACGCCCCGACCGCGACGACTCCCAACGCCAGTGCGAGAACGTGGGACTCGATCAGACCGTACGTGAGCAGCCCGAGTGCGGCGGCGACCGTCACCGCGCCCGGGACGTCGAGGCGACCGGCAGCGTGTGGATCACGGCTTTCCGGAACATGTTTCATCGCCACCCACACGACCACCACGGCCAGCGGAACATTGATCAGGAACACCGCGCGCCAGCCGACGGCGTCGACGAGCCAGCCGCCGAGCAGTGGACCGATCGCCGACGCCACTCCGCCCAACCCCGACCACAGCCCGATCGCGGCTCCGCGATCGTCGGATCTGATGGACGCCGAGATCAGCGCGAGCGAACCCGGGGTCAGCAATGCCGCGCCGATGCCTTGGAGCAGCCGCGCGGCGATCAACACCTCGATGCTGGGGGCAAGACCGCACAGAACCGAGGCGGCCGTGAACCAGACGGTGCCCCAGACGAACACCCGCCTGCGTCCGAGCCGGTCACCGAGCGAGCCGCCGAGCAGGATCAGCGACGCCAGCGCCAACGTGTAACCGCTGAGCGTCCACTGCAGCCCGGTGACACCCGATCCCAGATCCCGACCGATCGCCGGTAGCGCGATGTTGACCACGGTGGCGTCGAGCATCGCCAGAGAAGACCCGAGCACGGTGGCTGCGACGATCCATCGGCCCCGCGCACTCGACAGGGAAATGGCTACATCGGACCGCTCTGCAGGATGCTCGGTCACAACTTCTCGACGCAGACGACGAAGTTGCGGGAGTCCTTCTCGAATCCGTACAACGCGGGGTCGGGGCAGTCGTCGACCGACGTGGTGCCCTGCAGGATGGTCACCACCCGGCGGGTGTCGGCACCCGGGGTCGCGCAGTCGACGCGTTGCGCGAACTCGCCCACCAGGTCCATGCAGCCGCCGACGATCCAGTCGATGTCGAGGCACAGGGCCCCTTGTTCGATGTCGAAGTACGTCTCGTAGTAGTACTGATCGGCGTCGGGCGGGCATTCGGCCGAGGTCGGCGTCTTGGCGAACACGACGTAGTTGGACTGCGGGGATCCGCAGGTCGCATTGGCCACGGTGGCGTTCTCGACCGTCCCACCGAGTTCGACGCACTGGCCGATCTCGACGTCGATGTCGACGCTGCCGCCCTCGTCGATGTCGGGCGTCGGGGAACTGGTGGTGGTGCGAGGCGGTGTCGTAGTGGTGGGAATGCTGGCACCGGAGATGGCGACGGCGGTCCCGGATACCTCCGCGGCGCATCCGCCGAGTAGCACCGCCGCGCAGGCGGACAGAGCGACGACGAAAGCGCGGACCGAACGAGTGGGTGACGCCATGGTGAGTCCTGCTCTCGACGAAAGAAGCGTGCTGGGTGCATCGAACGTGTGTGTAGAAAATATCGGACTCGGTTGTCGGCCGCATGAGGCAGGATGAACTGCGTGGATCTTCCTCTCGCCGTTCCGGTTGCGCCGATGCTCGCCAAAGCCGCGAAAGTGGTGCCTCCTCAGCCCGAGGACGGGCCGCCGGCGTGGTCGTACGAGCCCAAATGGGACGGGTTTCGCGCGATCGTGTTCCGCGACGGCGACGAGGTGGTGCTGGGATCGCGCGGCGGCAAGGACCTCGCTCGCTACTTTCCCGAGCTCGTCGAGGCGGTCAAGGCCGAACTACCCGAGAAGATCGTGATCGACGGAGAGATCGTGGTGCCGCGCGAGAAGAACGGTTCCACGCGCCTGGACTGGGAGTCGTTGTCCGAGCGCATCCATCCCGCGGCTAGCCGAGTGACGATGCTGGCGGAGAAGACACCGGCGCAGTTCATCGGCTTCGATCTGTTGGCCGTCGGCGACGAGGACCTGACGGGTGAGCCGTTCTCGACGCGGCGGGCACGATTGCTCGACGCGGTGGGCACGGGCGGGCCGAGTTGCTTCGTCACGTCCGCTACCGACGATGCGGCGGTGGCGGAGGACTGGTTCGAGCGGTTCGAGGGAGCGGGCCTCGACGGTGTCGTAGCGAAGAAGCTCGACGGGCCGTATCTGCCCAACAAGCGCGAGATGATCAAGATCAAGCATGCCCGTACCGCCGACTGTGTGTTGATCGGCTATCGAATTCACAAGTCCGGCAACGGTATCGGATCCCTGCTGCTCGGCTTGTACGACGGCGAGGATCTGCGCATGATCGGCGGAGCGTCGGCGTTCACCGACAAGCGGCGGCTGGAGTTGCTCGAAGAACTCGAACCGCTCCGGCTCGGTGACGACGTCACCTACGACGGCGAGGCGACGCGTTGGAATTCGTCCAACGATCGAAATTGGATTCCGGTGCGCATCGAGCGAGTCATCGAAGTGGCCTACGACCAGATGGAAGGTGCTCGGCTGCGGCACGTGGCCAGGTTCCTGCGGTGGCGACCGGATCGCGATCCGCGCTCCTGTGCGTACGACCAGCTCGAGGTGCCGGTGCGCTACGACGTCGCCGATGTGATTGCTGGAGGACGATAGACATGGCCGCGAAAACACCACCGGCGTTCGTGCAGGCGGGCGAGCGCGAAGTACGAGTGTCGAGTCCCGACCGCGTGATCTACGAAGCGACCGAACGCACCCCGGAGATCACCAAACTCCAGGTGTGCGAGTACTTCGCCGCCGTCGGCGAACCATTGATGCGGGCGATCGGCGACCGCCCGACCGCGATGGAGAGGTGGCCCGACGGCTACCGCGAGGGCATGCGATTGGCGCTCGGCCCCCAGGACAAGGAGGGCGACGGTTTTTACCAGAAGCGGTTGCCCAAGGGTGCGCCCGAGTGGATCGAGACGGTGAAGATCGCGTTCCCCAGCAAGCGCACTGCCGAGGAACTGTGCCCCTCCGAAACTGCATCTCTGGTGTGGGCAGCGCAGATGGGCACCCTGACCTTTCATCCGTGGCCGGTACGACGACCGGACGTCGACCATCCCGACGAGCTGCGGCTCGATCTCGATCCGCAGCCCGGAACGACATTCGCCGACGCGCTTCGCGTCGCCGACGTGACGCGAGAGTTGTTGGAGGAGTTGGGCTTACACGGCTACCCCAAGACCAGCGGCAATCGCGGCATTCACATCTACGTGCGCATCGAGCCCGAGTACACGTTCGAGCAGGTGCGCCATGCAGCCATCGGCCTGGGCCGAGAACTCGAACGTCGCGACGACGGGGTGACCACCAACTGGTGGAAAGAGGAACGCGGCGAACGCATCTTCATCGATTACAACCAGAACAATCGTGACCGCACCATCGCCAGCGCGTGGAGTCTGCGGGCCCGGCCCGGAGCGACGGTCAGTACGCCGATGACGTGGTCGCAGTTGGCGGACGTCACCGATCCGCGTGACTTCAACCTCGTCACCGTGCCGGAACTGGTGCAGGACGGCGACCCGTGGGCCGACATGGACAAGAAGGCATATTCACTGGAACCGCTTCTGCACCTGTGGGAAACACTGCCGGGTGGTGAGCTGAACTTCCCACCCGACTATCCCAAGATGCCGGGCGAGCCACCTCGAGTGCAGCCGTCGAAGAAAGTCGCCGAGCACTGGGATGCGGAGGGAAACCGCACCGAGAGCTGACGGAGACGGGCAAGGTTGCACACTACGAAGCCCAATCGACGGGATTCGGTCGCTCGAGCCGTGTTCTGCGCAACCCGGCCCGCGCTCACATCGATTCGAGTTCCCGGATCAACGTCGCCGCGTCGTACGGCCCCACGTGGCGGGTGAGGTTCTTGTCGCCGCGACCCAGGTAGAACGTCGGAGTGCCGCCCACATCGGAGGAGGTGGCGTCGAGTTCGTCGTCCTCGACGCGTACGACGTAGTCGCCGGTGCGGATGTCGTCCTCGAATCTGTCCATGTCGAGGCCGAGTTCGCGTGCGTACCCGTCGATGTCGTCGGGTTCGAGGGCGTCACTGTTGCGGAACAACACGTCGGCCATCTCCCAGAACTTGCCCTGCGCTGCGGCGGCCTCGCTGGCGTACGCGGCGTAGCGGGCATGGGGGTGGTAGTCGTCGAGCGGCAGGTGTCGGTAGACGTACCGGAGGTCGTCGCCGAAGTGCTTGCGAACCTCGGCGACGCTGCCGGTTGCCTTGCTGCAGAAGGGGCATTCGAAGTCGGCGTATTCGACGATCGTCAGCGGAGCGTCGACGGGCCCGCGGATGTGATCGCGCTTGGCGCTGACCGGACGCAGAATGCGCAGCGATGCTTCGGCTTTCGGCGGGTGGATCTTCGCGTCGATGCGGAACAGAATCCAGCCGAGCAGGGCGGCGATGACCGAGGCGGCCAGCACACCGACGCGGGCCTCGTCGGCCAGCAGCGGATCGTCGAGCGCGAGATCGATGATGAACAGCGAGATCGTGAACCCGATTCCGGACATCGCCGCACCACCCGCGATGTGCGACATGGTCAGCCCGGGAGCCAGAGCCGAGGGCCGCAACTTTGCGAAAATGGCCGAGGCCCCGGTGATTCCGATGAGCTTGCCGAGCACCAGGCCTGCGATGATGCCCCAGGTGAGAGTCGACGTGGAGGCAGCCTTCAGGGTGTCCGAGCTGAGCACCACCCCGGCATTGGCGAGCGCGAAGATCGGCACGATGATGAACGCGGTGTACGGCTGATACAGGCGCATCAGTCTCTCGTTGACCGAGACAGCTTGATCCAGGCCGAGTCTCGCGGCTCGGGCGTATTCGGGATTCGGTGATTGACGGAAGGCGCGGGTGAGGTCCGATGCTCGTTCCACCTCGGAGCGGCGCGGCGGGTACACCGGAAGAATCAGAGCGATCATCACGCCGGCGAGGGTGGGGTGTACGCCCGACTCGTACATCGCGACCCACGTGAACAGTGCGACGACGAAGTACCCGACACCGCGCCACACCTCGAGCCGACGCAGTAGGAAGATCAGTCCGAGCCCGATGAACGCCAACACCAACGGAACCACGTCGAGATCGTCGGTGTAGAAGAACGCGATGATCGCCAGCGCGCCCACGTCGTCGGCCACGGCCAGCGTCAACAGGAAGATCCGCAGCCGCGCTGCCTTCTTCGGGCCGAGTACCGCAAGGGCACCGAGCAGGAACGCGGTATCGGTGGAGATGACCACGCCCCAGGCCTGAGCGGCCGGGCCGGAGGGGTTGAAGGCGAGGAACAGCAACGCCGGTGCGGCCAGCCCGGCGAGTGCAGCCACGATGGGAATTGCTGCGCGCGATCTGTCGGTGAGCTCACCCATCGCGAATTCACGTTTGACCTCGAGACCGACGACGAAGAAGAACAGTGCCATCAGCCCGTCGTTGACCCAGTGGGCGAAGTCCAGGGAGATGCCGTGCTCACCCACGGTGATAGACAGCTCGGTATGCCAGAACGACTGATACGTGTCACCGAGTGGTGAGTTCGCCCAGATCAGGGCGATCAACGTGGCAGCCAGCAGGAAGCCTGCGGCCAAGGTTTCGCTGTTCTTCTCGCCGCGAGCCCGCGAGATCCGTTCGACGAATCGTGCCATCGGCCGGTCCGTCGGCGTGATCTGATCTGCCATCTGCAGCCCGGGTCCTTCCTCGGAGGTGTTGTGAAGCAGTCTGTACCAACACGGCGGTCGACGCTTTACTTCCACGCAGGTCAGTACTGTGGATGGTTCTCTTGCCGGGAGGCGTTGTCGAAGAGATGTGCACGACATATTCGGCGAACGGCATTAGTCCGCCGAAAATCGGGAATACGAGCCCGACTCACCCCTGCCACTAAGGAACATCCATGCGTGATTTCATCTGCCGCAAGTGCGGACAGAAGCTGTCGTTCGAGAACTCACTGTGTCTGAGCTGCTCGAGCGCACTCGGCTTCCATCTGCCGAGCAGAGCCCTCCTGGTGCTCCCGGACAAGGAGGACGGCATCGCCGAGGCCGAGGTGGATGGTGCGACCTGGAAGACGTGCGCCAACCTGAACACCGCGCGCTGCAACTGGCTGGTCGACGCATCCGATTCCGACGACCTCTGCCTGTCCTGCCGGCTGACGCGGACGCGCCCGGCCGACGACGACCTGGACGCGATGGCCGCCTACGCGGACGCGGAGACGAACAAGCGTCGCGTCATCCTCGAGCTCACCGAGCTGGGCCTGCCCATCGTCGGCCGGGACGAGGACGCGTCGACGGGTCTGGTGTTCGATCTGCTCTCCAGTGCCAACCAGCAGGTGATGACCGGCCACGACAACGGTCTGATCACCCTCGACCTCGCCGAGGGCGACGACGTGCACCGCGAGCAGCTCCGCGTGGCGATGTCGGAGCCCTACCGCACGCTGGTCGGACACTTCCGTCACGAGATCGGCCATTACTACCAGATGGTGCTGGTCGGCAACGGCGAGCACCGCGCGGAGTTCGAGGAACTGTTCGGCGATCCGGATTCGAGCTACCAGGACGCACTCGATCGCCACTACAGCGAAGGTGCACCGGACGGCTGGGAAGACAACTACGTCTCGTCCTACGCCACCATGCACCCCGCCGAGGACTGGGCAGAGACCTTCGCCCACTACCTGCACATCCGCGACACCCTCGACACGGCCGCGGCCTTCGGTATGGCACCGGCCGGATCGACCCTCGAAAGCCCGCTGCCCGGCGAGGTCGGCTTCGATCAGATCATCGACTGGTGGCTGCCGTTGTCGTGGGCGCTCAATCAGATCAACCGATCGATGGGTCACCAGGACCTGTACCCGTTCGTATTGCCTGCGACCGTCGTGAAGAAGATCGGCTTCGTGCACTCTCTGGTGGCACCGAGCTCGCTGTGAGCCTGGCTCACGGTCGTTGAGCTCAGCGCCCAGGGGCGTATCCTGTGTTGTCGGCAGCCGCCGATACCGGGTACGCCCCTGTGCAGTAGTGGGCAGAGTGCAGCAGTAGGACGAGGTGACCACCATCAGCGAGCAGACACTGAACGCGTCGGGCGCCATCCCGCGGGTTACCGACTTCCAGCTGAGCCGACGGCTGGCCGAGGTCGCCGAGAAGCTGCGCCGTCAGCATTCCGATCCGGATCGCGTACTGGCCATGATCACCGAGGCCGCGGTCGCTCAGGTTCCCAATGCCGAGTACGCGTCCATCACGACGGTCATGCAGGGCAAGTTCGTGCACAGCGCCGCTCTGTCGGGAGAAGTTGCCGGGCACTGCGACAAGATTCAGGAGCAGCTGGGCGAGGGGCCGTGCCTCGAGTCGGCGATCGAACAGACGACCATCCGTATCGACGACATGGACAGCGAGACCCGCTGGCCACAGTTCACCGATGCAGCGTCTGCGCTCGGGGTCAAGAGCATGATCTGCTTTCAGCTCTACGTCGAAGGGTTCAACTTCGGCGCACTCAACCTGCATTCGACGCGAACCCGCGCATTCTCGGCCGAAGCCGAATCCATCGGTTCGTTGTTCGCCGCACACGCGGCCATCGCGTTCTCCAGCGCCCGAGAAGAACAGCAGATCAGGGCTGCGCTGACGAGCCGGGATCTGATCGGGCAGGCCAAGGGCATGCTGATGGAACGCTACAACCTCAATTCGCAAGCAGCATTCGCGTTGCTGGCCAAGCTTTCTCAGGACACCAACGTCAAGTTGGCCGACCTCGCCGTGCAATTGGTCGACGACGCGGCGAAGTCCACCGAATAAGCGCCCGAGGCACCGGGCCTCATCGCACGTCGAGTCCATCGGTGCTGGCAACCGATACGGCGGGAAGGTCGGTGGCGATGAACACCTCGATCCGCACGTCCTCGTCCAGGTAGCGGCTCAGTGCAGCCAGTCCGGTTGTGGCAGCGATGATCTCGTGGACCCGATCGCCCGAGATGGGGTAGTCGTCCACGTCGTGACGCCAATGCGCGGCCACCAGTGTGCCTCCGGCCTCCAGCCGCCCGACGATGCGGCTCATGGCGGCCGCCAGGTCTGCGTCGTCGAGGTAGTAACCCACCTCGCTGACGACGATCAGATCGAACTTCTCGTGGGGGTTCGGCAACGCCGATACGTCGTCGGAGAGGGACCACAGTGCGAAATCGACTGCAGCACTCTCGCCTACGCGCGCGCGAGCCGTATCCAGTGCGCTCTGCACCACGTCTGTCGACACCAGATGCTCGCAGCGGGCAGCGAGCTGTTCGGTGAGCACACCGATGGAACAGCCGGGTTCGAGGCCGCGTCGATAGTGCGGCTTGGGCAGCGATGCCAGGGTGAGGGCATACTTGCGACGCTCGTACCACTTGCTGTCGAGCATGAACGGATCCTCGTGCGCGGCATACACATCGCGGAAGTATTCCGGACTCAAGCTCATGCGGACAGCCTACTCATGCGAAGACCACTTCGAACGGACGTCGGTACCGCGTCAGGATGTGCGGTGGCAACACTGCGCGATCCGCCGGGTGATCGGACAGTGGCCGAATCTGAGATTCGAATCGCTCGATCGACGCCCGTTTCGCCTCGACGGCATGTGCGGGCAGGTCGATACGGCGGCTGCGTGACCACGGCACAGCCGGATGCTCGGGAGTTGCCCAGTGCCACATCCAGATCGGGTACTCCACCACCGGTATCCCCACGACACCGGCCGCAGTGAGGCACGCACGCGCCGTGGCTTCGTGATCGGGATGACCGTCTCCGCGCCATGGCGTCAAGCACCAGGTACCCGGAGTGGCGTCCAGCAGCGGGACCAGTGCGCGGGCCAGAGCGTCCTCGTGCCGCTCGACCTCGCCGTCGGTGAACTGCAGACGCGTCGGCGGTCCGGCGATGCCCAATTCGGCGAGGGCACGCTCGGACTCGATGGGCCGCAGGGCGCGGAGATCCTCGGCCGTCACCGTCGGCGAACCCGGATGAGAACCGTCGCCGTCGGTGACCGCGACGACCCGTACATCGACGCCCGCGGCTGCGGCCAGCGACAGCAACCCCCCGACGCCCAGTACTTCGTCGTCGGGATGGGGTGCCACGACGACCATGGTGACGACATCGCTCCAGTTCAGAAGGGGAACGGACCAATCTGCGGACAGCCAGGCCGACTCGGCGGTACCGAGGTCGACTTCGGCGTCGAATGCGTTCTCTACCAAGGGTTGTCTTCCTGTGCGATGTCGTGTCCGAGGGCTTCGAGGTCGCGTTCGGCGTGGCTCTGTCGCAGATAGACGGTGAGGTCGGCAACGCGTCGAGCATGCTCTGCGTCTGCGCACAGCGGGCCGGCACCGAGCGCACGCCCGACGCGGTCGATGCACTGCGTCGCGGCATCCTCGACGACGGCGCGCACGATGCGAGCACGGATCCGAGCGCGGCCTGAACGGTCGAACGGATCCGCGTCGACCTCGGCCGCCGCGGTGGTCAGGGCACTCGACGCGGCTCCGAGAGCCGAGGCGATGGCACCGAGGTGAGCAGCGCGATGTGGGTCGGGACGCGCGCGCACGGCCGCATACAGGGTGTCGGCCACCGCGCAGGCGCTACCGAACCAGACGGCCGACACTCCGATCGCGCCATGCCAGAAGCCCGGCCTGGTCAGGTACTCCGTCGGCCCACCGACCACGACCGCGGGGACGCGATCGAATGCGACCGAGCCCGAGTCGCTCTCGCGCATTCCCACGGCATGCCACGTGTTCGGCACCGGAGCAGCACCCGGATGAGTCAGGTCCACTGCGAACAATCGCGGCTCGCCGTCGACGCGAGCGGTCACGAGAGCGTGGGTGCAGACGGACGCCCCCGAACACCACGGCTTGGTCCCGGACAGGAGCCACCCCGAATCGCCGCGTACCGCTTCGAGAATCGGTGCCGGGGGTTCCGCAGCCCACACGCCCCAGATCTGGCCACGCTCGGGCGTCGGGCCGTCGAGCTCGTGCAGAATCGCGATCGCGTCGGTATGTGCCTCGGCCCAGCGGCCCAGAACGGTGTCGTGCCGACCCAGCGCAGCCAGCGACTGCCACCGATGGTCCGTGTTTCCCGAGCCGGGGAGAGCCAGATCCAACCGCCCGTCCGCCTCGAACGCGAGAAACTGCGCGCGCAATGCCGACTCGAGATCGGTGGTGCGATCGGGGGGGTCGACGAATCCGGTGTCGGTCATGCAGAAGGCTCCAGAGAACGAAGGAAGCCGGCCATACCGTCGGGTGCTCTGCCACGCAGGCGGCCCGATGTATCGACCGGAATGTCACACACTCGGCGGCACACGGTGCCGCCGAGCTCCAGACGACGGACCAGGTCGTGGTCCTCGCCGGTGGCCAGCGGCGCGAAACCGCCGACGGCCCAGTAGTCCGTCGCCCGTACACCCAGATTGGCACCGTGGACGTGGGGATGACCCGACTCGTTCACGTACTGAGCGTCATAGGAGGAGCGGAGTGCTTCGTCGTCGACGATGCGGTCCTCGAATCGCACCGAGACCGTCCCGACCACAGCCCGGGCACCCTCGGCGGCGTGCCGCAGATGCCCGACCAGCCACTGCTCGCCCACCGTCGAGTCGGCGTCGGTGGTGGCGTACCACGTGTCGGCGTGGCTCAGACCGCCGTTCAGGTCCTGTGCGAATCCGGCCGCCCGCGCGGCTCCCACGTTGCGATGGGCCACCGGCACGACCGAGACCGACGGGTGACGCGCCGCGATACGCGCCGATCCGTCGGTACACGCGTCGAGAACGACAATCGTCGACACCGTCACCGGGGCGACCTCGACGACGCGGCGTTCGGCCGTCGCCAGGGCCGTCAGGCAGGCGTCGAGCAGGTCCTGTTCGTCGTGTGCGGGCACGACGACGACGATGCGATGGACTGGAGTGCTGGTATCGACAGTCACGAGCCACCCTTTCGGACACCGGACCTTCGAGCCCGTTGCGGAACCGCCGGTGGCTGGACGGAGTACGTTGCATGCGACATACCCGTTACCGGACGATCGACACATATGGCTCGAACAGGGTGTCGGGTGGCGGGAAACTACTCGTATCCGTGAATTCCGACATCGTTTTCGGCAATATCCGATTAGCAAATGTCCGGGCGGTATGTGTTAATGGGCGTTGCCCCGCGGCAGCACTGCTACTGGGCATCACGACGCAGTACGAAGGATGGTCGGGTCACATGGCAACACAGGTTCGCGCTCGCAGGTTCGCCCGTATCGGAGCGATTTTCGCAGGTACGGCGCTCGCCGCCTCTGCAGCATTCGGATCCGCCCAGGCGGCTCCACTGTGGCCGGGCGGCCCCGACGTGTCGATCCCCGGCTTGCCCGGATCCTCGGATCCGGCGGCACCCGCACCCGCCCCGCAGCAGCGGGTGGCACCGTTGGCACCGGCGAACTTCGCCGATCCCAGCATCAGCCCGTCCGGCGGCGAGGTCGTCGGAGTGGCGCAACCCATCGCGATCCGCTTCGACGAGGCCATCGGGGATCGCGACGCCGCACTGCGCGCCATCCGCGTCACCACGAACCCGTCCGTGGACGGCCACTTCTACTGGATCAACGACACCCAGGTGCGGTGGCTGCCCAACGAGTTCTACCCGGCGCACACCCAGGTGACCGTCGAAGCAGGCGGAGCGAAAGCCGAGTTCTCCACCGGCGACTCGATCATCACCACCGCCGACGACAACACCAAGCAGATCACCGTGACCCGCAACGGCGAGGTCGTTCGTACGATGCCCACCTCCATGGGCAAGGTCGGCCACGAAACCCCGAACGGCACCTACATCGTCGGCGAGCGCTTCCGCGACATGTACATGGACTCCTCCACCTACGGTGTTCCGGTGGACTCCGAAGAGGGCTACCGCACGTACGTCGAGTACGCCACGCGCATCTCCTACAGCGGCATCTTCGTCCACGCCGCACCGTGGTCCGAGTCGCAGCAGGGCTACTCCAACTCCTCGCACGGCTGCCTCAACGTCAGCACCGAAGACGGCAAGTGGTTCTTCGAGAACGCCCAGAAGGGTGACCCCGTCATCGTCGTCAACACCGACGGCGGCACCCTCAGCGGATCCGACGGCCTCGGAGACTGGAACCGCTAGTGCCTGCGGCAGTGGTGTGGTTATGAGCCCTCCGCGGCACATAACCACACCACTGCGCAGCATTTGGTTTGCGTGACGGCACCAGTTGGGGCCGCGTTCACCATTCGTTAGCCGCGAGTGAGCACAGTCCTCGCGGTGAGTGCAACAACCGAACGAGTGCTGCCCACGGCAGGCAAGAAGAGCATTTTCTCGCGGCCGTGGACCGATTACGCACTGTTCCTGATTCTCGTGGGCCCCAACCTGGTTCTGTTGGCGGTCTTCACGTACCGCCCGTTGGTCGAGAACTTCCAGTTCTCGTTCTTCGACTGGAACCTGTCCTCGCCCACGTCCACGTTCGTCGGATTCGAGAACTACCGCGAGTGGGCCTCCCGCGACGACACCTGGCAGATCGTCGGCAACACCGTCGTGTTCACCGTGGCCGCCGTCGTCGGCTCGTTGGTGCTCGGCCTGATACTCGCGCTGCTGCTCGATCGTAAACTGCGGGGCCGCAACTTCGTTCGCTCCGCGGTGTTCGCGCCGTACGTGATCTCCGGTGCCGCGATCGGTATCGCATTCCAGTTCGTCTTCGATCCCAACTTTGGGCTCGTCCAGGACTTGATGCACAGATTCGGCCTCGGTGCGGTCCCCGATTTCTATCAGGACCCCAAATGGGCGATGGTCATGATCACCGTCACCTACCTGTGGAAGAACCTGGGCTACACCTTCGTCATCTATCTCGCGGCGCTGCAGGGTGTGCGCAAGGAATTGATGGAAGCGGCCGAGATCGACCAGGCGAGCCGCTGGACCACGTTCCGCAAAGTGCTGCTGCCGCAACTGCGTCCGACGACGTTCTTCCTCTCGATCACGGTGCTGCTCAACTCTCTTCAGGTCTTCGACATCATCAACGTCATGACGCGCGGTGGCCCACTGGCCACCGGAACCACCACGATGGTCTACCAGGTCTACGAGGAGACGTTCCGCAACTTCCGGGCCGGCTACGGCGCGACCGTCGCGACGATCCTGTTCCTCGTGCTGTTGATCGTCACTCTCGTACAGGTACGAATCATGGATCGGGACGATCAGCGATGACCTTGGTGAGCAAGCCCGATGCCGCAGTGCCGGAGAAGCCCTCGCACAGTCGCGACCCGCAGCGCACGCGCCGAAGCGCGAACATCCTCGGCTACGCAGCCATGGTTGCTGTCCTGCTGATGATCGGCCTGCCGCTGTTCTGGATCCTGATCACCTCGTTCAAGGACCGACCCGACATCTATGTTCAGCCGGTCACATGGTGGCCCAGCACCTTTCACCCGCAGAACTACAACGAGGCGACGACGGCGGTGCCGTTCTTCACGTACCTGCGCAACTCGATCGTCATCACCACGGCGGTCGCGTCGATCAAGTTCGTCCTCGGTGTGCTCAGTGCGTACGGCCTGGTCTTTCTGCGATTCCCGGGCAAGAACATCGTCTTCCTCGTCATCATCGCCGCTCTGATGGTGCCCAACCAGATCACCGTCATCTCCAACTACTCGCTGATCTCCGAGTTGGGCTGGCGGAACTCTTTCCAGGGCATCATCATTCCGCTGGCCGGCGTCGCCTTCGGTACCTTTCTGATGCGTAATCACTTTCTGTCGCTGCCGCCGGAGATCATCGAAGCCGCGCGGATGGACGGTGCGGGCCCGGTGCGGCTGATGTTCCGGGTCATCCTGCCGCTGTCGGGCCCGACCATGGTGGCCTTTGCCATCATCACGATCGTCACCGAATGGAACGAATATCTCTGGCCGTTCCTGATGTCCGACGACTCGTCGGTCGCGCCGCTCCCGGTCGGCTTGACGCTGCTGCAGAACAGTGAGGGCTACACCAACTGGGGAGCGGTCATGGCCGCGACAGTGCTGACCATTCTGCCGATTCTTCTCGTCTTTCTCGTCCTGCAGCGCCACATGATCAAGGGCCTCACCTCCGGTGCGGTCAAGGGCTGATCCACCTCACTATCAGGAGTCGAACACCATGGCACACATCATCAATCGGCGTGGCTTCCTCACGCTCACCGGTGCGGCTGCGGCCGCCGCAGCCCTCGCGGCATGCAGCGGCCCCGGATCGGGCTCGTCCGGCGGCGGCGGTGTCGAAGGCGATGCGAACACCATCAACTTCTGGTCGAATCACCCGGGCAAGTCCCAGGAGTTCGAGAAGGAACTGATCTCGCGGTTCCAGGCACAGAACCCCGGTCTGACGGTCAATCTCATCGACGGCGGCAAGAACTACGAGGAGGTGTCGCAGAAGTTCAACGCGGCGCTCTCGGGCAACGATGTGCCCGACGTCGTCGTGCTCTCGGATGTCTGGTGGTTCAACTACGCACTCACCGGTGCGATCGAGCCCCTCGACAAGCACTTCTCCGCGGCCGGGGTCGACCAGTCCGACTACGTGGATTCGCTTCTTGCAGATTACAACTGGAACGGTAGCCACTGGGCTCTGCCGTACGCACGCTCGACTCCGCTGTTCTACTACAACAAAGCCGTCTGGTCGGCAGCCGGCCTGCCCGATCGCGGACCGGCCACGTGGCAAGAATTCGACGAATGGGGCCCGCGCATCCAGGCCGTCGTCGGAAACGGCAAGCTCGCCCACGGCTGGGGTAATGCCGTCGACTACCTCGGGTGGACGTTCGAAGGACCGATCTGGACGTTCGGCGGATCGTACTCCGATCAGTTCGAGCTGAAGTTCGACGACCCCAATACCATTGCGGCAGGCAAGTTCCTGCAAGACATGATCCACACCAAGAAGTACGCGGCGGTCTCCAACGACATCGCCAACGACTTCGCCGCGGGCATCCTCGCCTCCACGATCGCCTCCACCGGAGACCTGTCCACCATCACCAAGGGTGCCGCATTCGAGTTCGGTACGGCCTTCCTGCCGGCCACCGACGGCGCGCCGGGATGCCCCACCGGCGGCGCGGGTCTGGCCATCCCGGCCAAAATCTCCGACGAGCGAAAGGTGAACGCGCTCAAGTTCATCGACTTCGTCACCAACGGTGCCAACACCGCGTACTTCTCGCAGAACACCGGGTACATGCCGGTCCGCAAGTCGGCGCAGCAGGACCCGTCGGAGATCGCGTTCCTCGAGGCCAATCCGAATGCGAAGACGGCCGTCGACCAGTTGGCGCGTACCCGCTCCCAGGACGCTGCCCGGGTGTTCGTTCCCGGCGGAGACAAGATCATCGGTAGCGGACTCGAGCAGATCGCATTGCAGAATGCGGATGTCGCAACGACATTCGCGTCCATCTCCGATCAGTTGCAGCAGATCATCGACCGCCAGATCACCCCGAAGCTGCCGAAGTAATGGCGACCGTTCACTATGCGGGTGTCTCGCACAGGTACCCGGGCGCGGACTCTCTCGCTGTCGACACGCTCGAACTCGACATAGCGGACGGCGAGTTCATCGTGCTGGTGGGACCGTCCGGGTGTGGGAAGTCGACGAGCCTACGGATGTTGGCCGGCCTCGAATCCGTCGAGAGCGGCCACATCGACATCGGCGGAGTGGACGTCACCTCGCTCGCCCCACGGGCGAGGGACGTCGCAATGGTGTTCCAGAACTACGCGCTGTACCCCAACATGACCGTCGGCGACAACATGGGCTTCGCGCTGCGTAATGCGGGAATGAGCAAGGCCGACACAGCGGCTCGCGTACTGGACGCCGCGAGGATGCTCGAACTCGAGCCGCTGCTGGGTCGCAAGCCGGGCAAGCTCTCCGGTGGGCAGCGGCAGCGAGTAGCCATGGGGCGAGCCATCGTTCGGCAACCCAAGGTGTTCTGCATGGACGAGCCGCTGTCCAATCTCGATGCCAAGCTGCGAGTGTCGACGAGGGCCCAGATCGCCGGACTGCAGAAGCGATTGGGTACCACCACCGTGTACGTCACCCATGATCAGGTCGAGGCGATGACGATGGGTGACCGGGTTGCGGTGTTGCGGGACGGCAAGTTACAGCAGATCGCCGCTCCGCGGGAGCTGTACGACAATCCCGTCAACACCTTCGTCGCCGGGTTCATCGGGTCTCCCGGCATGAACCTCGTCGACGCTCCCGTGTACGAGGGCGCTGCGGTCCTCGGCGACGTTCGGATCCCTGTTCCGTCGTCGGTGGGCGAACGCGTCGTCGTGGGGATTCGGCCGGAATCGTGGGAGCTCGTCGGCGAACATGCGGGTGGACTCCGGCTCACCGTCGAACTGATCGAGGAGCTGGGTGCGGAGTCGTTCGTCTACGCCTCCGCGCCCAACACCGACGATCAGTGGACGACGCCCTCCGGACGTATCTCGGTGAGGGTGGATCGAAAGCTCTCGGTCGCTCTCGCCGAGACCGTCCGGTTGAAGCCCGTGCTCGACGAACTGTTCTTCTTCGACTCCGTTACCGGCCTGCGGTTGTCCTGACGGGCTCGCCCAGATCCACCGGAAGTGTTGCCCACCCGTGCAGTACGCGCGTGTCGCGACGGGTTCCCTCGCCTGCCGAACGTAGGTGGGGGAACCTGTCGAACAACGTCTTCAGACCCACCTCGGACTCTGCTTTGGCCAGCGCTGCGCCCAGGCAGTAGTGGCGTCCGCCGGAGAACGACAGGTGCTTGCCCGCGTTGGCGCGGGTGACGTCGAACCGATCGGGATCCTCGAACACCAGCGGGTCGCGGTTGGCACCGGCGAGCACCAGGATGACCAGTGAGTCCTTCCTGATCGGCACGCCCTCCACGACGACGTCGTGCTTGGCTGCCCGAGCCGTCAGCTGAACGGGAGATTCCATCCGCAGCATCTCGTCGATCGCGGTGGGCCAGTGCGACGGATCCTGTTGCAGCACAGCCAGTTGATCCGGATGATCGAGCAGGAGCTGGATGCCGCTGCCGAGGAGATTGACTGTCGTCTCGAATCCGGCTGCCAACACCAATCCTGCGGTGGCTCTGAGCTCTTCGTCGTTCAGGCCGATGCCCTCGTCCTCGGCGGCGATGAGTTGGCTCATCAGGTCGTTGCCGGGGTTCCGGCGAAGCTCGGCGATGTGCTGCGAGAGCCACGCGTCGAAACCGATGAGGCCCCGCTCCACCTGCTTGAACTGGCTCCACGAGATACCGATGTCGAGGCTGGGTGCCGCCATTTCGCCGAATTCGAGTACGCGCTGATTGTCCTTCTCCGGAACGCCGAGGATGCGGCCGATGACTGCGACGGGAAGGCGGGCGCAGTATCGGTCGACGATGTCGACGACAGGGCTGCCGTCGGTCAGTTCGTCGAGAAGCGCGTCCGCAGTTTCCTGCACCTGATCTCGCATCTGCGCGACGGCCCGGGCGGTGAACACCGAGGACACCAGCTTGCGGTAGCGGGTGTGATCGGGCGGCTCGACCGACAGCAGGGACGGCGGGAGAATCGGATGCAGGGCACCGGACCGGGTGTGGCGTTCCACCCACTGCAGCGGTGCCGGCAACGTGCCGCCCAGTTGGGTGACTCGAAAATCGTCGGAGCGCAGCAGGGCGAACGCCACCCGGTGATGCACGGTTATGTTGGAAATTCGGGTCTTCACCAGCGGTGCCGTCGCCCGCAGTTCCTCGTACACCGGCGTCGGATTCGCCCGCGTCGCCGGATCGGCGACCAGCATGGCCTGCCGGTCACCGGCGGCCGCAGCGCGCTTGGCCCCGAACCTGATGACCCCGTGCGCCGCGATCCACCGTACGAATTCCCTCATCCGACTGTCCTCCCCGTAGTCCCGCCCCATGTGAGTGGTTTCTCGTAGCAGACTACGAAGTTCCACTCACGTGCTACCAGATCTTGACGCGCTTCCCCGGGTCCAAGTACAGCGCATCGCCGGGCTTCACGTCGAACGCTTCGTGAAAACTGTCCAGATTGCGCACGACTCCGTTGCACCGGAACTCCGGCGGCGAATGCGGATCGACGGCGAGACGGCGAATTGCCTCGGCGTCACGAGCCTTCGTCCGCCACACCTGGGACCAGCCGAAGAACACCCGCTGCAGCCCGGTCAGACCGTCGAGCACCGGTGCGTCCTTGCCCTCGAGCGAGATCTCGTAGGCGGCGACGGCGATGGACAGGCCACCCAGATCGCCGATGTTCTCACCGATGGTGAATTCGCCGTTGACCTTGTGGCCGGGCAGCGCCTTCGGCTCGAACTCGTTGTACTGCTCGATCAGGGCGGTGGTGCGCTTACCGAATTCGGTGCGGTCGCTGTCGGTCCACCAATCGACCATGTTGCCGTCGCCGTCGTACTTGGCGCCCTGGTCGTCGAATCCGTGCCCGATCTCGTGACCGATGACGGCTCCGATTCCGCCGTAGTTGGCTGCGTCGTCGGCCTCGGCGTCGAAGAACGGCGGCTGCAGAATGGCTGCGGGGAAAACGATTTCGTTCATCCCGGGGTTGTAGTACGCGTTGACGGTCTGCGGCGTCATGAACCATTCGTCGCGATCGACCGGTCCGCCGAGCTTGTCGAGATCACGCTGGTAGTCGGCCTCGTAGCCGCGGCGGTAGTTGCCGAGCAGATCGTCGGCGGTGATGACGACGCTCGAGTAGTCGCGCCAGCGGTCGGGGTAGCCGATCTTGGGCGTGAACTTGTCCAGCTTGTCCAAGGCTTTGCGGCGCGTCTCCGGGCTCATCCATTCGAGCTCGGAGATGTTGCGGCGGTAGGCCTCGGTGAGGTTGTCGACGAGCACCTGCATGCGTGCCTTCGAGTCCGCCGGGAAGTGGCGTTCGACGTAGAGCTTGCCGACGGCCTCGCCGAGGACGTCCTGTACCAGCGAGACACCGCGCTTCCAGCGCTCGCGGTTCTCTTCCGTTCCGGTCAGCGTCGTTCCGTAGAACGCGAAGTTCTCGTCGACGAGTGCGCTGGTCAGGAACGGAGCCCGGGCATGTACGACGCGCCACGCGAGCCACGCCTTCCAGGTCTCGATGTCCTCCGACGTCCACAGGGACACGAACGTGGTGACGAACGGTGGCTGGCGAACGACGATCTCGGCGAACTGTTCGGTGGTGCCGCCGAGGCCGGAAATCCATGCGGTCCAATTGAATCCGGGCTCGTTCTGCACCAGAGTGTCGAACTGGACGAGGTTGTAGCTCTTCTCTGCGTCACGCCGGGCGACGACGTCCCAGTGGCCCGCGGCGATCTTGCGCTCGAGGTCGAACACCGTCTGCGCGTCGTACTCGACGCCGCTGAGCGCGAACATCTTCGCGATGTGCGCGATGTAGCTCGCGCGGATGTCGGCGTATTCGTCCTGGCGGTAGTACGACTCGTCGGGCAGGCCGATTCCGGACTGGCTGAAGTGCACCAGGTAGCGGTCGGATCGCTTGGCGTCGGTGTCGACGTAGTGAGCGATACCGCCGCCGACTCCGGTGCGTTGCAGAGAGCCGAGAACGCCTGCGAGCGTGACCAAGTCGGTCGCATCGGCAACGGCGGCGAGCTCGTCGGCGATCGGGGTGGTGCCGAGCTGTTCGGCCCGGTCGGCGTCCATGAAGCTCGAGAACAGGTCGCCGATCTTCTGTGCGTCGCTACCGGCGGGCGGATTCGCGGCCGCCGATTCTTCGATGATGGTCTGTACGTCGACCTCGGCGCGGTCGTACAACGTCCGGAACGCACCGTCGACGGCGCGGTCGGCGGGAATGCTGTAGTCCTCCAGCCATTTGCCGTTGACGTGCACGAAGAGGTCGTCCTGCGCGCGTGTGTTCTCGTCCTGGTAGCTGAGATCGATGCCCGAGTTCACTACTGAAGTCATGTATCCATCTTTACACTCTTGCGTTCGATTGAACGGGTGTTTAATGTGCTGTACATGCGTTCAGCATCGGAGGATCTGACCACCCGCGCGCGGATCCGCGACACCGCG
Organism: Rhodococcus sp. 1R11; assembly: GCF_004563845.1. Lineage (NCBI taxonomy): Bacteria > Bacillati > Actinomycetota > Actinomycetes > Mycobacteriales > Nocardiaceae > Rhodococcus > Rhodococcus sp. 1R11. The sequence goes on along the minus strand of NZ_SPNG01000021.1, from coordinate 8,431 downwards.
ATCGACGTCTTCGGCGTGCAGGGTTTCACCGCCGGTGTGCGGTCCATTGCCAGCGCCGCCGGCGTCTCACCCGGGCTGCTCAACCATCACTTCGGGTCCAAGGACGGACTTCGCGCGGCGTGCGACGAGTACGTCCTGCGCACGATCCGCGAATCCAAGGCCGCCTCGGCCGGTCCTACCGGGATGATGGAGCAGCTCGCCCGCATCGACGAGTACGCCCCGCTCGTCGCCTACATCGTGCGGAGCTTCTCCTCGGGCGGAGCGCTGGCCCGAGAGTTGTTCGAGCACATGGTCGACGACGCCGTCCGGTACCTCGACGACGGAGTGCGCGACGGCCGGTTCACACCCAGCCGCGACCCCGCGGCGCGCGCCCGGTTCCTGACGCGCCAGAACGTGGGCGGTCTGCTGTTGTACGTACAGATGGCCGGCCCGGACGTCGATTTCCGTGCGGCTCTGAGCGCCCTGGGCGACGAGGTCATGCTGCCGGCACTCGAGCTGTACACCGACGGATTGTTCACCGATTCCCGAATCTTGGACACCTATCTGGAGGCCGAGCAATGACCGACGCCATCGCAGTCGACGATCTGGTGAAGACGTTCGGTTCGGTCCGGGCCCTCGACGGCCTGAACCTGCACGTCGAGACCGGTGATGTGCACGGCTTTCTCGGCCCCAACGGGTCGGGTAAATCCACCACGATCCGCGTACTGCTCGGTCTCGTGCGCGCGACGTCGGGCACTGTTCGGTTGCTCGGCGGTGATCCGTGGGCCGACGGCGTCGCACTGCATCGACGGCTGGCCTACGTCCCCGGAGATGTGACGCTGTGGCCGTCGTTGACCGGCGGGGAGGTGATCGATCTGCTCGCCAGGATGCGCGGCGGTATCGACTCCGACCGCCGGGCCGAGCTGATCGAACGGTTCTCCCTCGACCCCGGGAAGCGGAGTCGCACCTACTCGAAAGGCAATCGCCAGAAGGTCGCTCTGATCTCGGCCCTGGCATCGAACGTGGAGCTGCTGCTCCTCGACGAGCCAACCTCCGGTCTCGATCCCCTGATGGAGCAGCAGTTCGCCGAATGCGTGAAAGATGCTGCGCGACGCGGAGTCACGGTGCTGCTGTCCTCGCACATCCTGTCCGAGGTGGATGCGTTGTGCAGTTCGGTGACCATCGTCCGGGACGGGCGCACGGTGGACACCGGGACCCTGGCGTCGATGCGGCACCTCACCCGCACGACGATGACCGTCACTGTGGATCGAGTACCCGACGATCTCGACAGGCTCACCGGGGTCAGTGGCGTGACCGTGGACGGTTTCACCATTACCTGCACGGTGGAGAACGAATCGCTCGCAGCGGTGATGCACGTCCTGGCCGACGCAGGCGTGCAGAGCATGATCAGCTCCGCGCCGACTCTCGAGGAGCTGTTCCTGAGGTACTACGCATGAACAGCCTGAGCGGCACAAGGGCATTGCTGCGGTTGTATCTGCGCCGCGACCGACTCGTGTTGCCGATCTGGGTCGTTCTGCTCGGAGCGCTCCCGCTGCTGTACGCGGTCAGTTTCGAGGGGCTGTATCCGACGGCGGCAGACCGTCGAGCGTTCTATCTCGGCACCGAGGCAGTGCCGGCGCAAGCGGCGCTCGTAGGGCCGATCTTCGGTAGCGACCTCGGTGCGCTGGTGTCGTGGCGCGCCGGACTGATGCTGACCCTCGTTCCGTTGGCGGCGATCCTCACTGTCGTTCGGCATACCCGCGGTGAGGAGGACGCGGGTCGTGTCGAGCTGGTCGGGTCGACTGCAGTGGGCAGATTCGCAGGGCTGACAGCGGCCGTGCTGCTGGCGGGCGGCGGCGTGGTGGCGACGGCAATGCTGTCGTTCGTCTCGCTGTGGGCATTCGGTCTGCCGGTGGCCGGGAGCGTCGCGTTCGGTGCCTCGATCGTCGTCGTCGGTGCCGTGTTCGTCGGCTGCGCGGGGCTGGCGGCACAGGTGGCGTCCGGGGCTCGCGCGGCTCGCGGCTATGCCCTCGGCGTGTTGGCCGCAGCGTTCGTTCTCAGAGCGATCGGCGACATCGGTTCGGGAACCCTGTCGTGGTTCTCGCCGATCGGGTGGTCGGCGCAGGTGCGACCGTTCGCCGACGAACGGTGGTGGCCGCTGTTGCTGTCGCTGGCGACCGCTACGGCGTTCGTCGCCGCAGCGTTCGTGGCAGCGAATCGACGCGATCTCGGCAGTGGACTGCGGGCCGAACGCCGCGGCCGCGTGGCTGCGGTTCCGTCACTGTCCGGTCCCGTCGCCCTCGCGTGGCGACTGTCCCGCGGAACCACTGTGGTCTGGACCGTAAGCCTCGCCCTGTTCGGTATCGCGATCGGCTCGTCCACGGACGGCATCGGCGATCAACTCGGCAGCAGCACCGCCATCAGCGACGCACTGGGAAAATTCGGCGGCACCACGATCGAACAGTCGTTCATCGCCGTCGTGCTGAGCATGGTCGGCATCATGGTGGCGGCCTACTCGGCGTCGGTCCTGTTGCGCCTACACAGCGAGGAAGCATCGGGTCTGGCCGAGATCGTGCTGGCCACCGGTATCTCGCGCAGTCGGTGGGCGGCAGGGTGTTTGCTCTTCGCCGTGCTCGGCCCGGCGTGGCTACTGCTGGTCGTCGGCGTCACCATCGGGCTGACGTATGGGTCGGCTACCGGCAATACTTGGGGCGAACTGCCGTCCGTCGTGGTCGGCGCTCTGGGTCAGCTCCCGGCCGTGTGGGTGGTGACGGCGATCGGCGTGGTGTTGTTCGGCGCTGTCCCTCGATTCGCGACCGTCCTGTGGGCGGTCCTGGGCGGCTTCGTTGCCCTGGGGCAGATCGGTGCGGTGGTCGGCGTGGACCAACGGCTTCTGGATCTGTCGCCGTTCACACACTCGCCGAAACTGCCCGGCGGCCCGATACCGGTTGTCGCACTACTGGTCCTCACTTCGATTGCTGTGGTGGGAACGGCAGTGGGCATCGATCGGTTGCGTCGACGTGACGTGCCGGGGTGACGTGAGCTGACACCGGAGCGCATTTGTGGCGAAGCGCCTGTCGCCACCGGTCCGATTCGATACAGTTACGGCCGGTCCGGCTGTCCTGGCTGGTCGGACGTCCATCGAGCGAACAATTTCGTCGGCTGATTCTGTGGTCGCGACGCGCTGGGGGGTACGGTGCAGTCGACGTTCACCAGCAAGTGGTGGAACCAGCCGCACGACTACGAGGCCACCGTCCGTGACTTCGAGAAATTCGGTGCGCTGCGCCCGTATCGACGGGCCGCCGCGTTCACCACGTTCGCCTACGGACTGAGCTCGCTGGCGCTGCTGCTGACCCGAACGCCGCCGACTTCCGTTGCGGCTCGAGTAATCATCGTGGGCGCAGGACTCAGCACTGTCGTGGTGGGTGTCGCCTGGTTGAAGGGTCCATGGCCGGGCAAACACATGGCGATGGCGTTCGGCGTGTTCGCCGATGTCGGTGTCGCCTCCGTTCTGCTCGCGTACGGAACTCCGCCGAGCGTTTTCCTGGCCTGCGCACTGTTCGCCACGAACGGGATTTTCATCCAACTGTTTCTCAGCCCCAGAATGCTGAGCCTGCACCTGGTGTGGTCAGGGGTCGCGGTGGTGTCGATGTTCGTGTTGGTCCTGTGCACGCCCGGTGCAGACCGCGCGCTGGCGCTCGTCCAGCTCCTCGTGCTGCTCCCGGTCACGTTCATGGGTCCCACATTTCTTCAGTATCTGCTGCTGCGGCTTCAGGTTCAGGCAGCCGGAGCAAACGTCGACCCGTTGACCGCCCTTCGCAACCGCCGCGGACTCGACGAGGAGCTGACGAGCTATTTGGCAGGTGCCGTCCAGGTGTCGGTCATGGTCATCGACGTCGATCGGTTCAAGTCGATCAACGACCGATTCGGCCACCATGCCGGCGATTCGGCGCTCGAGCTGACCGCGCGACGCCTGTCCGTCGACGGCGTCCTGGTCGCGCGGACCGGCGGCGAAGAGTTCGCGGTGGTCGCCAGACTCGGGGGCGGCGATGCGGTCGCGTTGGCAGAGCAGCTCAGGACACGCGTCCATTCGTCGGACGACCGAGCACCCCTCACCGTGAGCATCGGCGTGGTACACGGCCGGTGTGACGTCACGGGCTGGGGTTCGGAAGACGTCATCGTCGAAGTCGGCCGCCTGCTACGAAGTGCCGACGTGGCGATGTACGACGCCAAACGACGGGGTGGCGACCAGGTCGTCGTGGCGGACGGACATCGGATTCGGCCGAATGCAGTGCTGGGAAAGACCGCCATCGACGCGAACGCCGGCCCGCCCGACGTACTCGGACGCGAATGATTCAGCCCCAACTCAGTTGGGTGTCGAGTCGCCGTACTGGTTCTCGACGTTCTGCTGGAATTCGTCGGCACACTGCTGTTGCGCTGCAGAATCGCTGCCTGCGTTGGTCATGCAGTCGGTGAAGTCCTGTCCTCCGACTGCGTTGAACAGGCCGACGCCGACAACGACGAGAACGATCGACAGGGCCGCCGCCACGAAACCGAGAATGATCGCGACGAGTGACACGGTGCCGTTGGTGGCAGTGCGTTTCTTGTACCTGGACCGACCGATGAAGCCGAGGACAACAGCGATCAGGCCGAGAACAATGCCGCCGACGATGGTCCAGGAGAACAACACACCGAGAATCGCGAGAACCAGAGCCACGGTGCCGACGGTGTTCTTCGGTGTCACCGGCTGTTGCTCGTATCCACCCTGCTGATACCCGCCCTGCTGGGGGTACTCACCAGGTGACGGATAGTTTCCGGGCGGGGGATAGTCGTTCGACACGTCTGGCACCTCCGAGATGGGCGATCATGAACGCTCGGAGTGTATGCAGATGTCTACGGTGCGCACAGACGCCGCGCGCCCCCGTGATCAACTTGTCATCGAACGTACATGTCAACCGCCGAGTCGCGAGTGCATCTCCCAGACCAGGATCTCGGCCGGTTCCGAAGCCGTGATTCTTTGTCCCCCAGTGGAACTCATACGGACCGCGTCGCCCTCGTACAGTTCTCCGACACCTTCCATCGAGACGGTACCGCGGACCACGAACACGTGGACGAACGGTGCGTCGGGGACGGTCACGGTCGAGTCCGGTGTCAATCGCGCAGCGTGCAACGCGGCAGATTTCTGGCCGATGCCGATTGCCGCCCGACCGCGGTGTCGGTCCATGCCCGACGCGACGGTGACGAGTCCTCCGCGCAGCAGTTCGTCGTCGATCTCGAGTTGTTCGTAGTCCGGTGCGGTGCCGGGACTGTCGGGCATCACCCACATCTGTACGAAGCGGACGGGTTCGGTGTGCCGACTGCCGTCGATGCTCCAGGAGTCGTTCTTCTCCGAGTGCATGATGCCTTTGCCCGCGCTCATCCGTTGCGCCAGTCCGGGATAGATGATGCCGGAGTGCCCGATCGAATCCTGATGCACCAGAGAGCCCTGCACCACCCATGTCACGATCTCCATATCGCGGTGCGGATGCGTCTCGAATCCCTGCCCGGCGGTGACGATGTCGTCGTTGTTCACCAACAACAGGCCGTGGTGGGTGTTCTCGGGGTCGTAGTGCTGACCGAAAGAGAACGAGTGCTTCGAGTCGAGCCAGGACACACGGGTTTTCAGTCGATCACCGGCACGATGCACGTCGATGTGGGCGGTCAGTGGAGCGGGCATGTCACCACTGTACGAGCATGTCGATGCACCGGCGTACGACCTGCATAACGTTCGGGTGTCTTTGCTGCCGGGGTGTGGCGGCGGTCCCGAGTGGGTAGGTTCGGAGACGGTACGGTCACACGCTCTGCAACTCCCCGAAGGCGGCGAGAGATACTCATGGTCGGTTCCAGCTCGAGCGCGGCACACGCTGTTCGACACCTGCTCGAGGACGCACTGGTGTCGTGGTTGCCAGGTCAACGATGGTTCGGCGCAAAGGGTTCGACGGTGGGTGCCGTACGGATCGTCGCTCGGGACGTACTGCACGACGAGCCGCATTTCGCGGCCGAGCATTTGCTCGTCGAGGTCGATCTGATCCAGGACGGCACGTCGGTGACCCAGACCTATCAGGTGCCCCTCGGTTTCCGCACCGAGGTGGCCGAGGAACTACGCCCGTGGCTGTTGCCTGTACCCGGTGAGGTGGCAGTGTTCGACGGGTTACGTGATCCGGAGATCATCGCCCTGTACGGTGACGCGTTCTCTGATGAGAACCCTACGGGCAGTATCGAATTCAAGGTCGTCGACGGTTCGAGCGTGCCGCAGGGCATGCGCGGTCGGGTTCTGGGTGCAGAGCAGTCCAATACGTCGGTGATCATCGGCGATCTGCTGCTGCTCAAGCTGTTTCGTCAGGTACCGCCCGGAATCAGTCCGGACGTCGAGTTGCACCGCGCGCTGGCGGAGGCCGGCAGCGTCAACGTGGCACCGCTGCGAGGGTGGCTCGAAGCGCAGGTCGGCGGTGAGACCACCACGCTGGGAATGATCCAGGACTTCGCCGCGAATTCTGCCGAGGGATGGACCACTGCACTGGCGAGCGTGCGCGAGGTGTTCGATTCCCCCGCCACGCCGATCGAGGATTTGTCCGCCGACTTCGCTCCCCACGCGCATCGACTCGGCGCGGCCGTCGCGCAGGTGCACCACGATCTCGCCTCGGTCCTGGGTACCGCCGAACGTTCCGTGGAATCGACGGCCGTCGAAGAGATCCTCGAGCGCATCTCCGGAGTAGCGCGAGTGGTTCCGGAGATCGCCCAGTACATCCCCGCCGCGACGGCCCTGATCTCACGGGCCGAGGCGTCGAGCAATACCACCGTTCAACGGATTCACGGCGATCTGCATCTCGGGCAGGTGTTGGGGACCCCCGAGCGGTGGTTGCTCATCGATTTCGAGGGAGAGCCGGCCAAGACGTTGGACGAGCGCAGACAGCTGGACAGTGCTTTGCGCGATGTCGCGGGGATGCTGCGGTCGTTCGACTATGCCGCCAACCACCTGCTCGTCGATCTGCCGGAGGATCCGGCCCTGCGGGAACGCGCCGAGCAGTGGGCTGCGCGAAGCATCACGGCCTTCTTCGACGGGTACACATCGGTGGCCGGCCACGATCCACGCGACGAAGCCGATCTGCTGCGCGCGTACGAACTGGACAAAGCCGTCTACGAGGTTCTGTACGAAGCGCGCAATCGGCCGACCTGGTTGTCTCTGCCGATGCGTGCAGTCGAACGCTTGGTGAGCTGAAGGCCATGGACCGAGCTACAGGGGCGGGCGTGGACCGGCCCGTCTACGACAAGTACCGTATTGCCTGACACGGGAGGCAGGACATGAACGGTATCTTGGCAATTTTCGGCATCGCGGTGGTAGTCGTCACCGTCGTCGTGGTGGTCGTGCTCGTCGCGGTGTTGTTCGTCGCGTCGATCAAGCCCGACAAGCTCAACATCGACCTCGGTCGCAAGAAGCGTGAACGGGAAGAAAGTTCCTCGAAAGTCTGAGATCTCGGTCACCCCTGGCACCGATTCGCGGGTAAGCGGAGTTGTATCGATTCGAAGCGTCGGACGACGCTTCCGGTTCTACAACTGGAGACCTCGTGAGCACAGCACTGTCAGCGCCTACGGAGCCCGACTGCAGGGCACGCCTGTTCGGTGAGACTGTGCCTGCCCAGTTCGCTCGTTTCGTGATCGTCGGGGTGTCGAGCAACGGCGTCTATGCACTGCTGTTCGTTGCCCTCGCGTCGTTCGGATCTTTCCCCGCCAATCTGGCGGGAGTGTCTGCGAGCACCGTTCTCGCCAACGAGTTGCACCGCCGCCACACCTTCCATGCCGCCGACCGCGTCGGCTGGTTCCAGACTCAGTGGGAAGCGGGAGGGCTCGCCCTGATCGGGTTGGGCCTGAGTACTGCCGCGCTGGCTGCCGTGCACCTCCTCGTTCCCGCCGCGGCCACGTACGTTCAAGTTCTGGCCGTGATCGCGGTCAGCGGACTGGTCGGAGCCGCTCGGTTCCTCGCCCTGCGCGGATGGGTGTTCCGCTCGCCGAGCCTGCCCGGGATGGAAGCGGCTCACTCGTGACGCTGTGACAGAGCACCACCGGTCTCGAAGATCGGTTGCTACCTGTAACAGAGTTTCGGCGAGGCTTCCTGATAGTCGGCCGCATCGACCTAGGCTCGTGAGCTGACGTCAATGCGAGGAGGCATGTCGAATGGCCAGGGATCTGACACAGCTCGAGCTTCTGCAGGAGCTGGTGCCCACTGCCGAGGACAATGTGAACCGTCACATTTCGATGGCGCGCGAGTGGCACCCCCACGACTACGTCCCGTGGGACGAGGGCCGCAACTTCGCCGCCCTCGGCGGCAAGGACTACGACCCGGAGCAGTCCAAACTCTCCGACGTCGCGCAGGCCGCGATGATCACCAACCTGCTCACCGAGGACAACCTGCCGT
>NZ_SPNG01000020.1:0-73090 GCF_004563845.1 Rhodococcus sp. 1R11 | reverse complement strand
GAAGCCATCGTTGCGGGCGAGCCGTTCACGATGGGAACCTCCCTGGACCCGTGGGCGCTGGACAACGAGCGGCCCGCACACCCTGTGCACGTGCCGACCTTCGCCATCGACCGCGCCCCGATCACCAACGCGCAGTACATGAACTTCATCGCCGACGGCGGCTACCAGCGCCCCGAGTTGTGGACCGAGAAGGGGTGGGCGCACCGCGTCGACGCGCAGCTCACGGCCCCACAGTTCTGGGAGTCCGATTCCGACGGCACCTGGTGGCGTCGAAGCTTCGGGGTACGCAGGCCGGTGCGTCCGCAGCAGCCCGTCGTGCACGTGTGCTGGTTCGAGGCCGACGCCTACGCGCGCTGGGCAGGCAAGCGGCTACCGACGGAAGCGGAATGGGAGAAGGCCGCGCGGTACGACGCGGCGTCGAACACCACCCGAGCCTATCCCTGGGGCGACGCCGAACCCACTGCTGCACATGCCAATCTGAATCAGCGACATCTCGAACCGGCCGATGTCGGGGCGTATCCGCAGGGCGTGTCCTCGGCCGGGGTCCATCAGTTGATCGGTGACGTGTGGGAGTGGACGTCTTCGGATTTCGAGGCGTACCCGGGATTCGAGGCATTCCCGTACGCCGAGTACTCGGAGGTCTTCTTGCGCGGCGACTACAAGGTGCTACGCGGCGGCTCTTTCGGCACCGACGAGGTGGCCTGCCGCGGGACGTTCCGCAACTGGGATCACCCGATTCGTCGGCAGATCTTCAGTGGGTTCCGGTTGGCCCGCGACGTCGAGTCGCACTGAATGTGCCGCCATCTCGGGTACCTCGGAGCAACCACCTCGGTCGGGTCACTGCTGACCCGGGGCGATAACTCCCTACGCACACAATCGTTCGCGCCCACCGACATGCGGGGCGGCGGCACCATCAACGCCGACGGGTTCGGCGTTGCATGGTGGGACAGCGACGACTCGGTGCGCAGCTACCGCAATCCGATGCCCATCTGGACCGACCCGGCGGTCGACGATGCTCTGCCGCAATTGCAGTCGACGTCGGTGGTCGCGGCGGTCCGGTCGGCCACTGTGGGAATGCCGGTCGAACGCAGTGCCTGTGCCCCGTTCACCGACGAGCGCTGGGCATTCAGCCACAACGGCGTCGTGTTCGGTTGGCCGGAATCGATGGCGGAGCTGTGGTCGGAGATTCCGCCGACCGATGCGTTGATGCTGCCGGCCCCTACCGACGCCGCCGGACTGTGGATCGTGCTGCGAAACCTGTTGCGCACCCATGATCCCGAGTCGGCACTGCGCGTGCTGGTTCGAGAGGTCCTGGCCAGGTCGCCCAAGGCGCGCCTGAATTTTCTGCTCTCGGACGGCGAAGCCATGTATGCCACGGCGGTGCATCATTCGCTGTCGGTACTGCGCACCGAGGATTCGGTCACGATCGCCTCCGAACCCGTCGACGACGATCCCGAATGGATCTCGATCGACGACCGCCGCATCGTCGTCGCGACAGCGACCGGTGTCACCGTTTCGACCCTGGAAGAGTGAAGGAGAGTCATGAGCACAGTGGACGTACATCTGACCGACACGACGCTGCTGGACGAATTGCGCAAGGACGTGCGGGAGGGCCTGACGTCCGACCCGAAGTGGCTCTCGCCCAAGTACTTCTACGATGCCGTCGGCAGTGAGCTGTTCGAGCAGATCACAGTGCTGCAGGAGTACTACCCGACCCGCACCGAGCGTGCGCTGATCGACGAGCATGCACTCGACATTGCCCGCGCCACCGAATCGACGATGTTGATCGAGCTGGGCTCGGGTTCGTCGGAGAAGACCAAGCTGCTGTTGTCCGCCGGCATCGAACACGGTTCGCTGACAACGTATGTGCCTCAGGATGTGTCCAGTACCGCCTTGGAGGGTGCCATCGAGCAGATCTCGCAGGAGTTCCCGACGCTGGAACTGCACGGCATCGTCAGCGATTTCACCGATACCCTGCACAATCTTCCTTCCGGAACAGGCCGGACCATCGCCTTCCTCGGCGGCACTCTGGGCAACCTCATCCCGCAGGAGCGCGAGGAATTCCTGGCGGCCGTGGCGGACGCACTCGACCCCGGCGAGTTCTTGCTGCTCGGGGTGGGATTGGTGATCGATCCGAACGTGCTCGTTCCCGCATACGACGACGCGGCCGGTGTGACAGCGGAGTTCAATCGAAACGTGTTGTCGGTCTTGAACTCTCGACTCGGCGCGAACTTCGACCCCGAGGCCTTCGAGCACGTGGCACTGTGGAACGCCGAGCACGAGTGGATCGAGATGCGGTTGCGGGCCACAGCTGCGCAAGAGGTGTATCTGAAAGATCTGGACCTGCAGGTGCACTTCGAGTCCGGGGAAGATCTACGTACCGAGATCTCCGCGAAGTTCCGGCCGGACGGCATTGCGGGTGAATTGAAAGTGGCGGGCTTCGACGTCCACCACCTGTGGTCCGACGCCGATTCGCGCTTCGCTCTGATCCTGGCCGGAAGGGTCTGAACGACAGAGCGGGCACTGCTGCACACTATGTTCGCCGATCGACGGAATTCCGTCGATCGGCGAACGTAGTGCGCAACCATGCCCGTCGATGTCGCGTATTCACGGGAGTCGACGTCCCGTTGCTGCAATCGACTTCCGGCGACGACGCACCACCGTGATGATTTCGTCTACGACGCGATCGAGTTCGGCAAGCGCTGTGGCCGCCGAGTATCGCAGCACCAACCATCCGTCGAGCACCAACTCGTTCTGCCGTCGACGATCACTGTTGAACGTCGCGGGGTCCGTTTGGAACTATCGTCCATCGATTTCGACTATGACTCGTGCGGAAAAGTCGACCAGGTCGCCGTAGAACTTACCTACGCGCGCATTGATCTCCATTGTGAAGTGGCGAGCTTTCAATGCCCGCGCCACCACCCGTTCCGGCTCGGATAGAGTTCTCGGGCAGCAGGTTCGAAGCTGCTTGCGCACTGCAGCCATCCCGTCCATGCCCTTTGCCGTGTCACACAGTTCAGCGACCCGACGCCACGGCACGTGATTGTCGATGGCGTTGTCGAAGAACTTCTCGAGATCGGGCGTCGACAAGCAGGTCGCGACATCGACGAACGTTTGCTCCAGGGACACCACTCGCATGCCGCGTCGCGTGGTGGTGTCGCCGAGAACTCGGCGATGAACTCGGATCCAGGGCACCGACCTCGACTGGCCGGTCGGGCCGACAGTGACGTCGACCAGACGCGGTTCGTATTGGATCAGTCCCCATAACCAAGCCGCACTTTCGTGACTCAGTGCGGCCTCCGGTCTCCACAGAGTGGCCCCGAGGCACAGTCCGAAATAGTCCGGCTTCTCCGTCGCGTAGACCTTCGGCAGCAGTCGCACCAGCTCACCGGACTGCGACCGCCTCGAAATCGTGCTGGTGCTGATTCCTTGTGCGAGCAAGTGCTGCACTGTGTAAACCCCCATTGCTACACCGTTGCGGCTGACGGGCCCGCGCAACAGTGGCAATCTCGCAATTGTGGATAACTCGACGACCTTATCCACAGGACTGCCCGGCGGAGCGGGCACCACTGCACACTATGTTCGCCGATCGACGGAATTCCGTCGATCGGCGAACGTAGTGCGCAACCATGCCCCTGGTAGCCAACCCGGAGTCTCGAGATCAGTTGTCCGCCAACGCGAGTACCGGAGAGATCTTGTTCGCGCGGCGCGCCGGAGCCAACGATGCTCCGAGCGCCAGCAGCCCGCCGCACAGTACCGTGCCTGCGATGACGGCCCAGGGGAGTGTCGGAGCAGACAGCCCGCCGTGGCTCAGCGAACCCAGCAGCGATTGTGCTGCGGCCCAGCCGTATCCGATGCCGAGGATCAGCCCGAAGCCCATCGATGCGACCACCATCTGGGTGCTCTCCGAGACGATCATGGAACGAATCTGCTTGCGGGTGAATCCGAGTGCGCGCAACAGACCGATTTCCCGAGTGCGTTGCAGAATGCTCAGCAACAGGTTGTTCACCATGCCGACCGCGGCGATGACGGCGGAGAAACCGATGAGGCCGGTCATGATTCCGACGGTCACCGTCAACACTTGACCGATGGTCTCCTCGTCGTACTCGTCGACGAGCATCGATCGATAGCTGTACATCGCGACCGCGAAGGTGACCACCAAGGTCACCCCGATGAGCAGGCCCACTGCAGTGCGGGTACTGCGATCCGGATAGCGAATTGCGTTGGCGGAGGCCAATCGTGCGGCCGGCCCGCGGCCCGCCATCCTTCCGACGAGTCGGAGCACGCCGGGCAGGATGCGGTAGGCACCCACCATGATGCCGGTGAACGATGCCACGCCGCCGAAGAACGCCACCAGTACGCCGCTGGGGTTGACCATCCCGATCAGCACACCGAGGCCGAGCAGTACGACGCCGCCGGCAATGAGCACGATCGACAGCACCGTCCGTACCCGCCGCGACCGTGGAGTCTCGACCCCGGTGTCGACGGCACCGCCGGTTGCCTGAACGGGCGTCACGTCGAGGACTTTTCGTGATCCGACGTACGACGCCAGAGTTGTCGTCAGAACCACGGTGACGACGGGAAGGATCACCAGCGGCTGTACGGACGTGTACTGCACATCCGGCAACTGACGGGCCGAGACCGCGACGGCGCGGGCCAGGTGACTGACACCGACACCGAGCACCAGACCGACTGCGCCACCGAACAACCCGACGAGGAAGCCTTCCCGGGCGACCGATCGACGCAGATCACGAGCCCGGGCACCCAGCAGGCGGAGCAGCGCGATGGTGCGGGTGCGGCCGGCCACGATCGTCGCGAACGTGTTCGAGGTGACGACAGCCGCGACGTACAGGGCGAGGCCGATGAACACCAGTGCCACGCAGTACAACGCCACGATTCCGGTGCTGTCGCTGCCGTCGTCGAAGATGTCGACCAGAAAAGCAGTGGCCTGGATCAGCACGACGCCGAAGAACGACGCGAGTGCCGTCACCAGAATGCTCGCACCGTGTTCTCGAGATGCCCGAGCAGATGTGGACACGCTCATCGGAGAACACCTTCCATTCCCAGCATGTAGTTCGAGATCTGTTCCGGCGTCGAACGTCCCAGTTCGTCGACGATGTGGCCGTCGGCGAGGAAGACGATGCGATCGGCGTAACTGGCCGCGACAGGATCGTGGGTCACCATCACGATGGATTGACCGTACTGATGTACCGCCGCAGCGAGGAGGCCGAGAACCTCACGCCCCGCGCGCGAATCGAGATTGCCGGTGGGTTCGTCGGCGAAGATCAGCTGCGGCCGAGTGCCTAGAGCACGAGCGATCGCGACGCGTTGCTGCTGGCCACCCGAGAGCTGATGGGGCCGGTGTCCGACGCGACTCTGCAACCCCAGGGTGTCGATGAGTTGCTCGATCCAGGCCGACTCCTCGGCGGTGGGCGCACGGCCATCCAGCTCGAACGGCAGCAGTATGTTGCCCCTGACGTCGAGCGTCGGAACGAGATTGAACGACTGGAAGATGAAGCCGACCTGCTTGCGGCGCAACGTCGTCAGAGCGTCGTCGCCCGCCGAGGTGATGTCGGCTCCGGCCAGCATGAGCTGCCCGGAACTGGCGGTGTCCAACCCTGCCATGACATGCATGAGCGTGGACTTGCCGGAACCCGATGGCCCCATGATGGCGGTGAACCGGCCGCCGTGAATGTCGAGAGAGACGTTGTCGAGCGCGCTCACCGGGTTGGACGAGTCGCCGAAATACTTGCTGACTTGGATTGCCCGTGCAACAGGGCCTGCTGTGATGGTCATGGCAACAACGCTATGAATTCGCCGAACCGAAGTAATCAGGCGCGAGTCTTCGCGTCGTACATCTGCAGGATGACTTCGGTGTCAGTCTCCAGTCAGTCCGTGCTCGAAGGCGTAGACCACCAACTGCACCCGATCACGCAGGTGCAGCTTGGCGAAGATACGGCTGATGTGCGTCTTCACGGTGGCTTCGCTGAGATACTCGAGCTCGGCGATCTCGGAGTTGCTCAGCCCGCGTGCGGTGAGCCTGAACAGCTCCTTCTCCCGCGCCGTGAGAGTGGCGAACTCGGCCGGTGCCTTCGGTACCACAGGAGTCGGGGTGAAATGCGCGAGCAGGCCGGTCGTCGCCGACGCGGCAATGACCGAGTTGCCCGCATGTACCGTGCGGATCGCCGCGAGCAGAAACTCCGGGTCGGCGTCCTTGAGCACGAATCCGCTTGCACCGGAACGGATTGCACGTGCAGCGCTCTCGTCGAGATCGAACGTCGTCAAGACCAGGATCCGCGGCGGATTGTCGGATGCAGCCAGGATCTGCTCGGTGGCGGCGATACCGTCGAGCACCGGCATCCGCACGTCCATGAGCATCACGTCCGGCGTTGCGGACGCGGCGAGCGCAACGGCCTCGACGCCGTTCCCGGCTTCCCCGACGAACTCGAGGTCGGACTGGGATGAGATGAGCATACGAATGCCCGCCCGGAACAGTTGCTGGTCGTCCACCAGGGCCACTCTGATGCGTTCGCTCATGACACTGTTCCCTTGCTGGCTTCGGACGTGGCAGGCAGCCACGCGGTGACGGTCCACGACGAATCGTCACCGGATGCGATGCACGTACCGCCCGAGAGGCCGGCACGCTCCTTCATCCCGGCGACACCGTGGCCGGAGGATTCGGCGACCGAACAGCCGGGACGGACACTGTTGCGCACCGTCAGTTCGACACCGGCAGAATCGGATTCGATGGTGACGGACACGGGCTCGTCCGGGTCGCCGTGTCGCAGTGCATTGGTCAACGATTCCTGTGCGATGCGGTACAGCGCCAGATGCGCTCCGGCCCCCAACGACGAGCCGGTGGTGTCGATGGTGGCGTCGATCTGCAGACCGGTGGCCCGCATCGAGGCCAGCAGTCGATCCAGATCCTCCGACGTCGGGTTCGGCAGGTCGCCTTGACTGTGTCGCAGCTGGCCGAGCAGTACCCGTACATCGGACAGCGCGGCGCGGGCGGTATCGGAGATGGTGGTCAGTGCGGTGTCCACCGCGGCGGGATCGACAGCGCGTACGTATCGAGCGCCGTCGGCCTGTGCTATCACCACGGCCAGCGAATGCGCCACGATATCGTGCATGTCGCGGGCAATTCGGTTGCGCTCCTGCTCGATTGCCACCTCGTGCTCGGCGCGGGCCTGATGAACCTCGGCGAGCTCCCGCGCGTGCGCGGACTCTATGGCGGTACGGCGAGCGTAGGCGAGGCGGCCCAGTGCCCAGGACAACCCCAACATGGCCCAGAGGCCGGCGAGGAGCAGAGCGAACTGCGCGATTCGGGGTTCCTGGAATCCCTCTTCCGTCGGCGGACCGAACGGATTGCCGTCCACATACGCCAGATACAGCGCTGCGACGACTCCACCGCCGACGGCCGAGACGAGCCCGAGGCGTCGAACCACGTTGTCGCCGTAAGCGGCCGAACAGTACAGAATTGCGAAGATCGCGGTGTCCGCAGACAGCGGCAGCACTCCGGTGGCCATCTGCACGACGGCCAGCATCCAGGCGAGCGCCAAGGACCATCGTGGTGATCGGCGTCGGATGGCCAACGTAATGCCGAACCCGACCAGAACACCCACACCTGCGGTACCGGCGACTCCGTTCAGAGTGGACGCCAGCAGCAGCAGAACGAAGACGACCGCATACGCGGCGTCGAGCACTTGCCGTGAGATCGAACGCTTGCGCAGCACTCGATCAGACTACGTGCATCAGTTGGTGCGGCGACGCGCCTTCTCGAGGGCGGCCAGCGTCGTCAGAACGGTTGTCCGCTGCTTCTCGAGATCCTTCATACGGGCGCGTGCCGGTAGGCCCTGCGTGCCGTCGAGTGCGCTGATCTGTTCGTCCACCGAGGTGAGCTGAGTGAGCAGCTTCTCCACCCGCGACTGCAGTTCGATCGCGTCGATCCCGGTGACACCGGCCTGCGACTTCTTGGTGGGTGCCTTCGCCGAAGCCGACCCTGACGCCGTCGAAGACGCCGCTGCGTTCACTGCAGCAGCGGCTCTGGGCCGCAACGCTTTGCGGACGGCGGCCGGGTCGGGGAGCTTCTCGAGACGAATGCGGTTGAGCACCTCACGCGCATCGCGGGCAGTGACGCGGTACTCGCGCTCCTCCTCGTCGTCGGAGGCCAGCGTGCCGCCCAGAGGCCGCAGACCGTACATACCGATGAAGTGCTTCGCCTCGTCGATGACGGCTTCCTTCTCCCGGCACAGGCCGCATCGCGGCTCGTTACGGAAGGTTTCGACGCTGTCGGTGCTGCCGCACCAGACGCACCCGCCCGGCGTCCATCGAGCGATTCTGACGGTAGTAGTTCCGGCCGGGGCGTTGAGAGAATGTGCGTCGATCACGACGAGTCATCTTAGGTGACAACAAAACCCGCCCCGCACGCCCCCGTCTCGCGAGCTGCATATTCCGGCCACGGGCGTGACGTAGTTCATGCAGTGCAGGTGGGGGGCAGGCGGAGCGGGTTTCGGATCGAGCGAAACAGACCTGGGGGTCGGGAGTGCAGCCTGCGGAATGACCCAGAGGTCGGGAGTGGAGCCTGCGGAATGACCCAGGGATACTACGCGCTGCCGTTGAAAAGGCTGGTGACCGAGCCGTTTTCGAAGACCTCGCGGATGGTGCGGGCCAGCAGCGGTGCGATCGAGAGTTCGGTCAGCGTGTCGAAGCGCTTCTCGTCGCTGATCGGCAGGGTGTTGGTGACGACGACTTCCTTGGCGCCGCAGTTCGCGAGGCGCTCGGCGGCCGGGTTGGACAGCACGCCGTGGGTTGCGGCGATGACGACGTCACCGGCCCCGGCTTCCTTGAGCACCTTGACTGCGCCCGCGATGGTGCCGCCGGTATCGATCATGTCGTCGATGAGGATGCAGGTGCGGCCTTCGACGTCACCGACGACGCGGTTGGACTTGACCTGGTTGGGCACCAGGGGATCACGCGTCTTGTGGATGAAGGCGAGCGGTGCGCCGCCGAACGAGTCGGCCCACTTCTCGGCCACGCGCACGCGGCCGGAGTCGGGGGAGACGACGGTGATGTGCTCGAGGCTGTATTTGCCGCGGATGTGATCGGCGAGCTGGCTGTGGGCATGCATGTGGTCGACGGGGCCGTCGAAGAAGCCCTGGATCTGGTCCGTGTGCAGATCGACGGTGATGATGCGGTCGGCACCGGCGGTCTTGAGCAGATCGGCGACGAGGCGAGCGGAGATCGGCTCGCGGCCGCGGTGCTTCTTGTCCTGGCGTGCGTACGGGTAGAACGGCAGGATCGCGGTGATGCGCTTGGCGGATCCACGCTTGAGTGCGTCGATCATGATGAGCTGTTCCATCAGCCAGGTGTTCAGTGGGAACGGGTGCGACTGCAGAACGAATGCGTCCGACCCGCGGACCGAATCCTCGAAGCGCACGAAGATCTCGCCGTTGGCGAAGTCCCGTGCCGTTTGCGGGGTGATCTCGACTCCGAGTTCCTTGGCGACCTGCTCGGCCAACTCCGGATGTGCTCGGCCAGAGAACAACATGAGGTTCTTCTGGTTGTCGATCCAATTAGGGGTGGTCACTGCTTTTCGCCGTCCTCTAGTTCGTACGCGTTTGCCGACTCGGCTGCCCGTGCACGTGCCGCAGCGTCCGCTGATGCCGTGCCGGGACGCTTTTTCTCGACCCAGCCGTCGATGTTGCGCTGGGAGCCAGCGGAGACGGCTAGCGCCCCCGGTGGTACATCGTTGCGGAGCACTGTTCCGGCTCCGGTGTAGGCACCGTCGCCCACATGGACAGGGGCCACGAACATGTTGTCCGAGCCTGTCTTGACGTGCGAACCGACTACCGTGCGGCTCTTGTTCACGCCGTCGTAGTTCACGAAGACACTGGAGGCACCGATGTTGGAGTGATCACCGATCGTCGCGTCGCCGACATAGGTCAAATGCGGGACCTTGGAGTGATCGCCGATAGTCGAATTCTTCGTTTCCACGAACGTGCCGATCTTCGAGCCGGTACCGATGCGGGATCCAGGACGGAGATAGGCGAACGGCCCGACCGTCGCATCGGGGCCGATGACGCTCTGCTCTGCGTGAGTACGGACGACCGACGCGCGTTCGCCGATCTCGACGTCTCGCAGTGTCGAGTCGGGTCCGACGACCGCGTCGTCGGCGATGTGCGTCTTGCCGTGGAGTTGGACGCCGGGTTCGATGCGCACGTCCGCGCCGAGCGTGACGCCGATGTCGATCCAGGTGGTCGCGGGATCGACGACGGTCACGCCAGCGCGCATGTGTCGTTCGATGATGTGGCGGTTGAGCACGGACGTGACGTGCGCCAGCTGCACCCGGTCGTTGACCCCCACCACCAGATCCGGATCGGCGAGCTGAGTTCCGTAGACGGCTTTGCCGTCGGCCTTGCTGATCTTGACCACGTCGGTCAGGTACAGCTCGTGCTGCGCGTTCGCGGTACTGAGCTTGCCCAATGCAATGCGCAGAGCAACCGCATCGAATGCGTAGACGCCGGAGTTGACCTCACCGATGAGGACCTGAGCGGGGGTGGCGTCGGCGTGTTCGACGATCTCGGCCACCTCGCCGTCGTCCGTCCGCACGATGCGGCCGTAGCCGTTGGCGTCCTCGGGGAGGAACGTCAATACCGTTGCCGCTGCCGGGCGGGGCGCGCTGAGATGCTCGTCGAGCAGCGCCTTGAGGGTGTGACCGTCGAGTAGCGGGACGTCGGCGGCAGTGACGAGGACGGTGCCTTCGAAGTCGTCCGGAAGCGCCGCGAGACCGCACTGGACGGCGTGCCCGGTACCGAGCTGTCGGTCCTGCACTGCGGTGTGGATGGTGCGGCCGAACGTGGCGGCCAGATCGTGAACTGCGGCGCTCACCCGTTCGCGATCGTGTCCGACGACGGTGACCAAGTGGTCCGGGCCCAGATCGGCGGCGGCGTGCAGCGCATGGGCAAGCATGGTGCGCCCGGCCAGGGGATGCAGAACTTTCGGAGTCTTGGACCGCATTCGGGTACCTGCACCCGCAGCGAGAACGACCACGGCGGTCTGCACAGGCATTGAGCTCCTCGGGGCGATGACGCGAAACGGGCATGCACGAATGGTCTTGCTCGCTCCGCCGCCAGGACTCGAACCTGAACTATCTGAACCAAAATCAGAGGTGCTGCCATTACACCACGGCGGATAATCGTCCAGCGGTGGCGACAGTGGCCGACGAATCGAACGACGCCTTCGTTAGCCGCTGCGCTCCCACTGAGCGCACCGATCCTCGCATGAGAGGTGGCGGTGAGTCGAACCGCGACGCATAACAGACCACTCGCGTCGTTCCGGCGCGGCCCCTTCGATGAAAAAATCGGATGGATCGGGCATCGTTAGTCTGTAGAAGGCGTCGATTCGACGTCTGCATTGCACAGGGTCGGTGACGGAAGCGGTTTTCGATGACAGGCGCAGCCTCCGAGCAGGAACGCACACCTCGTGTCCGCATGACCGGGACGCAGAGGCGCGAGCAATTGATCGAGGTGGGGCGGACGCTCTTCGCCGAGAGAGGGTACGAGGCGGCGTCGGTGGAGGAGATCGCCGGCCGCGCGAACGTGTCGAAGCCGGTGGTCTACGAACACTTCGGTGGCAAGGAAGGCCTCTATGCCGTCATCGTAGATCGGGAGATGTCGACGCTGCTGGGCATGATCACCAGTTCTCTCGAACTCAACCGTTCGCGTATTCGCGTCGAACGAGTCGCGCTCGCCCTGCTGACGTACATCGAGGAACGCACCGACGGATTCCGCATTCTGGTCCGAGATTCGCCGGCATCGGCCGAGGACGGCAAATACTCGTCATTGCTCAACGAGGCTGTGGGACGGGTCGGGCACATGCTCGCGGGGGATTTCTCGCGACGCGGTCTGGATCCGGATTTCGCGCCGATGTATGCGCAGGCGTTGGTCGGAATGGTGTCGATGACGGCGCAATGGTGGCTCGACGTGCGTACGCCCTCCAAGGAAGTGGTTGCGGCGCATGTGGTGAACCTGTGCTGGAACGGGCTGACGAATCTGGAGGCGGACCCTCGACTGGCAGAGGAATGACAACCCGGTTTCGGCTCTCACCTGGATAAAAGGGGGTATCGTCCCCTTTGTCGGGTGGGAGGGCCGCAACACATCAGGGGCGATTGTCATCCGGACCGATGCATGTTGACGTCAAACGTAAAGCTGCTCAGTGGTACCGTTCGGGCGTAATTTGCGCAGTGGAAGTTCGATCGCAGAGGCGGATCCTATGGTCAGGCAGGCTCGCGCTGAGATCACTCGCGACACCGTACTTGCAGGCGCAGCGAATGTATTTCTGCGCCTCGGGTACGCGAACGCGAGCCTCAGTGAAATCATCTCCCAGTCCCAGGTCACCAAGGGCGCGTTGTACTTCCATTTCGGCTCGAAGGAAGAGCTCGCTCGAGCCGTCATCGACGAGGGCAACGCTCGACTGACCAGTGCGTGCATGCAGTTCAACGACGGACGCATTCCGGCTCTCGAAGCTGCGATCGGCATCTCCTACATCGTCGTCGACCTCTCCGTCACCGACCCGATGGTGTCGGCGATGATGCGTCTGAGCCATCAGATCGGTGATTACCGCGGCACAGAGGGCAACGTCATGGCCGGCTGGAGCGTCGCGTTCGACAAGCTCGCCGCCAAGGCCATCGCGCAAGGCGATATCGACCCCAGCTCGGATCCGAGCACCATCGGGTCGCTGGTGCTCGAAATTCTCACCGGGGTTCACATGGTCGCCGTCGCCACCTCCACCACCGAGGAACTGCCCTCGCGAATGGAGCGACTCTGGTACTACCTGCTCCCTGCACTGGTGCCGAACAACAAGTTGGACTACTTCCGCGAATTCGCCGCACGTCGCGTCATTCGCTTCGGGCCGTAGTTCCAGGCCTCGTTTTGCAGGCCTGATGCTCGGGCTACGTCCGGTTCGACGGCATCTCCCGCGTGTCACGGTGTCGGTACGCTCCCATAGACTCGGCGGGACTGTGTGTGCGCAGCCATCGCCTCGACTCGCTCAGGAGCATTGCTGTTGTCTTCCGATTCCCTGCCTGCCATGACCACGTCCGGGCCGGCCCCTATCGTTCCCGACGCGGCGCTTCATCTTTCGGGTCTTGCCAGTGTCGCGTTGACGGACGCGTCGATGGTCGCGGTCGCCGACGCGATCGGAACGGCCGAGCACACGCTCATCGGGCCGCACTCGGTGCGCCCGTTCGTGGCCGCCGCAATCGCACAGCACACCCAACTGCTGATCGTCACGGCGACGGGACGCGAAGCCGACGACCTCACCAGTGAACTCACCCAGATTCTCGGTAGCGGCGTCGCCATGTTCCCCTCCTGGGAGACGCTGCCGCACGAACGGCTCTCGCCCAGCGCCGACACCGTCGGCAAGCGCCTGGACGTTCTCCGCCGTCTCGCTCGCCCCGGAGACACCGACTACGGCGATCCGCTGCGTGTCATCGTCACCACCGTCCGCTCGCTGGTGCAGCCGATGGCCCCGGGTCTCGGCGAGATCGAACCCGTCACGCTCAAAGTCGGTCTCGATCTGGACTTCGACGGATTGATCCATCGCCTCGTCGAGTTCGGCTACCTGCGCGTCGACATGGTGGGCAAGCGCGGCGAATTCGCCGTCCGCGGCGGCATTCTCGATCTGTTCTCGCCGACGGCCGATCATCCGGTCCGCGTGGAGTTCTGGGGCGACGAGATCACCGAGCTTCGCGCATTCGCCGTCTCCGATCAGCGATCGCTCCCCGATCACGAGGTCGATCTCGTCATCGCGCCGCCGTGCCGAGAGTTGCTCCTCACGCAAGAGGTTCGCGATCGCGCGGCCGTGCTCGCCGCCGACAACGCCGGCGACACCGCGTTGGTCGAAATGCTGGACAAGCTGTCGGCCGGAGTCCCCGTGGAGGGCATGGAGGCGCTGCTGCCGCTGCTGCAACCCGTCGAATTGCAACTGCTTGCCGACACACTGCCCGCCGGGACCCACGTCCTGCTCTGCGACCCCGAGCGAATCCGAACCCGCGCAACCGATTTGGTTCGCACCGGACAGGAATTTCTCGAGGCGTCCTGGACTGCGGCGTCCATCGGTGGTGCCGCGCCACTGGATACGTCCACCCTCGATACGTCCAGCCTCGAGGGGGCCTCTCTCGATCTCGGTGCCTCCGCGTACCGCTCGCTGCGGCAGGTACGTGAATCGGCCCAGGTGCACGGCCGCCCGTGGTGGACCATCAGCCCCTTGGCGTCGGGTAACGGCGAAGAAGTGGAGCTCGCCGTCGATCCCGTGCCCGAGGTACGAGGTTCCGAGGAAGCGTTGACGGCGCTCTACGCCACCCTGCGAGCCCACATCGCCACCGGAGGACGGGCCGTCATCTCCGTGGCCGGAGCCGGCACCGCCAAGCGCATCATCGAACGCCTCGCCGAGGCCGAAGTGCCTGCTGCACATCTCGATTCCGGTGCCGTCCCGGTTCCGGACGTCGTCAACGTCCTGTGTGGATCGTTGCACGACGGTCTGGTGTTTCCCGACGCGAAGCTCGTGGTCGTCACCGAGAGCGATCTCACCGGCAACCGCGTCGCGGCGGCGGGGGAGGGGCGCAAGCTACCGGCGAAGCGTCGCAATCAGGTCGATCCCTTGGCTCTCGTCGCCGGCGACAGCGTCGTGCACGATCAGCACGGCATCGGCCGATTCGTCGAGATGGTCGAGCGCACCATCGGCGGTGCCAGGCGCGAGTATCTCGTCGTTGAATACGCGCCGAGCAAGCGCGGTCACCCCGGCGACCGACTGTTCGTGCCGATGGATTCGCTCGATCAACTCTCGCGCTACGTCGGCGGCGAGCTGCCGACGCTGAGCAAGCTCGGCGGATCAGACTGGGCGAACACCAAACGCAAGGCGCGCAAGGCGGTTCGCGAAATCGCCGGAGAACTCGTGCAGCTCTACGCGGCTCGCCAGGCGGCTCCGGGACACGCCTTCGGGGCCGACACTCCATGGCAGCGCGAGATGGAAGATGCGTTCGGGTTCACCGAGACGGTCGATCAGATGACTGCCATCACCGAGGTCAAGGCCGACATGGAGAAGGCCGTCCCGATGGACCGCGTCATCCTGGGCGACGTGGGTTACGGCAAGACCGAGATCGCCGTGCGCGCCGCGTTCAAGGCAGTTCAGGACGGCAAGCAGGTGGCCGTCCTGGTTCCGACGACTCTTCTTGCGCAGCAACATCTGCAGACGTTCACCGCGCGGATGGCGTCGTTCCCGGTGACGGTCAAAGGACTCTCGCGCTTCACCCACGGTGCCGACTCCAAGGAAGTGATGGCAGGTTTGGCCGACGGCACCGTCGACATCGTCGTCGGCACGCACAGGTTGCTGCAGACCGGTGTGGCCTGGAAGGACCTCGGCCTGGTCATCGTCGACGAGGAGCAGCGTTTCGGCGTCGAGCACAAGGAGCACATCAAGTCGCTCCGTACTCACGTCGACGTCCTGACGATGTCGGCCACCCCGATTCCGCGAACGCTGGAGATGAGCCTGGCGGGCATTCGCGAGATGTCGACCATTCTCACCCCGCCCGAGGAGCGACATCCGGTGCTGACCTACGTCGGCGCGTACAACGACAAGCAGGTTGCGGCCGCCATCAGGCGTGAGCTGCTGCGTGACGGCCAGGTGTTCTTCGTCCACAACCGAGTCAGCTCGATCGACAAGGCCGCCAAGAAGATTCGCGATCTCGTTCCCGAGGCGCGGGTGGCGACCGCACACGGTCAGATGAACGAGGAAACTCTCGAACGCACCGTGCAGGGTTTCTGGCAACGCGAGACCGATGTGCTGGTGTGTACCACCATCATCGAGACCGGTCTCGACATCTCCAACGCCAACACGCTGATCGTCGAACGCTCCGATTCGCTCGGCCTCTCCCAGCTGCATCAGCTGCGCGGTCGAGTGGGCCGTAGCCGCGAACGCGGATACGCGTACTTCCTGTACCCGCCGGAGAAGCCGCTCACCGAAACCGCCTACGACCGACTGGCGACCATCTCGCAGAACTCCGACCTCGGAGCCGGTATGGCCGTGGCGATGAAGGACCTCGAAATTCGTGGTGCCGGAAACGTTCTGGGAGCCGAGCAGTCCGGCCACGTCGCCGGCGTCGGATTCGATCTGTACGTGCGGCTCGTCGGCGAGGCGGTCGAGGCCTACCGCGCGGCCGCCGACGGCAAGCCGATCACAACGGACGAGGCACCCAAGGAAGTGCGTATCGACCTCCCCGTCGACGCGAACATCCCACCGGATTACGTCACCAGCGACCGGCTTCGGCTCGAGGGCTATCGGAAGCTCGCTGCTGCGGCCGATTCCGAGGGCATCGACGCCGTCATCGACGAACTCGTCGACCGCTACGGCCCGCTACCCGAGGAGGTCGGACGCCTGGTCTCCATCGCGAAGCTTCGCCTGATCGCCAAGGAATACGGCCTGACCGACGTCAATGTGGCCGGGACACAGGTGAAATTGGCTCCGATGGACTTGCCCGATTCCAAGCAGATCAGGCTCAAGCGTCTTTACCCCAGCGCGACGTACCGTGCGACCACCGGAGTGGTGCAGCTGCCGTTGCCTCGTGTCGAAGGCGGCGGTGTCGGAGCGGCGCGCGTCCGCGATGTCGAATTGGTGCAGTTCATCGCCGATCTCATCCTATCCTTGGACGGGAAGCCATCTCGGTCCGTCCTGTTGGAGCAAACTGTGGGGGTGTAGCGGTGACGATCGTTCTGCTCGACCCTGTTCGTCCTACTCAGGTACCGGTGGACGCCGTCGAATTTCTGGGTGGCGCAGTGCAGTTCACCGAAGAGGTTCCGGTGAAGGTGCGCTGGTTGTTCTCCGGCACCGCCGCGCCCGACGACGTCGATGCCGTATTGGTGAGCACCGACCGGACCAATCCCGATGTACAGGACCGGATCGCCCGCGGCGAACGTGTCGTCGCGGCCGAAAAGCTTCCTGGCGACGACGTCATCGCGGCGGTCCAGCTGATGGACCGGTTGCGTAGCGTCGGCGGCTGGGAAGCGCAGCAGACTCATGAGTCGCTGCGCGGTTATCTTCTGGAAGAGACGTACGAGCTGCTCGATGCCATCGCCGCCGGCAACCTGGTCGACCTCCGTGAAGAGCTGGGAGACCTGTTGTTACAGGTGCTCTTTCACTCCCGGATCGCGCAGGATGCCGCGGAGGACCCCTTCGACGTCGATGACGTTGCCGCAGGTCTGGTGCGGAAGCTGACACATCGCAGCCCGCATCTGAGCCGAACCGACACCGGACCGATCGACATCGTCGAGCAGGAACGGATGTGGGAGGAGAAGAAGGCGTCGGAAAAGGCCAGGGGCTCCTGCCTGGACGGCATCGCGATGTCTCAGCCGTCACTTGCATTGGCGCAGAAAGTGATCGGACGCGCGAGCAAGGCGGGACTGCCCGATGAGCTCGTTCCGGACGGTCTACGCGTCGTGCATATCGGCGTCGATCACTCGAACGGCGGCGACAGTGCCGAGGACGCATTGCGACGTCGTGTGCTCGATTTCGCGGCTCTGATCCGTAATGCCGAGGCATCGGCCTGCAATGCGGGTGTCGCGCCGGGCGAGATGACTGCGTTGGACTGGATCGAGCACTGGGGTCTACGGGGCTGACCGAGTCGCGTTCTGCTTCCAGGCGCGCGAGGACAGCAGTCGCATCCCGTTCAGAGCGACGATGACCGTGGAGCTTTCGTGACCGGCCACGCCGATCGGTAGCGGTAGGGTGCCGATCAGATCCCAGGCCACCAACACCACGATGAACGTCGCCGCAATCGCCAGGTTCGCGACCACGATGCGGTGAGCTCGCCGCGAGAGCGCGATGACGGAAGCCAGGGCACCGAGGTCGTCGCGGATCAGGACGGCATCGGCAGTGTCGAGCGCGAGATCGGATCCTCGACGTCCCATGGCGACACCGATATCGGCCGTGGCCATCGACGGCGCGTCGTTGACGCCGTCGCCGACCAACAGCACTCGCTGTGGGACGCCGCTGCCGGGACGTTCGTTCTGCAGTTGTGTGACGGCCTCGGCCTTGTCCTGGGGCAGCAGCCCCGCGCGTACGTCGGCGATTCCGGCGCGCGCTGCCACTGCTCGAGCGACGCGGTCGTTGTCGCCGGTGAGGAGCACCGCTCGGGTGCCGACCAGCTCTTCGAGATCTGCGACCGTGGCGTCGGCGTCGGCGCGAACGATGTCGACGAGCCCGATCACTGCGATCGCTTCTCCGTCGAGGTGCACGATCACCGCCGTCATGCCCTCGGCTTCTCGAAGGGCGGCTGTGCGCTCGGCCGGAGCGTTCGTGTTGTGCTGTGCAGCTTCGGGTTTGGTGACCGTGACGGTGTGGCCGTCGACCGTTGCTCTGATTCCCATGCCGGGTGTGGAATCGAAGTGCGTTGCCGTGGTGATCGCGACGCCCCGGCTCGTGGCGTAGTCGACGACAGCGAGTCCTATCGGGTGCTCGCTTCCGTTCTCGGCCGCCGCTGCGAGCCGGAGCACTTCCTGCTCGCCCAGGGTTCCCAGAGTATCGATGCACTCCACTCGGGGTGTTCCCTCGGTGAGCGTTCCCGTCTTGTCGAACGCAACCGTGTCGATGGAGCGCAGTTGTTCCATGGCTACGGCAGACTTGACCAGTACGCCGTTCCTGCCCGCGGTTGCCATCGCGGCGAGTAGAGGTGGCATTGTCGCCAGGACCACCGCGCACGGCGACGCGACGATCATGAACGTCATCGCCCGCAGCAACGACGATTCGAGGTCGTTGCCGAGCAGCATCGGCAGCGCGAATATCGCTGCGGTACAGAGCACGACGGTCTTCGAGTAGTACTGCTCGACTTTTTCGATGAACAGTTGCTTCTCGGCCTTGGTCTCGGACGCATGCTCGACCATGGTGACGATGCGCGCGATGATCGTGTCGGACGGGTCGACGTCGATCCTGATCCGTAGTGCGCCGGTGCCGTTGATGGTCCCGGCGAACACCTCGTCGCCAACGGATTTGAAGACGGGTACCGATTCTCCTGTGATCGAGGCCTGATCGATGTCGGATGCACCGTCGACAATGGTGCCTTCACCCGAAATGCGTTCGCCGGGACGCACTGTCACGATGTCGCCCGGGCGTAGGTCGGATGCGTCGATCGTTCGTTCGTGGCCGGAGGTGTCGAGGACGGTCGCGGTCTCGGGTGCCAGATCGAGCAAACTCCGAATCGAGTCGGCGGTGCGTCTGGTGAGCACTGCTTCGAGGGCACCGGAGGTGGCGAATATGACGATCAGCAGTGCGCCGTCGAAATTCTGCCCGATTGCGGCGGCACCGAGTGCGGCGACGATCATCAGCAGGTCGACGTCGAGAGTTCGGTCCCGCAGCGCCCGGAGTCCTTCCAGCGCAGGCTCCCACCCACCCGTGGCGTAGCAGGCGAGGTAGAGCGCCCAGTACGTCCATGCCGGCGCGGCGACCAACTGCGCGACAAGTCCGAGGGCGAACAGTGTCGTCGCGGCCAGGGCCCATCTGACTTCGGCGATGTCGACGAGACGGGTGCGGCTCGCGCCGGCTGGGCGTCGCATGTCGGCCGGTGCCGGGGCGGTGCTGGTGGAGGTCATGCGGGCCTTCGTTCTGTCGGACAGGGCGAACCTCACCGTACAGGATTACATGAAGACCTTTACATGTGTACATAAACTATAGTTGTCGCATGGGACATGGAGTCGAGGGACGCAGCACGCCACCTGCGCAGCTCGATGCAGAATCGGCCGCCACGGTGGCCGCGACCCTCCAGGCTCTGGCCACACCGAGCCGACTGCGCATTCTGACGCAGCTTCGGCAGGGGCCGAGCGGGGTCAACGATTTGGCCGACGCCGTCGAAATGGAACAGTCGGCGGTATCGCATCAGCTCCGGTTGTTACGCGCCATGGGACTGGTCACCGGAACTCGCTCGGGCCGAAGCGTCATCTATCGCCTGTACGACAACCACGTCGCGATGTTGCTCGACGAGGCCGTCTATCACATCGAGCACCTCGGAATGTCGGCATCGGATTTCCCCTCCGACGCCGACTCCGCCTGAGTTGTTGTCACTCGCCCCAAATTCTCGCGCTGGGGGGCATTCCTCATCCCTCGGATTGGGATCAATGTGGGTTTCAGTCGGTCAGAGTGCAACAGAGTCGCATTGATCCGGTCCGGCTACCTGCGCCAGAACAAGTGATGGGTCATACCACTGCTACTGGGGATAACCTCGTGCTCGAATCTGTCGTTCAACTCGTCGGGTGAAACCCACAGCTTCAGGCCCGAGCCGAATTCGATGGGTGCGACGGCGATGTGCATGGTGTCGACCAGATCGGCGTCGAGGAATTCGCGGATACTTGTGACGCCACCGCCGAGTCGCACGTCCTTCCCGCCGGCTGCCTCCTTCGCCTGTTTCAGCACCTCGGCGGGCTCACCGTCAACGAAGTGAAACGTGGTGTCGGAGAGCGTGATCGACGGCCGTTCGTGGTGGGTGAGCACGAAGACGGGCGTGTGGAACGGCGGCTCGTCACCCCACCAGCCCTGCCACTCGTGATCGGCCCACGGTCCGCGTTGTGGTCCGAACTTGTGTCGGCCCATGATCTCGGCACCGATGTTGTGGGCGAAGTCGCGGGCGAAGTAGTCGTCGAGTCCGCGGCTACCGCGCGAGCCGGCGTTTCCAGGAAAGCTGGCGGTGGCGAAGTACCACCTCATCAGTGCCAGATGGTCGAGACCGAACGGGCTCTCGAAGCTCTGGTCCTCTCCCGCAGCGATACCGTCGCTCGAGACGGTGAAGTTCTGTACCCGAACCAGCTGACCCATATTCGCTCCCGATGTCGATGACGAAACGTACGACGGTGTAGACCGAACCGCGTGCACGAACTCACCGCCCGCTCCGCGTCAATGGACCCTTGCACCGCGCAGACGTATGTGCACCGCTCCCCAGAAGTTGGACTGAGTAATTCAGTTCCGACTACTGGGGAGCGTGTGTATGCGTGTACGAAGTTCACTTACCGAGGATCAGCGGGTCGCGGCGGTAGCGTTGTTCGAGGAGGGCCGGGGGTCGCGCTCGGTCGCCGCGCAGTTGGGTATCGGGTCGTGGGCGGTGAGGAGTCTTCACGACCGGTGGCGGGTTCGAGGCAGGAGCGCGTTGGTGGAGAAACCGGACCGGAAGAAGTTCTCGTTCGAGTTCAAACTTGCTGTGGTGCAACGCTTTCTTGCGGGTGAGAGCAAGGTCGAGTTGGCGCGTGAGTACGGTCTGTCGTCGGCGAAGATCATCGAACCGTGGGTGCGTGCGTACCGCCGCGACGGCGATGAGGGATTGCGTCCCAAGAGTGCGGGTCGACCGCCGAAACCGTCGACGGCAGATCCGGATGGGGCCAGCGAGCTCGACCGCCTCCGTGAGGAGAACGAGCGGTTGCGCACTCAGGTGGCGTACCTGGGAAGATTGCGGGCCTTGAGGGAACAGGGACGACGGTGAAGGTTCTCGCTGTCATCGCCCTCAAGGCGCAGTACCGTCTCGATATGCTGCTCGATGTCGCCGGCTTGGCCCGGTCGACGTTCTTCTATCGTCAAGCTCAGTTGCGTCGGCCCGACCCGAAGGCCGCGTTGAAAGCTGCGGTGACCAGCGCGTTCGAGAAGAACCATCGACGTTACGGCCATCGCCGTGTGCACCGAGTACTCGTCGATGCGGGGTGGCGGGTGGCGAAGAAGACGGTGTTAGCGGTGATGCGCGAGCTCGGGTTGGCGTGCCGTGTGCGGCGCCGTCGACGGTATGTCTCGTATCAGGGGCAGGTCGGGGCGGTCGCTGCGAACATCCTCGACCGCCAGTTCACGGCGGCGGCCCCGAATCAGAAGTGGGTCACCGATGTCACCGAGTTCCGGGTCGGGGAGGCGAAGTTGTATCTGTCTCCGGTGATGGACTCGTTCGATCGTCAGATCATCTCGTATTCGATCGGGCGGTCCCCGACGACGGAGTTCACCAACCGTTCCCTGCGGGCCGCGTTGGGCACCCTCGGTGAACAGGAGTGTCCAATTGTGCACTCGGATCAGGGATTTCACTACCAGCATCACTCGTGGCGGCGGCTGCTGGACGATGCGGGAGCGATCCAATCGATGTCCCGCAAGGCCAACTGCTACGACAACGCGATCATCGAGAACTTCTTCGGTCACCTCAAAGAAGAGATGTTTCATCACACCCGATACCTCGACCTCGGCGCCTTGCAGGCCGCGATCGAGGACTACATCGACTGGTTCAACAACGACCGAATCTCGCTACGCCTCGACGGCCTGAGCCCGGTGCGATACCGAGCTCAGGCCCTCGCGGCCTAGGATTTCCATTAACCGGTCCAACCCACGGGGTCCAGTGCAATGCAGTGCGCCATCGACGCAGACCAGGTTGCTGTGTGAATGAACCATTGCAGCGGTCAGACGTATGCAAGGGTCCATTGACGCACCGTGGGAACCGACCTACTCGAACAGGGTCGAACCCCAGTAGTCGGAATCTCCGACGCCTGGTGGGCATGCGAATAGCGCAGACCCCACGTGTTGGATGTATTCGTTGAGTGCGTCCTTGCGGGAGAGCGCGAGTTGCATCGGGACGAATTGGGTCAGGGGATCGCGGCAGTAGGCGATGAAGAACAGTCCGGCGTCGAGGTGTCCGAAGCCGTCGGATCCGTCGGTGAAGTTGTAGCCCCGCCGCAGGATCTGGATGCCGCCGAGGTTTTCCTTCGACGCCAGACGCACGTGCGCGGTCTTGTCGATGAAGGTGCCCTCGGGGCCCTGTGACTCGAAATCGAGCGCGTCGAATTCGTCTTTCTGGCCGAGCGGTGCGCCGGTTCCCTTGCTGCGCCCGATCACTCGCTCTTGTTCCTTCAGCGTGGTGCGGTCCCACGATTCGATGAGCATGCGGATCCGACGCGCCACGAGGTAGGAGCCGCCTGCCATCCATTCCTGATCGTCGTCGGATGCAACCCAGACGTTCTCGTCCAGCAACGACGGGTCCTCGGCCTTGAGGTTCGCCGTTCCGTCCTTGAACCCGAACAGGTTTCGCGGCGTTGCCTGGGTCGTCGACGTGGACGAGGTGCGCCCGAAGCCGAGTTGGGACCACTTGACCGACACGGTGCCGAAGCCGACGCGGGCGAGGTTGCGAATGGCGTGCACGGCAACCTGAGGGTCGTTTGCACAGGCCTGGATGCAGAGGTCGCCACCCGAGCGGCGCGGGTCGAGGTTGTCGGCCGGAAAGTGTTGCAGATCGGCAAGCGACGCAGGCCTTTTCGATGCCAGATCGAATCGGTCGAACAGTGCCGGACCGAATCCGATCGTCAATGTCAGCGACGATGCCGTCAGACCCAGAGCCTCTCCGGTGTCTGTGGGCGGGTTGTATTCGCCGCCGTCGACTGCTCCGCCGTCGAACGTTTCCTCACCCTTGGTGAGGCGCTCGGCCATCAGGGTCCACTTCTTCAGCAGCGCAACGAACTCGTCGCGGGAGTCGGTCGTGACGTCGAACGCGACGAAGTGCATACGGTCCTGCGCCGGGGTGACGATGCCGGCCTGATGGTCGCCGCGGAAGTCGACGACGTCCGATGTCGGCACCTCGGCTCCCGAGGCCGTCGCGTGTCCTGCGATGGCCCCGACTCCGACGAGTGCAGCCCCGGTCCCGACGGCACCGAACAGGCGCCGCCGGGAGAATTGTCCAGTCTTATTGTCCGGCAACGACACCCTGCACCTGGCTCACTTCGGCGGACAGTGCGTCGATCTTGTTCGACAGTTCCTGTCGCTGCGGTTCGGTCACGGTGTCGTAGAAGACGAAGCCGTCGCCGCTGCGGTACTTGGCGAGTTCGGCGTCGAGTTCTGCGAATCGGGCGTCGATCGCGGTGCCGAGTGCGGCGTTGCGCTCGTCGAGGATGGGGCGCACTGCCGCGATGGCCGCCTGCGAGCCGTCGACGTTGGCCTGGAAGTCCCACAGGTCGGTGTGCGAGAAGAAGTCCTCTTCACCGCTGATCTTGGTCTTGGCGACCTCGTCGAGCAATCCCTGTGCGCCACCGGCGACCTGGACGGGGTCGATGGTGAAGTCGTCGGCCTTGATCTTGTCTGCGAGTTCGGTGATGTCGGCCTCGAGCTGATCGGCCATCGCATTGGTGTCGGGCTGCAGCCCCTGCGTCCACAGATCTTTCTCGATGCGGTGGAAGCCGGTCCACTCCGCGCCGGGCTCGACGTCGGGCTCGCGCAGGTCGATGCGCGGATCGAGATCGTCCGGGAAGCTCTCGGCGACCGGCTCGATACGCTCGTAATAGCTACGCGCGATGGGGAACTGGGCCTTGGCTGCGGCGACGTCGCCGCTCTTGACCGCGGTGACGAACGACGTCGTGGTCTCCTGCAACGCGTCGATCTGGCTGACGACGTAGCGCTTGTAGCCGTCGGCTGCCTCGGTGAGCAAGCCGTCCTCGTCCGTGTTCCGGACCGAATCGCCGGTCACGACGTAGTCGGCTCGGATGCCGTCGCCCACCATGCCTGCCTTGCACGCGGTTTGGTACGTGCCGGGATCGGGCAGCGCGACGATGAGCTGACGCGTCAGGCCCGGTCCGATGTTCTCGACCTCGCCCATGACGCGGTCACCCTCGCCGTAGACGTAGAACTCGGTGACCTTGCTGCCGTTGTTGGTGATCTGGAACGTGGAGTTTCCGGTGGTGCCCTCGGTTGCACCGACGTCGCAGGACGAGTCGGTCGCGGTGACGGCGATATCGCCCGATGCGGCCTCGGTGGAGGACTTCTCGGTGCACCCGGCCAGGGCTATCGGTAGAACCGCGACAGCGGCCAGAGCGTAGGTGGTACGACGCATGGTGGTGATGCCTTTCAGGAGTTCTGAAGTACAGGCTCGGGAGCCGCGGGAACGCGGACCGGGCGGAGGAAGAGGAACAACACGACGACGATGTACAGCACCCACGCGATCGCTTGGAAGACAGTGGGTTCGGGGCGGAAGTTGAAGATGCCGGCGAGCACGGTGCCGTACCAGCTCGAGGAATCGAAGTGTGCGGTGATGTCGAAGGCGACTGCGCTGCCACCCGGGAGAACTCCGCCGATCTGCAGGGCGCGAATGCCGTACGCGAGAATGCCCGCAGCGACGACGATGAGGAAGATTCCCGTGTACTTGAAGAACACGGCGAAGTTGATACGCACCGCGCCGAAGTAGAGGAAAACCGTCAGTACCGCAGCGACGAGGATTCCGATGAGCAGTCCGAGCAGTGGCCACAGGCTGCCGTTGGTGTTCTCGGCGTACCCGACCATGAGCAGGGCCGTCTCGACGCCCTCACGGCCGACGGCGAAGAAGGACAGCGTCAGCACTGCAGCCGGCCCGACGGTGAGTGCTTTCTCCATGTTCGTCCGCAGCTCGCCGGAGATGTTCTTGGCGGCGGTGCGCATCCACAGGACCATGGCCGTGACGATGACGACGGCGACCAGCGAGGCCGCTCCGGCGATGATCTCGGCCGTCAGTCCGGTGACGGTCGACGTGCCGTAATGGATCACGAAGAAGATCGCCGCAACCATGGCGACGGCGAGGCCCACACCCAGCCACACCCATTTCAGTGCGTCGCGTCGGTCGGCCTTGACGAGAAACGCGACGAGGATCATCACCACGATGCCGGTCTCGAGACCCTCACGAACACCGATCAGACCGCTGCCGAACATCTGGGTGGCGATCGACGGCGCAGATCCTGCGGCAGCCAGTACGGACACGGATGGTGCTCCTGTTGTGCATCGAACATTGGTACGCCTTGCCTCGCGAAGGGTAGGCGACCCTCATGCGTGAAGGTTGACAGAAACATACACCCTGCATCCCGGGCGGAATACCTGGAGAGCAGGGGTTTTATCGGCCTTTAGCTTTCTATTACCTTTCGTGTGCAGGATGGTGAGGTGATCTCACGAATGTGCGTGCTCGCCACCGCCTCGGTCCTTCTCGCCGTCACGGCGTGCAGTGCGGGGGAGCCCGAGCGCGAGATCCCGGCGGGAATCCCGCCCGGCCCAGGAACCGAGGTGCCGATCATCGACTTCAATGCGCCCGGCCGAACGGCCGATCTGCTAATTGCCTGGGCAGAGCCGCAGACCGATGCGCTCGGTATCTCGGTGACCGCACTCGCGTCGTACGGGCACGCTGCCGCGATCATGGCCGAGACCGACGCGGACTGCGGCATCGCCTGGACGACACTGGCCGGGATCGGTTACATCGAGAGTCGGCACGGCACCTACCAGGGATCTTCCGTGCAACCCGACGGACTCGTCGCACCGCCGATTCGCGGAATCCCACTCGACGGCGGCCCGGGCGTCGCCGAGATCCCGGACACCGACGGCGGATCGATGGACGGCGATGCCGAGTTCGATCGTGCGATGGGACCCATGCAGTTCATCCCCGAGACGTGGAAGAAATGGGGTGTCGACGCCAACGGCGACGGCATCGCGGATCCGGACAACATCGACGACGCCGCACTGACGGCCGCGCGTTATCTCTGCGCTCGCGGCGGTGATCTGCGGACGGCACAGGGCTGGGAGACGGCGTTGATGGCGTACAACCTCTCGGGCCAGTATTTGCGCGACGTGCGAGATCGAGCGGCTGCGTACTCGGTGGGCACCAG
Organism: Rhodococcus sp. 1R11; assembly: GCF_004563845.1. Taxonomy (NCBI): domain Bacteria; kingdom Bacillati; phylum Actinomycetota; class Actinomycetes; order Mycobacteriales; family Nocardiaceae; genus Rhodococcus; species Rhodococcus sp. 1R11. Next base: position 46,430 of record NZ_SPNG01000020.1, on the reverse strand, counting down.
GCCGTAGAAGTCCGTGCATCGCGGGCTGGGTCGCGGGAGTGGAGCCTGCGGAACGACCCGACTAGGGGAGAGCGGCTAGTCTTGCACCCGGCACAGTCCGCCGGTCCCCGTTACTAGGAGAAGCATTCGTGGCCATCATTGAGCAGGTCGGAGCTCGCGAGATCCTCGATTCCCGTGGCAACCCCACGGTTGAGGTCGAGGTCGCATTGGACGACGGGACGTTGACCCGCGCAGCCGTCCCCTCCGGCGCATCCACCGGTGAGCACGAGGCCGTCGAGCTTCGTGACGGCGGAGACCGCTACGGCGGCAAGGGCGTCGAGAAGGCTGTCAACGCGGTGCTCGACGAGATCGCACCGGCGGTCATCGGTCTCGACGCCATCGAGCAGCGCACCGTCGATCAGGCTCTCCTCGACCTCGACGGCACTCCCGACAAGTCCCGCCTCGGCGCGAACTCCCTGCTGGGTGTCTCGCTCGCCGTCGCCAAGGCTGCTGCTGAGTCCACCGGACTCGAGCTCTTCCGCTACCTGGGCGGCCCGAACGCCCACATCCTGCCGGTCCCGATGATGAACATCATCAACGGTGGCGCACACGCAGACAGCGGCGTCGACGTGCAGGAATTCATGATCGCGCCGATCGGTGCCCCCACGTTCAAGGAGTCGCTGCGCTGGGGTGCCGAGGTTTACCACGCACTCAAGTCCGTGCTCAAGGCCAAGGGCCTGTCCACCGGACTCGGCGACGAGGGCGGCTTCGCTCCCGATCTCGCCGGCACCAAGGCAGCTCTCGACCTGATCCTCGAGGCCATCGGCAAGACCGGCCTCAAGCCCGGCCAGGATGTCGCGCTCGCCCTCGACGTGGCAGCCACCGAGTTCTACACCGCCGGCACCGGCTACGCCTTCGAGCGTGAGACCAAGTCCGCCGAGCAGATGTCGGCCTTCTACGGCGAGCTCGTCGACGCCTACCCGCTGGTCTCCATCGAGGATCCGCTCGACGAGAACGACTGGGACGGCTGGGTCGCACTCACCGAATCGATCGGCGACAAGGTTCAGCTCGTCGGCGACGACCTGTTCGTCACCAACCCCGAGCGTCTCGAAGACGGCATCGTCAAGGGTGCGGCCAACGCGCTGCTGGTCAAGGTCAACCAGATCGGCACGCTGACCGAGACCCTCGATGCAGTGGATCTGGCGCACCGCAACGGCTACAAGACGATGATGAGCCACCGTTCCGGCGAAACCGAGGACACCACCATCGCTGACCTGGCAGTTGCCGTCGGCAGCGGGCAGATCAAGACCGGTGCTCCCGCCCGAAGCGAGCGCGTCGCCAAGTACAACCAGTTGCTGCGAATCGAAGAAGCTCTGGGTGACGCGGCGCGTTACGCGGGCGAGCTGGCTTTCCCCCGGTTCAATTACGAGGGCTGAGTCAACCGATACGTATGCACGAAGTGGAGAGTGAATGATGGCACGACGCGGGAGGTCCGGGACCAGTCCAGGTGGACGTGATCCCCGACCCCGCGGCCGTCCTTCTTCTTCTGGTCGCTCGAAGCCGACCGGGGGTGCGTCTCGCGACGAGACCGCCTCCGGCCGGCCTGCCACTCCACCGGAGCCGTCGGACCAGGCGCGTGACGCCGTGGTGGGTGGCAAAGCTGCTCCGAGGCGCGTCGGGGTTCGTAGGCCCAAGATGCCCGAGCGCACGTTCTTCGGACTGTCCACCGGACGCGCGGTCATTCTCGGTGTCGTGGTGTGCGCGTTGGCACTGACGTTGGCCGTGCCGCTCAGGACCTATTTCTCCCAGCGCGGTGAGCTCGAGTCCGTGTTGGCCGAGCGTCAGACCCTGCAGGACGAGGTCGACGCGCTCCAGACCCAGAAATCTCAGCTCAACGAACCGTCCCGCATCGCCGCCGATGCTCGCGAGCGGCTGCGTTTCGTGATGCCGGGGGAGACGCCCTATCAGGTGCAGCTCCCCGGCGACTACTCGCCGAGCTCCAAGGATCTCGAGGTGGACAACACCCCGACCGGGCCGTGGTACACCGACCTGTGGAACACCGCGGTACAGCCGCAGGGATCGAACGAGCCGTCGGAGCCCACGTCCGCGCCCATGCCCGTCGTACAGCCAGAACCCGCTCCGGCCCCGCCGGTGCCAGAACCAGAAGGGGGACCCGTCGGGTGAATTCCTCGGCAGTCTCGCAGGAAGATCTCGATGCGGTCGCATCGCAGCTCGGACGTGAACCGCGTGGCGTACTGGAGATCGCATATCGATCTCCGGACGGCAGGCCGGGTGTGGTGAAAACTGCCCCCAAGCTGCCCGACGGTACGCCTTTTCCCACCCTGTTCTATTTGACCGACCCCCGGCTGACGGCAGAGGCCAGTCGGCAGGAATCGGCCGGTGTGATGCGTGAGATGACCGAACGTCTCGGCACCGATCCCGAATTGGCTGCCGCCTACCTGCGCGCGCATCAGTCGTATCTGGCCGAACGTGACGAGATTGAATCTCTCGGAACGGATTTCACCGGTGGTGGCATGCCCGATCGGGTCAAATGCTTGCACGTGCTGATCGCCCATTCGTTGGCCAAGGGCCCGGGCGTCAACCCGCTGGGTGACGAGTCGGTGGCCCTTGCCGCCGAGAACTCGTTGCGTGGCAAGGCCATTCCGGCCGATTGGCCGACCATCGAAGAACTACGTGCGGAGAAATCATGACCAGGGTTGCAGCAATAGATTGCGGCACCAACTCGATCCGCCTGCTCGTCGCCGACAACAACGGGAAGTCCCTCGCCGATGTCGCCCGCGAGATGCGGATAGTGCGACTCGGTCAGGGAGTCGACGCAACGGGAGCGTTCGTGCCCGAGGCCATCGAACGCACCCGCGTGGCATTGGTCGAGTACGCGGAGATCATTCGTAAGACGGGTGCTACCGCAGTGCGGATGGTTGCCACCTCTGCCACCCGGGATGCGTCGAACCGCGAGGACTTCTTCTCGATGGTGCGCGAGGTGCTCGGCAAGGTCATTCCCGGTGCCGAGGCCGAGGTGATCACCGGAGACGAAGAAGCACGGCTGTCCTTCGCCGGTGCGGTCGGTGAACTCGATTCTGCCGCAGGGCCTTTCCTGGTCGTCGATCTGGGTGGCGGTTCCACCGAGCTCGTACTGGGCGACGCCAAAGGCGTGAAAGCGGCGTTCTCGGCGAACATCGGCTGCGTCCGTCTGACCGAACGATTCCTGCATTCGGACCCTCCCACCGAAGACGAGATCAACGGTGCGCGTGAGTACGCCCGCGAGAAGTTGGCGGAGGCATTCGAGGAAGTCTCGATCGGCGACGCGTCGAGCTGGGTCGGTGTGGCCGGCACGATGACGACCATCGCGGCCATCGCCAAAGAACTACCCGAGTACGACGCGGAGGCGGTGCATCTGTCGCGCGTGCCGTTCGATCAGCTCTTCGAGGTGTGCGAGCGACTCATCGGCATGACCCACACGCAGCGAAGTGCGTTGGGGCCCATGCACCCCGGACGGGTCGACGTCATCGGCGGCGGAGCGATCGTGTGCAGCGTGCTGGCCGAAGAGTTCGAGCGACGCGGGGCCGTCAGCTCGTTGACGGTCAGTGAGCACGACATCCTCGACGGCATCGCGATGTCGATCAAGATCTGATCTGCAATTCTGCAGACCTGGTCTGCGGCGATGTAGGTTGCATCGCTTCGTGTTTCGGTGAAGCCTGATAGGCGCTGTGGCTTACGTCACTGCTCCCGACGAGGCTAGGACCACCGATGACGACACCCGCCCAGCAGGCGCCGGCCGAGAAAGGTCTGGCGCGCGTAGCGCAAGCACTCGCCAAGGGAACCGAGAAGTGGTTCCCCGACGCGTACATCTTCGCCCTTGTCGGCGTGGTGGTCGTTGCCGTCGCTGCATTCGCGAACGGTTCGTCGCCGCAGAATGTGGTCGACGCGTTCGGTAACGGATTCTGGGATCTGACGGCCTTCACGCTGCAGATGGCGATGGTCGTGCTCACGGGGTACGTCGTGGCCACCTCTCCACCGGTCGCCAGATTGATCACCCGGCTGGCGCGGGTGCCGAAGAGCTCCAGTAGCGCCGTCAGTTTCGTTGCGCTGCTGTCCTGTTCGGTGTCGTTCCTCAACTGGGGCCTGAGTCTGGTGTTCGCCGGGCTGCTGGCCCGAGCCATCGCGCGCCGTGACGATCTGCGCACGGACTACCGGGCACTCGGGGCTGCGGCATTCATGGGACTCGGAGCGGTGTGGGCCCTCGGAATGTCGTCCTCGGCTGCGCAGTTGCAGGCGACAGCGAAATCGCTACCGGCGACACTGCTTTCGGTCACCGGAGTGCTCGATTTCGGAACCACAATTTTCACGTGGCAGTCGTTGCTGATGTGCGCGATCATCATCGTGTTGACGGTCGTCATCGCACACGTGTCCGCTCCCAAGGGTGCAGCGATCAAGACTGCCGCTGATATGGACGTCGATCTCGACGACACCGTAGCCGAACCGGTGCCGCGCACCAGGCCGGGTGAGTGGCTCGAGTACAGCCGCATCCTCCCACTGTTCGCGGGCGCTATGACGCTGGGATGGCTTGTCTCGCAGTTGTTGACGCTGCCGGTGCTGTCGGTGGTCAGCAGTCTGAACGGCTATCTCTTGGTGTTCCTGATGCTCGGGCTCGTGCTGCACGGCACGCCGCGCCGTTTCCTCGATTCGGTCAGCAAGGCAGTTCCGGCTACCGCAGGCATCCTGGTGCAGTTTCCGCTGTACGCCGCGATGGCGGCCATGCTGACCAAGGCAGAGGGTAGGGGAGGTGTCACGGTCTCCGAGCACCTCGCGAATTTCTTCACCGATATCGGCAGCGGCGGCGGATTCGCCGTGGTCATCGCGGTGTACACCGTCGTGCTCGGTCTGTTCGTTCCGTCCGGCGGCGGCAAGTGGCTCGTCGAAGCGCCGTACGTCATGCAGTCGGCCACCGATGTGCAGATGAACCTCGGCTGGACCGTCCAGATCTACAACGTCGCCGAGGCGCTGCCGAACCTGATCAACCCGTTTTTCATGCTGCCCTTGCTGGCGGTGCTCGGCCTGCGAGCGCGGGACTTGATCGGATTCACGTTCCTGCAGTTCATCTTCCACTTCCCGGTGGTCCTGCTGCTCGTCTGGCTCCTCGGCATGACCTTCGACTTCGTGCCGCCGGTCATCCCGGCGCAATAGCAGCCCGATATGATCGTCACCGCTGGAGCGAACCTCCGGCGGTGGCCCCTATAGCCCAATTGGCAGAGGCAGCGGACTTAAAATTCGCACAGTGTCGGTTCGAGTCCGACTGGGGGCACCAGAGTCCATATGGATCCAGATTTCGGGACCAGGACAGTGCTTTTCGGGTGGTAGCGTGGACTTCGGCGGCCTACCACGGATTTGAGTGGACAACTGAGGCAGCGGATTTCAGATCCGCGCGGGCGGTACGTCCTTCGTCGTCGCGTCTGCGCGTTCGTGCAGCTCAGGGCCGGTTTTCGGGTTGGACGGTCGTCTCTGCGGGTGGCTCGCTGTCACGAGGCTGTCACAACTCGATCGGTTTGATTCACTTGTCCGGTTCCGTAGTCGTTACCATTTGACCTACGGCACGGGACCTCCGCAGTTTGGTGAGCCGCGATGGTTTAGATCTGTTGCTGTGTGCGCTGCCTCCGATACTTGCGTTGTCGGTACTAGCGAGCGCGCGACGCAGCCGCAAACGCGAGGACACTCGGGGACGCGGGAGCAGCTCGATGTCGTTTCGCCGCTCGTGTACTCCGATGGCCACGAATGATGCTGCGATGACCGAGGTCAGCGCCGGAATGCCAGTCCAAAATGCTGTCATCACCAAAGGTGTCACGCCATCCGTCTGCTGCGATTCGGCCCTCACGTACACGGCGACTCCTGCAGCCAACCCAACCGACAATGCGGTAGTGCCCGGCACGAGGTCTCGTACGAACCAACGCCAGGATGGACCGGGCCGACGCTCTCGGTAGAAATCGTGAAAACCCAAAAGTCGTTGACAATGGTTGATCTCACCCCGGTTATAGAACGCACGAGCAGTGCGCGCTCTTTGATAGAGCGAGTGTTCGTAGTTTCGAAACACCTGCGAGATAAACAACCATCCCGCGATTACCATGAAGAACGCGGGGACATCACCTCCGAACACTTCGTATGCGAACGTGTTCAGCTCAAAAGGTTGCCCGCTCTCCACGTACTTGCCCAGGTAGAACCCACTCTGACCAAACAGGGCGGCGGTAATAATCCATATCAGCCAGGGCCATACGAACGGCCATGCGCCGTGCGTTTGACGAGCAACTATAGCGGCGACAGTCGCGCGGTGTAGCCGAACGATCGCCGTCGCGTGACTCTCGTGGGGATCGAGAGAGGCTTTGATCTCACGCAGGGTTTCTTCGCGGCGTCTGAGGGTCGCGCTCCTGGTGTTGGACAAGCCGAGTGCTACCAAAGCTGTTAATCCAACCAGCAGTGGCCCGAACGTCACGAGATTGCTGAACATGCGTTCCATACTTCCGGTTGCAATCCGCAACGGTAGAGTCGGTTCGGTTATACAGCCCGGTGCAGCCTGCAACTTTTGGACTGGAGTGCAGATAGTCGTACGCGACGACGGCTTGAATATTAGCTGTTCCTGGTCGTTGCCCTCTAGCTTCGGGATGCTGGGCTCACACGCATCAGACGACTTATGCGGCAGGCACACGGGTCACTCACGTCAAGGTTCGTTGACGGTGCTGTAACCGAGAAGGGAGCACTGCGTCCCGGTGTCTTGCACCTGTTCTGTGTTTTCGCCTCTGAGCGTGAACTATGCGTCAGTTGACCACGTGCAGATCTGCCCGGTTGCGGCGATCAAGGGACGCAACCGGCCACATCTTCTGCGCTACTCGGGTTCAGTCGAGCGGGGATTTTATGGTTACGACGGGGCAGGGTGCGTCGAGCATGACTCGTTGGACTTGGCTCCCGAGTAGCAGCTTCATCGTGGCCGATCGACGGCGCATCCCGATGACGATGAGGTCGGCCGACACTGACTCGGCAACTTCGATGATCTGTGTCGCTGCGTCGCTGTCGGCCGCGTACACGGTGTGGGCTACCTCGCGGCCGTGCAGTTCGGAGGCGAGCGATTCTCCGAGGGTGGGTGAGCTGTAGTTTGGGCTCGCCGGAGAGTCAGCACCGCCGACGAGCACGACGTGGATGTGTAGATCGGTGGGGCTACCGGCCATTGCGGTGCCATGGTCCAGAACCCAGTCGAATGCGAGTCGGCTTTCGGGTCGATCGTTCTGTGCGATGACGATGTTCATGTGTGTCCTCATCCGGGGTAGGCGGCGGTGAGTGCGCCGACGGCGAGCATGACTACGCAGACGAGTGATGCGCGCCAGATTGCTTTTCGAAGGTGCGCTCCGAGTTCGACTTTGGCGAGTCCGATGAGCAGGAGGAACGAGGCCACCAGCGGGCTGGACGTGTGCAGGGGTTGACCGACGATGGCGGCTCGCGCCATTTCTTCGCTGGTGATGCCGTAGTGCGACGCGGTTTCGGTGAGCACTGGTAGTACTCCGAAGAAGAAGGCGTCGTTGCTCATCAGGAATGTCAGCGGGATGCTCAGTACGCCGGCAACGATGGCCAGGTGCGGTCCGAAGGCGTCGGGGATGACGTCGACGAGCCATCGGGACATTTCTTCGACCATGCCGGTGCCGTTGAGTACGCCGGTGAGAACCGATGCTGCGAAGACGAGGGCGACGACGGAGACGACACTCGATGCGTGGGCTTTGATTTGATCGGACTGCTCGCTGACACGCGGAAAGTTCAGTACCAGTGCAATGCCGACGGCGATCATGAACGTAACCGGTGGTTCGACGATATCGAGGACCAGCAGTGTCATCACGGCGATGGTGAGAGCGAAGTTGAGCCACACCAGCTTCGGGCGAGCTTTGGGTCGGTGCAAGTGTGCCGCAGCGCCTTCGGGGAGGTCGCCGAAGTCACTGGCCTCGTCGTTCGCTGTCGCGGGCGTGTCGTCGCCGGTGCCTGCGGAGCCGGTAGCCGGTCGATCCGATCCGGTCGGTCCCGTGGAGGCGCTGACTCCGGTTCCTGCTGTGGTGGTGACGCTTTCCCGCTGGAGGATGCGTGATTCGGGGTCGAGGGTGAGGGTGCCGACTCGCTTCCGTTCTGCGCGGCCGAGAAAGTAGGCGAGGACGGTGACGGCGATCAGGCCGGCTGCAATAGCGGGAATCATCGGCACGAAGATGTCGATCGGTGAGACGCCGAGCGCTGCCGACGCACGTGCGGTCGATCCACCCCAGGGAACGGTGTTCAGGACGCCGTTGGCTGTGGCTGCCACGACGGTCAGTATTACCGGGCTCATGCCGAGCTTGAGGTAGATCGGCAGGAACGCCGACGTCACGATGATGAAGGTGGTCGATCCATCACCGTCGAGGGAGACGATCGAGGTCAGTAGTGCGGTACCGACGACCAGACGCATCGGATCGTTCTTGACGAATTTGAGGATCAGTCTGATCAGGGGATCGAACAGACCGACGTCGATCATGATTCCGAAGAACGTGATGGCGAAGAACAGCAGTGCTGCGGTGGGGGCGAGTTTGAGCAGAGCTTCCATGATGATGTCGCTCAGGCCCCGACCAGCACCTGCGAACAGGCCGAACACGGTGGGCACCAGGATCAGTGCTGCGACCGGTGTTATGCGTTTGCTCATGATCAGGTACATGAAGACAGCGATCATGGAAAAACCGAGTATGACGAGCATCGTCGCCCTTTCGAGTAGTGGTGTGCATCACTGTATACCGTATGGCATTCCTTTGCGAGTGCCGAGGGGTTGGCTACGATGCATTCATGACGGGCGACAGCAAAAGTGACCGGGTGTATTCGCAGCTCAAGGCAGAGATCATGTCGGGTGAGATCGCGCCTGGATCGTCGCTGGGCGCGATTTCCATCGGTGAGCGGCTGAATGCGTCCAGAACCCCTGTGCGGCAAGCGTTTGTGCGGCTGGAGGCCGAAGGTCTCGTCACGCTGGTCGACCGGCAGGGTGCTCGGGTGGCACCGATATCGATATCGGGGGTGCGTGATCTTTTCGAGCTTCGCTCGCTGCTCGAGTCGACGGCTACCGGGATGGTTGCCGATGCGGTGCGATTCGATCCGGCTGCGGCTGGGCCGTTCATCGAGATTCTCGGCGAGCTCGACAGCATGGAGAACGAGGAACCGTCGAGTCAGCGGTGGGAGCGCTTCTACGAACTCGCCGAGCAGTTCGATCGGGCGGTGATTGCGCACACGCGTAACGCGCACTTGTCTCGATCGATTGCCGAATTACGGCCGCACAGTGCGCGTTTGAGGTCGATTGCGCACACCAGTCCGGATCGCCTCGAGCGCTCGCTGGTGGAGCATCAGCGGATGTGTCGGGCGATCATCGCCGGAGACTCGTCGGCTGCGAAGGCAGCGGCGGCCGAGCATCTCGTGGCCACCGAGCGAACCATCCTCGATGCAGTGATGAATCCTGCACGTGCGGGCCGTGGTCCTCGGATCGACGTCGTCACGGCCTGATTTTCGTGTCTGATCGCCGGGAGGGCCGCAGGACTCGGCGTTCCCGCCAGGATCCTGCGGCCGTCGGGTGTGACGGTCGAACGCGTCAGGCGATGTTGGTGCCGTGTTCCTCGTCGATGCGGGTGGTCACGCCGGTGGCGATGACGGTGCGGTTGGCGTCGATGGAGGCGTAGGTCCAGAAGATGTGGAGTTCGTCGGTGTCGGAGGTGTTGTGGAAGAAGTGTCGAATACCTGCCGGGATGAACGAGTTGTCGCCGACCGTGACGGGATACTCCTTGCCGTCGATGTGTGCGACGGCAGATCCTTCGAGGACCAGTACCGACTCGTCGCAGTTGTGGATGTGTTCGGGGATCGCCGATCCGGGGGCGAACATGGTGATGCCGTTGAGGAAGTCCTTCGCGCCGACCTGTTGTGAGACAAGCGGAATGGTGCGGGCTCCTCCGCCGCGTTGGCGTGGGGTGATGCCGGAGGAATGAAGCACTACGGCGGGGCGGCCGTCGTCGCCGGCGGAGTCGGTGACGGTACGGCCTTCGGTGGTTGTCATCGGTGATGGTCCTTTCGGGTGATGCGGGTTGTTGGGGTAGTGCACTAAGCAGTGGGGTGTCACTCCGAGGTGGGTGCAACCGAGGCAGGGGTGTTCATGGCCCACCAGGTACGCACGTTGACGAATTCGCGGATACCGGCGGAGGCGAGTTCTCGGCCGTAACCGGATCGTTTGGTCCCTCCGAAGGGCATTCGGGCGTCGGAGGCGACGACGGCGTTGACGAAGCAGGCGCCGGAGGTGACGCGTTTTCCGACCGCAATGGCCCTGTTCACATCTGCGCTCCAGATGCTGGCACCGAGCCCGAATCGGGTGTCGTTGGCGACGTGGACTGCTTCGTCGGCGTCTGCAACGGTGATGATGGACGCGACCGGGCCGAATGCTTCTTCGTGGTACGCCGCCATGCCGGTGCCGACGTTGCCCAGGACCGTGGGGGCGTAGAAGTTACCGGGCCGATCGAGGACCGTGCCGCCGGTGAGCAGGGTCGCTCCCGCGTCGACGGAGGCCTGGACCTGTGCAGCGACGCCGTCGCGTAGATCAGCTCGCGCCATGGGTCCGACATCGGTGCCGTCGGCTTCGGGATCGCCGACGGTCAGTGATTCGACTGCGGCGACGACCAGTCGGGTGAACTCGTCGGCGACCGGAGCTTCGACGATGAACCGTTTCGGGGAGATGCACGATTGGCCGGCGTTGAGGAAGCGGCCCCTGGCGGCCAGGTGCGCGACCTTGGGGAGGTCGGCGTCGGCGAGAACGATGAAGGGATCCGAGCCGCCGAGCTCGAGCACCGATTTCTTGATTTCGCGTCCGGCGACGGAGCCCACTGCAGATCCGGCGCGCTCGCTGCCGGTGATGGTCACGGCACCGACGCGGGGATCGGAGATGAGGCGTTCGGTGACCGCCGGTACGTCGACCTCGGCGACGAGGAGGGTGGTGAACAATCCTGCGGGCAAACCCGCGGCTTCGAGAATGGCCTGAGCTTCGAGAGCAGAGCCCGTGGTGTTGGGAGAGTGCTTCAACAATGCGGCGTTCCCGGCCATCAGCGCGGGCGCAGCGAAACGAAAGACCTGCCAGAGCGGGAAGTTCCACGGCATGATCGCCAATACGATCCCGATGGGTTCGTACGACACCCAGGAGGTGTCGGCGGAGGTTTCGTAGGTCTCGTCGGCGAGGAAGCCGGCAGCGTTGTCTGCGTAGTACTCGAGACCGACAGCGCATTTTTCGACCTCGGCTCGGGACTCGGCGAGCGGCTTGCCCATCTCTCGGGTCACCAACAACGCCAGTGACTCCGCGCGGGATCGCAATTCGGCGGCTCCATCGTGCAAGATTTTCGAGCGGTCATCGAAACCGATACGCGCCCAATCGGTCTGAGCGGCCGAAGCAGTGTCGAGCGCAGCGTCGATGACCGCGTCGCTCATCGCTTCGTACGTAGCGAGCTCGCGGCCGGTCGCCGGGTTGATGGTTGTGATGGAAGCAGACATTGTTGAAGTTCTCCTGGATAGGTGGCCCGAAAACGAGAAACGTCAGACGGACTCGGACGCGATCACGGTGGTGACGGAACTGCCGAACGTGTTGTGTTGCGAGCCGGGAACGATGACGTCCTCGGCGATCTCCCGCCAGGCAGCGAAATGTGGGGACGCTTTGTGCGCGTCGAACGCAGCGCGGTCGGTGTAACGCTCGTAGTAGAAGAAGTGGTTGGGTGTGCTCTCGTCCTCGAACACGTCGAACTGATGGCACCCGGGCTCATCTCGCACCGACGACACTGCGTTCTCGACGATCGCGCCGATGAATTTCTCGCGCTTGTCGGGCTTGACGCTCACCGACACCAGCAGGTTCATCACGGAAAGGCTCCTCGACTCGAATGTGATCCACGTTATGTATGTCGTAGTGTATACCTAAACGTATCGAACGAAACGAGGGATTGATTCCATGACCGACGAAACCCGCATCGAACCCGATGCGCTCACCGAGTTCGCTGCCGCGGTCCTGCGGTCTCACGACGTTCCCGAAGCCGATTCCCGACTCGTGGCGGACAGTCTCGTGCAGTCCGACCTGTGGGGGCATCAGTCCCACGGTGTGCTCCGTTTGCCGTGGTACGTGGCGCGGCTCCGTACCGGTGCGATGACTGCGGTCACCGCACCGGAAGTCATCGCGGATGCGGGTGCCCTGCAGATCCTCGACGGCCGCGACGGTATCGGCCAGGTGTTGACCGAAACCGCCCGGAGGTCGGCGATCGTCCGGGCACGTCGATACGGCATCGGAATGGTCGGAGTCCGCAACTCGAACCACTTCGGCACGGCGATGTACTACACCCGGCGGGCAGCACTCGACGGCTGCGCTTCCATCCTGACCACCAACGCCAGCCCTGCGATGGCACCGTGGGGTGGGCGCGAGAAACGCCTCGGCACAAACCCGTGGTCGATCGGGGCACCTGCGCCCACTCCAGGGGGAGCAGTGGTTGTCGACATCGCGAACACCGCCGTTGCCCGGGGCAAGATCTACCTCGCGCGAAATAGAGGCGAATCGATCCCGGACACGTGGGCGATGAACGCCGACGGCCGCATCACCACCGACGCATCGGAGGCGATCGACGGCGTCATCTTGCCCATGGCGGGCCATAAGGGTTACGCCATCACCTTCATGATGGACATCCTCTCCGGCGCGCTCACCGGCAGTAGCACCGGCACAGCAGTGAAGGGGCCGTACGTCGCAGACCAGCCCAGCGGAGCGGGCCACATGTTCATCGCCATCGACGTCGCCAGCGCAGGCAAGACCGAGCAGTATCTCGAGGCTGTACAAGGACTGATCGACGAGGTGCATTCCACCCCGCTGGCGGATGGTAGCGACCGCATCTTCTACCCCGGTGAGGTCGAGGACAACGCTGCGGCAAGCAATCTCGCTGACGGGGGAGTGGTGCTGGCCGAGCAGACCATCGAAGACATGAGAATCCTGGCGACCCAAACCGGCGTTGCGCTTCCTTTCTGATCTCCCCGCTTCTTCGCATGGGCGCGGCCCGATACCCCTGAATCGAGATGCTTGTGGTCAACAGTGCGCTCGGCACGAACACCGTGAGTTCGGTGGATTTGCAGTTGGCGTCCAACGGCGATTCCGCACATCCGGCGGTGCCCCGCACAGCAGCGGAGATCGCTGCAGATGCAGCGGTATGCGTTGCTGCCGGGGCAACGTCGCTACATCTGCACGCGTTCGACGATGACGGTGTCGAGTCGCTTGCGCCAGGCCCGGTGGGCCGGATGTTGCGCGCTGTCCGTGCCCAATGCCCCACGGTGCCGATCAATGTCACCACCTTCGCAGCCATAGTCCCGGACCCTCGTAGACGTCTCGAGCACATCGAAGGCTGGACGGAGTTCCCGGATCTGATCGCGGCGAATCAAGGCGAAGAAGGCATAGACGACGTCTCCGAACTGCTGGCAGCGCGTGGTGTCGGCATAGAGGCATGTGTGCTCAGCGTCCGTGACGCAGAACGGTTCATTCGTGCAGGCAACGCGTCACGATTCGTTCGCCTCGTCATCGAACCGCTCGAAGACGACGTGGACGCGGCCTTGACCCTTGGTGCCGAGATGGAGTCCATCATCGCCACAGCCGAGATAGATCTGCCACAGCTGCACCACGGCGTGGGGATCGCGTCGTGGGCAATCACGCGGCGGGCTCTCACTCGCGGACACGCTGTACGCACCGGGCTCGAAGACACGACCGTGCTCCCTGACGGCACACCGGCCCGCTCCAACGCAGAACTGACAGCAGCGGCAGCTGCAATGATGACGGCATACCACCGAGCGATTTAGCCAATGGCCAGCAGATTCCAGTCGCCAGAACCTCGAATGGTGCGAGGGTGCGGGCATATGTGTGCGATCGGCTTCACGGCGTCCGGGACGGGCTATGCATCCAGAAGTCCAGCTCGAGATCGTTGTCGTCGTCGCACGTTCTTTATGAGCTGAAATCTGTTGCGCCGTTGGCGATGAGGACTTCATCGTCGATGAGGCACTGCCCGGTCGTTTGGGTCGAGGGCTGGGGGAGTACGACGTGGGCGGCGTCGGCGACGATGTCGGTGCTGCGGCTGCGGCTTGTCAGTTCAGCTCCGAGAACGTTCCGAACGGCGGCAGTGTCGATGGTCGTGCGCGGCCACAGCGAGTTGACCGCAATGTTGTGACCGGCCAGCTCCCGCGCTAGACCGATGGTCACCAGTGTCATCGAGAACTTCGAGATCGTGTATGCGGTGTTGACTCGGTCGATCCACTTCGGATCGAGCGAGATCGGGGGCGACAGCGTCAGAATGTGAGGGTTCGCCGATTTCCGCAGATGGGGTATCGCGGTCTTGGACAGTAGGAACGATCCGCGGGCGTTGATGTCTTGCATCAGGTCGTACTTCTTCATGGTGATGCTGGTGGTCGGTGAAAGATCCAGTGCGCTTGCGTTGTTCACCACGACGTCTATTCCACCGAACTGTTTCGCCGTCTGCGCCACCGCTTCGATGACCGTGCCGTCGTCGCGAATATCGCACACGAGTGGTAGTGCGTGGCCTCCCGCTTCCTCGATTGCCCGTGCAGCGGTATGAATGGTGCCCGGCAGTGTTGGATGTGGTTCGACAGTCTTCGCGAGTATGGCGATGTTGGCACCGTCGCGGGCCGCTCTGAGCGCGATAGCCAGACCGATGCCTCTGCTTCCGCCGGACATGATCAGTGTCTTTCCCGAGAGGTCGGGCATTGTTCTCCTTGTGTTTCACAGTGACCCGGCCGCCGGTGAGCACCATCGTGCGGCGCGGTGATGTACGAGAGACAGATGTGCACGTTCGAGCCAACGCTTGGAAGGCCGATCGGGTTCGTCAGTTCGTCAGGTAGGCGTTCAGCTCGCCGTCACGGTATCGGCGACGCATCAGCTTCTTGTCGTATTTTCCGACGCCGGTTCGGTTGACGGTGTCGACGAACGCCCACCGTTCGGGGATCCACCACTTCGCCACGTGTCCGGCGAGCCAGTCCTTGAGATCGTCCGCGCTGACTGTCGATCCTTCGCGAACGTTCACCAGCGCAAGGGGACGCTCGTCCCATCGTGTGTCCGGAACACCGATGACTGCGGCATCGAGGACGTCTGGGTGTCCAGCCAATACTGTTTCGAGTTGGACTGAGCTGATCCACTCGCCGCCGGATTTGATGACGTCTTTGGAGCGGTCGGTGAGAGTGAGGTAGCCGTCCGCGCCGATGTGGCCGATATCCCCGGTCTTGAGCCAGATCCGGCCGTCGGTGTCGACGGTGAAACTGTCCGATCCCGTTCCAGCGACGTAACTTCCGGTGATCCATGGTCCGCTGACGTGGACCTCGCCGACGGCCACTCCATCGCGTGGGAGGGTAGCTCCGGTGTCGTCGACGATGCGGCCGCGAACTCCGAACTGAAATCGTCCGGCCGAGCCCTCGATCCGTCTTTTCTCACCCCGCGTTGCACCGGAATGCGCTTCGGCCACTGCTGCGATCGGGCTGGTCTCGGTCATTCCCCATGCCTGGGTGATGTCGACGTCGAGCTCGGACCGGTAGGCCTCGATGAGGGCCGCCGGGACAGCTGCTCCGCCGCAGATGACTCGTTTCATCGTATCGATCCGGTGTCCCGGGTGTGCTCGCGTCCAGTGGAGGACATCGTTGAAGATGGTGGGCACGCCTGCCGCGAATGTGGGGCGATGCGTCTCGATGAGGTCGACGAGGGTGTCGGGCTTGAGGTGTCGATCAGGCAGAAGGAGATTCGCGCCGGCCATCATCGCTGCGTAGGGGATGCCCCAGGCGTTGACGTGAAACATGGGAACGATGGGTAGAGCGATGTCGTGGAAGGACAGTCGAGCGACGTTCCCTGCGCAGGCAGCGAGGGCGTGCAGGTAGATCGACCGATGGCTGTACACGACGCCTTTGGGGTTGCCGGTCGTACCGCTGGTGTAACACAGTGCAGCTGCCGATGTTTCGTCCAGTACGGGCCACTCGAACGATGTCGGGTGCCCGTCCAGCAGGTCCTCGTACCGCAGCAGGGCCCGACCGGTCGACCCGAGCTCGCCGAGCAGGTCGTCCTCGACGTGACCTGTGACGATCACGGCAATGGTGTCGTCCAGGGACGCGATCACGGGGCGAAAGACGTCGATCAGTGATGAGTCGACGATGATGGCGCTGTCACCGGCATCGGCGATGACGAAGCGAAGCTGTTCGGCACTGAGGCGGATGTTGAGGGTGTGCAGGATTGCGCCGGAGCACGCGATCGCGAGGTAGGCCTCGAGGTGTTCCTGGTTGTTCCACATGAACGTGGCGACGCGCTCCCCGGCCCGAATGCCGATGTCTGTCAGGGCATGCGCCAGTTGCGCTGCGCGTGCGGCCGTCTGGGAGAAGGTGACAGTACGCGCGGTGTCGCGAGGCCCGTGGTAGGTGATGACCTCGGAGGCTCCGTACGTTCCTTCGATGCCGTCGAGGACGGCGGTGAGTGTCAGTGGTACGTCCTGCATCGTGGAGTGCATGCTGCGGTCTTCGGCATCAGTGGGCATGGGGCACCGCCTCTGGGATTGCACTGTTACTGAACGGGATTCGGAACGTCAGTAGCGGAATGTACTGCTGGGCTGCGTGAATGTCGCGGTCGTGGATCGATCCCTGCGGGATCGCGCGGGGGTAGGAGATCTTGATCGCGTGGAGCTGATCGAGTCGGAAGATTTTGATGCTGTTTTCAGGGACGCCGTAGACCGCAGACAGCGAGTCGGGCGTAATGGTGCCTTCGGCCGCTGCATCAGCGTACGACTCCCGATCGGGGAAGAAGATGTCGATCGTGACCCAGAACGGTCCAGCGTTCTTCGATCGGATCTTGCTGGCGAGGTCGCCGAGTGCGACTGAGGTGATCATCGGAGTTCCTCGGAGTAGTCGATGGGAAACAGTTCGGTGGGTGTGTCGACTTCCATGGAATGTTGCAGAACGAAGGTGTAGAGATTTCCGCGTTCCATCTCGGCCGGTGAGGACATGAACGACCAGCTCGGTACGGAGTCGGTACCGGGCAATGCATGGTGCAGCAGATAGGGATTGGCGAACTTGGCGATGGCGGTCGCGGTGCTTTGGTCACGGGCAGTGACGCAGCAGGCCACGCCGACCTCGCGGGGAGTCGACGGGTCGGGATCGATGTCACCGAGGACGGCGTTCCATCCATAGGGCCGAAGTTCGATGGTGTAGTCACCATGTCCGACGTCGAACAGAGTCGGGATTCGTGCGTGCAGGAACGTCGCCAACGAGTCGATCCAGTCGCCGATTCCGGCGAGGACTTGGGGATCGCGTAGGCCGACGATGGAGACCGTCTGGGCACCGGCGACAGCTGATCCTTCGAGCTTGATGGTGTGTGCCTCGGCATATTCGAAGCGTGAACCGGTGACGCGGACCCGCCGATCGTCCAGTGCGGTGTAGTGGGCGTCGGTGGTGTCGAGTGTTCCGGCTGGTTCGCGGAGTCGGAACGGGTCCGAGTTTTCGTAGAGCATGTGCGCCGCGACGCTACGAGGGGTGCAGGCGTCGTCGGCGTCGACGGGTTCGACGACGAAGCCGTCGTCGTCGATGTGCACCATGACCCCGCCGATGCCACTGCCGGTGGTGCAGAGGCTGCCGCATTCCGCGATCTTGCTGGCGTGCCACGTCGGGCCGAACGGTTTGCCGCGCATCAGTGGGACGGCGGCGATGAGTGCGCAGTCGGTGGAACGTCCGGCGAGGACGATGTTGGCACCGTGGGCGAGGGCGTCGGCGATAGGTTCGTGTCCCATCAGGCCGACGATGTGCTCGCAGCTGTCGATGGTCTCGTCGGTGAGATGCCCGGCAGGAGGCAGATTATGGATACGTTTGTCGGCGAGTCGCTTTCGGATCAGCGCCTTGTCTACTTCGCTGTAGATGCGGGCAATCTTCCGTCCTGTCAGGTGTTCCTCGTCGATCACCTGACGGGTGATGGAGTGAAGCCACTCGACTCCGTCGTCGGTGCCCGAGGTGCCGCAGGACCCGACAATGACCGGAATGTCTGCTGCCGCGGCTCCGATCAGGATGGCGCGCATATCTCGAAGTACTGCTGCACGTGCCGTTTTCGGCTGGGACGCACCCAGGTAGTAGGGCCCGGAGTCGGTGGATCCGCCGTCGACGGCGATCACATCTGCGCCCAAGGCGATGCCGCGCGAGATGGTGTCATCGGGGAACCCGGCACCGAGCATTCCCACGGGGACGAGGATTCTGACCGGGTCGGTCACGGGAGTGGCGGTCACGATGTGGGCCTTTCTTTCGGTCGTCGTAGTCGGGTGACGCTGGTTGATGGGTGTCGGATCTAGATCGGAACGATTCCGAATGCAAAGGTGGCCGCGATCGCGACCAGGGACACTGCCAACGCCCATTTGAGATTGACTCGGAGCATTTCCCCGAGATCGACCCTGGTCAGGCCTGCAATCAGCAGCACGGTCGGCACGAGGGGACTCAACGCGTGGATGGGTCCGCCCAGAACGGCCGCACTCGCCGTCTCCAGAGCCGTCATACCGTGCTGGGATGCAACCTCGCCGAGGACGGGCACGGCCCCGAAGTAGTAGGCGTCAGAGCTCAGGAAGAACTGTGCAGGCAGGGCAATGAATGCGATGACGGGGCCGAAGTGCCCGTCGAGGGCGGAGGGTATGACGTTGACGAGGCTGTCGGCCATCGCTTCGATCATCCCGGTACCGGTCAGGACTCCGGTGAGAACGCCGGCTGCCAAAATCATCGTGATGACCGACAACAGCGTCGGCGCGTGTGCAGCAAGACGCTCTTTCTGTTGCGACGGTTTCGGGAAGTTGACCAGGAAGCCGATGGCAAAAGCACCCATGAAGAGCACCGGTGCAGGCGCCACCTCGAGCACGAGTGCCGTGAGAAGTGCAATGGTGAGTGCGGCGTTAAACCAGAACAGTCCCGGACGGGCGGTGTCGGCGTTGCATAGCAACTCGCCTGTGTCGACCTCGACAAGATCGGCCTTCGACGGAGTCCCCGGGCCGCTCATTGCCTTCTGACGACGCTCGGCCGACTAGTTCAACCGACGGCGCTCGCGCATTCCCAGGAAGAACGCGACAGCGAGCGTCGAGATGACCATGACCGCCATGATGGGAAGCATCTTGATGAAAATCTGCTGCGGATCAACGTTGAGAGCCACCGCGACGCGTGTCACCGGACCTCCCCACGGGGTGAGGTTGGTCGACATGATCGCCAGAGTCAGGACACACACCAGATGAATGGGCCGTATTCCCAGACGTTTGTAGAGCGGGAGGAATGCTCCGACAACGATCAGGGCAGTCGATGCCCCGTCGCCGTCGAGAGAGACCGCCAGCGCAAGGACTGCGGTGCCGACGACGATCTTCATCGGATCGTTCCCGGTCACGGACAACACTTTTCGGATGATCGGATCGAAAAGTCCTGCGTCGATCATGATCGAGAAATACAGGATCGCAAACGTCAACAGCGCCACCACGGGCGCGAGATCCTGCAGGCTCTCGACGATGTAACCGCCGACATCGCTTCCGTAACCGGCCGCGATCGCGAAGACGAGCGGGACTGTTATGAACGCGACCAACGGGGTGACTTTCTTGCTCATCACCAGCGCCATGAACACGCCGATCATGGCGAAGCCGACTACGGCCATCGCAACTCCTCTTCAGAGACCCGTTCGTCGTCGAACACGAAGCGTTCGGAACACGGGTGGGTGAGTGATGTGGCACGAGCATTGCTCGCACCGTGGTGACGATCACACCACACAACCCCGCTGCTATGCAATAGCATAAACCGCAATCAAGCTTCGGAATCTTCCTGACGTGCTCATATGCCGACTAACGTGCTAATTTCTACGAAAGAGCAAAGGGAAGGAGATCCTGCAGATGACGTCACAGCTCTCGCTCGCGCGTAGCGGCGGCACAGTAGCCGAGAGGACGTACCAGGCGCTGCGCGACGGAATCGAGTTGGGACGCCTGCTGCCGGGCGAGCGGATCACCGAGCGGGCGGTCGCTGCCGACCTCGGCGTCAGTCCCACTCCGGTGAGGGAAGCAATCCGAAGGCTCGAACAGGAGCGGTTGATAGAACGCACCAGTCCACGAATGGTGCGCGTCTCACAGCCGTCCCCGGAGGTGTTGAGAGAACTTGCCTACACCGAGGCTGCGCTGCGCGGTGTAGCGGCACGGTTCGCGGCATCGAAGATCACCGACGACGAGATCATCGAACTCGAATCGCTTGTGGAGACGATGGAGACTGCATACCGAACAGGCGACTCGCTCGGCGTCCTACCCGCAGCCGCCCGGTTCGACGTCATCGTCGAGCAGGCCAGCGGAAACGATATCGTCGCATCACTCGCCGCGAACATCACCGCCTTCGGACCGAACCGACGTCAACGCGCCATCACCGAGATGATCAACCACGACACCTCGGCCATCGAAAGCAGGCTGTCCGATCATCGCGACATCCTCGACGCACTGAGGGCCAAGGACCCAGATCGGGCAGAAATGCTGATGAAACAGCACATCCTCACCGCGACCAGGTATTTCATCGAACTGGGGCCCTAGGCGAAGGTCGCGGATCGGACTGGAGTCGCGACCGCCGCGCCCGATCTCTACAAGACCGTGCACAACCCAGGTGCTAGTGACGAACCCAGGTCTATTCGTCTGGGCCGAAACGAGATTGCGCTGGAACCGCGGGCAAGTCTCCGCAGCTGCCGCGGCCGGGAGTGCATCAGCTGCAGGAGACGATGTGCACGCCCATGCGCCAGGACGCTCTCTGTCCACCCGATACCGTGGCTGTCCGATACCGTTCAGGACTGTCCGATGTCGCACGATCCACGGCAGTCCGTTGTCACGAGAGTGTCACAAGTCGGTACGTTCGGACATGGACCGAGCCGGACCGTGATGTACGAAAAGCGTTGCAAATGAACAAATATCGAGTCCAGCATAGTTCAGGTGAATCCACTTCTAGGGACTTGAAATCCGCACAGTGTCGGTTCGAGTCCGACTGGAGGCAATGGAGTCCACATGGATCCAGATTTGTGTTCCGGGACAGCGCCTTTCGGGTGGAAGCGTGGACTTCGGCGGGCTACCACGGATGTGAGTGGACAACCGAGACAGCAGATTTCAGATCCGCGCAAGGTCTGATCTCCCCGTCGTCGCATCTTCGCATTCGTGCAGCTCGGGGCCGGTATTCGTGCTGAACGGTCGTCTCTTTGGGTTGGTAAGTGTCACGAGGCTGTCACAACTAGGGCTGTCTGACCTCGTCGACACCCGCGTCCTTTCAGAGTCTCGTGTCGAAAACGTTGTGATGAAACAAGTGTCGCAAATACGTAGGTAACGCGACGAGAGTTGCGTCCTTGACGAAGCATTCACGGATGTCGCCAACGTAAATTGCGGTTCCTCCTGATAGCAGGGGTGGGCGCAGTAGGTATTGCCGTGATCGGCGGAGGTATAGCCACCGGTCGATTGCCGGTCAGCATTGCCCTGTCCGGTCAGCCGTTCATCGGGACGGTATCTGCGGTGACTGCGAGCGGCATCACGGTGTACCCGCGTGCGGTCGCCACCACGGCAGGGGGTTATGCAGCGTCGCAGTGAAACTCGATCATGTTCAGTTGTCCGACGTCTGCCTGTCCACCACGGCGCACGACTCCCGTTTCTCGGCGACGTCGCCCTCTTCGCCAAAGTTCCAGGACCGAACGCAGCAACAGCCGATTGAGTCGTGCTCGACGCGTCATCGGTAGGCGGAACGGTATCGGTAGGCCATGTTCGACTCGGCCTCGACGCCAGCGCACTCGGCGAAGTCACCGGTTCGGCGACGTCCGCTGTGGCGGTAAGTCAGTCCTCTGCTGGACAGACGCGCGTTGAGATCATCAGGCTGACAGCGACCGGTGCCTCGTTGGAGAATCTTGCTGTCTCGGTCGAGGCAGGCGACACGTCGTGCTGACTCACTCTGCGTCCGATTCCGACGTTGCGACGCGACGAGCGCGGTTTCGCCGGTGGCGTCCCATGCGGCCCCTTAGGGGCGGGGTGTGCTTGCAGGCGTCCGGGCTCATGCTCATGCCGCCGCCGCCGCCGCCGTCGCCGTCGCCGTCGCCGTCGCTACGGTGAAGGTCGGTGACCTGTTGGTATCGATCAGCACCATCGCAGGCGTATCGACGTTGCTGCTCGGTTCCCTTATGTTGGTGTGTGCGTGTTCGGTGCTGACGCACGCTGCAGCCAGGCTGCCCGCCGGTGTAGCGGCGATGGTGCTCGCATTGGTGGCGCTCCCGGCAGCCAACATGGCGGCTATGTGCTGGGCACTGTGCTCGGGGTGATCGGATCCGCGTTGACTCTTGCGTGGGCGCGCCAAACGTCGAACTCCTCGCCGGAGTGATCGGCGAGGATGTGCTGCCACACGCTGCCGGACCTGTTCGACTCCGAACCACAGTGGCGTCACGCAGAGGACAGACCGTTCACGACTGCGCCGTCGGTAATCGCGATGCCATGACCGACAGACGCTTTCGACGATGCCCGACGGTGCGCGAGACGATCCCTTTCTTATCGCACACCGTCAGGCCCATGAATGGGTCTATTTTTTGCGGAGTTCGCCCAAGGTGGCGTCGATATCGGTCATCTCCATCTCTGCGGTTTTCTGGATGAGCTCGAGCAGATCGGGGTCGAGACCGGGCGAGAATTCTTCGAGTCGTTCCGGTGCGATCTCCATAGGAGCTCCAGCCGGTGCCTGCTGACTCGAACCCAGATCCGTACCGTCCTTCGACGGAGACATCCCCTGGTAGATGCGTCCGGCCTATGGACGCCCCGTGAGATCGAACGTGTATTGCTTACTCTGTAGACCCATCTCCACCAGTTTCTTCACTTCCGGAAACTGTTCGGCATTTGTCTTCGGGATGGGAAGTGGCTTCTTCCGGTCGATGCCGAGTGTCTCGAGTGTTTCGCAAACCCGTTCTCGTGGGCCTGATCTCGGACAATGAGATAAGAGAACGTCGATCGTGCGGTCTTGGTTTCGGTCATTTCGTACATGCGGCATTTCTGCAGACGCCCGGTGGATTCAAGTATCAGGTTGTACAGCAGATCAAGCAGCGGATTCCCGGAGTTGTGTACATAACTACCGCTCCACGGATTGCCTACCGAATCCGCCGGCAACGCACCTTGGTCACCGACGAGGTAGTGGTGAATGTTGCTCTTGGACAAAGCGATATTGAGCGGAACCGCGCCACCCGCACCCGGTGTATCGAGCGGGTCCGTCAAGTTGCCCTGGTACTGCGGGAACCGTCGAGGAGCCGAGAAATCGTGGTGCCGATGAGATTCGACGTGGCTGATCTCTTCGGTGCCTATGCTCAGGATGAGGTCACGGTACGGTCTGGCGGATGCGCCGCGGACGTTCATCGACTGGAACACGGCGGTGATATCGGCGTGAAGGAACCTGCCGGCGAGGGAGGCGATCGCACGTTGGTTCGGTGATGCGCGTAGGTCACCGGAACCCGTCCGGGTTTGCAGTTGCTCAGTTTCTCGCGCACGACAACAGGTGTGAACGCCGCACAGTCAGGGAGCAGCGAGCAGCGCATCGCGAGATGCCGACCCTCGCTTGTTGCCCATCGTCGTACCCGTCTCTCGAAACCATTTCTTGAATTGCATTCAAACTGTCGGTGACGAAAAGGGTATGTCAAGCACTTTTTGAATATAGTTCAAGATCCAGTATGCCCGTGGTAGCTCTACCGAGCGGTTCGGACCTCTCCGCAGTGTGCGCGAATGGCCCTGAGACCCTTGGTGTGTCCAACAGGACACTACGAGCTACCACCCCCCCAGTCAGCTGTACCCACCCGTCGAACTGTAAGAACCTGCGCGGAAGCTGACCTATCGGCCGGGGTCGACTGTGAAACGCGTATGTGAGCCTGGTGAAATCGATGACCGATCGTCGACGTACGGGAACGACTCTTCAGTCATTCCCTGGCCGTGTGGTCAGCGGTGGCTGGCGGACTCCGGTGAGCCGACGTGTCGATCGTCTCGGCAGAGAATAGATGCGCGTCGCGCCGGGCCCGATACCGCGCGTCTAACACTGGATCGATGGCCGGGCTATCGCCGGCCAGCCATCGTCGGTACCGCCGGTCGTCGAGCTCGGCCGGGTCGGTGCCGCCGATTCCGGCGTCGAGGAGGTGCTCGACAGCTGCCAGATCGGCCGGGAGTTCGTCGTCGCGTCGAATCAGGTAGTCCTCGATGAGGTACGTCAGGTAGCGGCTGCAGATCGGGCTCAACGCCGACTCGAGCGTGGTGAGTTCGCGCCGCGCTCCTCCGAGTGTCGAGACGTCGATATCGCCATCGAGTACCGAGTTGAGAGTGCGCGTGGCGCGCAACATGGTCGTCACCACGCCGACCGGCACGGCCACAGCTCCGGTCGGGGAGGGGCCGTGCGGCGTTTCGGCGACGCTGCCTTCTGTGGTGGGGACGCCCCCGGAGAGGGCGCGAGCTGCACTACCGGCGGTCCATCCAAGGCCTCGGTCCAGTTTCGCGAGCGTGTCTGGGGATATCGATTCTGCG
Source organism: Rhodococcus sp. 1R11 (assembly GCF_004563845.1). NCBI lineage: Bacteria > Bacillati > Actinomycetota > Actinomycetes > Mycobacteriales > Nocardiaceae > Rhodococcus > Rhodococcus sp. 1R11. The sequence continues at coordinate 21,825 of NZ_SPNG01000020.1, read as the reverse complement.
GCAGCGCGTTCGACGTTGCTGATCGTAGGGCCTGCAGGTCCACCTTGTCGGCTGACCTCGCGTTGAGTGAGTCCGAGTTCGATGCGGCGTTGACGCACCAGCACACCGAATCGGTATGCTGCCGCGTCACTCACGGTCAATCTTTCTGTTACCACTCATCACGCCCAGTTGCGTGCTCGCGCCGGTACGGGTTAAAGCATGTTTTGCCTGCGACATACTGTCACAGTAATTTATTTAGGTACAAAAAGTAATTGAGATAGGCAGGGTTCGATGAATGTTTCCGCGGCGCTGACCGACTGCAGGCACGCCCACGAGACTGCGTGCGCCGAGCCGAGCCCCTGGAACGTCGCGCGTTACGACAGGGCGTTGTACGTCTATGTGGGGGTTGCGAGGAAACGGATCGTGAACCTGTGGTGGGTAGCGGCGCTGGGTGGTGCTGCGACAGCAACGTTGAATCTGTTCGTCGGGTTTTCCACCCCGACAGTCGGCGCGGTGCTGCTCGTGTGGGCAGCAGGAATAAGCGTGCCGATCACACGGACCGTGGGGCAGAGACGGCGAGCGGTCGCGTCGGCCGATGGGTGCCGTGCTGCGTTCGCTCGCTGGACCAGTTCTCCGCCGAACGACTGTTGAGCAGCGCAGCAGGACGCCTGTCCGACAGGCTGAAGGACTGTGCCGATCGGTCAGCGGTGCAGTGCACGATGGCCGCTCGGTGTGGTCAAGGAGGGAGGTGGAGTTGTCCTGCGAACGACCTGTTATCGAACTATCCCGCGCGGAAGGTGCTTGGAGTTCGGGCCTTCTCCGACGGGAAGGATCTGCCTCGGCCGACACGCTGCGCTACGCCACCGACGTGCTCTACAAAGCGCGGCTCGCTCGCACTTGTAACGAACGGGACGCGCCCGGGCCCGGGCCCCTTGACGAGACCCTCGCCGTGGCGATGGTCCGTGGCGATGGTCCGCGGCGACACCACCAGGCTCGCCGCCCTCGGTTGACCCGAAACCGAGGGCACTCGAACGACTCCGAAGCCGCATCGAGCAACCCGACATCGACACCGCAACGCAGTGGTTCGACGAAGTCCGAGCCAGACTTCGAGCGTAGCCGGAGCAAATCCCTGTGCGCTGTGCTATTCCGTGCCGACGAATACAGCGGCTCCGGCCTACCCCCGCGGCGTACTCGTCCGTCGCCGACTACCTTCATCGGTCCGTGCGGAGCATTACGACCTGTTACTGCTACGACATGGTTGACAAATCCCGATCCAGCTACCACGTGGTCGAATCGGAACTGATCGACAAGGCAGGAGCTGCGGCAACGAGGAGGGTGCGGGATGCCTGTGGACGGACAATCGGCAGCTCGACGAGTTGTTCGTCAGGCTTTGGACGAGGGCTGGAACATGAGGGAAACCCTCGGGATTCTGCGATGCCGGCGATGCCGCCGAACAGCATCATCGACAGGTAGTCGACAAGTGAATTCTCCGTCATGGTGCGACTGGTCACCCACCACTGGACGGTCGACCGAATTGCCCCGACCATCGCGAACGCAAGGGGCTGTGCGCCACTAGGACTTTTGCCGCTCGCACGCAGTCGTTCTTCGATGACGACACCGAGGGACTCGGCAATCATATGTTCGGCCTCGGTGGCTATTGCGGGGACGTCCCCAGATAGGTTGTGCGCCAACGAGAAACGATGGAGCTCGCCATCTGAAAGTACGGCGTCGACATACGTCGCGATGATGGCGCGTGTTCGCTGAAAGTCGTCCTGCCCCGAAGATGCGGCCGCACGGATTCTTGGCGTGAGGATGGTCTCGACGTAGTGTGCCACAGCCGCTTGAAGTAGTTCGTCCTTGCTGGAGAAATGTCTGTACAAGACGGGCGCCGATACACCGTTGGCCGAGGCAAGTCCGTTGATACCGATGTCGCAGCCGAATGTTCGGACAGCAGCGATGGTTCCGTCGAGCAAGGCCAGTCGGCGCGCAGTGTTGTGCCCACGCCACCTCAGTTCGCGTCCGTCGACCATTACCCTTTTCCTGAATCGAGAATTCGCGGCTGTTCGATGTTCGCCGAGCCGAACGGACCAGGTGCCGAACGGCGCACGATCGAGGTCCATCGATGTTCGGCCTGCCGGATATCCCGTACCGCTAGTCGATAGTGATCTCGATGCTTGCGGAGACCGGCACGGACTGACACGCCAGGCGCATACCTTTGCCGAGTTCGTAGTCGTCGAGAGTGTCGTTGCCGCGCATCTCGACTTCGCCTGCTGCGAGCGTGAACGCGCACGCCCCACAGGTGCCTTCCCGGCACACGAACGGAGCATCGATTCCGTGTTGGAGCATTGCGTCGAGAAGAACCGTGTCCGGTGGGCACCGAAACGAGTAGCTCGTGCCTTCGACTTCGGCGGACACCGGTGTGCCCACGTTTGCCGCGGTCTCGGCAGGCTCCTGGAGTGACGCGTCGAGGAACGGGTTGGTGTGAATCGACGTGAAGACCTCGCGATGAACGGCATCGCGCTCGACACCTGCTGCGACGAGTACGTCGACAGCCAGCTCCATGAATCCGGCCGGGCCGCAGAGGTACGCGTCGGAACCGGGATCGACGGGTACCGCGTCGCGCAGTCCGGCGAAGGTGGGCAGGCCACGCTCGGACTCGAACCAGTGACTCACTGTCAGACGTGTCGGGTAGCGCTGCACCAGGTCGTTCAGGGTATCGGCGAACATCACCGACTTCGGAGATCGGTTGGCATAGATCAACACCACCTGTTGATCGTGAGAGACCAACGCAGCCTTGAGAATGGACATGATGGGTGTGATACCGCTGCCGGCCGCGAGGAGAACGAGAGGCCTGTCCCAACGCGCCGGTACGAAGGTGCCGGCGGGATGCAGCGCGGACATAGTGAGGCCGACGACGGCGTTGTCGCACAGCCAGTTCGACGCGTGACCGTATGGGGTTCTCTTGACCGAGATCGCGGGCAGGTCGTCGATGCCCGGGCTACTCGACAACGAGTAGCACCGCGCGACGGAGATGTGCTGTGGGTGAGGGATTTCGAGTGTCACGAATTGCCCGGGGCGGTACGTGAACGCTGTGGGCCCGTCCGGACCGAGGTGGGAAAACACCAGAGTCAGCGAATCGGAGGTTTCCTCGATAACGCTTTCCACTCGTAGCTGCACTCTGCGCGGTTCGGTCTTGGTGGCGACCGGATCGATAGTCACGAAGTCTCCCTACTCGGCTCTGGCTTGGGCCGACAGCCCGGTTGTTCTATCGGTGCGGGCTGTCGGTGTCATTCGACAATAGACCATTGACAAATGGTGCAATAAGCAATGATGCTGTGTCGATGACCTCGACCATGGCGACCACGAGCATGCAGCGGCGAGGCTCGCGCCGATCTCGCTGTGCCGCGTGGGTCACCGCCCGAGCACTTCGCCCGATCGCGTCGCGTCTTCCGTACGACCGCTCGGGTGTGCACGTGGCGCGTGTCCTCGTCGAAGTCGCTATGCGTCTGAGCGGCGGTGTTGCACGGGGAACAACTGTCACGGCGGTGACCGAGCACGGGGTCGTCGGCGAGTGGGTCGACGCATCCGGGCACGACGCAGCATCGGGCTCGACCGACGCAGTCGTGCTCTATTTGCACGGCAGCGCGTTCGCCATCTGTTCGGCCCGCACGCACCGCGGTCTCGTGTCGCGACTGTCACGCGAAACCGGGCTGCCCGTATTCGTGGTGGATTATCGGCTCGCCCCGGAGTGGCCGTTTCCGTCTGCTGCCGATGATGTGGAGCGGGCGTACCAATGGCTGCTCGACACGGGGTACGAGCCGGATCGCATCGTGATCGCCGGAGACTCCGCGGGTGGTCACCTGGCACTCGACCTGATCATCGACAACGCTCGACGACGTGTCCCGCAGCCTGCCGCGGTGGTGCTGTTCTCCCCGCTGATCGACCTGACATTCGCGCTGGCGGAGCGCCGAGAACGTCGCAGGAAAGACCCGATGATCTCGGCGGCGGCTGCACGGGCTCTGACGTCGCTGTACACGCGCGGCCAACAGCCACACATCCCGCGGCTACGACTGGCGATCGAGTCGGGAACGGTACTTCCACCGTTCCTGGTGCAAGCCGGTGGCGCAGAGATGCTGGTTGCCGACGCCGATCACCTTCTCGAGATTGTCCAATCGGAGGCGGGCACGTGCGTCCTCGAAATCTGGCCCGACCAGATGCACGTCTTTCAGGCGCTGCCGCGACTCTCGCCCGAGGCCGATCCTGCACTGCGGCGAGCCGCGCGGTTCATCCGTGCAGAACTCGGTCGCCTTCCCTCCGAATCAACAGCTTCATCGACACGAATCGAGACCCCATGTTCGGACTGAAGTCCACGCCCTCGCCATCGTACGACGCAGATGCCGTGGTCACCGGTGCCGGTAGCGGTATCGGCCGCGCCTTCGCCCTCGAGCTCTCTCGGCGCGGTGGCCGCGTCGTTTGTGCGGATATCTCGCTCGAACGTGCCGAGGAAACCGTCCGTCTCCTCGACGGTCGCGGTTATGCCGTGCGATGCGATGTCGCAGTTCGATCCGAGGTGGAAGACCTCGCACTGTTCGCCGAGCTCGAATTCGGCGGTGCACCAACACTGGTGATCAACAATGCAGGCGTCGGCATCGGCGGCAAACCGATCGGAGACGTCGGTTTCGATGACTGGAACTGGGCCCTGGGGATCAACCTGTGGGGCGTCATCCACGGATGCGAGACGTTCGTTCCGCAGCTACGTACCGCTGGTCGCGGCGGGATCATCAACGTCGCCTCGGCCGCAGGATTTGCAGCCGCACCGACCATGGGTCCGTACAACGTCGGCAAGGCCGGTGTCATGTCGCTCTCGGAAACCCTGGCGGCCGAACTGTCGGGCACCGGTGTCCGGGTGAGCGTCCTGTGCCCGACCTTCGTCAAGACCAACGTCGCAATCGACGGCCGCATCACCGACCGATCCTCAGCGCTCGCAGCCACACTCATGCAGTGGACCGGATTCTCACCCGACCGCGTCGCCGTCGGCACCCTCGATGCCTTCGACAAGGGCCGCCTCTACGTCGTCCCGCAGCTCGACGCCAAAACGATCTGGCTCGCGAAGCGTCTGGCTCCGGCCCTCTACGCCCGTGGCGCAGGCCTGCTCAACCGCCTGATGCCCAACGACCCTGCTGTACAGACCGTCCCCGCATCTTCTTCGACGACAGGAAAGTGACAATGACCGAGAACTTCGACTTCGATGGCATGTTGACCAAGATCAAGGACCGACAGTGGGCTCTCGCGGACATCGATTGGGACGCACCGGGGACGGAGACGATCAGCCCCGAGCTGCACGCGAAACTGAAGCCGTTCATGTCCGACCTGATGTGGATCGAGAACGTCGGTGCGCGCGGCTTCGCGGCTATGGCGCGGAAAGCTCCCACCGAAACGCTCCGTGATATCTACCGCCACTTCCATGCCGAGGAGCAGAAGCACGCCAATGCCGAGCTGGCGCTGATGCGCCGGTGGGGGATGCTCGAGAACGACGAGATCCCGCAGCCGAACATCAACGTCAAACTCGTGATCGATTGGTTGGACAAATACGCCGACCAGACTCCGCTTGCGGTGCTGGGCACGGTCATCCCCATGCTCGAGGTCGCCCTCGACGGTGCGTTGGTCAAGTTCATCATGGACGAGATCCACGATCCGGTATGTCAGGAAGTGTTCAAGCGCATCAACGCCGACGAATCACGGCATCTCGCAGTAGATTTCGAGGTCATCGAGCTGCTCGGACACGCAAAGATGCGCAAGATCTTCGTCGAAACCGTCGGCGCTTGGGCACATCCATCGTTGATCATCGGAACCCTCCGATACATCCCACTGCTGAACAAGATGCGCGACAACATCGTCGAGATGGGTGTGGACGAGGAGCGGCTCTACACCGCGATGAAGCGCTTCAAAAAGGTGGGTGAGCGCACTCCCTTCCCCAAACGCCTGCCCATGTACCGGTTCATCAGCTGGCACGGCTCGGTCGTCATCGATCGCGCGCACCCGTATCACCGTTTCGCCGACTCGATGGTCAAGTTGACTGCCAAGTACCCCAAGCGTCTGCTCCGCGGCCAGCCCACCTGGTCGAAGGAACTGACCTACGAGCCCGTCGCATGAGTACGCGTGAAGTGGTCTCGGTAGCCGTCATCGGCGGCGGGTTCGCCGGGATCGGTGCCGCCGTGCAGCTGACCCAGCGCAGTATTCGCGATTTCGTCATTCTCGAACGAGGTACTCGGCCCGGTGGAACTTGGCGCGACAACACCTATCCCGGTGCAGCGTGCGACATTCCGTCGCGGCTCTACTCCTACAGCTTCGCTCCGAATCCGGATTGGTCACACACCTACTCCGGCAGTGAGGAAATCCTCGGGTACATCGATTCGATGATCGCGAGGTTCGAGCTGGACCGGTACTTCCGGTTCGAGCACAACGTCGCCGATCTGACCTGGCACGAAGATTCATCGCTGTGGGAGATCACGATCGACGATCGCAACCCAATATTCGCGCGGACCGTCGTGATGGCATCAGGCCCTCTCGCGAATGTGAGCCTACCGAAGATCCGCGGCATCGAGACCTACGAGGGCAAAAAGATTCACAGTGCTCGGTGGGATCACGATTACGACTTCGCAGGCAAGAAGGTGGCCGTTGTCGGAACCGGTGCCAGTGGGGTGCAGATCGTGCCCGAGTTGGTGAAAGTAGCGGATTCGGTGAAGGTCTTCCAGCGCACACCGGGGTGGGTGCTTCCACGAACCAATTTCAGCACCCGACGCCGAACCCAGCAGGTCTACCGGCGGCTACCGTTCACCCAGTCGCTGGCCCGAAAGGCCTGGTTCTGGGGGCACGAGTCGGTCGCGCTCGGCGTGGTGTGGAAGTCGCCGTTGACCCGTGTGGTCGAAGGGGTTTCGAAGCTGCACCTGCGCGCGCAGGTCAAGGACCCGTGGCTGCGTCGTCAGCTCACACCCGAGTTCAGAGCCGGATGCAAGAGGCTTCTGATGACCAGTGCGTACTACCCGGCATTGCAGAAGGACAACTGCACTCTGGTCACGTGGCCCATCGCCGGTATCTCTCCGAAGGGAATTCGAACGGTCGAGGGAATCGAGCACCGATTCGACGCCATCGTGTTCGCGACCGGGTTCGACGTCTCGAAAGCCGGCACTCCCATCCCGATCACCGGCCGCGACGGCCGCCTTCTGGCCGAGGAATGGAGCAAGGGCGCGTACGCCTACAAATCTGTGGCGGTGTCGGGATATCCGAACATGTACTTCACCTTCGGTCCGAACTCCGGCCCCGGACACAGCTCCGCGCTGGTCTACATGGAGGCGCAGATCGACTACATCGTCGATGCCGTCGCCACCGCCGTGAATCAGAACTTCGTACTCGATGTCCGAGCGCAAGTGCAGGCAGAGTACAACGCCGAACTGCAGTCCCGGCTCACCAAGACCACGTGGAACTCGGGCTGCTCGAGCTGGTACCTCACCGAGGACGGCTTCAACGCCACCATGTACCCCGGCTTCGCGACGCAGTACATCAAGCAGTTGGAAACTGTCGAATTGCCCGACTACTCGGTGACCGCCGCCACTGAGGTGACCGGACCCGACCTCGTCCCCGATTCGGTCGGCGCACGGAGTTAGGCTGGTGTTCGACCGGCGAGCGAGGGGAGTCTTCACCGATGGCGCAGTATCGGATCGATGATCTCGCCCGTGCCGCTGGTATGACCGCGAGAAACGTTCGGGTGTACCGGGAACGAGGCCTGCTCCCGCCCCCGCAGAAGCGGGGGCGGGCGGCGGTCTACGACGACTCTCACCTGACCCGTCTGCGACTGATCGGCGTACTTCTGCAGCGTGGTTTCACCACCGCGCACATCGCTGACTTCATCGACGGCTGGGAAAGCGGCAAAGACCTCACCGAAGTCCTCGGACTGCAACGTGCCCTCACCGAGCCATGGACGGCCTCCGCCGAGACCGTCACCATCTCTGTCGCCGAGGCCGAGGCACTGATCGGCGATCCCGCTCAGTTGCAGCGGTTGGTGGGTTTGGGACTCGCCCATGTCGAGGCCGATCGCTGCACGTTCACCGATCCGAAACTGCTCAGTGGTTTTGCCTCGCTCGCCGAGTACGGCTTCGATATCACCACACTCCTCGATCTGCACGAGCGTGTCCACGCCGCCGTGGACGCGATCTCGAAAACCATGATTGCAACCGTCAAAAGCCACATCGTCGAACAGCACGGCGAGGGTTGGATACCCCAGGGCGAGGACGTCGGGAGGACGACGCACATGCTCGAGATCATGCGCACACTCAGCGTCGACTCCGTGCAGGCGATCCTCGGCCGCACCCTGGAGGTCAATCTGCGCGAGCAACTAGGCAATTACCTCGAGGTAGCCGTACAGAACACCCCGAGTTCGATCCGTTCGTCGGCCTGAACCGTCCCAGCAAGAACAGTCCGCTGCGTACTCCCAGGGTGTGACACCGGCGCGGGAACCAGTTCGACTTTCTGACTCCACGGCACTCGCGGTGTTGTACATCGGACCGCGCCGGGATCGTCGAAAGCCGATGGCAGCCCGTCTGCATGCCGGGGCACTCCGCGCGCCCTCGCCTTCCCCGAGTTCCGCAATACCGCTCCGTCGTGGCCTCGGCCTCGCCTTGGCGTTCACGACACTGACAGCCAACTATCGCTACGTCGTTCGCGGCGGTCCGATGAATTCACAGACGTTCGGCTCGACCGAGCCGCTCTACCGAACGGGCACGCACGCCCATCGAAACCTACGGGGACCGCACCGGATGATCGAATGCGCCGAAGATCGTCGACTACGACCGGTCTTGGTTTACAGGGTTCAGCGGTGAACCGGTGCATAATGTTGCAGCGCAACGTTTCTCGATTCACAACCTCGCGTGGTTTCCGCAGAGCCGATGCCCCCTCGGCAGTCGACGCCAGTTCCTCTAGTGTCGTCGGGCATGCGTAGGAAATGCCCGGGGCTGCACCGGGATGGGGGATCGACGATGCGCCGCCGGGTGGGCGGCTCGAAAGGCAGCAGGGCAGGCATCGGAGACACCGGCCTCGTCGTCGGTCATTGCGCGTGTTTCTCGGGGCGCTCGAGTGCACGGCCGTCCGTCGAGGAGCACGTCGCCGTGGTCGTCAGGAGTCGCCGGCGACGGGTGTCCACCGACTTCGAATGCGCGAAAATCCTGTACCGTCATCTTGAAAGACTGGCCTCTCCGTGACTCGTGTCGCGACGCCGAAAAGCGTTCGTCATGAGGGGACGAGAGTGGCACCATCTTCGATCGCGTTGTCGAGCAGCAGAGACGACATCACATCCACGGCACAGCACGGTCGAGGGCAGCACTACCCAGATCCGCATACTTCCCGGGGCGCAGGCTCGGGCGACTGCGACCGGGACAGATCGGAAACGAAGTCGATCGCTCGCGCGATCAGACGAGCTGAACTGACGAAGTCCGCCGATCCCGTCCGCGACTACCTCAGGACGATCAGCACGGTTCCACTCCTGGCTGCGGACCAGGAAGTCGAGCTGGCCAAACGAATCGAAGTGGGAGTGTACGCAGCGGAAAAGCTACGCCGCGCGTTCGACGAACGAACCAATCCGAACCGCGACGTGCAACGCGACCTCCGATGGCTGGCGCGCAACGGCGAACAAGCCAAGAGCCACTTGATTCAAGCGAACCTGCGGCTCGTCGTCTCGATCGCCAAACGCTATACCGGCCACGGACTGCCGTTCCTCGATTTGATCCCAGAGAGAATCTAGGTCTTATCCGGGCGATCGAGAAGTTCGACTACACAGAGGGATTCAAATTCTCCACCTACGGAACGTGGTGGATACGCCAAGCAGTGAGTCGCGCCGCCTATGCAACATTGGTGATCAATTGACCAATAATCGATTGTCCGATACGGTAGCTGGGGAGCGGCACCGCGGTGAAGCTTCCGCAATGACTGCGAAGTCGACTCAACGTGATGTCACCGAATTGGGGTTTACATGTCCGAAGCGTCAATGGGCCAGGTTGATTCGGACGTTGCCGCTGCTGCGTCTGAATTGCTGGGGTGTGGGATCGAGCGGGTTACCCAACTTGGTGGCGAGTTCGACCGTACCTATCATCTGAAGGCCGAGGATGGCCGGCGCTTCATCGCGAAGACGGTTCCCGACAACGAAGTGGAACGTGCACAGGTGCGTTGGCAGCACGACTTGCTCGACCGATGCGGACCGGTCCCGAATTTGCCTACGCCCAGCGTGATGCGGGATCCATCGGGGTCCGACACCGCCACCCTTTCGCTGGGGGCCGATCCGTGGTTGTTGTCCTGCTATTCCTGGCTTCCTGGACGAATTGTGGGCGAGATGCCCAGTCACACAGCGGATCTCCTCGCGGCGTGGGGTCGAGCTGCAGGGCATATGGTCGTCGCCTTGGAGGGAATGACCCCCGGACCGGAAATCAGAACAACCCATGAGTGGGACCTCCTGGCTGCACCTCAGGCCATTGCAACGCATTTCGACGCCGTCGCCGATGACGAGGGACGTCGTAGTGTCGAAACCGTGTTGCAGTGGTTCGACGACATAGTCGCACCACGAATTGCGGACCTACCACGCTCGGTCGTCCACCAGGATCTGAACGACCACAACGTCCTTGCCGAGGTCGATTCGTCCGGTGTTCAACGGCTCACCGGAGTCATCGACTTCACCGACGCGCTGTTGACAGCGAGGGTCAGCGAGGTCGCAATTGCCGGGGGCTACGCCATGCTCAGAAAGCCAGATCCGATGGCGGCGCTTGCAACCGTGCTCGACGGATTCGGCGAGGTGGTCGAACTGACCGAACTCGAAGTGTCGGTGCTCTACCCCATGGCCGCGCTCCGCCTCGCGCTCAACGGAGTGCTGTGGGCGTCGAGGAACGCAGCCCAACACGGCAGCTACGGGTGGAAGCGATCCCAGCACACCTGGGCGACTCTGGGGCAGTTGGTCGCACTCGACCCCCGGGAGGTTGTGGAGACGCTGCTTAGTCATCGAGACGCCCCAGATCGACCGATCACCGGGATGACCGACGGGCCTGATGCGGCCGCACTACGGACTGTCCACTAAGTAGGTAGGAGACGTGATGACACGAGGTTCAGTCGGATCGAATGCGAATCCGGTGACCATGGCCAACGGATTCGATCGTGAACGGCTCGACGAGCTTCCCTCTGCGCTGCGCCAGAAGGTGCAGCGCCGCGAGCGGGTGCTCGGACCCGGATATCGGCTCTTCTACGACGTACCGGTCGAAGTTGTCCGGGGGCAGGGAACCTACCTGTACGACTCGGCCGGCAACGAGTTCTTGGATGCGTACAACAACGTGCCGTGCGTCGGGCACTCCCATCCGCGAGTGGTCGACGCTGTACACCGGCAGATGCAATTGGTGAACACCAACACCAGGTACGTCCAGGACATGGTCGTGGACTACGCCGAGGACCTTCTCAGCACCTTCCCCGACGAACTCGGCAACGTCACCTTCACCAGTACCGGCTCGGAGGCCAACGACCTCGCGCTACGGGTGGCGCGACAGGTGACCGGCAGTGAGGGAATTATCGTCACGGCAAACGCTTACCACGGTCTGACGGCCGCGGTCGCCGCATGCTCGCCATCACTGGGTGAAAAATCTCCGCTCGGCCCACACGTGCGGACGATCTCGGCCCCGGACCCGCGGTTGTCGGCTGGTGACCTTTCGGCTCATCTGGCAAGCGAGGTGCGACGGGCGATCGCGGATCTACGGCGGCACGGATTCGGCCTCAGCGCGCTGATGGCTGACAGCATCTTCTCCTCCGACGGCGTCTTCTCGGACCCCCCGGGCTTCCTGGCCACTGCAATGGAAGAGGTGCACGCCGCTGGCGGGCTGTGGATCGCCGACGAGGTACAACCAGGATTTGGACGCACCGGAGCCACGTGGTGGGGATTCCAGCGTCACGGAATCACACCAGACATTGTGACCATCGGGAAGCCGATGGGTAACGGACTGCCGATCGCGGCCGGCGTGTTCCGCCCGCACCTGCTCACCGAGTTCGGCCGCGATATTCGATACTTCAATACATTTGGTGGCAACTCGGTGTCCATTGCCGCAGCGCACGAGGTGCTCCGGGTAATACGCGACGAGAAGCTGATTGCCAACGCCGGTGCGGTGGGTACGATGCTGCGCGATGGGATCGCCCAAATCACCGGCACCGATCCACGTTTCACCGACGTGCGAGGCGCTGGCCTCTTCATCGGCGTGGAGGTCGGCTCGGCCGAGCACCCCGGGCGTCCGGACCCACGGACGGCGGCGTCGATCGTCAACCGGCTGCGCGACCGGCGCGTGCTCATTTCCGCTTCCGGCTACCACGCAAACGTTCTCAAGATCCGTCCGCCGATGGCGTTCCGCGCTGCGGATGCCGACCGGCTGCTCACCGAGCTCGAGTCGGTGGTGAAGAGCGAACTCGATCCGGGCTGATTCGAGCAGGCGCGACGTGTGGCGGCTGTACCGTTTGACGGCACCATCTCGAGCACGCCGTCGGAATTACGCGCCATGGTTACCGCCGTGATTTGCATTTCGGTCGGATCGACGGGGACGACGGACGCGCCCCGGCCGGCAGAGCTCGAAGACGTTCTGTAAGGCTGGTCGGCATCGGATCACGGAGGAGAACGATGGCGACACCGCGGGACCGCTGCACGCGAACCCGTTTCCACTCACAGGCCACCTCGCGCGTGAGCCGCGGCCGGGTGCTCGCCCTGGTCGGCCACCCTCGACTACGTCGATCGCTTTCTACCGGACTCTTTCGGTACCAACATTTGGTGTGTGGGGCCGTGACAGCGGCCACGGCGCTGCGCGACCGGCCCCCGGCCTGTCGTTACGGCAGCCGGGTTCGCTGCCCAGCTAGAGTCCTTCTATCTTCTCCACAACCCCATGAGTGCGGGCTTCGCTCTACAGCGTCGTGGTGGGGCTGTCAGAATTCGGTAAGAGTGCGGTCGAACCCCCCGTCCGGGGTCGATGTCGCCAATCGTCTTTGTGGCTCGTCGGATGTGAAGGTACGACATCATCGCCTCGATGCCACTGGAGCACGGCACTGAAAGGAGGTCAGCTCATGGACCGGGTCGCCACCGAGTATTCGCCTGTTCGGAATGGGTTGCCCAGCAGGTCGACCACCGGAGAGCAGGTTGCCGAACTGATTCGGCAGGCCATCATCACGGGTGCGGTCGGACGCGGCGCGCCCCTGCGCGAAGAGGCGATCGCGGCGCAGTTCGAAGTATCCCGTCGGACCGTGCGGGATGCATTCCGAATCCTGGAGGGATTCGGACTGGTTCGACATCAGCGCCACAAGGGCACCCAGGTCGCCGATTTCGACGCCGCCGACATCCGCGACCTCTACAACACACGTCTGGTGCTGGAGACCGCCGCGGCACAACGGTGGTGCAACGCTGACCCGGCGGCCCCCGACGAAGTGCTCGCCGAACGATTGGGCCAGGCCTTGGATCGGCTGCGCGCCGCATACGAACAACTCGACCCGGTGCAAGTGGTGGAGGCCGATCTCGGGTTTCACGCCGCTGTCATCGGACTGTTGGCCAGTCCTCGCGCCGACCGGTTCTTCGGTTCGATCGCTCGAGAGATGGCGTTCGCCATCACCATCCTCGAGGCCACACAGCGTGAGACGCAGACCCGTCCGGCCCAAGCGCTCGCCGAACACGAAGCGATTCTCCGGGCCTTGCTGGACCGCGACCACGACCGTGCACTCGATTTGATCACCATCCACGTCGAGACCAACTGCCAACGGCTGGTGAGCATCGTGCACGAGCAGGACGAGAGCGCCGTTGGCGCTCTGGGGGGTTAGCCGTCCCGATCACGGTGCCGCTCGGACCGTCGCTCACGGGATGAGGCGGACCAGGCCTTCCTCTATGCTGCGCACCGCCGTCGTGTACTGATATCCCGAAGTACGATGAGATTTGTTGATTCGACAGCCGTGGGCCACCCCGGGGGAGAATGTCGACTTAGAGACCGGTCGGCCTTCCGTCGCTGTCGTCCATGAAGGCGACCGAAGACGTGCCCGCCAAATTCAGGTGTGCGGCCAGCGAATCGAAGTCTGGACGACGGTAGAAAATGGTGTTGGCGATGCCATAGTGCGAGGGTCACTGCCGACCCCGGGCGGGTTCGTGCTGAGGCGGTCATCGCAGGACGTCGACCCGCCGTCAGGACGCAGTAGCCGTACGTTCCTGCGGCCGCACCCATCGGAATTCACTGGACAGGATGCTTTTCGCGCCGACGGTGCCGGGATGACGCCGATTCTTCAGCGCAACCTGTGATCTTCCTGGATCGAGTTACCGCCGTCGACCACTAGGCATTGACCCGTGATGTAGGAAGCCGCCCTGGCGGTCAGCATCAGGATGGAGTGCGCCACCTCATCCGCCGTTCCGGATCTGCCGAGCGGGCAGGAAGCACCTGCTGCCAGCTCGTCCTCTGTGGTCGAGTCTGTCTCGATCCACCCCGGTGCCACGGCGTTGCAGGTGATGCCGGCCCTGGCGTAGTCGATGGCGACCGACCGGGTCAGGCCCACCAAACCCGCCTTGGCCGCGTGGTAGGCCCCGTCGCCGGGAAAGGCGCACACGGGCCCCGATACCGAGGACACGTTGACCACCCGGCCGTATCCGCGTTCGACCATCGTGGGGAGCACCGCACGAGTCATGGTGAACGCGGTGGTCAGGTTGCACCCGATCGAGTTCGCCCAGTCGTGGTCGGTGAGGTGCGCCAAGGTAGCCGTCGAGACGACGTTGGTGACTGCAGCCAGCCCGGCGTTGTTCACCAGGACGTCGATGCGGCCGGTGCGTTCTAGCGCGAGCGCGGCCACCCGACCGGCATGAGCGGGGTCGGTAAGGTCGCCGGCGATGCCGACGGCGTGGATGCCGTCCGCCTGCAACTCCTCCACCCGCTGCTGGACGCGATCCGTGGTCGACGTCACGACCACCGTCAGGCCGGTCAGGCCGAGGAGGCGTGCGGTCGCAAACCCGATACCCGCTGCCGATCCGGCGCCGGTGACGATGGCGGTGCCCAGGTGATGGTCGACAGATTCGCCGTGGGACATGGTCCCCTCTCCAGGTGGTGACGACCGTTGGATGGACAACCGAAGCGTAATCAAGGATCCGATGATCGGTCAATTGGTGACCAATTCTGCCCTTGACGTGGTCGCTCGGATGTTCGATCGCCGTTCCTGTTGCGCATGCGGCCGACGCCGTATATGTTGTGGCGATCACAGTTTGTTTAATTGGTGACCAATGTTGCAATGACTGAGGAGTTGGCCGATGAGCGTAGTCGTCTTCCGAAACGGAACCGTATGGAGAGGCAATGGTCTTCCGGACGCGGATCGGCTCCTGGTCGTAGACGGTCGCATCGCGCCGTGGGACGAGAGTGTGAGCCCGGACCTCTCCATCGACCTCAAGGGTGGACTCTTGGCACCCGCTTTCGGCGACGGTCATGCACACCCCATTCTCGCGGGCCTGGAACAGCAGGGACCGGCAATTCGGGATGCTCACGACGTGTCCGAGATCGTCGAACGGATACAAGCGTGGGCACAGGACCACCCCGACGACGAGTGGATCGTGGCTGCCAGTTACGACGCCACCCTCACCCCGTCCGGGTGGTTCGACGCTCGCTGGCTCGACGCCGTGGTGCCCGATCGCCCGGTGATGCTGCGGGCATGGGATTACCACTCGGTGTGGTGCAACACGCGGGCGCTCGAACTCGCCGGCATCGACAAGGACACTCCGCAGCCCGATGTCGGCAAGATCCCGCGGCGGGAGGACGGTGAACCACTGGGCACCCTTCTGGAATGGGGCGCAGTGGACCTTGCGCTGAGGGTCGCTCCGGCACCCAGTCTCGATCAAGGGGTCGAAGCGTTGGAGTACGCCACGGGACACCTCGCCGCCCGTGGAATCGCCTGGTTCCAGGACGCGTGGGTGGATCCGGACGACATCGAGATCTGGTTGGCGGCTGCCCAGCGAGGTGTGCTCCGATGCCGCGCCGATCTGGCACTGCGGGCGGACCCGCTGCGGTGGGCCGAACAGCGCAACGAGCTTGCCGGGCAACGCGATCGCATCCGTGCTGCACCTCATCTCACGTGCAACACCATCAAGTTCTTCGTCGACGGAATCATCGAAAATCACACCGCGGACATGCTCCACGACTATGCCGATGCGTGCACCCGTGGCATGAAGGTATGGCAGCACGATGAGCTCCTGGCCGCCGCGGCATTCGTCGACGAGCTCGGCTTCGAGTTGCACCTTCACGCCATCGGTGATGCCGGAGCCCGCTCTGCCCTCGACGCCGTGGAGCACATCCAAGCCGTCAATGGTCCTCGAGACCGACGCCCGGTCATCGCCCACGCTCAACTCGTCGACGACGACGACCTGCCCAGGTTTGCCGAGCTAGGTGTCATCGCGTGTTTCCAGCCGTTGTGGGCCACCACGGATGACGTCATGGAGCAACTGACCCTTCCGAGGTTGGGACACGAGCGAGGCCACCGGCAGTACCGCATCGGCTCGGTCTTGAGGTCCGGCGCGCCGATGAGCTTCGGCAGTGACTGGCCCGTCACCAGTGCAGACGTCCTGCCGGCTCTGCAGACGGCCGTCACCCGGGCACGCCAAGACGGCACCCCACACGGTGGCTGGATGCCGGAGGAACGCATAGACATCGTCAATGCACTCGATATCGTCACCCGCGGCGTCGCTTATCAAGCCGGCGCGGAGACCAGCCGCGGTGTGTTGAGCGACGGCTTCGAGGCGGACCTGGTGTGGTTGTCGGCCGACCCGCGGCAGTCACCCGTGAGCGACCTGAGTTCGATATCGGTTCTCGGCACCTGGGTCGCAGGAATCCCTACCTACCAATCGAATTCAACGTCCAGCGCCCTGCCGGCGCAGATGGAGCGTACTCGTGTCTGAAACATCACCGACCTCGTCCGCCCCTGCACTGCGGCGGGTCATGGGCGTGCCCGGACTGGTCCTCTTCGGATTGGCCTACACAGCGCCGCTGGCAGTGTTCACCACTTACGGCGTCGTGAACGAATCGACGTCAGGCCATGTGGCGACCGCGTATGTGATCACACTGATGGCGGTGCTCTTCACGGCGGGCAGCTACGCCGCCTTGGTCAGGGCTTACCCGGTCGCCGGTGGCGCGTATACCTACTCCCGGCGGGCCTTCGGCGGAAACGTCGGCTTTGTCACCGGCTGGGCGCTGATGCTGGATTACCTGTTGCTACCGCTGATCAACTACCTTCTCATCGGCATCTATTTGAACGCCGAGTACCCGGCGGTGCCCATCTGGCTGTACTCACTCTTGGGGATCGGTGTCGTCACTGTTCTCAGCGTCGTGGGAATCACGGTGGTGCGTAACGCAAATCTCGTCATGGTGGGGCTGCAGATGGTGTTCGCGTCGGTGTTTGCGATCCTTGCGGTCAAGCACATCGTCGAGAACCCGGGCGTCTCGCTCCTACAGCCCATTTACGACCAAGGTGTCTCCCCGGCGACGTTGTTCACAGGAGCCGCGACGCTGGCGCTGAGTTTCCTTGGCTTCGACGCCATCTCGACGATGTCCGAAGAAGCGCGGGACCCACGCCGCACGGTGCCACGAGCAATCATGCTGACCGTCGCCATCGCCGGGCTCATCTTCATCGCAGTGTCCTACCTGGCTACACTGGTGCAGCGCGATCCGTCTGCGATCGTGGATCCGGACTCCGCGGCAATCGAGATCATGGGCATGACCGCCGGACAGTGGCTCCAGACATTCTTCCTCTTCAGCTATATGGCCGCGTGTGTGGCCGCGGCTCTGGCCTCTCAGGTCAGCGTGACGAGAATTCTGTATGCGATGGGCCGGGACGGGGTGTTGCCCCGTAAATTGTTCGGTCGTCTCAGCCGCAGGTTCCAGACCCCGGTCGGTGCGATCGCGATCGTCGGAGTCATCTCGTTGGCCGCGTTGGTGGCCGACCTGGCGACCATGGCCTCGATTGTGAGTTTCGGTGCGCTGGCGGCATTCTCGGTTGTCAACCTGGCGGTCATCAAACTCTTCCTCGTCGACGCCACCGAACGCACGCCGTGGCTTCTGATCAGGTACGGGCTCGCCCCCGCAATTGGCTTCCTCCTCACCTTCTATTTGTGGTTCAGCCTGTCTCGTCTCGGCTTGATCGTCGGACTCGTCTGGATCGTCGTCGGCGTCTTGTACCTCGCCGGCCTCACCCGAGGCTTCCGCAGGGCCACACCGGAAATACAGTTCGACGCCGAACATGCACCATTGATTCCCCACGACGATGACAAGGTCGTAACACCGTGAGCAACAAGATGACTGGCTACGACTTCTTCGCACAGCCGGAGATCGCCGCCCTGCGCATCAGCGACGCTGAGGCGGAGAGTATCGGGGCGCAACACTTCGGCCACCCGGTGATCGCCGAATCGCTCGGCAGCCAGCAGGACCAAAACTTCATGCTCACCACCGACAATGGTCGGCGCATCGGGGTCCTCAAAATTGCGAACCCGGTGTTCTCCGAAGCCGAGGTAAGGGCGCAAGATGACGCCGCCGAAGTCGTGCAGAGAGCCGAGCCCCAGGTGCGACTGGCCACGGCACTTTCCGGTGTCGACGGGCGGACCCACAGAACCGTCCGGCACTCGGACGGGACGTTGCTCATCGCGCGTGTTCTCCGCTATCTGCCCGGTTCCACCGTCGAGGCCGACACGTACCTGGGGGCCGACGTCGCCCGGCAGATGGGTGATGTCTCTGGTCGTGTCAGCAGAGCGCTGCGCTCGTTCGACCATCCCGGGCTCGACCGCACGCTGGCTTGGGATCCACAACACGTTCCGGCTGTGACGGAGAAGCTCATCTCCTACCAGGACGACGAGGGTCGCCATGACCAGCTGCTCCACGTCGTGGCCCAAGCGTGGAAGATCCTGGAACGGCTTGCCGGGGAACTTCCGCGTCAAGCCGTCCACCTCGACCTGACCGACTCCAACCTGATAGCCGAGCCCGATAACGCTCGGCGTTACGACGGTATCCTCGACTTCGGCGACCTCTGCCGAACGTGGGCCGTCGCCGAACTCGCCAATACGGCAACCTCGGTCCTGCACCATCCCGGTGCGGACGCACTGTCGGCGCTCCCGACGGTCACGGGATTCCACGCGGTGCGGCCGTTGTCCCCCGCCGAGGCCCAGGCCGTCTGGCCGTTGGTCGTGATCCGTGCGGCGATTCTGGTCCTCAACGGCACGATGCAGGTCAGCATCGAGCCGGACAACGAGTATGCCGTGACCGGGCTGCTCGACGAGTGGCGAATGTTCGACGCGGCGGTGGCAGTACCCATCGAGGTCATGTCCACCCTGATCTGTGACGCGCTGTCGGTGCCGCGACCCGATGGGGTGACGCTCCCGAACGACTACGTTCCGCTCGCCGCCGGGCGGCCCGCGGTGCTGGACCTCTCGACAACCGCACCGGTGTGGGACCGCGGTGCCTGGCTGCACCCGGATGACATCGAAAGGGCACTGGGCGACGCCGCGCGCGCGACGGGAGCGAGTGTCGTGGTGAGTAGATACGCACAACCTCGCCTCGATCAGACTGCACCTCTTCGGGATACCGAACCCGCCACGTTGCCGACCTTTTGCGACGCATGGTTCTTCGAGACAACCGCGCTGCGCGCGCCGTGGGCGGGCGTGACGCGAAGAACCGATCACGGCTTTTCCCTGTCCGGCGCAGACGTGGCCCTCGACGTCACACTCGACGCCGAGGACGACGCAGCCCTGCGAGGACTGCAGATCGGCGAGGTGACGGCAGGTTCGCCACTGACGACGGTTACGGCAGGGCACCGAATCCGCGTTCAGGTTCGCCACGCCGACGGTCCGGTTGTGCCCTCATTCGTCACCCCTCGCTATGGCCCGGGCTGGCTGGCTCTCACCGCCGATCCGGCAGCGCTGCTCGGCATCCCCGATGGCGGTTCACCCGAATCGAGTGCTGCATTACTCGAACGCCGCGGACGGTACCTCGCCGACGTTCAGGAGCACTACTACGTGAACCCGCCGCGGATCGAGCGGGGCTGGCGGCACCACTTGCTGTCGACCGACGGCAGATCGTATTTGGACATGGTCAACAACGTTGCAATGCTCGGCCATTCGCACCCTCGGTTGTCAGATGCCGTTGCCCGCCAGTACGAACTACTCAACACGAACTCGCGGTTCAACTACTCGGCCATCGCCGAGTTCACCGCAAAGATCGCCGCTCGGCTGCCACCGTCGCTCGACCAGATCTTCCTGGTCAACTCGGGCTCGGAGGCAAGTGACCTTGCTATGCGGCTGGCGCTGGGGGCAACCGGAAGGCAGCACCTCGTCTCGATGGGGGAGGCGTACCACGGGTGGACCTACCTCACCGATGCAGTCTCCACGTCGACGGCGGACAACCCCAACGCCCTGACGACTCGTCCCGAATGGGTCCACACCGTGGAATCCGCCAACTCCTATCGCGGAAGATACCGCGGGGCTCAGGCTCACCAGTACGCGCAGGATGCCGTTGCCGCGATCGGCAAACTGGCTGCCGACGGTGTCGACCTCGCGGGGTTCATCGCCGAACCCGTCTACGGAAATGCCGGGGGAATGGCGCTTCCTGACGGGTACCTGAAGGAGGTCTACGCCGCGATACGCGACGTCGGGGGACTGGCGATCGCCGACGAGGTTCAAGTTGGATACGGCCGTCTGGGACAGTGGTTCTGGGGTTTCGAACAGCAGGACGTAGTGCCCGATGTCGTCTCGGTGGCGAAGGCGGTGGGCAACGGGTTTCCGCTCGGGATCGTGGCGACGACGAAGGTCATCGCCGACGCCTATCGGTCCCAGGGCTACTTCTTCTCCTCTGCCGGTGGCAGCCCCGTGTCGTGCGTGGTCGGGAGCACGGTCCTGGACGTCCTCGAGGACGAGGACCTGCAGGGCAACGCCCGTCGTGTCGGCGGGCACCTCAGGGGGCGTCTTTTGGAACTCGCGGAACGGCACCCGATCATCGGCACGGTCCACGGTCACGGTCTGTATCTCGGAGTCGAGTTGGTGCGGGACCGAGACACTCTGGAGCCCGCGACCGAGGAGACACGGGCGATCTGCGAACGGATGTTGGACAAGGGAGTGGTCATCCAGCCCACGGGCGATCGGAACTGCGTGCTCAAGGTGAAGCCTCCACTGTGCTTGGACCAGGCGGGGGCGGATTACTTCGTGGATGCGCTCGACATTGTATTGACCGAAGGCTGGTAGACATCCCACTCGCTCGACGGGTAAGCGCGCCCCGGCTCGCTGCCGACAGCCGAATGAGCGAGAGGACGAGTGTCCAGTAATGACAGAAATTGAGGAGACAGTAATGACTAGCTATATCGTCACCGATCCGGGTTCCGGTGAGGAGCTGAGGTCGTTCCCCGTCGATACCGACGCCGAGATCGATTCGAAGCTGGACGCTGGGCATGACGGGTACAAGTCGTGGGCTCGTACGACGATCGAGGAGCGGGCGGCGCTGCTGCGACGCCTCGCTCAACTTCACGAAGACCGTCAGGACACCCTCGCCGAGATCGCGCAGAGGGAGATGGGGAAGTCACGCGAGGATGCCCTCGGTGAGATCGGTGTGTGCGTGTCGATTTATCGGTACTACGCCGATAATGCCGCGGCGTTCCTCGCTGACGAGACGATCGACGTTTTCAGTGGGCCGGGTACCGCCATCGTTCAACGACGGCCCATCGGCATCCTTCTCGGCATCATGCCGTGGAATTTCCCGTACTACCAGGTGGCGCGGTTCGCCGGTCCGAACCTTGCTCTGGGCAACA
>NZ_SPNG01000001.1:0-651563 GCF_004563845.1 Rhodococcus sp. 1R11 | reverse complement strand
GACCACGATGACGCGCCGAGCCCCGTGTACGAGGTCCATCGCCCCGCCCATGCCCTTGACCATCTTGCCCGGGACCATCCAGTTGGCGAGGTCGCCGTTACTTGAGACCTGCATGCCGCCGAGGACGGCAGTGTCGATGTGTCCGCCTCGGATCATGCCGAAGCTCAGCGACGAATCGAAGTACGAAGCACCGGGATTGACGGTGACGGTCTCTTTCCCGGCATTGATGAGGTTGGCGTCGACCTCGTCCTCGGTGGGGTAAGGACCGGTGCCGAGGATGCCGTTCTCCGAATGGAGAGTGACGTTCACCTTGTCGGTGAGGTAGCCCGGGATCAGCGTCGGCAAGCCGATGCCGAGGTTGACGTATTCGCCGTCGACCATCTCGGCCGCAGCGCGTTCGGCCATCCGGTCACGGGTCCATCCTGCGGTCATGCTCGAACTCCTGAAGTGACGGTGCGCTTTTCGATGCGCTTGTCCTGTGGACCGGTGTGTACGACTCGTTGGACGAACACTCCGGGAAGATGCACCTGAGCCGGGTCGATCTCGCCCGGCTCGACGAGCTTCTCGACCTGCGCGATGGTGATCCTGCCCGCCATCGCTGCCAGCGGGTTGAAGTTCATCGCCGTCTTGTCGAACACGAGATTGCCTGCAGTGTCGCCGATCTCGGCGTGCACCAGAGCGAAATCGGCGTTGATCGCCTCCTCGAGCACGTAGCGCTTGTTGCCGAACACCCGCGTTTCCTTGGGCGGTGACTCGATCGAGACGGAACCGTCGGCGTTGTAGCGCCACGGCATTCCGCCGTCGGCGATGGGGCTGCCCACCCCGGCGGGGGTGAAGAAGGCGGGAATGCCGGTGCCACCGGCGCGGAGACGCTCGGCGAGCGTGCCCTGCGGTGTCAGTTCCACTTCGAGTTCGCCGGCGAGGTACTGCCGGGCGAACTCCTTGTTCTCGCCGACGTACGACGCAGTGACGCGGCGAATACGGCTGGCTGCCAACAGAATTCCCAGTCCGTAGCCGTCGACGCCGCAGTTGTTGGAGAACACCTCCAATGCGTCCGCGTCGGTGTCGGCGATGGCCTCGATGAGGGCATCGGGGATGCCGCACAGGCCGAAGCCGCCGACCGCGATGGTCGCTCCTCTACCGATGTCCGCCACCGCGTCGGCTGCGGAGTCGTAGGTCTTTCCTGTCACGTGAACTCCTGATGTGTTCGTTGAGCAAACGATGGCTCCAGTGAACTCGACCAGCGAGCATTGCGGCAGCTTTGCGAAATTCTGCTCGATTGTCGAACGCGAAGTGCTTCGGCGTTCACTCAGTGGACGTACAGTGGTGCGGTGACTGTGCTCGATGCCAACGCCGGCGTCATCGCCAAAGTGTGTGCTCTGCTGCGTGCCGCCAGTGCGGCGGAGGCAGTCGGTACCTCGACCACCGAGTTGGCGAGGGCCGCTGGAGTTGCGCGGCCGACGGCGCATCGGCTGTTGACGGAATTGGCCGACGAGGGATTCGTCGACCGCGATACGGGAACCGGACGGTGGGCACTGGGACCGGAAATCTATCTCCTCGGCTCCATGGCCGCGTTGCGCTACGACGTCACCGATCAGGCCCGAGATATCGTGCAGGACTTGGCAACACGGAGTGGTGAGAGCGCGTTCCTGTCCGCGCGGCGAGGTGGTGAGACGGTGTGTCTGCTTCGGGTGGAGGGCAGCTTCCCGCTTCGGTCGCATGTGCTGTACGAGGGTATCCGGTTACCGCTGGGGGTGGCCTCCGCGGGCTTGGCCGTTCTCGCCCATCTTCCGGACCGGGAGGTCGACGATTACCTCGACGGCGTCGATCTGGTGCCAGAGTGGGGAGCCGATCATTCGGAGTCGGCCATTCGCCACCGCATCGAGCTGACGCGATCCTCTGGCTACGCCGTCAACCCGGCCTTGCTCGTGGAAGGCAGCTGGGGGCTGGGCGCAGCGGTGTTCGACCGCGGACGCAGGCCGGCATGGGCGTTGAGTCTGACCGGTGTGGAAACGAGGTTTCGAGAGGACAGACGTCGGGAGTTGGGAAAGATGTTGCTCGACGCCGCGCATCGGCTCACCCTGCAGGTGGGCACCCGTCCCGATCCGCTCTAGCCGTCCAGTTCTTCGAGAATGTCTGCGGCATCCTGGCTTCCGCCGGCTGCCAGCCGCTGCAATTCGTCGCGGTCCTCGCGCTCTCCGGCGCGTTCGACGAGCATGTCGACGGCGTCGCTGTTGCCGGCTGCGGCAAGTGAACGCAGGTCGTCGACGGTGCCCTGCTCCACCAATTCGTCGATCGCGTCCTGGTCACCGCCCGCAGCCCGTGCACGTAGCGCGGTCAGGTCGGATGGCGTGGGTTCGGTCATGTTCGGAGTCTAGGTCGCCGGTGCGAGGCGAGGAACAATTCTGACGTACGCGATCATGCCGATCAGCTCCACCAACGTCTGCGTCACCACGACAACTGCGGCGAGGGTAAGAGCCGGCGGCAGCGCGAGCGCCAGAGGCAGCACTACCAGCGAGTTCCGGGTCGCCCCGGAGAAGATCAATGCCCGGGTCGCGGGTACGTCCTGGCGGGTGACCCTAGCCGTCGCGAGTCCCACGACGGCCATGACGACCAGAAACGCCACGAAGATCGGCACTGCTGCGATCAGCTGAGATGCCTCGCTGCGAACTGCGTCGACCTGAGATGCGACGACGACTGCGAGGGTCGCCATCATGATCGGCACCATCGCCGCTGCCATGGCGACCATGATGCGAGTGCCGAGGCGTGTGCGTCGTCCCAACCACTGCGTTGCCGCAGCCAACGTCAGTGGCAGCGCGATCAGCAGGACGAACGCCTCGACGAACGGTGCGACGTCGATGATCTTCACCAGGTCGGGTCCGGCGAACAACCATAGATACAGCGGCAAGAACGCGATCTGCAGCAGCATCAGCAACGGAGCAGCGGCGAGAAGTCGTTCCGATGCCGCCCCGGCCAACCCGCTGAAAACGACGACGTAGTCGATGCACGGAGCCAACAGCACCAGAAGTATCCCGACGAGCACCGCTTCGTTACTCGCAACGAACCGGGTCAGTGCGAACACGACGATCGGGACGAGTACGAAATTGAGCACCACGACGCTCAGCAAGAAATTCCGGTCGCGCAGCGAATCGCCGATGGCGGAGAACGGAACTGCGAGGAACGTCGCGTAGAGCAAGACGATCAGCACGGGATTGATGGCGATCTCGAACGCGGGAGCCGATGCCGGCGCCGCCAACCCGACAACAACTCCGGCGGCCAACGCCAGTAAGTACAGCGGGATCTGACGCTTCTCCAGCCACGCCACTGCCGAACCGGTCACGTGGTACTCGTCGGTGAAGTGCAGAGGGTGGGCACGTACCGAGGATAAGCGTTGTCCAGTATTCGGGGGATGTGGCCAGGCACTCGCGACCAGGCCGACGTCGGTGCGACGACCTGGGGTTCGACGGATCCGGTGTTCTTGTCGGTGGGTCGAGATAGTCTTCTTTCAGTTCGAACATGCGTTCTTGTTTCGATTCACTGGGGGGTGAAGAGATGGCGATACCGACGGTGTCGTTGGATGCGTTGACCGCTGCTGCGCGGGAAGAGAATCGGCTGGCGGCTCGCAAGATTTCCGCGTGCTACGACGTCCATCGGAGCTGGATCACTCTCGACTCCAAGCACAAGCACTACAGCCGGTACGGGCGCACCGAGATGGCGGTGGCGTTGGGGTGTTCTGCGACGGTCGCCGAGGCGTATGTCTCGGTCGGGGTCGCCCTGCACACTCGACTGCCGCTGGTGAAGAAGGCATTCGAGGCCGGCGACATCGACCTCCCCCGCGTACGTACGGTGTGCCGGATCCTCGACAACCTCTCCGACGACATCGTGAAGTCCGTCGAGGGCGACATCGTCGAGGCGGCCGGACGGTCGTCACCGGGTCCACTGGAGAAGGAGATCTGGGACCTTCTGCTGCGGGTCGCGCCGGAGGAAGCAGCAGCGTTGCGGGAGTTCGCGAAGAAGTTCCGCAATGTTTCCTACGCCCCGGCTGGGGAGTTGGCGCGGATCCGAGCAGAATTGACCGCCCCCGAAGCCGCCGCCGCATGGCAGCTGCTCGAGGAGATGGCCGATACGCTCTGCCCGAAAGACCCACGCGGCAAACAGGATCGGCTGTGTGACGCCTTCATGGCCCGTATGCACGGTGAACCTCGGCTGGTATGCCGGTGCCAACGTGAGGACTGCCCGCAGAAAGATGCAGAGCTGCCGGACCGTCGGGTGCCGTTGACGATGGTCACCGTCGACATCGCAACCCTCATCGGACTGCTCGCGAATCCGGCGTATCTGGCCGGTCATGGATCGATCGATCCAGACCTTGCGCGGGAGTTGGCGCGCAACAGTCAGTGGCAGATCCTGCTCACCGAAGCAGTGACCCTTGCAGAGAAACTCGGACTGGCAGTGCAGAACCCGGACACCGGTGAATGGGAACGACGCTCGGCAGAAACAACAGCCGAGCCGAGTGCGACAGAGCCCGAGCCGGCAGAGCCCGATGCGGCAGAGCCTGACACGACAGAGCCCGACGCGACACAAACCAACGCGGAACCGAATGCAGCGAAACCGGATACGCGAGTAACGCGGACGTATACTGGCACTGGCACTGGCACTGGCACTGGCACCGCAACGAACACAGCAGCGCCACGACCGTCGATACCGCCACCGTCGCTACCGGCCCCAGGGTCGCATCCCGGCACAGGGCCGGGCCAGGATTCGGGTTCGATTGCCGCAGAATCGCATTCGAAGCCAGCTCCGACTCCGCCTGAGCCGACCGACTACGACGAGACCGAGCACCGGCAACGACGTCGAAATGCCTTGGCCTCCGCTGCAGCCTTGTTCTGTACCCACGCCCCCGTCGGCCGGGGCACACGGCACAGCTCTGCCCTCGACCTGCCGTCCGCGATCCAGCGCACCAACCGGACGATCCCCACAGCAGGCAATACACCCGCTGACCGGACCCCCTCCGGCATCTACCTCGGCAATGCATCCCTCGCCGCGGCACTGGAAGCCGCGATCGCCGCCGACCCCACCCTCGGAACAGCCGTTCGACGCGACCCACTCACCGACCGCGCCCTGATCTATCGACCCGACGCCCTCACCACCGCCGCCGTCCGACTCCGCGACCGCCATTGCCGCTTCCCCGGCTGCCACCGCCCCGCGGACCGCTGCCAACTCGACCACGTGATCCCGTTCGATCACGCCAATCCCCTCGGCGGCGGCTGGAGCACCGTCAACAACCTCCAATGCCTCTGCGAATACCACCACAGTGTCAAGACCGCCGGCTACTGGACCGCCGTCATACTCCCCGGCGGTGCCATCCTATGGACCTCCACCTCGAAGACCACCCGAATCACCCTGCCTGCCAATGGAACAGCTGTACCGATTCTCGGCAACGACCTGCGGCCCTGCATCCCCACCAAACCGAGACGATCCGACATCATCGCCTACCCCGACCCACCACCCGACAATCCGACACCGCAGCCAGAGCCGAGCGGCGAGGAAAACGACACGGCGCCACCGTTCTAGGCGCGTGCCCAAAAACGATGGTGCCGGTTCGAGATGACGTGGTGGAGCTGTACCGCTAGACCAGGTTCTTGATGTGGTCGCGAGTGAATTCGATGCGCTCGTCGATGCGGCCGTCGCCGACCTTGTTCACCCATT
The DNA here is from genome assembly GCF_004563845.1 of Rhodococcus sp. 1R11. Lineage (NCBI taxonomy): Bacteria > Bacillati > Actinomycetota > Actinomycetes > Mycobacteriales > Nocardiaceae > Rhodococcus > Rhodococcus sp. 1R11. The sequence goes on along the minus strand of NZ_SPNG01000001.1, from coordinate 645,857 downwards.
CGGGATCGGAGAGCAGCGCGCGTCCGACGGCCACCAGATCGAACTCGCCGTCGTGGAACTGACCGGCCAGCGCGTCCAATCCCGTCACACCGGAGGCCGCGTCCTCCGACCATGCCGAGGTGAACACAGAATCGAGGCCCACAGAGCCGACTGTAATGGTCGGAACACCGGTGAGCTTGCGCGTCCAACCGGCCAGACCGAGCTTGCCGTCCACTCCGTCCAGTTCCGGGAATGCCGGATCCCAATGCCGACGAGTCGAAGCATGCAGTACGTCCACGCCTGCCTCGACCAGCGGAGTGAGGACGCGATCGAGTTCGGCCGGGTTCTCTGCGAGTCGAGCGTCGAAGTGGTTGCTCTTCCACTGCGAGAAGCGGTACACGATGGCGAAGTCCTCACCCACCGCGGCGCGGATCGCAGCGACAACCTGTGCGGGGAAGCGGGTCCGGGCCTCGAGAGATCCGCCGAATTCGTCGTCACGCACATTGGTTGTTGCCCAGAGGAATTCGTCGAGGAGATAACCGTGAGCGCCGTGCAGTTCCAGACCGTCGAAGCCGGTGTTCTTCGCGTTGACGGCAGCCTGAACCCAGTGCGACGTCAGTTCGTCGAGATCGGCGTCGGTGAAGGCGCGACCAACGGAGGAGCCGTCGAGAGCGATGCCGGACGGGCTGACGGTGGTGACGTCGGGGAACAGGCGTGGCTCGGTGCCCCGCTCGACCCCCAGGTGCCACAGCTGCGGAATGATCGCGCTGCCCTCGGCGTGGACCGCGTCGACGACGCCCTTCCATCCTTCGAGGCTGGCGTCGCCGTAGATCCTCGGTACGCGGGTATGCGGTCCTGCGGCGGGGTCGGGGATGTACGTGCCCTCGGTGATGATGAGGCCGGTGCCGCCTGCTGCACGTTTGCGGTAGTACTCCGCCACGTCCGGGCCGGGGATGCCGTCGGGCGAGAACGCCCTCGTCATCGGGGCCATCGCGAAGCGGTTACGCAGCTTCAGCGACTTGACCTCGAACGGCTCGAAGAGTCCAGCGGTGGACAGGTGCGGTGTTGTCGTTGCAGTTTCGGTCACGCCTGCGCACAACCTGGCCGGACTCCGAGCTATTCCCCCTCCCGGACTGTAGCGTCGAAACACTATGAGCCAGTCGCCGCTGATATCAGCTTCCGAATTGCACGGTCTGTTCGAGATGGGTCGCGGCCCAGTGGTCCTGGACATCCGGTGGACCCTCCAGAACGGTAGCGACAGAGCAGGTTACGAGGCGGGGCACATCCCGACCGCGCAGTTCGTCGACCTCGGTACGGAACTGGCGGCACCGCCGGGTGACGGGAGTGGAGCCAGCAGGAACGACCCAGACGATCGTGGCCGCCATCCGTTGCCCGACACCGACACGTTCGTCGCGGCGATGCGGGGAGCCGGAGTCAGCGACGATTCCGCGGTGGTGGTCTACGACGCGGGGCCGGCAACTGCAGCTGCGCGGACCTGGTGGTTGCTCCGCTACTTCGGTCACCGGGATGTGCGCGTCCTCGACGGCGGGTTTGCGCGATGGGTCGACGAGGGCTATTCCGTCGGTACCGAGCCCTCGATCGTGGCGGCCGGATCGTTCACGGCGCGGCCGCCGCTGGCCCGGGTCCTCGAGGTCGAGGACGTGCTCGACTTCGCGCGCGAGAACGTCCTGCTCGATGCCCGCGCACCCGAGCGATTCCGCGGTGAGGTCGAGCCAGTCGATCCTGTGGCCGGCCACATTCCCGGGGCGGTCAACAGGCCGACGACCGACAACGTCGATGCCGACGGGCGCTTCCTGTCCCCGGAGGTACTCGATGGCGCATTCGGTGGACTCGTACCGAAGGGAAAGGACGTCGCCGTCTATTGCGGCTCGGGCGTGACCGCAGCGCATCAGATTCTCGCACTGGAGTTGGTAGGTATCGACGCCGCGTTGTATCCCGGCTCGTGGTCGGGTTGGATCACCGATCCGACGCGGCCGAGGGCTTGACACACCGGCGCTGAGCTGGTCGTTCACCCAACCAGGGTTGAACTTGAATCTGACTTCAACTATACCTGGGGAATGAAGGTTGCAGGCAAGGTCGCCATCGTCACCGGAGGTGGTGGCGGAATCGGCGGAGCCATCGCCGCCAGATTCACCGAAAACGGTGCCCGCGTCGTCGTCTCCGATGTGGACGAGTCCACCGCCCGATCCGTGGTCGACGCCATCGAGCGGGATCGGCCGGGCACAGCCGTCGCTGCCGCGGCCGACGCGTCGGACATCGGGGATATCGAGCGGCTGATCGCGGTCGCCGAAGAGTCGTTCGGTCCGGTCGATCTCTATTTCGCAAACGCCGGCATCAGTGGTGCCCCCGGTCTCGACGCCAGCGAACAGGACTGGGACCTGTCCTTCGACGTCAACGTGCGCGCACACATCCGCGCTGCGCAGCTGTTGGTGCCGGGTTGGCTCGAACGTGGTGAGGGCTACTTCGTCAGTACGGCCTCCGCAGCCGGCTTGCTCACCCAGATCGGTTCCGCGACATACGCGACGACCAAACATGCCGCGGTGGGATTTGCCGAATGGCTCAACGTCACCTACGGCAATCGGGGCATTCGCGTCAGCTGCCTGTGCCCGATGGGCGTCAACACCAAATTGCTCTACGAAGGCCGTGAATCGGGAGATGCGTTGGGAGCGGCTGCAACTGCCGCCGTACTGAGCGCGGGCGCGGTGCTCGAGCCGCTCGACGTCGCCGACGTGGTGCTCGACGCGATGGACCGGGAGCAATTCCTGATCCTGCCCCACGAGAACGTGCTGGACATGTACCGGAACAAGGGTGCCGATTACGACCGGTGGTTGCGCGGCATGCGCCGCTACCAGGACAGCTTGCTCGACAACCAACAGGGGAACTGAACGTGGCATTTTTCGAGACCAGCGACCGGGCCAAGAAGTACGAGTTGGATCTGTTGGAGTTCATGGACTCTCACGTCTATCCGGCGGAGGCGGTGTACGAGCAGCAGATGCTCGAAGCCGGTGACCCGCACTTCCATCCCCCGATTCTCGAGGACCTGAAGAAGGAAGCGCGCTCGCGTGGACTGTGGAACCTGTTTCACCCGCACCCCGAGTGGGGCCCCGGTCTGACCAACCTCGAATATGCCCCGCTCGCCGAGATCATGGGCCGCAGCCTGCTTGCCCCGGAGGCGTGCAACTGCAACGCACCCGATACCGGCAACATGGAGGTGTTCACGCTCTTCGGCACCGACGAGCACAAAGAGAAGTACTTGAAGCCGTTGCTGGACGGCAAGATTCGCTCGGCCTTCGCGATGACCGAGCCCGACGTCGCCAGTTCCGATGCCACCAACATCGCGATGAAGATGGAACGCGACGGCGACGACTTCATCCTGAACGGGCGCAAATGGTGGACGTCGAACGCGATGCACAAGAACTGCAAGGTTCTGATCGTCATGGGCAAGACCGATCCCGAGGCAGCAACGCACCGGCAGCAGTCGATGCTCGTCGTGCCCATCGACGCGCCCGGAGTCACCGTGCTACGCAACCTGCCCGTCTTCGGTTACGTCGACCGAGAGGGCCACGCCGAGGTGCTGTTCGAGGACGTGCGGGTGCCGGCGAAGGACGTGCTGAAGGGGCCGGGTGAGGGATTCGCCATCAGTCAGGCTCGACTGGGGCCCGGCCGTATCCATCACGCCATGCGGACCATCGGTGTTGCGGAACGAGCACTCGAATTGCTTTGTCGCCGTGCGGTTTCACGGGTTACCTTCGGCAAGCCGGTCGCCATGCGTGCGAACATCCAGGACTGGATCGCCGAGGCGCGCATCGAGATCGAGAAGACGCGGCTGCTCACGTTCAAGGCCGCATATCTGATGGACACCGTCGGAAACAAAGAAGCGCGTACAGAGATCGCAGCGATCAAGGTCGCTGCGCCCGAGATGGCGCTGAAGATCATCGACCGCGCCATTCAGGTGCACGGTGGCGGCGGAGTCAGCAACGACTTCCCGCTCGCCATGATGTACGCACACGTGCGGACGCTGCGGCTCGCCGACGGTCCCGACGAGGTGCACAAGATGTCGATCGCGAAGATGGAGCTGCGCAAGTACATGTGAACGTAGCTCGCTCCGGACGAACAAGGTCTGGAAGCCATGGGTAGCTAGTTCGCGGGTGACCAGGACGGGTCGCGTCCGATGAAGGCCATCAACCTGTCCTGGGCGGACGCATTGTCGTCGACGTCGATGGCGGGGCCGAACTGCCCGCTGTCGCGGAGCACACGATCCATCGGCTTCATGGCGATCAGCGCTGCGGCGCAACGCTCTTCGCCGAGATCGGGTTCGCGTCCCAGGGCTTTGGCCAGATCCCAGGTGTGCATCCACACATCGGCGGTGTAGAACCGGTCGATCGCGTCTTCGACCGGCATGTCGCCGGTGTGCGGATTGCTCAGGATGCGGCCGGCGGGGGCGTCGAGGATGGCTTGGATGTCTGCGACGTGTTGAGCCCACGCGGCGGCGGGGTCGCGCGCGACGTCGACTTCGATGAGCTCGACACCCTCGACACCGCCGAGGAAACCACGTGACCAACCGACGAGATGTTCGACGACGCCCAGCGCGTTCCACTCCGGTACCGGACTGGGCCGAGACCACGCGTCCCCGGAAACGGATTCGACCAACGCCGTGAACGCGGCGGCGTCTCGTGCATGCTGCGCAGCCGGTCCCGTCAACAGTGCATCGAGTTTCTCGTAGCCCTCCCTGATTCCGGCATCCATTCCGCTGGAAAGCATTCCATCACGGGTTGCGAAGTCGGACAGGACACTCAGTACCCTCAAGCGCGTACCGCCGTTGTCGCGGGCCTCGAAAGCCATGGTCTCGAGGGCGACCGAATCCGGATCGCCTTCGTAGGTGAAGGTCCACACGATCCGCTCGTTGGCGCGGACTTCGTGGAAGCTACCGAAGAACGACGCGATCTCTTCGCCGTCGCGGTCGTTCGCGAACGACCATGCGCCGCCGGTTCGCGCATCCCATGTGATGATTCGCGTCGTCACCGACCGTGGGCCCACCCACTGCCGATACAGATCGGGGTCGACATGTGCGCGGAACACCTGCTCGGGCGACGCGTCGAACTGCCGGATGATCTCGATTGTGGGTACTTTGTCGTCCGCTACTATCTCGGTTTCGTGCTCGGTCATGACACGTCCTTCTGAGAGTCGTCTTGTGTTACAACGTGATCCAGCAGGTCGTCCAGCCGGCGGTAGCGCTGCTCGGCCTCCTGGCGATAACGCTCGATCCACTTCGCCATCAGGCCGAACACCTCCGCATCCAAGTGCACCGGTCTGCGCTGGGCGTCTTTGCTGCGCGTCACCAGCCCGGCGTCCTCGAGTACCTTCACGTGCTTGGAGACTGCCTGCAGGCTCATGTCGTACGGCTCGGCCAGTTCGCTGACGTTGGCGTCGGCACCCGCAAGCCGAGCAACCATGTCACGCCGAGTGGGGTCAGCCAACGCCGCGAAGGTTCGATTGAGCTGCTCGATTCGGTCTTCCATGGTCACCCACCTACTCGAATGCAGTAAAGATATGCCCCTCGAGCTGTGTAGTCAACCAATTGGTTGATTAATCTCACCGAAGTTTTGACAGTCTGCTGTCATGAGCGCAACATTGACAGCAACCTGTCAATCGACGTGAGGACCGTTCCATGATCACCGTTGCGCTGTATGCCACCGACACCATGGCCGATTGGGAGTACGGCTACCTCACAGCCGGGCTCGCGATGGCCCGCGAGCAGAACCCTGACGCGAACCGGTTGCTCGTTGCGTCGGAGTCCGGGGACGCGGTCACGACGATGGGCGGCCTCAGAATTACCCCCGACGTTGCGTTGGCCGATCTCTCGCCCGTCGACGCGCTGATCCTGCCCGGTGCCGGCACGTGGGAATCCGCCAACGGGGAGGTGTTGGATTTGGCCGCCGAACTCGTTGCAGCGGGCACCCCGGTCGCAGCAATCTGCGGGGCAACCTACGGGCTGGCTCGGATCGGCCTGCTCGACGACCGGCCACATACCTCGAATGCCGCCGAATTCCTCACTCAGGCTGCGAAATACCGCGGAGCGGAGCATTACCGCGAGGAGAAGGCAGTGTCCGACGGCACAGTCATCACGGCGGGGGCGACCGCACCGATCGAGTTTGCCAGGCTGGTGTTCGAGCGCCTGGACGTATTCCCGCAGCCCATCATCGATGCCTGGTACGGGCTCTACACGACCGGGGAGCGCAAATTCTACGACCAGCTGACGGGCGCATGAGCCGACGAACGCCGGAGGGGGATGCGCTCACCGAGGTGGTCCTGCCCGTCTTCGAGCTCAACGGCGAATTCTTTGCGGCAGCACAGGACATCACCGAGCCGACGGGATTGACGCCGGCCTGGTGGCAGGTGCTCGGGGCCACTCTCGACGAGCCGCTCTCCGTGGCCGATATTGCGCGACGCGTCGGTCTGGGTTTGGCGCGGCAGAGTGTGCAGCGGACCGCAAACCTGTTGGTGGACAAAGGCTGGGCGGTCTACATGGAGAATCCGAACCACAAGCGCGCGAAGCTCCTCGAGCCCACCCCGAAGGGACGCGAGACCGTAGCCGCACTCCGAGATGCTCAACACGCGTGGTCGGATGCCGTGGGCGCCATGGTGGGTGGAGACGAATTGCGTTCATTTGCACAGACTTTGGATAAAATACTTGCGGCATCCCGCGCCTACCGTGGTGGCCGTGCATAATTCGGGGATGTCAGCGCTCGCGATCGTTCTTTCCGGACTCCTGGCCGGTTTGCTCTCGCAATCCGACGGGGTCGATATCTTCGGTGACACCAGCGTCGGGGGGTGGTGTTCTCCAGCGGCGGAGGGGGAGTCGCCGTAGCAGTGATTCTGGCTTCGGGTCTGGCTATGCTCGTCCGTCGGCGCAGCATTCTGGCCGGCCTGTCCATCGCGGCGGCCGTAGTTGCCGGGGTGACGGCACTGCTGATGCCCTCTGATCTCACAGAAGTGATGGCAGGGGGAATCCTGTTGGGATCCGCGGCAGTACGGGCGAACGGTGTACGAGCTCGGCAAGCAATGTTGATCGGGTCGTTCCTCGTCGGACTACTCAGTGCAGGCGCGGTCGAGGCCTTGCAGCATCCGAGTATCCCGCGCCGCTACGCCGACTACCTCACCGAATCCGATATCGGCCCGCCGGTGGTCGTTCCGGTGCTGTGCGTACTGGTCGGAATTGCAGTGGCCTGGGCAGCTCGTGTCGACCGCAGCGACGACCACCCGCCACCGGAACGGAGCATCCGTACGGTCGGGGCGATACTGCTGATTCCCGTCGGTGGCTTGCTGCTCAATATGCTGTTCGTGCAGATGCTGTTTCGAGCTGAAGACGGCTTCGGCGGAAGTTGGCATTTCGGCCTCTTCGTCGTACCGGTGCTGTTCACTGCCGCCGCTCTGGTACCGGGTCGCGGAGGCATTCTTGTTCTCGCCGGGACAGCCGTGTTGCTCACCTCGACCACCACCCCTGGGGTGGGAATCCATGTGTCGGACGGTATCTGGGTGCGCGGGCTCGTGGCGATCACGGCGGCCGCAGTGGTCGCCGGCGCGGCACTCGGGCTGCGATGGGGTCGACCCTTCGTCGGCTTCGCGACCCTGGCGGTGGTGTGTACGACCGCCCTGTTCGAGCACTCGCCCCTGGACAACGTGCACTACGCGGCAAGTCTGGTGATCTTCCCGGCCGCGACGGCCTACCTGTACGTGGCGTGCACTCCCTCGACCCCCACGCCCTTGACCATCGGCCTCGCGGTACCGGTGGCGATCACGGTGCCGATGGTCGTCACCTACGGTTGGACGGCGTACACGCCGCTCACATCCGCCCTGCACAACTCGACGTGGCCCAGCATGGAACTGTGGCTCCCGACGGGCGCGGCAGTGGTGACGGTGGTCCTCGCCGCCGTCGGAACCAGGCTTCTCGGTCGACGGCCGGTGACGCATTCGGCTCCCGGCGACGGATGAAACCACTGTCGGGCACCGGAGTACCGTTTTCTGTATGGCTTACAGATACCTCGGAAACAGTGGTCTGAAGATTTCGGAGATCACCTACGGCAATTGGTTGACTCATGGTTCGCAGGTGGAGAACGACATCGCGGCCCAGTGCGTGCGTGCGGCTCTCGACGCCGGCATCACCACGTTCGATACCGCTGATGCCTACGCTAACGGGGCCGCGGAAACGGTCCTCGGTGACGCGTTGAAGGGCGAGCGTCGCGAATCGCTCGAGATATTCACCAAGGTCTACTTCCCCGTCGGACCCAAGGGGCCCAACGACACCGGTCTGTCTCGCAAACACATCCTCGAAGGCATCGACGCGTCGCTGCGTCGGCTCGGTACCGATTACGTCGATCTCTACCAGGCCCACCGCTACGACGTCGAGACTCCGCTCGAAGAGACCATCGCGGCGTTCGGCGACGTCGTCCGTCAGGGCAAGGCCCTCTACATCGGTGTCTCGGAGTGGACGGCCGATCAGCTGCGCGCCGGCCAGGAACTCGCACGGCAGAACGGGTTCTCGATCATCTCGAACCAGCCGCAGTACTCGGCCCTGTGGCGCGTCATCGAGGATCAGGTGATCCCCACGTCCAAGGAACTCGGCATCTCCCAGATCGTGTGGTCACCCATCGCGCAGGGCGTGCTCACCGGCAAGTACCTGCCCGGACAACCGCTGCCCGACGGTTCGCGCGCCAAGGACGACAAGGGCGGCGACAAGATGATCGCCCGCTACCTCGACGATCAGACGCTCACCCGGGTGCAGGCACTGAAGCCGATCGCCGACGATCTCGGAATCACCATGGCGCAGTTGGCTGTTGCTTGGGTTCTGGCCAACGACAACGTTTCCGCCGCGCTGGTCGGGGCATCGCGTCCTGAGCAGATCGCCGAGAACATCAAGGCATCCGAGGTCACCCTGGATGCGGATGTGCTGGCCAAGATCGACGAGGCCCTCGGCGATTCGGTCGAGCGTGATGCGGGCAAGACCGGTTCTCCGGAAGCCCGTTTGGTCTAGAAATTCGTCGACCGGTCCACGTTTGACGGGGCGGAGCTGCGGTACTCGGCGTTAATGTGGACCATGCGCTCACCACTCCGTAATCGCAGCACCGCCCCAGCTCCCGCGTCTGCAGCCCGGGTGGTGGTGGTCGGCGGCGGGTTCGGCGGCTTCTACGCACTGCGCAAGATGCAGAAGCTGTTGGGCCCGGACCGCGCCTCGTTCACCCTCGTCGCGCCCAACGACTACCTGCTCTACAGTCCGCTGCTGCCTGAAGTCGCCACCGGTGTGCTGGATCCGCGGGACATCGCAGTGTCGACGCGGCAGACGTTGCGGCGCACCAAGTTGGTGCTGGGACACGTCACGTCCGTCGACTTCGAGAATCGACGCGTTCGTGTCGCCGGCCCCGACGGTGATTCGGAACTGGCCTGGGACAAGCTGATTCTGGCTCCGGGTTCGGTGACGAGGCAGTTCGACATCCCCGGTGTCGCCGAGCACGCGCACGGACTCAAGACGCTGAGCGAAGCGGTGTTCATTCGCAACCACGTGTTGAAGCAGCTCGACTCCGCAGACGAACTGCCCGACACGCCGGAGGGCCGCGCCGAACGCAAGGAACGGCTCACCGTCGTCGCTGTGGGAGCCGGCTATACGGGTACCGAATTCGTTGCGCAGATGCAGAATTGGATTCGCGGTATCGCTACCCGGTGGGCGACGGTCGACCCGTCGGACATCCGGTGGTTGCTCATCGACCTTGCTCCGGCGGTGCTGCCGGAACTGGGCGAGCGACTCGGCAAGGAAGCAATGGAAGTCCTCGCGGCTCGCGGCGTGGAGGTGCGTCTCGGGGTGTCGGTGAAATCGGCCACGGCGAACGCGGTGACATTGACGGACGGCGACGTCGTACCGACACGCACCCTGGTGTGGGGAGCAGGCGTGGCTGCGAGCCCCCTCATCGCGCAACTCGATCTACCGACCGAAAAGGGGCGGCTTGTGGTCAACCCCGATCTGACGGTTCCCAGCGTGGACGACGTCTGGGCCATCGGTGACGCCGCCGCGGTACCCGATATCGCCGCCGACCCGTCGAAGCCGACGCCGCCCACCGCGCAGCACGCGCAGCGGCAGGGTACAGCCGTCGCCAAGAACGTCGCCGCGTCCCTCGGTGTCGGCACTGCTCGACCGTATCGACACAAGGATCTCGGACTGGTCGCCGATCTGGGCGGATTCGACGGTGTGGCAAAGCCATTGGGAGTACCACTTACGGGGGCGGTCGCGAAGTTCGTCGCCCGCGGCTATCACCTCTATGCCCTGCCCACCGCCTCTGCCCGCGTGCGCGTGGCCACCGATTGGCTGTACTCGACGGTGCTGTCCACCCGCGTGGTCAACCTCGATCAGGTGCGCTCCGAGGATGCGTTGATCGCCAAGGCGCAGGGGACCGGCGTGTACGACTAGGCAGCCATGTGCGCGGAAACTCGTAGCCCACTACGAGTTTCCGCGCACGTGCGTCACCGAAGGTGATGCACCTCCTGCAGCCCGTAGACCGGGGTGTCGATGCCTTCGTAACGCGCCTTGATCTGCAGCGCCAGGTACAGCGAATAGTGCCGTGACTGATGCAGATTGCCGCCGTGGAACCAGAAGTTCTCCTGCTGCGTCGGCTTCCACATGTTGCGCTGTTCGCCCTCCCACGGACCGGGGTCTTTGGTGGTGTCCGAGCCCAGGCCCCAGCACTTGCCCACCTTGTCGGCGGTTTCCTGATCGATGAGGTCGGCGACCCAGCCGTTCATCGAGCCGTAGCCGGTGGCGTAGACGATGAGGTCCGCCGGCAGTTCGGTCCCGTCCTCGAGTACGACGCCGGTCTTGCTGATCCGCTCCACCTGTCCGGCAACGAGTTTGATCTTGCCGTCCGCGACCAGCTCGGATGCGCCGACGTCGATGTAGTAACCCGAGCCGCGGCGCAGGTACTTCATGAACAGGCCCGAACCGTCGTCGCCGAAGTCGTGCTGGAAGCCTGCCTTCTCGAGACGGTCGTAGAAGTCCTTGTCCTGCTCCGCGATCTGCTGATACACCGGGATCTGAAACTCGTGCATGATCCGGTACGGCAACGACGCGAACGTGAGATCGGCTTTGGCCGTGGTCATTCCGGATTCCACTGCGCGCTCGGAGTACAGATCGCCGAGAGCGATCTCGCACAACGAATCCGACTTGACTATGTGTGTGGACGAGCGCTGCAGCATCGTGACGTCGACGCCCGTCTCGTACAGAGCCTTGCAGATGTCGTGCGCCGAGTTGTTGGAACCGACGACCACCACACGCTTGCCGACATAGGCGTCGGGACCGGGGTGTTCGCTGGAATGGTGCTGCTCGCCCTCGAATTCGTCCATGCCGGGGAAGTTGGGCACGTTCTTCTTGCCCGACATCCCGGTGGCCATCACCAACTGCTTGGGCCGCAGGATCACTTCCTCGCCATCGCGGTCGACGACGACGGTCCACTCCTTCGCGGTCTCGTCGTAGGTCGCGGACTTCGCAGTCGTCTTGCTCCAGTACGGAACTTCCATGACCTTGGTGTACATCTCGAGCCAGTCGCCGATCTTGTCCTTCGGTGCGAACACCGGCCAGTTCGGCGGGAACGGCAGGTAGGGCAGATGGTCGTACCAGACCGGGTCGTGCAGGCACAGCGACTTGTAGCGCCCACGCCACTGATCGCCGGGGCGCTCGGCGCGGTCGACCACGATCGCCGGGACGCCGAGTTGACGGAACCGGGCACCGAGAGCGATGCCGCCCTGACCGCCACCGATCACGAGGGCGTACGGCTGCACGCTGTACCCGAGCTCCTTCTCCTCCATCTCCTTCTTCTCGGCCCAGTTCTGGGTGTCGGCATTCGAGCCGTGCACGGCACCCTTGATGCGGGACTTGCCCTGCCGCTCCTCGTATCCCTTGAGCTCCTGCATCGTCGTCAGCAGCGTCCACGCCACGTCGTCACCGGTCTCGGCGTCCGTCGTCAAGCGCAGATGTCCCTTGCCGCGGCTCGTCGCCGTCTCGAATGCGATCCACGCCGAGACGACGCCGTCTGCTTCGTCGGGGGTCTCGGTGGTGTGAAATCCCGTCGGGTCGGTATCGGCGAGCCTTTCGCCGAGCATGTCGGCGACGCCGTCCCGGCCTTCGACGGTCTTGAGGTTCCAGGTGAAGGTGACGAGATCACGCCAGAAGCTGCTGACGGCGAACATGCCGGCAACACGAGGGATGTCCCGCGCGACCAGGGCGTTCTCGAACTTCGACAACCAGGCGTCGACCCGTTCCTGCGGGGTGTGCGTGCGGGTGATCGAGTCGGGCTCGATGGTCTGGGTCATGAAAACTCCTTGCGATGAAGAGGTGCCGTGTATGTGACCCAGCACACTCCTGTCGGGCCAGGGGGTCGAGAGTTGCAGGGGGTTGCACTTCACGGTGAGCGCTATAGTTCGAGAAATTTCCGGGGGGAAACATGATTCGTCGTCTTACCGCTGCTCTGGTGCTGGTCGTCGTGACCGGGTGCTCGTCGGCGTCGCCTACCGTCGACACCGGTACCCGGTCGCCGGCGGTCCCGTGCATCGACTCCGTCGGTGAGAACTCGACGCTGGCCGTCATGGGTGACGCATTGCTCCTCACGCCGTATCTGCGTGTGCGGGGACAGGTGCGTACGGCGTTGGAGGAAGAGTTCTACTGGCGTAACAAGCAGCCCGACGACCCCATGGACGCACGCCGCCTGAGCGCGTTCGTTCCCGGTGGCAGCAAGACTGCATTGCTGTACGCCGACACACCTGTCGGCGGAGACGCAGCTTTCGCTGCAGCCACCTGCAGTCTCGAATTCGACTGGAAGGCGGGCCTGTCGTCCGGAGAGTTCGAGGCGGCGATGTCGACTCCAGGGTTCTTGCGCGGCCTGGGTCGTCGACTCTGCACCGATATGGAGATGTCGGGCAACACCCCCGACTACCTCGCCCGGGCCGATGAGAAACTGGCCGAGTTCGAGGACAACGCCGCAGGCAAGGTCGACTTCATGAGGGCGATGCACCAGAACTCGCTGAAGGACCGCCTCGACTTCCTTGCCTCCCCCGAGGAACCCGGCGACCTGCCGGAGAACCGACGAATCGCCCGACACGACGTCATCGAACTACGGGACATCATTGCGCGACTGGAGAACGAAACCGATGGACACCTGCTGCAGATCGAACGGGATCGGGTCGAATTCATCAGAGCCGCACTGACGTTTCAGTGTCCTGCGCTGAGCGACTGATCGGGCTGCGAGAGCTTGTTCAACCCCAACGACTGGAATTCGACGACGTAGATCAACGTCCACAGGACCAGCCAGTCGACGAAGCCCAGTGCGTTGCCGGAGATGCCGGCAGCGACGACGGGTTCGTGGAGCACGTGCTCGGCAAGAACGTAGTAGTAGGCCAGGAACGTGCCGATGGCCAGCGCGAAAGTGAGTACTGCGCGTCCCGCCGCCGGGAAGCGATTGCCGAAGCCGTTCGCCCAAAAGATCATCCAGAATGCCCAGCAGACTCCGATCTGTGCCGGGAACTGGTTGATCACCGTTCCGAGTTCTGCGGTGGCTTCCGAGCCGACGAGTAGCTTCGCGAGCGGAACCATCAGGAAGTAGATCGCCGTGCCGAGCGCAGCGTTGCCGACGGTGGCCGCCAGTGCGGTCCGTCCGCCGCCGCCGGCCAATTTCCAGGGCCAGTTGTCCAGGGTCTGGCCGGTCAGGATCACCGAGACGACGATCGAGTAGAACCAGCCGAGTGCGGTGTCCACGGACATCAGGGGATCGGTGGCCGAGAGCGAGACCGACGGCAGTCCGAACACGAAGTACAACGCGAGGGTCGGGACGGCGACGAATGCGATCTCGCACAGCCCGATCAGCGGTTGCCTCATGCGCAGCACGGTCCACGGCCAGTGCTGCCAGTTGAGGACCACCATGACCCAGGTGCCGAATCCGAACAGCACGAACAGCGCTCCGGCGAAGTAGCCGAGCCCGCCCTCGCGAGAACCGGCGAAATCCGGGTACAACGCCCCGAGGCCGCTGCCGAGGATCCAGGTGACGGCAACGGCGAACACCGCCGTCGAAGTCAGGATCGCGAGGCCGCGCATCGGTTGTTTCAGATGGTCGAATCCGGCGAATTCACAATCGAATCCGATGAACACGATGAAGAGAATGGCCCAGAACAGCGCGGCGTTGAACGGCAGGGGATAGAAGTTCCAGGGACTGGTGGTGGGATCGGCCAACAGATACCAGGTAGCCAGCGACACGGCCGTGACCATGGCGAGGTTGGCCAGTCCGAATATGAGCCAGTTGCCCTGTGCTGACGCCGTTTTCGGCTCATCGAGGGGTCGGTCTGCGGTTGCGGTCATGGGGGTCTCTTCTCGGTGGGTCGACAGGGTCGCCGTCACTATGAGCTGAATCACAGCCCACCGTCAGGGTTGCGGGAGGTTGCAGTACGGCCGATTCGGTGCAACGCACTGCAACCCTGTCGGAAGTGGTCGTCGTCACATAAACCTGTGTGCATCCAATTCAGTCAGGAGTGAGAACCGATGCGTGCAGCTGTGTATTACGGCCCGAACAAGGTGGAGATCACCGACGTACCCGAGCCGAATCCCGGTGCGGGGCAGGTCAAGGTCAAGGTCGGATTCAACGGAATTTGCGGAACCGACCTGCACGAGTACTACGCCGGCCCCATCTTCATCCCCACCTCACCGCATCCGCTGACCGGCCAGGAGATGCCCCTGGTGCTCGGACACGAGTTCTCGGGCACGGTCACCGAGCTCGGCACGGGTGTCACCGGCATCTCGGTCGGCGATCGCGTGGCCATCGAACCGCTCTACCGCTGTGGACATTGCGGACCCTGCCGGGCAGGTAACTACAACATCTGCGCGCAGATCGGCTTCCACGGACTGATGTCCGACGGCGGAATGGCCGAATACACCGTGGTCCCCACGGACATGATTCACGCCCTACCCGACAACGTCTCCCTCGAGCTCGGTGCCCTCGTCGAACCGATGTCGGTCGCCTATCACGCTGCGACACTGGGCGATCCGAAACCCGAGGACACCGCGATGGTGTTCGGTGCCGGCCCCATCGGTATCGGCCTGTGGTTCGCGTTGCGCGGTAAGGGACTCGACAACGTCTACGTCGTCGAACCGTCGCCGACGCGTCGCGCCTCGATCGAAGCGCTCGGTGCCAAGACCCTCGACCCGACGGCAGTCGATGTCCCCGCGTTCATCGCCGATCTGACCGACGGCAACGGGGCCGACGCCATCTACGACGCGGCCGGTGTGCAACCGGCCGTCGAGACCGCGCTGGGCTGCATCGGTGCTCGCAAACCGCTCGTCAGCGTCGCGATCTACGAAAAGCCGCTCACCACACCGCTGCAGAAGCTCGTCATGAACGAATCCCGCATCCAGGGATCGCTCTGCTACACCTCCGCCGATTACGAGGCCGTCATCGATCTGATGAGCCAGGGCCACTACGGCACGACGGGCTGGGTGGACAAGATCACGCTCGACGGCGTCATCAACGACGGATTCGAGGCGCTGCATGCAGGCACGAAGATGAAAGTTCTGGTCGACCCCTCGACGGGTGCACCCGCATGAGCGCCGTGTTGGTGACGGGAGCCGGTCAGGGAATCGGACGGGCGATCGCGTTGCGGTTGGCCAACGACGGGCACGACATCGCGTTGGTCGACCTGGCCGAGGACAAGATCGCCGACGTGGCCGACGAGGTACGTCAGACAGGCTCGAAGGCAACGACATTCGTCGCCGACGTCAGTGATCGCGATCAAGTGTTCGCGGCCGTCGAACATACCCAGCAAGCGCTCGGCGGCTTCGACGTCATCGTCAACAATGCCGGTATCGCACAGGTCGCGCCGCTCGACGACGTCCGCCCGGAAGACACGAAGAAGATCTGGGCCGTCAACGTCGACGGGGTGCTGTGGGGAATTCAAGCTGCGGCAGCCACATTCAAGGCGCTCGGCCAGAAGGGCAAGATCATCAACGCTTCCTCGATCGCAGGCCACGACGGGTTCGCGATGCTCGGGGTCTACAGCGCAACGAAATTCGCAGTCCGGGCATTGACCCAGGCTGCGGCCAAGGAGTACGCCTCGGACGGCATCACCGTCAACGCGTACTGCCCCGGCGTTGTCGGCACCGACATGTGGGTGACCATCGACAAGCGCTTCGCCGAGCTGACCGGTGCCGCCGAGGGGGAGACCTACGACAAGTTCGTCGGCGGTATCGCTCTCGGTCGGGCGCAGACTCCCGAGGACGTCGCCGCGTTCGTCTCGTATCTCGCCGGACCCGACTCGGACTACATGACCGGACAGGCACCGTTGATCGATGGTGGTTTGGTCTACCGGTGACCCCGCATGAATCCGCTTTGTGAGCTGGAGCACAATTGACAGCGATGACGCAGTCGACAGGCCCTGAACCTGCGCTGGCGGCCGGCGAAGACCCGCGCCGCTACGCGCAGATTCTCACTGCCGTGTACGACGCGACCATGACCGGCGGGAAGTCTCCCGCGCGTCCCCGCGAGGTCATCGGCGATTCCTGGCGGCGGTTGCAGACCCTCGGTATCGACCCGGAACTGGGCAATCCTGCAGAGAGACAGATGGACGCGTCCGATCTCGAGTTCAGTCGACGGGAATCGGGGTTGTTCGACATTCTGGACGACCTCGCCCGTGGCCTGGAATCGGTGGTGCAGGACGGCGACAACATTCTCGTCGTCGCCGATCGGAACGGTCGAGTGCTGTGGCGCAGCGGGTCGACGTCGGTGCTCGACCGCGCCGACGGCCTCGGATTCGTCGAGGGGGCCAACTGGGCCGAGGATTCGGTGGGTACCAATGCCATCGGGACAGCATTGGTCTCACGCCGTGCCGTGCAGATCTTCTCGGCCGAACACTATGTGCGCAGCCATCATTCGTGGACCTGCGCCGGAGCACCCATTCGCGATCCGCGTACCGGCCAGGTGCTCGGAGCCATCGACGTCAGCGGGCCGGCCAAGACGGTGCACCCCACCACCATCGCCCTGGTCGACGCCGTGGCGAGGTTGGCGGAATCGCAGCTGCGCGAGATTCACCGAACCACCCTGGATCGACTGCGGTCGGTGGCCGCACCGATGCTGGCGCGCCTGCAGTCCCCGGCGCTGGCCGTCGACGCGAACGGGTGGGTCGCGGCCGTCGAATCGGTGGCACTGCGCAATCGCATCCTGCTGCCCGAGGACCTCGCGACGGGACGCTTCTGGCTGCCGAGCCTCGGGGTGTGCGACTTCGAACCCCTGCCCGGTGGATGGCTGGTGCGACCCACTTCTCATGGTCGTTCCGCCGTCTCCACTCCTGGCGACTCGGCGGACTCGTTCGTCGCGGAGTCCGGTAACACGACGACAATCCGCATCGACCTGCGCGATTCGCAGAAGCCTCGTATCGAGGTGCGCAGCGAGGTGGGGGAGTGGACCCACGAGCCGACGCCCCGGCACGCCGAGATTCTGTACCTGCTGGCCATCCACCGCCAGGGACGCACCGCGTCCCAGATGGCTGCCGACCTCTTCGGCGACGACGGCCGCGCGATCACCGTGCGGGCCGAGATGTCGCGCCTGCGCAAGCACCTCGCCGGCATCATCTCCACCCAGCCCTATCGGCTCGACGAGTCGGCGACGGTCGACGTGATCACGCCGGCGGACATGAACAGGTTGCTACCGCATTCGTCGGCCCCCGCTATCCGGGCCGCACGGGGCTGAGCCGTAGCGCAGAATCGGGGAATGAACCGACTCGCCCGCATCCTCGACGCGTCGGATCCCGGGCAGCTACGGCTGCGCGGTGCCTCGGCGACCACTCTGACGGTGTTGCTCGCGATGGTGGTCCTGCTGCTCGGTACTCGCGCCATCGGCCAGCCGGTGACCGTGGCGATGCTCGGCACCGTGGTGGCGATGCAGGCGTCGGCGTCGGTCAAGGACGTAGACCAGCACAGCCGGCTCGTCACCACCGCCCTGATGGTGCTGCCCGCCTCGGGGGCCGTGACGGTCGCGGCACTGCTCTCACGCCTCGGCGCGGTGGCCGACGTCGGATTCATCGCGGTGTTGTTCGCGGCCGTGTGGGTGCGCAGATTCGGACCCCGTGGCACCGCGCTCGGCATGGTCGCGTTCATCTCGTATTTCTTCGCGTTGTTCCTTCAGGCGACCCCGGGGCAAGTGCCGATGCTGATCTCGGCGATCCTCGGCGGAGTGCTCATCGCTCTGTTCGTACGGGCGGTGGTCTTTCCTGACCGGCCGATCGTGGAGGTGCGGCGGCTGCTGTACGCCATGCGAGCGGTATCGGAATCGGTGCTCGCGGCGGCGTCGGCGCGTGAGGACCGTGATCTGGAACTGTTGCGGCGCAGGCTCGATCGGCTCGGAAACACCGCCCTGATGATCGACGACTGGCTCGACCGGCACGACGCCGGTCAACTGCTCAGCGTGACGAGTACCGATCTGTCGCTGCGTGTGTTCGACGCCCAGATCGCCACCGAACAACTCGTCAGCTCTCTCTGGGCTCTCGATCCCGCCAAGCCGTGGCCGACCGCACTGGGGCAAGCGACCACCGCACTGGGATCGTGCTTGCAGAACGCCCCGTCCGCCGAGCAACTCAAGGCCGCCCGACGGTTGGCCGCCACGGCGGCCGAGCGCGCCGACCCGTCGACCCCCGCCGGTATCGCGACGGTATCCGCGCAACGAGCGGTGCAGGCACACATCGCCATTCATCACATCACCACCAATGCGGTGGCTGTCACGTCGAGCCCCCGACAGGCTGCTGTCGAGCCGGCGGACAAGGACGAGCCTGCCGGCCTGAACCCCAGCACCAAGGCGGCAATCCAGGTTGCTGTCGCGACCAGCGCGGCAACGGTATTGGGGGAGCTGGTCTCACCGGATCGTTGGTACTGGGCCGTGCTGACGGCGTTCCTGGTGTTCACCGGGGCGTCGACGCGCGGCGAGATTCTGACCAGAGCCGGCCAACGCATCCTCGGCACGATGGCGGGAGTGCTTGCGGGAGTGGTGATCGCGGCACTCGTCGGCAATCACCAATCCGTTCAGCTGGTGCTCATCGTCGTCTGTGTCTTCTTCGCGTTCTACCTGGTGACCGTCGCGTATGCGTTGCTGTCGTTCTTCGTGACCATTCTGCTCGCGATGCTCTACGGGCTGCTCGGCACGTTCAGTATCGAGGTTCTCGAACTACGGATCATCGAGACTGCAGTCGGCGGAGCCGTCGGTATTGCGTCCGCCTACTTCATCTTCTCGACCGGGACGCGAAAGACATTGGTGGACAACGTCGATACGTATCTCGACCAATTGGACGCCCTGATCGACACCAGCGTCGAATCGGTGATCACTCCGGGAAATGCCACCGACCTAGTGGCGTCGACGCGCACGCTCGACAATGCGCTCAAGGAGGTCGTGACGGCGGGGAAGCCGCTCGTGCTCGGGCCGACGACCCGCAGCCGGCGAGGGGCGAAGCGACTACTGCGGGTGCTGACCGTCAGCGGCCGATCCGCCCATGCACTCGCGAGAGCCGGAGTGCTGGCGTCGCGTGCCGAACCGGAGACGGCACCCTCGGCCGATACTGCCCACGCCCTGCGCGAAGCCGCGGCGCTGGTGCGGGACACCGCTCGGCAGGTCGAGGACGCGATTGCGGGAAAGCGGGTGGATCAGCCCGAGAAGGTCACCGACACAACGGTATTGGATGTGTTGCTCACCAGCGCGAATTCGCCCGGTCCGGTGCGGGTCGCGGTGCGGTCGCTCAACACCATGAACAGGACTCTCGCCGATGTACTGACCCGAGTCTGACCCGGGCTTGACCTTCACACGGTGACAAGGTCTTGGCTGACGGCCATGATCGACTTACTTCGGCACCAGAACTCTTCCGTGCGGCTTCGGGCTGCGCTCGACATCGGAATATCGCCGGACCCAGAATTTCTGGACGCGCTGGTCGAGCACTGCGCCGTTGAACCGGATTTTCAAGTTCGAGAGATGTTGACGTGGGCACTGATTCGTCTCCCCGCTGCATCGACGGTGCCCAAGCTGATGCACGAAGTGCGCACCGGCGGCGCACAGGCTCGCAGCCAGGCGTTGCACACGTTGTCGAAGGTCAAAGATCCCGCGGCTTGGCCGGTGATCACCGAGCCGCTCATCGCCGACTCCGACGACGAGGTGGCCCGAAGCGCGTGGCGGGCGGCGGTCGTCCTGGTCCCCGACGGCAGCGAGCAGTGGTTGGCGACGACGTTGGCCACTCAGCTGGGGCGAGGCGGGCGGGAATTGCAGCGCAGCCTCAGCCGCGCACTGGTGGGACTCGGGTCGGTGATCGAGCCGATGGTGCGCGCAGCCGCGTCGAGCAAGGACGTTGCTGTTCGCGCGCACGCGCTGGCGACGGAGTCGCTGCTACGAGACCCCGACAGCGGATTTGCGTTGTTCGAGGCCCAGCGCGTCGATGCACTTGGCGCAGCCGACCCGACGGGGTGAGATAGGCAGATGTTGATCGGTGAGGTGGCGCGGCGGTCCGGAGTCAGCGCGCGCATGCTCCGGCACTACGACCGGCTCGGGCTCGTGCAGCCGACCTCGCGGACTGGCACCGGCTACCGCGAATACTCCCCGGCCGACGTTCGTCGCCTGTTCCACGTCGAATCGCTCCGGTCGCTCGGGTTGTCCCTGCACGACGTCGGACGCGCGCTGGACGATCCGAGTTTCGTGGCGACGGGACTCGTCGACGAGCTCGCGGCCCTAGCCGAGGAGCGCATCGCACGAGACACCGAGCTGCTGACGCGGTTGCGTCGCATCGGAAGCGCCCGACCGGAGGATTGGGAGGACGTACTCGGTGTCATCGGCATGCTCGGAGACCTGGACTCGGTGAGCGCGGGGAAACGGCAGTCTGCGGCGTTGGCATCCGTCGGAGATCGCCCCATCCCGGCCGAGGCTCTGGCCGAGGCGGTGCTGCGCGAGCCCGCCACCAACGTCGCCGGCGCGCTGCGATGGGCACTCGCGCAGACCGGGAGCGACGCCGTCGCGGCGCTGCGGGAGGGCCTCGACTCACCGGATCCCGAGGTGCGTCGCCGCGCCGTCGATACCGTCGTCGAGATTCCGCATCCCGACGCCACCGACGTGCTGCGGGAGGCGCTGGGTCACGAGGACGGTCAGGTGCGACGACTCGCGGCGCTGGAACTGGGTGCCCGAGGAATCGTCGACGCGATTGCGGTGCTGATCGAGATGGTCCACGAGGGTACGAACGATGTGGACGCGGCGGACGTGCTCGGTGAGCTCGGCTACGAAGACTCTACGGTCGCGGACCTCATGGACGGCCCGAAAGAGGTCGCGGCACGACTACGGGTGACCCAGGCGCTGGCCAGTATTCCGGGTCCGGCCGCGGCGCAGGCTCTGCGCGAGCTGACTCAGGATGAGGACCGCTCGATCGCGCTGACGGCGACGTACCTCCTGGACCGGAGGTAACGAGCCGCTTCGGTACCGTCGACGTCATGAAGGCACTCGGACTGCTCGCGGCACTGTCGATCACATTGGCCGCGACTGCCTGCTCCACCTCGACCACCCCGGCCGCACCCGCCGAGCCCGCTGCCGAGAACCAGGTGACCGTCGCCGATCGGATGTTCACGCCGCAGTCTCTGACGATCACTGCGGGCGAGACCGTGACCTGGGTTTTTGCCGACCGCGCGATGGCACACAATGTCGTCGCCGACGACAAATCGTTCCGCAGCGAACTGATGCAGACGGGCCAGTTCACCCACACCTTCGACACGGCGGGCACCTACACCTACCACTGCACCCCGCACCCCGACATGACCGCGACGATCATCGTCGAACCGGCCTGACCATCGTGAGCACGCCGACCCGAGGACGCAGCATCGCCGCACCTCTCGGCGTCGGTATGGCCGCTGTGGGCGGTGCTGTGCTGCTGCACGTCCGCGATCCCCGAACCTCGACGTACCTGCCGTGCCCGTTCCACGCCCTCACCGGACTGTGGTGCCCGGGATGCGGCGCGACCAGAGCTTTCGGTGACCTCACTCGCGGGGATATAGCAGCTGCCGCGTCGAGCAACGTCGTGGCGGTGCTGCTCGGCGTCGTCGCGGTCGGTGTCTGGGCCGCGTGGCTTCGAGCACGATGGACGCAGACACCACTGACTCTGCCTCGCCCGAATCGCCCGACCGTCGTTGTCGGAGTTGCCCTACTGGTCTTGTTCACCGTGGTGCGCAACACTTCGTGGGGCACTGCCCTCGCCCCGACCTGACCCCCCTAGGAGGCTGCTGTGCTGCTGCAAATCTTCTCGATCATCGTGCTGCTGGGCGTGCTCATCGCGCTCATCCCCACGGCCCGACGCGTCTTCAAGAAGGGTGACGACGAATGAGCGACTCACTGCGAGATCGGGTGCGAGCGAAACTGCTCGCCCAGATCGCCGACGACGGAGGCACGGCCGCCGAGCAGGCCGAGGGCGACGACCCCCGCCTCAACGCACTGCGCGACGACCTCGAAGCACTGGACGCGGCCCCCGACGGCGACCCGGTGATCGACGACATCGCCGCCAGGCACTGGGTGCCCTGACCTAGCTCCTATTTCAACGCGCCGAGGAAAGTCCGCAGATCCGCCGCCAACTCAGCCGGGTTCTCCATCGCGGCAAAGTGCCCACCGTGATCGGGAACTTCCGTCCAGTGCACGATGTGGAATTCTTGTTCCGCGAGGTGCCGAATGCCGATGTCGTGCGCAAACATGATGGCACCCACCGGTTGTGACGGCTTCTGCGTCTTCTCGCCCCAGGCACCGGAATCTGCTGCGTACACGGTGTATGCAGCACTACCGGCGCAACGAGTGAGCCAGTACAGAGTGACGTGTGCCAGGATGCGTCTGTCCGGTTCCGCGTCGAACGGATATGTCCACGCACGAAACTTGTCCAGCATCCACGCCAGCTGACCGATGGGACTGTCGGTCATGGCGGCACCGATCAACTGCGGCCGCGTCGACTGGATGGATATGTACCCGAACTCGGACTGCAAGAAGTCCGCTACGCGGCGGTAGCGATCCAGTTCGACTTCGGTGCAACGCTTTTGCTCTTGATCGTCAGGCGCCTGCTGGGGTGCGCCGATCGAACCGTTGACGTGAATGGCGGTGCAGTGATCGGGATCGAGCCGTCCCATCGCAGGTGCAACGCCGGCACCGTAGTCGCCACCTTGCACGACGTACGAGTCGTACTCCAGGTGACTCATCAACTCCACGAACGCCTTTGCCACACGCTCGGTGGTCCACCCGTCGTCGGACAGCGGCATGGAGAAAGCGAATCCGGGGACGGAGGGAACTATTACGTCGAATGGACGGCTGTTTACGCCATCCGGTTCGGTGAGGAGCGGGATGAGCTCGAGGAACTCGAGATACGACCCTGGCCACCCATGGCACAGCAGTATCGGTGTGGCATCGGCCTGCGGTGATCGCACGTGCAGATAGTGGATGCGCTGCCCGTCGATCTCCACCAGGAATTGTGGGAACGACTTGAGCTGCTTTTCCACCTCTTTCCAGCTGAAGTCGTCGATCCAAGTTGTGGCCATGGACTCCAGGACGGAGATGGGGACACCGGTTGTCCAGTCGTCGGTGCCCAGAGGTTCGGGAAGGCGGGCGTCGCGGATGCGTCGTGCCAGGTCGTCGAGTTCGGACTGCGGGATGTCAACGGTGAACGGGACGGGGGACTCCGTGATGGTCATGGAAGTACGGTCGCGCATATTGCGGACACCCATAGACCTGAATCGACGAGTTTCAGCGCCCTGAAGATGTAAAGCTCGGCAGTCGCTTTTGCCTCGAGTGGACTTTGGATGGTCCCGAGTTGGCGGACTGCTGAGGCGCATCTAGTATCTATGTTGTGTCCGAGACGAGATCTGCCGCTGATACGGCATACCTGACTGTCAAGGAGCTCATCATTTCGGGGGAACTTCCCGGTGGTGAGCTCGTCAGTGAAGGGGAGATCGCGACGCGGCTCGAGATCAGCCGCACACCGGTCCGCGAGGCGTTCCTTCGCCTACAGGTCGAGGGATGGATGCGCCTGTATCCCAAGCGCGGGGCGCTGGTCGTTCCCATTGCCGTGGGTGAGGCGGAAAGTGTCGTCGACGCGAGGCGATTGGTCGAGGCCGGCAGTGTTCGCGCTTTCATCGGCGATGCGGATGCCCGCGCACGAGTGGTGGAGGAGCTGCGCGACAACCTGCGAATCCAGGACGAGCTAGCAGTCGACGGCACCGCAGCGGAGTTCAGTGCCGCCGACGCAGATTTCCATCGCACCGTCGTCCGTGCCGGCAACAACCCGTTGCTCGACGCGTTCTACGACGGACTTCGCGAGCGACAGCGGCGGATGACAGCGGCATCCCTGACCCGTGACCCGGGTCAGATCTCCCGCATCGTCGACGACCATCGCGCACTCGCCGACCTGATCGAAGCCGGGGACGCAGACGAATTCGAGCGAGCCGTCGAACAACACATGCTCAGGGTGCACGGCTTGCGCACAGACAGAGGGGGAACACGATGACCGAGGCAATGATCGACGACGACGTCCGACAAACGACGGCCAAACGCTGGCTGTTGGTTGCCGTCGGCATGTTCGCCGTCGCCTGGGGTGGCAACGAATTCACACCGCTCTTGGTGATGTATCGACTCGACCACGGCTTCTCTGCCGTGGTGGTCGACACGTTCCTGTTCGCGTACGTTCTCGGCATCATTCCGGCGATGCTGATCTGTGGTCCGTTGTCCGACCGGCTCGGTCGACGCCCGATCATGTTGCCCGCGCCCGCAATTGCCGCGGCCGGGTCGATTCTGATCGCCCTCGGCCCCGACAACGCCTACATGCTCTTCGGTGGACGAGTGCTCAGCGGCATCGCGCTCGGAATCGGTATGGCCGTCGGTGGCAGTTGGGTCAAGGAACTTTCCAGTCGCGACGCCACCGCCAAGCCCGGTGCCGGAGCGCGCCGCGCCGCGATGTCTCTGACGGCGGGATTTGCCTTGGGAGCCGGCGTCGCCGGTGTGCTGGCGCAGTGGGCACCCTGGCCTACGCATCTCGCGTACAGCGTGCACGTGTTGATCTGCATCGCCGCGTTCGTCGGCATGCTGTCGGTCCCGGAAACACGCAGCGCCGCAGCCTCATCGGGGCGGAAAAGTCTTTTCGACGATCTCAGAATTCCATCGGCATCGCATCGACGCTTCCTGTTCGTCGTGTTGCCCTTGGCCCCATGGGTTTTCGGCGCAGCCAGCGTCGCCTATGCGGTGTTGCCGTCTCTGATGGCCGACGCGTTGGCCGACGAGCCCGGTGGCGGTTACCCTGTCGCACTGTCCGCGGCGATGGCGGTGATCGCCCTCGGCTCCGGTTTCGCGATCCAGGCTGTCGGGCGTCGGATCGACACACCCGCCAATGCGCGCGGCGCTCTCGTCGCACTGTCGTTGTTGGTTGCGGGTATGGCTGTCGCGGCGTGGGCGGCGTCGGTGCTCACCATCGCCGCGGCATTGATCGCCGCAGCGGTGCTCGGTTGCGGATACGGCATGGCACTGGTCTCGGGTCTGCAAGAGGTGCAACGCATTGCGGGCCCCGACGACCTCGCCGGCCTCACCGCGGTGTTCTATTCGCTGACGTATCTCGGGTTCGCGGTGCCCGCTGTGCTGTCGGCGCTGACCGAGACCTGGCCAGGGGTGGTCACGTATCCGATCATCTTCGGATTCGGCGCGGTGATGGCGGCACTGTGTGGTCTGGTGGTGCGATCGAAGACGTCCGCTCACCTGCCCTAGGGGTCGTGCGCGTCGCCGTGGTGCTGACTGACGATGTCGTTGGGATGCGGTCGATCCGCGCCCGGATGCTTGGATTTCCTGTGCGCTTGGAGTTGCTTTCGTCGTTGGCGGATCAGCTCCGCGGCACCCACAATTCCGGTGGCCACGAGAACTATGCCTGCGGTGACACTGGCAACACGCTCGGGCCACGGCAGTAGCGTCGGCACGCTGAACATGCCCCGAAAGAACGGCTCGATGATCGCGCCGGCGGGGACGACGAGCCGCGCGATCGATCCCGGGAGGCCACCGGCTCGCGCTACGACCCCGACCAGGCCCAGCGGGCCGCCCATGACAACGGCGAGAGCGAACCATATCCGGTTCCCCGCCCACACGGTCTCGTCGAACATCCCGAACAGCTGCCCGACACCGTAGTGCACGACCAACGCCAGCAGACTCGCAACGATCCCCGCCGCGAATGCGTGCAGCGGACGTCGGACCAGCCAGCCGGACAGGATAGGCAGGCCGGCCCACACGGCACCGGAATTCAGCAGTTTGCTGAAGGTCGAGCGCACGGCCAGCAACGTGTTCGCCTGAGCGGACAACTGGCTTTCGCTCGTGACGTTCGAGGCGAGCGACAACAGAGCCACAGCAACCGCGGCTGCAATGACAAGTCCCCACCACCGTTTCGCCATCAGGGGATGGTACGCAGGCATCGTGCCGTTCTCCGAACAGACGGGGCACTGCGCGAGTGGGTGCGCGTTGACCGGTTCGGCTCTAGGATCAGCGCCATCATGGTGCAGTCCTCGCGCACGGTCCCGCCGTATCGGGTGCCCCCGACAGCTTTGATCGTTGGTGCCACGGTTTGGAATCGACACGAATCGTACTGGTTTCTCGTCGCGGTGATCGTGCCTGCCGCATGCTGGTCGAGGTATCCCGCGCTGGTGCCGTACATGTTCGCGATCGTTCTGATCGGGGCTCTGGTGTTTCGCTACCGACGGGTCGCCTCGTGGGTGTCGATGCTGCGCTGGGGAGTGATCGCAGACGTCGAGACCGTGGACACGGCACTACGCGGCGATCGCAATCTTCGACTCGCACACGCCACCGGGTGGAACGTCCAACGGCGTTGGTACACAGGACCGTTGACCGAATCTACGGTGCGCTATCGAGCGGGGGATGCGCGTGGTCACCTGTTCGTTCGGGGACTGCCGTTCACCACCGGTGTGGTGCTCGCACACTCGAAACAACCGGCTTCGGCGATGGTCATCAGCGACTTCCCCTGCGATCTACAACTGGACGGCAAGGGACGATGGGCGGCGTCGTTCCCGCAAGGATTCTGGCGACAGGCATCTGCGACGGTCGCGCTGTACGGCTACGCCGTGGCAGGCCTCGCGGTCTCGCTCGGGTATCGCTGACGACAATCGGCCCCCCAGACTCGGAAATATGCCTCTGATCCGGTAGTTGTCAACCTGTCTGAGACAGGTGGGTGTTGATTCCGGTGGCAGTTGGTAGTGGTGGTGCTTGTGGTGGTTTCCGGAATCGGTTGGGGTGTTGTTGGTAGTAGTGGTCGAGGGTGAGTTGACGCTGTCGGCGCACCTGGATGGCTGTGCCGGTGTGCACTTGTTCGGGTGTGCATCGGCCTAGCCCGCTGTGCCGGTGCTGGGTGCTGTAGCGATGAAAGAACGCCCTTGTCCACTCCCGTGCATGGTCGATACTCTCGAACTGAACAGGGCAGTCGAGGTCGTACTTGATTGTCTTGAACAGTGATTCGGAGAACGGGTTGTCGTCACTGACCCGCGGGCGGGAGAAAGAGGCGAACGCACCTGCCGAGTCGAGTGCGGCCATCAGCGGACCCGATCGCATGACCGAGCCGTTGTCGGCGTGGACGGTACCGGGGACGCCATGGGTTGCCCACGCTTGGGTGAACATGGAAACAGCGTGA
Organism: Rhodococcus sp. 1R11; assembly: GCF_004563845.1. Lineage (NCBI taxonomy): Bacteria > Bacillati > Actinomycetota > Actinomycetes > Mycobacteriales > Nocardiaceae > Rhodococcus > Rhodococcus sp. 1R11. The sequence goes on along the minus strand of NZ_SPNG01000001.1, from coordinate 618,134 downwards.
TCGATTTTCTCGTGATACTCGATTCGCCAAGCAACCGGATAGCGGGAGAACACGTCCATCACGGCGTACAACTTGTATCGATCTTGGTATCGTGGCCCTCGTAGTTCGGTGACATCCCATGACCACAGTTCACCGACTGCACCGGCATGCACGATAGGCGTTCTGCGAGAATGCTTTCCAGTGTTGTACTTGCATCGCCGCCGGTCGCCGACGAATCGGGCGGATCGAGCTATCCGATAGAAGGTCCGTTGCGAACACGACACTTTCCCGGCGTCGAGTGCACGCCAATATGTTTGGACGACAGACAGGTTCGCATACTGTTCGTCTGTCAAGACGGCCAGAACATCGGCCTTCTCGGCTCCGGTCAATGCCGCCGGTTGGTGCCGGTCGGCGTGCGGAACCGGTGATGGAACCCTTCGATAATGGCTGTACTGCTGAGAGATTCGATAGAACGTCGATCGTGGGAGGCCGACCGACGCGCATGCCGCCGCCACCGTCACACCTGCAGAATGCAGGGATCGGACGGTGTCGGTCAGGACAAGCCTTTGCGGTGAAGCCAGCTCGCGTACTCCGTCGCACTCATCCCCGACACCGGGATGTCGGGGCCCTCGTCCGAGCTCGTGGTCATCCCTTCCAAGAGCTCGTATGCTTTTCCCAAGATCTCTTGCACAGCTTCACTCTGTGCGACCTTCTTCTTGAGCTGATCGTTCTCGGTACGAAGTCGTGCCAGTTCAGCGCGCTCACGGTTTTCCATTTTGAACCTCGACTTGTCCGCCGCCTTGACCATTGCTGCAGTCAGCGTCCCATTGTCGCGCGATCGAAGCCAAGACTTCACTGTCGACTTGGGCAGGTTGTATTCACGCAACAACGCAGTCTTGGCTCCCCACTCGGTGCAGTCGTCCCACTGCCGAATGAACTCGACCTTAAACGCGATCGGGAACGATCTGTTGCCGGTCGGTGTACGCCCAACTTCGACGTCGATCATCTGTCCTCGCTTCCCCGCAACCCTGCCCGACATGTCTCACGACCATCCTGGCAAGGAACGGATCGGAGGCACATTTCTGAAACCGGGGAGCCGATTGCCCGCTGGACCTACGGCAACGACGGCAATTGCGTATCCACAAGCCATGCGTCCCACAGGGTTCGGGGGCAACCGAAGCGAGAAGCGAGGTCGGTGAAGTCGGCGGTCGCCACGGTGGAGTAGCGGTACTTGGAGGTCCATTCCTGGATCAGGCCGAAGAACCGTTCGTCGCCGATGGTGCGTCGCAGTGCGTGCAAGGCCAGTGCGCCGCGCTTGTAGACGCGGTCGTCGAAGATGCGGGCGGGCCCGGGATCGGTGAGTTGCAGATCCATCGCGAGCCCTCGTTGAATGGTGTGAGCACGCTTGGCCTTGTCGTGAGCCGTTGCGCCGCCGGAGTTCTCGGCCCAGATCCATTCCGAGTAGCAGGCGAATCCTTCGTGCAGCCAGATGTCTGCCCACTTGCCGAGGGTCAGGGAATTGCCGAACCACTGGTGCGCCAATTCGTGTGCGACCAGGCGCTCGTAGTACCGGGAACCCGAACAGTGGTTGGCGCCGAAGATGGACAGGCCCTGCGCCTCCACCGGGATTTCGAGATCGTCGTCGGTCACCACCACGGTGTACGCCGCGAAAGGGTAAGGGCCGTAGAGCCGTACGAAGGTGTCCATCATCTGCGGTTGACGGCCGAAGTCGTGGTCGAACTGCGCTCGTAGCCGCGGCGGCGTGATCGCGTTCATCGGCACCGGCCCCGGGCTGACGACGCGATGCTCGTACGGCCCGATCTGGATGGTCGCGAGATAGCTGGCCATCGGCTCGGGCTGCTCGTACACCCACGTGGTCCGGCTGGCCCGAGTCTGCTTGCGTACCAACGTGCCGTTGGCCACCGCGTAGTACGGCGAGTCGGTGGTGATGGTGATGCCGTAGCTGGCCTTGGACACCGGGTGGTCGTCACACGGAAACCACGACGCGGCACCGTTCGGCTGACTCGCGACGATCGACCCTTCGGTGAGCTCGTCCCAGCCGACCTCGCCCCAGAATCCGTTGATCGGCTTGGGAGTTCCGCCGTAGGCCACCGTCACCACCAGTGCCGCCCCGGACGCGATGGGCTTGGCAGGGGTGATCTTCAGCTTGCCCCGTTGGTGGCTGAACTTCACCGAACGCGATCCGTTGACCGACACCTTCGACACGTTGAGCGCCGGACCGAGGTCCAACGCGAACTTCGACACCGTCGCCGTGGTGACCGCGGTGATCTTCGCCTTGCCCGTCAAACGGTTGCTCTCGACCTTGTACTCGAGGTCGAGCTCGTACCGCGAGACGCGATAACCGCGATTGCCGTTCTGCGGAAGGTAGGTATCGAGTGGGTTGTCGTTGGCGTCGACGTCGAACACCGGTGCCACGAGCCTGTCCGGCACGGTAGATCACCCCTCGCTTCGGTCGTCGCGAATCCGCGGAAAGGGATCACCCTTGGCCCACGGCGCGATCGGATTGCCCTGCCAACGAGTATGCGCGGGAACCGTATCGCCGCGCATCACCAGGGAGGCAGGCCCCACCGTCGCACCATCACCTATACCCGATGCAGGCAAAGCGACACAGTGCGGTCCCAGGGTTGCGCCTCTGCCGAGATCGACGGTGTCCATGGACATGATCCGATCATGGAACAGGTGCGTCTGCACAACGCACCCTCGGTTCACCGTCGCGCCGTCGGCCAACGTCACGAGGTCGGCTTCGGGGAGCCAGTACGTCTCACACCACACGCCGCGGCCGATGTCCGCCCCGAGCCATCGCAGCCACATGTTGAGCACCGCGGTGCCCTCGGCAGCGCGGGCGAACCATGGCGCAGCGACGGTCTCGACGAACGTGTCGGCCACCTCGTTGCGCCACACGAACGAGCTCCACAGCGGATGGTCGGTCTTGCCGATCCGGCCGACCCACAGCCACTTCGCGGCCGCCGACACAGCCGCAGCCACGAAGCCGGCGACGAGCAGCACGAGGCCGCTGACCAAGGCTGCCAACCAATAGCCGACGGTGTCGGCGACGGCGGTCAGTCCGAACAACACTCCGAGCCCGATGCCGAATGTCACGACGACAGGAATCAGTCGGCACGTCTCGACGAGTGCGCGCGCGATCTTCAACTTACGAGGCGGATCGAACGTCCGTGACGAGTCGGCGCTGCCTGCGGCACGGCGCAACCGAACCGGAGGGCTACCGAGCCACGACGAGCCCGACTTGGCCTTGTCCGGGGTTGCCGACAGCACCGCAACGAGACCGTTCTTCGGGACGGTCCGCCCCGGCCCGGTCATTCCTGAGTTTCCCAGGAACGCCCGTTTGCCCACCTTGGCGTCGCCCAGGTGCATCCAGCCGCCGCCGAGTTCGTAGCTCGCGACCATGGTGTCGTCGGCGAGGAACGCACCGTCGGCGACGGTGGTGAATTTGGGAATCATCAGCACTGTCGACGCCTCGACGTCCTTGCCGATCTTCGCGCCCAGCAACCGGAGCCAATGCGGGGTCAGCAGCGACGCGTAGAGCGGGAACAGGAACGTGCGCGCCGAATCCATCAGGCGTTCGGTGGCCCACACCTGCCAGCCGATACGGCTGCGCACCGGGTGGTATCCGCCGACGAGTCCGATGCTGAGCAACCGCACCGCGACGACGGTGATCATGGCGAACACCGCCAGCGACACCATCGTTGCGACGGGCAACATCACCAAGCCGCGCTCGAAGGCCCCCAGCACGGAGTCTGCAGTGTGAATCCACCAGCCCATCAACACCAGGCTGACGCCGATGGAGAACAGGGCCATGCCGGAGAGGAACAACGACGCCACGCCGTAGGCGAACACCCACTTGGTGGCGCGCGGTGGGGTCTCCGCCGGCCACGGATGATCGGCCTTGCCGACCTTCTGCGCAGGCGAACCGGACCACATCTGCCCGGCCTTCACCCGTCCGACGACGGCGGAGCCGGCGGTGACGACCGCGTTCTTGCCGACCTTGGTTCCGGGCAGCAGCGTGGAGCGTGCGCCGACAGTGGCACCCGCACCGATCTCGATGCCGCCGATGTAGACGAGATCGCCGTCGATCCAGTGCCCGGACAGATCCACCTCGGGCTCGATGGAGCAGCCGTCGCCCAGCTCGAGCATGCCGGTGACGGGCGGCAGGGTGTGCAGGTCGACGCCCTTGCCGATCTTCGAGCCGAGGGCGCGCGCGTAATAGACCATCCACGGTGCACCCGAGAGGTTGGACGCGCCACTGGCATCGGTCAATCTCGTTGCCGCCCAAAGCCTTATGTGCATGCTGCCGCCGCGTCGATATGCGCCCGGTTTCAACCCCGCCAGCAGTATCCGCGAGCCGATCACCGAGATGGCCATGCGCCCGACCGGGGTGATGAACAGGACGAACGCGAGAAGAATCCACCACCACGACAGCGTCGGAGCCCACGGCACGTCGTCGAACCACGCCATGACGTTGAACAGCAGGCCGAGCCAGGTGACCCACTGCAACCCGGTCAGCGTCGTCAACGGAACGGTCGCCAGAATCTGGGCCCACTGCGCGGTACGGGACGTCGGTGCCACATCGCGGGGGATTGCCTCCACGACAGGCTTCAGGTCGTCCAGATACTGTGCCAGAGAACCCAACCGCGGGTGATCGTAGAGCTGCGCGACGGTGATCTCGGGGAACCGCTCGCGCAATGCCGTCACCAGTTGCGCGGCAGACAGCGAACCGCCGCCGTTGGCGAAGAAGTCGGCGTTCTCGTCGTTGACCTGAGCGCCGAGGATGTTGGTCCACAACTCGGCCACCCACCCCGCGGTACCTCCGAGCGCCGATGCGCCCGCCATGCCGGGCAGCGGCCACGGCAACGCATTACGGTCGACCTTGCCCGAGGTACGTGTGGGCATCTCGTCGACCAGCGCGAGCCGCGGTACGAGCGCCGACGGCAACTGCTCGGCCAGCAAGGCGCGCGCGGCCTCCAGGTCGAAGTCGGGATTGGTACTGGCGAGATATCCCACCAGAACCGAGTTGCCCGCAGCGGTCTTGCGGACTGCCGCGGCCGCACCGCCGACGCCCGGAAGTGCTTGCAGCGCATTGTCTATCTCGCCCAGCTCTATGCGTCGCCCACCGAGCTTGACCTGGTCGTCGGCCCGGCCCTGGAACAACAGTCCCTCGAGCTCGAGCTTCACCAGATCGCCGCTGCGATACGCCCGGTCCCACCCGAGAGAGGGCATGGGCGCGTACTTCTCGGCGTCCTTGGCCGGATCGAGATACCGGGCGAGGCCCACGCCGCCGATGACGAGCTCGCCTACTTCGCCGACCGCCACCGGAGTGCCCGAGGCGTCGACGACCGCCAGATCCCACCCGTCCAGCGGCAATCCGATGCGGACCGGGCCTTTACCGTCCATGATGGCCGCGCACGCGACGACCGTCGCCTCGGTGGGGCCGTAGGTGTTCCAGACTTCCCGGCCTTCGACGGCGAGCCGCTCGGCCAGCTCAGGTGGGCATGCTTCGCCGCCGAAGATCAACAGCCGCACCGCTTCCAGTGCCACCGCGGGCCACAGTGACGCCAGCGTCGGCACCGTCGAGACGACGCTGATGTCTCGGGAGACGAGCCACGGACCGAGGTCGAAGCCGGATCGCACCAGGGAGCGCGGGGCGGGCACCAGGCAGGCACCGTGCCGCCACGCCAGCCACATCTCCTCGCAGGAGGCGTCGAACGCGACCGACAGGCCGGCGAGCACTCGGTCGCCTGGTCCCAGCGGATCCTTCTGCAGGAACATCCGGGCCTCGGCGTCGACGAACGCCGCGGCGTTACGGTGGCTGACCGCAACACCTTTGGGGGTTCCGGTCGAACCCGAGGTGAAGATCACCCACGCGTCGTCCTCGGGTGTGGGCAGCTCGGGGACCGGAGTACCGGCACCCAGTTCGGGCAGGTCCTGTTTCGGCGCGGTGCCGGCAGCGATACCGCCCGCAGTGACGATGGCCGTCACCTGAGCCTCGCCGAAGACCAGTTCGGCGCGCTCTTCCGGATCGTCGGCGTCGACGGGCACGTACGCAGCCCCGACGTCGAGGATCGACAGAATTGCGACATACAGCGAGAAGGATCCCGACGGCATCCTGATGCCGACGCGGTCGCCGCGCCGGACACCGGCGTCGGCGAGCCACTGGGCACCCTCGGCGATGTCGTCGAGCAATTCGGCGTAGCTGACCGACACCGTGCCGTCGTCGATCGCGGGTGCGTCCGGAAAGCGATCGGCGGTCTCACGCAGAACGTCGATCAGTGTGCGGGCCGGCGGGGCAAGGGGCGAGCGGAGAAACGCGGCCGGAGCAGGTGCGATATCCGTGCTCGAACCCGGCAGATCGTTCTCTTGGTGCACAGGCAACCGGGTGTCCTTCTCGTTCGTTGGCAAATGACTCTCGTGGTGCTGGGGGAGCAGCAGCGCCGTTGGTTATCTCACGTTCTGTTTGCCAGCAGGTGAACGAGCGCGCCTTCCTACCGCGGAGATCCTACTGCTGTGTCGGAGTGAGCTCCGGCTTGACAAAGCCATGGTGGGTTTGCCAGTGTCTTGTCCACGGTCACGAGTACCAGCATCAAGCCCCGGCTTGCTGGTCGGCAACCCTCCTTCGCGGTGGGGTGCTCCGGGTGACGACCAGGCTGACGCCGAACAATCGGTGCGGCAAGCGCGGACTCGTTCACGAATATCTTCCGTTGCGGGTCCCTCGAACGTGAGGGCTTGATCTGTCATGACGTCTGTACTTTCCCGTCCCTGTGCTCCTTTTGCCCCTGTTTCCGGCACGGAGTTGCAGGTTCCGCTGGTTCACGGCGGCACGTGCACCTACGCCAACTTCGATTACGCGGCCAGCGCGCCGGCGCTGTCCGCGGTGACCGATCGGATCGCGGAGTTGCTCCCGTTCTACTCGAGCGTGCACCGCGGGGCCGGCTACGCGTCTCGGGTGTGCACCGCGGCGTACGAGAAGGCGCGCGAGACCGTGGCCGAGTTCGTTGGTGCACAAGCGAATTCAGTGGTCGTATTCACGCGTAACACCACCGATTCGCTCAATCTGCTGGCCGCGTGCGTGCCGGGGGAGACCGTGGTGCTCGACATCGAACACCACGCCAACCTCCTTCCGTGGCGCAATCGCCGAGTGGTGGTGGCAGCATCGACGCTGGCCGAGACGCTCGCCCGGCTCGACGCCGAACTGGCTGCGAAACCCGCTGCGCTACTGGCCATCACGGGTGCATCGAACGTCACCGGCGAAGTGCTCCCCATCGAGCAACTGGCCGATCTCGCGCATCGGCACGGTGCCCGGATCGTCGTCGACGGCGCCCAGCTCGTTCCGCACCGCCGAGTGGACATCGCCGCACTCGGCGTGGACTATCTGGCGTTCTCCGGACACAAGCTCTACGCCCCGTTCGGCGCGGGTGTGCTTGTGGGAAGCCGTGATTGGCTCGACGCGGGCGAGCCCCACCTGGCCGGCGGCGGTGCCGTGCGCAGTGTCACGATCGAGCACACCGACTGGGCTCCCGCACCGCAGCGTCACGAGGCAGGAACGCCCAACGTGCTCGGGGTCGCCGCGCTGGCGGCGGCATGCGAGGCCATCGCCTCGTTCGACGAGGATGCCGCGACGACACACGAGCGGGAATTGTCGAGTCGATTGCGGGACGGGCTGGTCGCACTGAACGGTGTCGAACTGCTGCAGGTATGGGCCGACGCGCCCGACGTCGTCGGCATCGTCACCTTCACCGTCGCCGGCCACGATCCCGGTGAAGTGGCGGCGTACCTGTCGGCCGAACACGGCATCGGAGTGCGCGACGGAAAGTTCTGCGCCCACCCGCTGCTGCGCCGGCTCGGTCATGCCGACGGCGCCGTGCGTGCCAGTATCGGTCTCGGCAGTTCCTCGGCCGACGTGGACCGACTCGTCGACGCGTTGGCGGCGTTCGTCGAGTCCGGTCCGACATGGAATTACGCCGAAGAAGCCGGGTGGTGGAACCCCGTACCGGACCCTCGGCCGTTCCCCGCGCTGGTCGACGGGGCCGCCGGGGTTGGGTCCCCGTGCAGCCCCACAGACAGTTAGCATGGCGTCATGACCGTGAGTGTCGTCTTTCGTGGCAATCGCCACTGGTGCAACAGGTATGTCGATCTGTGCCGCACTGCGTCCGGGTCGTGTTCGAGTTCGGCTCCGCTCCGACCGCATGCGCATCCCGACCGACGAATCAGGACCACCACTCATGTCGCACAATCACACCCGCGTAGCCATCGAATCCGATGACGTCTGGACCGAGCTGACCGCCGGGCCCGAGGTGAACACCATCAGAATCGTTGCCTCGGACCTGCGGGAAGCTCAGCAACAACGCGCCCGGTTGCACGCAGAATCCGTCGACCGCGGTGAATCGGCCGACAATCTCGCGGTCTTCCTCGATCTCGAGATCTACATCGCTGCCGACGCCAGGACGGCCCGTCGGGAATTCGCCGCACTCGACGCGCCGGCAGGCCCGTCGTCCATCCGCTACGTCGGTACCCCGTCGGGACTGGCGAGTTTGATCTCCGACGTCACCGCGGCCGACGTCGCGGACGGCGTGACGCTGCAGGTACACGGCGAGATCGAGCGGCAGGCGACGTTCCTGGTCGCGGGAGTGTTGCCGCTCCTCGAATCGCGCGGCACCCGCCTCGACACCGACGTCGTCGACGCGGTCCTCGGCGCACCCCGAATTGCCCCGACCCTCGCCTCGTAGGTCGTTCGAGCTCAGGTGACGTCGATCGCCAGACCTGCGGTGATGCGCAGCAACTCGGTGTACGAGGAGCGGAAGATCGTGTCGATGTGCCCGGCCGCGGCCCACAATTCAGGGTGGGCAGCCAGGTCCTGATCGACGAACGTATCCAAGTTCGTCGGATGGCCCACCGGAGCGATTCCGCCGATCGGCTGACCGGTGGCGTGCTTGGCGGTGCGCAGATCGGCGCGGGCGAGCGTGCCGCCGAGACGCTCACCGGTGTGCTCGAGATGAACATTGTGAGCCCCGGACACCAGGAGCAACACCGGCTCGTCGTCGAGCAGGAACACCATCGACTTCACGATCGCACCTACCTCGACGCCCAACGCAGCTGCGGCATCGGCGGCGGTGTGGGTGCCCTCGGGACTGTTCACCACCACCCCGTGATGACCACGAGAAATCAGGGTGTCGGCAACGTGGGCTGCATTCGGATGAAGTAGCCGGGACATGTCCCAACCCTATTGCCACACGACCGTTTACGCAGAGAGCTTGCCCAACTGGGTCATTCCGCAGGCTCCACTCCCGCCTCCTTGGGTCATTCCGCAGGCTCCACTCCCGCGAGATCACCGAACAGTCTCAATCGCGCCATCCCGCCGTCGGGGAAGATGTCCATTCGGACCTCCGACACCGGGGCGTCGTGATCGAGAACGAAGCGATGCCGAGTGTCGGGCTGCAGTGTCGTTCGCGGCAGCAGTTCGACCCAGTCGCCGTCGCCCAGCCGACCCTGCAGGGACGCCGCGCCGGGGGCGTTGCCCAAGAAGCAACTGGTGTCCAGCTCGGCCAGCCGGATACGGCCGGTGCCGGCGAGCTGGACCTGCACCCAGTCGTTGGCGTCGTTGCGGCGACGCGAGGTCTCCCAGCCTTCGCCCATCGAGCGCGGCGGGCCGGGGAACAGAAGGTTGTTCGGGGAGCTGTAGAACATGTTGGAGCAGGCCGAGACGTATGCGCCGTTCTCGAGCGCGGCCAGGTCGACGGGCCCGACGGCCAGGAACTTCGGGTCCGGGACGCCGCGGCCCAGTACTCGCAGCCGAGCGACTCCGCCGTCCGGATAGATGGACAGTTTGACGTGCGTCCAGCGGGCGTCGGACGCGACCTCGAATCGGTTCTCGCTGTCGCCGTCGACGGCACTACGGGCAACGATGGTCGTCCATTCCGTCGCGTACAGCTCGGTCGGCGACGGGAATCCGGTCACCTCGGCGGCCTCGATCGAAATTTCCGGCGGGTAGTTGCCGGTGAACCAGGACGTATCGACGATGACGGCCGACACGATGCCGGCGGCTCCGAGTCGCACGATCGCCTCGTCGTAGCCGGCCTCGCGTCGGCGCCGCGTCTCCCACCCGTCGTAGATCTGCCCCTTGTGTCCGAACGTCGCGGTCGAGTAGTCGGCTTTGCCCGGGGTGATCAAGTTTTCCTTCTCGGCGAACGTCTCGTCGTTCGCCCACACCACTGCGCCGCCGAGCGTGCGGACAGCGAGATCGGGCATCGGCAGAGGGAAGGTGGCAGTCATGAGATGCCACTTTACTGGCTCGGCATCGATTCACCGACGCTGCGACGACGGCGCAGAACTGCCGCCGCAGCCATCATCAGCGCGCCGATCAGGATGTAGAGACCCAGCCCGAGTACCGGCTGGCCGACCCCCGCACCCGAGAAGTACACGATGCTGCGTACTCCTTCGGTGCCGATACCCGGGGTGATCCACCGGCCGATCGACGCGTACAGCGTCGGCAGCACGTTTGCTCCGAAAGCACCTCCAGCGCTGGGGTTTCCGAGAACGACGAACAGTGCGATGGCCGCCGGTACCGCTGCCACTCCGATCAGGGCGCGCAGGCCCATGGTGAACAGCCCGGTGGCGAAGACGACGCCGGTGCCCAACAGGGTGAGCGGAAACCAGTGCCCGGCAAAGGTTCCGAGTACGTGAGTGGTCAGCAGTGCTCCCAGCGCGCCCGATGCAATCGAGTACGCGGCGAGAATGCCGACGTGAACACAGGTTTCGCGTCGGGTCGTCGGTGCCCCGATGAGCAGACCGAAGGCTGCCGCGAGTAGGTAGCCGCCGACGACCCAGCCCACAGACAGGTAGAAGCCGGACAATCCTCGGTTGTCGTGCACACCGACCGGGATCTCGTCCCGCACCACGAATTGGCGTCCCTGGGCGGCGTCGACCTCGGTGAAGATCGATTCGAGGGCGGTCGCCACCGAGCTGCCGGCGGCGCTCGCGGTGATCAGCGTGTCGGTGCCGCTCGAGCCGACGACGTAGGCACCGAGGATGTCCCGATCGCGGAGCAGGGTGCGAACCTCGGCGGTATCCACTGCCGTACGCGCGTCGAGCGGCGCACCGTCGATGGCGTCGAGGCGGTCGGCGGTCTGCTGGTCCAGGCCGGCGGGGAGCCCGGACTCGGTCACCACGGCGATCGGAATTGCGTGGGGAGTCGGCTGATGGAACGCCGATACGTAACTGAGGATGAAGCCGAGTTGCAGCACCAGCACTGCGGCGGCGAGTAGTGACATCTTGCGCATGAACGTGCTCCTGACCATGTCGATACCCGAAGACCTCGTCGATCCCCGAAAACCTTGTCGATACCCGAGGTATTCAATACTCTAGGTATCGTGAACGTCGAGCAGCAAGAAGAGTGGTCATCGACACAGCCGCAGCGCAGGCCGCAGCGGAACGACGTGCGAGAGCGGCTGCTCGCCGCAGCGGCCGACGAGTTCACCGAGCGCGGATATGCGGCGGCCAAGCTCACCGACATAGCCGACCGGGCCGGCTTCACGAAGGGGGCCGTGTACTCCAACTTCGATTCCAAGCAGGGTTTGTTCGCCGAATTGCTCGCTCGGCGCTCACTCGATCTTGCTGCCCGAGTACTGGCTCACGTATCCGATCTGGACCCGCAAGAAGCTGCGGGAGCCGGCGGGGGCGAAATTGCGTCCTGGGTGGTCGCCGAGCCGCGATGGCCACTACTGACCGTCGAGTTCGGCATTCTCGCCGGCCGCGACCCGGTGATTGCCGAGCGCTACCGCGCCGACCGTCGAGCCCTTCGCACCGAACTCGAACGGCTCATCGCGGAGCGGGCGGTGCAATGGGGTGTGGGGCAGACCCTCGATGCTCGACGCCTCGCGATGTCACTGGCGGCATTGATCTCCGGATTGGCCGTCGAACATTCGGTGGATCCGGAGGAGATCGACCGGTCCGTCATCGCCGATGCCGTCACTGAATTGTTCGCCGGAGCGATAGCCAGAGCACAGCTCGATTGAGGGATGCGCGACCGGGTACTCCGGGTTCATGACTGCTCAGAATCCAGAACCCGATGAGACTGCCGGCCTCGAAGCGGGCGGTAGCGTGACGCCGGGCGATACTCCTCCAGCAGAGACAGCAGTCGGTGGGCCCAACCACGAACCGCCGCAGCGCAGCCGAGTGATGCCGATCGTCGTCATCGTGCTGGTGGCACTGTTGGCAATCGTGATCGCGGGCGGCCTGATCGGCCGAGTCGTCGGCCTGTTCGGCTGACCCGCGCGGAATCAGTACGGCGGCCAGCCGCCTTCGGGACCCAACAGTCGGCCGAGGCGGAACCGATCGATCTCGACCAGCTCTCGACGCATGAGCAGCCGCTCGGTTCGTTCGTCGTTGTCGAGCCGATGGCCGAGTTCCATCAGCACATCCCTTGGCTCGAAACCGTCGGGAGCCATCATCAGATTCGAGACGTAGCGCCAGCCGAATTTCGTTTCGTACGCGCGCGCCGCGGTGCCCAGAGCGCTGCGCGACTCTGCGTCCATGGCCGTGCACATCCTGTTCGGTTCGGGCAGCGTCGCGGCCAAGGCGTCGATGTCGTTGTCGGACAACTCGTTCAGCTCGGCCGCCGCCGCGGCGAACAACTCGTCCCGCGATCGGTACGGGCGGCCGTCGGCGAGACGTGAGGCCCAGGCGACCGAGCAACAGCACTCGTAGAGCGCATGTACCGCTTTGCGACGCGGCAGATCGTTGAATGTCTCGAGACCCAACCCCTGATGCATCAACATGCATGAATGATGAGGGACCCGAGTCGGCCATTGCCATCGCTGAGCAGGCTCTTAGCGCAGACGTTACTCGGCGTAACACGCCCTGCGGGCACGGCTGCGTCTGCCGCTAGGCTCGCAGGCATGACCGAACGGAACTGGACCGCATTCTCTGTGGAGATCGCAGACCACATCGCGCACGTGACACTTCTCGGGCCGAACAAGGGCAACGCCATGGGCCCTGATTTCTGGAGCGAATGCCCAGAACTGTTCGCCCAACTCGATGCCGATCCCGAGGTGCGGGCCGTGGTCCTCGCGGGCTCCGGAAGGAACTTCACCTACGGTCTCGACCTGCCGGCGATGGCGGGAACGTTCGGGCCGCTGATGGCCGACCAGGCACTCGCCGGGCCCAGGACGACGTTTCACGACACCATCAAGACGATGCAGAAGGCCGTCAACGCGGTGGCGGACTGCCGCAAGCCCGTCGTCGCCGCAGTGCAGGGCTGGTGCATCGGTGGCGGCGTCGACCTCATCACCGCCGCCGACGTGCGATACGCCAGCGCCGACGCGAAGTTCAGCGTCCGCGAGGTGCGTGTCGCGATCGTCGCCGACATGGGATCCCTCGCTCGACTCCCTGCGATCATCGGTGACGGCCACCTGCGTGAGCTCGCGTTGACCGGAAAGGACATCGACGCGGCGCGCGCCGAGAAGATCGGGCTGGTCAACGACGTGTTCGAGGACCACGACGCAGTCCTCGCGGCCGCCCGCGACTGCGCCGCGGCCATCGCTGCGAACCCGCCCCTGGTGGTGCAGGGCATCAAGACCGTCCTCGACCATTCCCGATCGGCGAGCGTCGACGACTCGCTGAGATTCGTCGCTGCGTGGAACGCGGCCTTCCTCGCCTCACACGATCTCACCGAGGCCATCACCTCGGTGTTCGAGAAGCGTCCGGCCCAATTCACCGGTAGCTGACATGGTCGAATTCGCCGAAGAGCTGGGTACGCAGCTGGTTCGGCTGCAGCGAATTCGGGAGCGGAACATCGCGCAGATCTCGTCCTCGGGCGGGGTCGACGGTGCCGCCTACGTGTGCCTGTTCCGCCTGCTGCGCGACGGACCGATGCGGTCCAGCGAACTTGCCGCGATGGTCAACTCGGATCCGTCCACCGTCAGTAGACAGGTAGCCCAGCTGGTCGAGCGAGGGCACGTCGCTCGAGTGCCCGACGAACGTGACGGACGGGCATTCGTTCTGGCCGTCACCCCGTCCGGAGAGGAAGCCGCAGCCGCCATCCAGCAACGCCGCACCGAGAACCTCGGACGAGTCATCGAAGGATGGGCCCAGGAGGATCGGCAAACGCTGGTCGCTCTGTTGGACCGATTCTTGACCGATTACGAGACCATCAGACCGGACCTGCCCACTCAACGCCCAGGTAACGTCTGAGCCTCGGACGCCGAGAACTCGGTGACGACGGTCGGGCTGTTCCGTACGCTCGAGCCCTGCCTCGACGGCCGGGACGCGAGGCCGTAGTCCCCGGCTGCTCGGACTGCTCGGAACGGACGGAGGGAACGCGGTGCCAACCGATCACGACCCACGGTCCCCGTCGTCCGATATCGGACCCCGATCGGGCTCGATCCGGCTCGAGCGTCGCGTGGCCAGGGGCATCGCCGCCCTCGTCCCGTCGTTCGGCGTGATCGGCGCGATCATCATGCTGTCGGACGACGGTCCGGTCGGCACGACGGCCGTGCTGATCTGCACGATCGTGCTGCTCTCCACCCTGCCGGTGGGAGCGTGGTGGTGGCTACGTTCGGTGGACGCCTCGCACATGCCCGGATGGTTCGTGATCTACGCGGACGTGGGGGTGTCGGGGCTACTGCTGACCTTCGCGGACCGGGACCTCGCTCTGTACGGTGCCGCCCTGTTCTCGGTGATCGGTACCTACATTGCCTACTTCTCCCGCCGCAACGTATTGAAATTCCACACGGCGTTCGTCAACGCCGTCATTCTGCTGCTCGCGGTACTGGCCGTCCTCAAACGCCCGGACGATCCGGCCTCGATCATCGCGCGGGCCTTCATCACGGTGCTCGTGGTCAATTCGGTGCTCGCCTTTCGCGCCGTCATCCAACGCCAGCTCGACCTCGCCAACACCGATTCCTTGACGGGCCTGCTCAACCGGCGTGGTCTGGAGTTGCGGCTCGAGCGGATGCTGGGCAGGTTGGCCGACAACCGATCGGTGGCCTTGATGGTGGTCGATCTGGACCAGTTCAAGCGGGTGAACGACACCTTCGGTCACGCGATGGGTGACCGGGTTCTTCGCCGGACCGCGCGGCGGCTGAGCGCTGTCACCGGTAGACGTCCGTGCGTGGCGCGCACCGGAGGTGAGGAGTTCACGATTGCCGTTCCGATCGACGCCGACTCCGCGAAACACCTGGCAGACGACATCCGCGAGGCGGTGCACGATTCAGGCGACGACGTACCCGTGACGGTCAGCATCGGGGTCGCAGTACTCGATGCCGGTCGGTGGCGAGCGGCCGCTTCGGCCTACGACTCGGCCGAGCTGATGCACAACGTACTGCTCGACGCCGACGCAGCGATGTACGAGTCGAAGCACGCGGGTGGAAACAGAGCAACGGTGTACACCGGCACGTGACATGCCGGTGTACACCGTTGGTCGTTCCCTGAAAACGTTCTGGGGAGAACGATTCGAGCCGTCAGCGCAGAGCGCTCTTCGGGTCGTTCCACAGCTGGTCGGTGAAATCCTCCAACGCGACGAGCACGACGGTGTCCTCGGCGCGCCTGAGAATCGACTTGCTGGCACGCACCTGAACGACGTCACCGGTCTTGTCGGTCATCCGCCACAGGGAGTCCGCACGGGTGGCGACGGTGGTCAGGAACATCTCCGCGACGTTGACGCCCTCCGGAGCTCGATCCGGGAAGATGTCGTGCAGGTGAAAGTCCTCTCGTTCTGTCCGGTCGAGTCCGAACAGATCGTCGAAGGCCTCGTTCGCGAACACGATGGCACCGGTGGGATCGACAGCCAGAATCGGTACGGGGATCCGGTCGAGAACGACGGTCACCGGCAGATCGGGGAACTGGGTCGGGTCGGAGATCGGCCGCGACTCCAGATTGCGCCGATCACCGGCATTGCCGTTGGAAGTGCTGTCGGTCATACGTCTCCCCAAACTGTGGTTCGTCGGCTCACTGCCGAAACGAGGTGTTGTGATGCCGAAAGGATCAGTGACCCGGATTGTCCGTCAAACGCTTGAAGGACGCAGCGATTTCGGCCTCGGCTTCTGCGCGACCGACCCAGTCTGCACCGGTGACGTGCTTGTTGGGTTCGAGATCCTTGTAATGGACGAAGAAATGCTTGATCGCGTCCAGCTCGAAGGTCGAGACGTCGCTCAGATCCTGGATGTGATCCCAGCGCGTGTCGCCGGCCGGCACACACAGCACCTTGTCGTCGCCGCCTGCTTCGTCGACCATCTTGAACATCGCCACCGGGCGGGCCTCGACGATCACACCGGGGTACACCGACTCGGGCAGCAGCACCAGCGCGTCGAGCGGGTCGCCGTCCTCGCCCAGGGTGTTCTCGATGAAGCCGTAGTCGGCCGGATACGCCATCGCGGTGTAGAGGTAGCGGTCGAGGCGAACACGTCCGGTGACGTGGTCGACCTCGTACTTGTTGCGCTGCCCCTTGGGGATCTCGATGGTGACGTCGAACGACACGTGCAGTCCTCACTGTCTTGGTTCGAGCCCGACCGGGCCCGAGTGGTTTGCGAATGTCTCTATGGTGGCGGCGCAAGGCTACCGGACCCGAGGATACTGTTGACTCGATGATCATGGGTACGACCACGGCAATGACGGAGGAACGGTGGCGGGGCTGACACGGCGATTCCTCGGTCCCATGGCGGGACGTAGACGCAGGAAGAAGCGGTTGATCCTGACGCTGTGTGCGGTGTTCGTCGTGGTCATTGCCGTCACGACCGCCGCTCTGGTGCTGCCCAGGGTCTCCCAGAGTGCCGACACCGCGATCGCACCTCCACCCGACACGGTGCTGCCGAACCCATCGATCACCGCGTTCCCGGACTCCGCCCCGGCGCCGACCGCAGCCGGTCTCGCAGGCGCGCTGGCACCCGTGGTGGACGACGCCGCGCTCGGCACGTTCACCGGAACCGTGGCCGACGCGGAGACCGGCGAGATCCTGTGGTCGCAGAATCCCGACACGCCCATGACTCCCGCATCGACGACCAAGGTGCTCACGGCAGCGGCAGCGATGCTCGCGCTTCCCGCCGATCACCGCGTAGCCACTCGCGTCGTACAGGGCAACGGCGAAGGAAACATCGTCCTGATCGCGGGCGGAGACCCCACGCTCACCGCACTGCCGGTCGGTACCGTCGGGTTCTACCCCGGTGCGGCCCGTATCGACGATCTGGTGGAGCAGATCCGCCGCAGCGGAACGACGGTGCGCAGCATCAGCGTCGACACGTCCATCTACACCGGCGACACGATGGCCCAAGGCTGGTTCCCGGCCGATATTGCCGCCGGATCCATCACCCCGATCGAACCGATCATGCTCGACGGCGGCCGATCGGACCCCCTAGTCGACGAATCGCCGCGCAGCACCACCCCTGCCCTCGATGCCGGCCGTGCACTCGCCGCGGGACTCGGCGTGGACCCTGCTGCGGTGACGACGGGCAAGGCGGCGGAGGGAGCCGATCAGATCGCATCGGTGCAATCGGCCCCGCTGCGAAATCGGTTGCAGCAGATGATCTATCGGTCCGACAACGTACTCGCCGAAGCAGTGGGCCGAGAACTGTCGCTCGAGATGAACACGGCGGCAAGTTTTTCCGGGGCGGTGGCGTCCATCGGCCAGACCCTGTTCTCGGCCGGCTTCGACATGACCGGCCTGGCGTTGCAGGACGCGAGCGGACTGTCGGTCGACGGCAGGATTCCCGCGCGTCTGCTCGATCAGGTGCTGACGTCGGCCGCTGGTACCGGCCAACCGGCGCTGCGGCCGATGCTCGACTACCTACCGGTCGCCGGTGCCACCGGAACGCTGTCGGATCGGTACGCCTCGGGTGACCGTACCGGTGCCGGATGGGTCCGTGCGAAAACCGGAACCCTTTCCACTGCAAGCGCTTTGGCGGGGTATGTCGTCGACGTCGACGGCCGGATCCTGACGTTCGCCCTGATGTCCAACGACCGGCCACCCGATGTCAGTCGACCCGCCCTCGATGCCGTGGCATCGACCCTGAGAATGTGTGGTTGCCGATGAGCACCGAAACAGCAACCGCCGACGAGAACGACGCCACGTCCGGGTTCGCCGGCGCAGTCGACTGGGCGGTGGCTGCGAAGGCCGGAGCGAGATTGGCCCGTCCGGGCCCGGCCACCTCGCGATACACCGCCGACGCAGCCGTGGAAGAGCTTGCCGCAGCATCGATTCGAGCCGAGGGGCCGGTGCGGGAGACGACAGGCCTGGCCGATGGTCTGCCGGTGCCCGACGCCCAGGTGGTCGATCGAGCAGGATGGATCGCAGCTGCGGCCGCGTCGATGAAGCACCTCACCGGGGACGAGAACGAGGCACCCCCGACCGGACTGCTCGGTGGCAAGCCCGCCGGGTTGCAGGCCGGTGCCATGCTCGCGTTCCTGTCCAGTGCCATTCTGGGACAGTACGATCCGTTCACCGGAGAGAGTGGCACCCTGCTGCTGGTCGCACCCAACGTGATCGCCGTCGAACGTGCACTTCGCGTCTCACCCAGTGATTTTCGGCTCTGGGTGTGCCTGCACGAGGTGACCCACCGGGTGCAGTTCTCCTCCGCGCCGTGGCTCGGGCAGTACATGCGGGACAACGTCGGATTGCTCTCCGACGGCACCGACGAGCCGATGTCCGATGTTGTCACTCGGCTGAGCGGCGCTCTGAAGGCCAGGAAGAACCCCTCCGGATCCGCCGAGGATGCAGGCATCATCGGTCTGCTGCGCGCGACCCAACCCGAGCCGCAGCGGCAGGCGATCGACCGTCTCCTCGTTCTCGGAACACTGCTCGAAGGTCACGCCGACCACGTCATGGACGCCGTCGGACCGGCCGTCGTGCCGTCGGTGGTGCAGATCCGCCGCGCGTTCGACCGACGACGCCAACGCAAGGTCAACCCCGTGCAACGCGTCGTGCGCACACTGCTCGGGATGGACGCGAAGATGGCGCAGTACGTACGCGGCAAGGCGTTCGTGGATCACGTCGTCGGCTCGGTGGGAATGGAACGCTTCAACACGGTGTGGACCGGGCCGGACACGCTCCCACTGCTGGCGGAAATCGAGGACCCGGATGCGTGGGTCGCGCGAGTCCTTGGCTGAGCCCTCGCACCGATTCACGCTGCCTGAGTCTCCGGCGTTGCTGGAGGTTCGGCGTGCAGTGCGGGGTTGGTTGGCGGCGCATCCCGGCCCGGTAGCGGTGGCGTTGTCCGGTGGTGCGGATTCACTGGCGCTCACTGCGGCGACGGCCGCCGAGGCTCCGAACGTGACGGCGCTGATCGTCGATCATGGGCTTCAGGCGGGATCGGCCGAGGTGGCTGAAGTTGCCGCCGAGCGTGCCCGGTTGCTGGGCGTCGACGACGCCCGAGTGCTGACAGTGACCGTGGCCGGTTCGGGCGGGATGGAAGCTGCCGCTCGCCGAGCCCGATACGACGCATTGGACGGCGCGCGCGGCGCTGCCTCGGTACTGGTGGCGCACACTCTCGACGACCAGGCGGAGACGGTGCTGCTCGGTCTCGGTCGTGGCTCGGGGCCTCGGTCCATCGCCGGAATGGCAGCGTTCGACGACCCGTGGGGGCGACCGCTACTGGGGGTGCGACGTGCCGTGACGCGGGCCGCGTGCCGGGAGCTGGGACTCGAACCGTTCCAGGACCCGCACAACACCGATCCGGACTTCACCCGGGTGCGACTACGCCACGAGGTGCTGCCGTTGCTCGAAGACGTGCTCGGTGGGGGCGTCGCCCCGGCTCTGGCCCGCACGGCCGAGCAGCTGCAGGACGACGGCCGGGCGCTCGACGCCATCGCCACGGCCGTCGTCGATACGAACACGCGCGAGTTGGACGTCTCCGCGATCGAATCGTCCGACCCTGCGATCCGCCGCCGAGTGGTGCGGCGCTGGCTCCTCGGCCGGGGTGTGACGTCGTTGTCGGACCGTCAGATCCGAGCTGTCGATGCGCTCGTCGTGCGCTGGACCGGGCAGGGCGGAGTTGCGCTGCCTGGGGGAACGCCGGAGGCGAGGTTGGTGTGCTCGCGTCGGCATGGCAGGCTGAGCGTCGGCCTGGAGAACGAATGAAGGGAAACCCCGTGTACGAGGGCGACATCGAATCGGTTCTCATTTCCGAGGAACAGATCAAAACACGGACCGCGGAACTCGCAGAGGAAATTGCCAAGCGGTATCCCGAGGGTGCTCCCGAAGGCGACTTGCTGCTGGTCGGCGTTCTCAAGGGCGCGATCATGTTCATGACCGACTTCGCGCGGGCCCTGCCCATCCCGGCGCAGCTCGAGTTCATGGCGGTGAGCTCCTACGGCTCGTCGACGTCGTCCTCCGGCGTCGTTCGGATTCTCAAGGACCTCGATCGCGACATCACCGGACGCCACGTGCTGATCGTCGAGGACATCATCGACTCCGGTCTGACGCTGAGCTGGCTCAAGCGCAACCTGGCGACCCGGTCACCGGCTTCGCTGTCGGTAGTGACGCTGCTGCGTAAGCCCGACGCGATCAAGGTCGACGTCGAAGTCGCGAACGTGGGCTTCGACATCCCCAACGAGTTCGTCGTCGGCTACGGCCTCGACTACAACGAGCGCTACCGCGATCTGCCGTACATCGGTCTGCTGGACCCCAAGGTGTACAGCTGATCCGAGTTGGTTCGGTTCCGCCCCTAGTCGCTGCGCTGGACCGTCGGTGAATGGACCATTGCCGCGCCGAGACGTATGCAATGGTCCATCGATGCGGATAGTGTGCGGCGAGATACGGGGAACTGCCGGGGGAGTGCAGTCGTTGGAGGGGAAGAAGCGTCGACGCCGACAGGCGCGTGGACGCAGAGCGCCAGGTAAGAGCGAGTCCGATGTCCGAGTCTCGCGGTAGCCTGGAGTATCCGGCGGGCAGGGAGCAGCCAGCGCGCGGGAGCGGACTGAAAGGACACGGCCGAGTCGGCTGAAGCTGTATGAATCGGAAGACAGTAATACGAAATCTCGCCATCGTTTTCGGCATTCTGTTGGTGATCTATGCCTTCAGCTACTTCGGTAACGACACGCGGAACTGGACGTCGGTCGACACCTCGGTGGCGATCGCCCAGCTCGACGATCGAAATGTCGAATCCGCGCAGATCGACGACCGTGAGCAGCAGATTCGGCTGACCCTCAAAGAGGCCTCCGACGCCACGGACAACGAGAAGCAGATCATTGCGAAGTATCCGGACTCGGCGTCCGAGCAGATCTTCGACAAGGTCGATTCGCAGGGCTTGAACAGC
The DNA here is from genome assembly GCF_004563845.1 of Rhodococcus sp. 1R11. Lineage (NCBI taxonomy): Bacteria > Bacillati > Actinomycetota > Actinomycetes > Mycobacteriales > Nocardiaceae > Rhodococcus > Rhodococcus sp. 1R11. The sequence continues at coordinate 596,883 of NZ_SPNG01000001.1, read as the reverse complement.
TACAACACCACCGTCACCCAGGAGAGCTGGTTCAGCTCGTTCCTGCTGCTCATCCTCCCGATGGTGCTGATCCTCGGCGTGATCATCTTCGTGATGAGCCGTATGCAGGGCGGCGGCCGCGGCGGTGTCATGGGCTTCGGCAAATCCAAGGCCAAGCAGCTCACCAAAGACATGCCCAAGACCACGTTCGCGGATGTCGCGGGCGCGGACGAGGCCGTCGAAGAGCTGTACGAGATCAAGGACTTCTTGCAGAACCCGGCGCGCTACCAGGCTCTCGGTGCCAAGATTCCGCGCGGCGTCCTGCTGTACGGCCCTCCCGGAACCGGCAAGACGCTGCTGGCGCGCGCCGTCGCAGGCGAGGCGGGCGTCCCGTTCTTCACCATCTCTGGCTCGGACTTCGTCGAGATGTTCGTCGGCGTCGGTGCATCCCGCGTGCGCGACCTGTTCGAGCAGGCCAAGCAGAACAGCCCCTGCATCATCTTCGTCGACGAGATCGACGCTGTCGGCCGCCAGCGCGGTGCAGGCATGGGCGGCGGACACGACGAGCGCGAGCAGACGCTCAACCAGCTGCTCGTCGAGATGGACGGCTTCGGTGAGCGCACCGGGGTCATCCTCATCGCCGCAACGAACCGGCCTGACATCCTCGACCCTGCCCTGCTGCGTCCGGGCCGCTTCGACCGTCAGATCCCGGTCGGTGCCCCCGACCTGGCCGGCCGTCGAGCGATCCTCAAGGTGCACTCGGCCGGCAAGCCCGTTGCGCAGGATGCCGACCTCGAAGGTCTGGCCAAGCGAACCGTCGGAATGTCGGGTGCAGACCTGGCCAACGTCATCAACGAAGCGGCGCTGCTCACCGCTCGCGAGAACGGCACCGTCATCACCGAGGCGTCGCTCGAAGAATCCGTCGATCGCGTCGTCGGTGGTCCGCGACGCAAGAGCCGCATCATCAGCGAGCACGAGCGCAAGATCACCGCGTACCACGAGGGTGGACACACACTCGCTGCGTGGGCGATGCCCGATATCGAGCCCGTCTACAAGGTGACCATCCTCGCGCGCGGCCGCACCGGCGGTCACGCGATGACGGTGCCCGAGGACGACAAGGGCCTGATGACGCGGTCGGAGATGATCGCGCGCCTGGTGATGGCCATGGGTGGACGTGCCGCGGAAGAGCTCGTGTTCCACGAGCCGACCACCGGAGCGTCCTCGGACATCGACCAGGCAACCAAGATCGCCCGCGCGATGGTCACCGAGTACGGCATGAGCAGCAAGCTCGGTGCCGTTCGCTACGGACAAGAACAGGGCGACCCGTTCCTCGGTCGTTCGATGGGTCAGCAGTCCGACTTCTCGCACGAGGTCGCACGCGAGATCGACGAGGAGGTGCGCAAGCTCATCGAGGCCGCGCACACCGAGGCGTGGGCCATCCTCAACGAGTACCGCGATCTGCTCGACACCCTCGCCTCCGAGCTGCTCGAACGTGAGACGCTCACCCGCAAGGACCTCGAGAAGATCTTCCACAGCGTCACCAAGCGTCCACGCATCACGCTGTTCAACGACTTCGGAGATCGTAAGCCGTCGGACAAGCCGCCGGTCAAGACTCCTCGCGAACTCGCCGCCGAGCGTGGCGAGCCGTGGCCTCCGGTGCCGCCGGCCCCGAAACAGCTTCCGCCGCAACAGTTTCCGCAGCCCAGCTACGCCGGTTCGCCGCAGCTGACCAAGGGTGGGCAGCAGAACGGCTACAACGGCGCACCCGGCATAGGCGAGCTGGGACCCAACACGGGTGCCGGTCGACGTAGCGCGCCTGCCCCCGGCGACTACAACGGCGGTAACAACAACGGCGGTAACAACAACGGCGGCAACAACAATGGCGGCGGCTACAATGGCGGCGGCTACAACGGCGCTACCAACGGCGGTCCTGCCAATGGAAGCTACGGCGGGCCGACCACGGGCGGCGGATACTCCGAGGGCTATCGCCGGCCCGAGCCTCGACCGGGTCCCAATGGCTCGGGCCCTGATTACGGCGCTCCAGCCGGCTGGTCGGCACCCGGCTGGCCGCCGCGCGATCAGCCGCAGGTGCCGCGCTACCAAGGTCCGTCCACGCCGCCGGCTCAGAATCAGCCGCCGCGTGAGCAGGACTCGGATCAGGGCTACCGTCAGCATCCGACGTACCAGCAGCCGCAGTCCTACCAGCCGCCCCAGCCGCAGCAGTCGTACGACCCGCAGCAGCTGCAGCAGTCGTATCAGCCGCCGCAGTACCAGCCGGATCCGTTCCGGCCGGACTCCGGGGAGCACGGTCGCACATCCCGGCACGAGCCTCCCTACGGCGAGAATTCCGAGGGGGCGCCGGAGTCGACTCCCACGTGGGAGGTACCGGAAAGCTCGCACAACTACCCGCTGCCCGGAGACGATCGACCCGCTCATGGTTCGTCGGAGGAGTCGCAGCAGGGTGAGCACGGCGACGGTCACGGAAACGACGACGGCGACGCCGGCCCACGCACCCAACGGTGGGAAGGACCGGGCGGCTCGCACCGCTAGTCCGATCATTAGGCTGACTGGGTCGACCGTCACGGTCGACCCAGTACGTCGTTTCGAACCCGTGCTGTTGTCCGCCGGCGAGCCGTTCACACCGAGCAGCCCGCCCGCCCAGCTGTCACATCCGCGGAGCCCAACCGGAGGTATGTTCTCGTGTCAGTCAATCGGACCGACGAGTCGACAGGCGACTCGGCAGAAGTCCCAGCAGCCGTGCAATCCGCCGTGCCGCAGCAGGGAATCACGGAGCCGGTGGCCTACGCCACGGGCGCGGTGTTCGACCAGCCTCGTGCGGAGGCTGCGGTACGCGAGTTGCTGATCGCCGTCGGTGAGGATCCCGATCGCCCGGGTCTCCTCGATACCCCGGCTCGCGTCGCCCGCTCCTACCGCGAGATTTTTGCCGGCCTCTACACCGATCCGGACACCGCGCTGAACACGACCTTCGACGAAGGCCACCAGGAACTGGTGCTGGTTCGCGACATCCCGATGTACTCCACGTGCGAACACCACCTGGTCTCGTTCCACGGCGTCGCTCACGTGGGGTACATCCCCGGCAAGAGCGGCAAGGTAACCGGCCTGTCGAAGCTGGCTCGGGTAGTGGACATGTACGCCAAGCGTCCCCAGGTCCAGGAGCGGTTGACCAGCCAGATCGCCGACGCGTTGATGCGCAAGCTCGACCCACGCGGTGCGATCGTCGTGATCGAGGCCGAGCACCTGTGCATGGCGATGCGCGGTATCCGCAAGCCCGGTGCCAGCACCACCACCTCGGCGGTCCGGGGTCTGCTGCAGTCCAGCGCGGCATCGCGTTCGGAAGCCCTGGACCTGATCCTCCGGAAATGACGGTTCCGGTCCGATCGCGATGATTCTCGCGCACTCCGTTCCCCCTGCGCCCATCGTCATGGGCGTTCTGAACGTCACGGCCGATTCGTTCTCCGACGGCGGTCGCTACCTCGACGTCGACGCGGCCGTCGAACACGGTCTGGAGATGCATCGGCTGGGAGTCGACATCGTCGACGTCGGTGGGGAGTCCACACGCCCCGGGGCAGACCGCGTCGACCCGTCGGTCGAGGTACAGCGGGTCGTGCCGGTCATCTCGGCGTTGGCCGCCGAAGGCGTGAGCACCAGTGTCGACACGATGCGCGCACATGTCGCCGCTGCGGCGATCGAGGCCGGGGTGTCGATCGTCAACGACGTCTCGGGCGGTCGAGCCGACCCCGCGATGGCCGGTGTGGTCGCGCACGGCGGGCTGCCGTGGATCCTGATGCATTGGCGGGCCGCCGACTCGACGTTCCGGCACACGGGTCCGGCCGATCATTACGACGACGTGGTCGCCGACGTCCGCCGCGAACTGCTCGAGCAGGTCGACCACGCAGTGAGCGCCGGGGTCGACGCGTCGCGGATCGTGCTGGACCCTGGCCTCGGATTCGCCAAGAACGCCGAACACAATTGGCAGCTGTTGCGCGGACTGCCCACCCTGGTGCAATCCGGTTTCCCGGTTCTGGTGGGTGCATCCCGGAAACGATTTCTGGGCTCGCTCCTCGCAGAACCCGACGGTTCACCGCGTCCACCGGACGGCCGAGAGATCGCGACGGCCGTCGTCTCGGCCCTCGCAGTCGCCGGCGGCGCGTGGGGAGTACGGGTGCACGACGTCCGGTCGTCACTCGACGCGGTGGCCGTCGTACGGGCATGGCAGGGTGGTCTCGCATGAGCGAGATCAACAGTGCCGCTGCAGGGACTCGTCGCGGTGACCGCATCGAATTGCGCGGGCTGACCGTCCGCGGCAATCACGGGGTCTTCGACTTCGAGAAGCGAGACGGCCAGGATTTCGTCGTCGACATCACCGTCTGGATGGATCTCTCTCCCGCGGCCGAGACCGACGATCTGACTCGGACGCTGCACTACGGTGAGCTGGCCGAACGTGCCGCGGCGGTGGTAGCGGGCCCGTCCCGGGACCTGATCGAGACGGTCTCCGCCGAGATCGCCGAGGTGGTGCTCAGCTACGACACCCGGGTCGACGCGGTGGAGGTGGTGCTGCACAAGCCGTCGGCTCCCATTCCCCTGACGTTCGGGGACGTGGCCGTGGTGGCCTATCGGGAGCGAAAATGAGCCGGGCAGTGCTGTCGATCGGCAGCAACATCGGCGACTCCATGAGCCACTTGCGTTCTGTCACAACAGAATTGGGTTCGCGCGTGGTGGCGTGCTCGGCCGTTCATCGATCTGCTCCGTGGGGCGGCGTCGAGCAGCAGGACTTCCTCAACGGTATCGTGGTGGCCGAGGACGATGCCTACGGCCCGTGGGACTGGCTGCGTCTGGCGCAGCAACTCGAGGAGGCAGCGGACCGCGTTCGAGTGCAGCGATGGGGTCCGCGCAGCCTCGACGTCGACGTGATCGTGTGCGACGACGTCATCAGCGAGGACCCTCGCCTGATTCTTCCCCATCCCCGTGCGCACGAGCGCGCGTTCGTGCTGCTGCCGTGGCTGGACGTCGAGCCCGACGCCACTCTTCGGGTCGACGGGGCGGACGTGCCGATATCCGAGCTGCTCGAGCGTCTGAGTACGGACGAGCGAGCGGGAGTCGTCCGTCTCGACGACGACGGTGATCGACTGTGGTGACCAATCCCACCAAGATCTGGGATGTCTTGGGTTTGTTTCTGATCGCCGCCGTGGGCACGTGGCTGCTGGTGCGGGTTTTCTACGGTTCGTTTCCGCCGATCCCGGTGTACGCCGGAGCGTCGCTGTATCTGGTCGCGGTGGTGGAAGTGGTGACCGCGGTGATCGTCCGCAACCGCATCGCCGAGCATCGAGTGGGTACCGGTCTGCACGACCTGCATCCGTTGACGGTCTTCCGGGCGCTGGTGTTGGCGAAGGCGTCGTTGCTGGTGGGAACCGCTCTGGTGGGGGTGTGCGTCGGCTTCCTGGTGTACGTGCTGCCGCGAGCGGCGACAGTGCGAGCGGCGTCGGCGGACCGAGCCGGAGCGATCGTGGCCCTCGTCGCGGGCCTGGCCGTCGTCGCCGCCGCGGTGTGGCTCGAGCAGTGCTGCCGCACCCCGGAAGATCGGGACGACGAGCGCTCCCGATAACGTATCCGTCCCTCGATCGTTACCTTCGTTGTGTACGTGATCGGTCGGGGATGAGCGGATGCGACCGACAGGCCGGTTACCCTTGAGAACATGACAGATCAGACTCGCGCCAAGAAGGGACGCCGAAAGCGGCGTAGTGCGAGCCAGCTGTTCCTTGCGGCGCTCGTCGTGTTCGGCATCGTCGCCAGCGTGTTGTTGTTGTTCAGCGAGAGCGTTCAGTGGATGCGCGTCGGGGTGCTCTCAGCGCTGTGGGCCGCGGTAATCGGTGCGTTCGCGATGACGAAGTACCGCAGGGAAGCGGCCGCGGATCAGACCAAGGCCAAGGACTTACAGACCGTCTACGAACTGCAGCTCGCCCGCGAGATCTCGGCTCGACGCGAGTACGAGATGAGCGTCGAAGCCCGGGTGCGCAACGAAACGCGGTTGGAATCGGACGAGGTCGCCGCGCTGCGTAACGAACTGGCCGCGCTTCGCCAGAACTTGCAGGTGCTCTTCGAGGGCAATCTGCCGACCGAACGGGTCGCACTGCGGGCCGAGGCAATGCGGATGCAGGAACTCGGCGGCCGCGGATACGACAGCTATCAGCCCGCCCCGTCCGGGCTGTACGTCCGAGGCGGCGGCAACGGCAACGGACCCGCAGGCCCCGGCTTCAACGGCGTCGGTACGCCCTACGACGAGCCGGTCACCGCCGAGACGTCGGTGGTCTATCCCGAGGATCCGGACGAAATGCCCCGCGCGACGGCGGCACCGGACCTCGATTCCAGGTACGCACAGGACGCGTCTGCCGAGCAGGGTGCTGCACCCGAGGGGTACGACGACGTCACCGATGCCGGGCAGGACGACCGCGCCGAGCCGCCGGCCGCGCAGGCTCGCCCCTACGGGGCACCGAGGCCGGCCGGTCGGGTGAGCCCGCCCACCTCGCCGTTCACCGCCTACAACTTCGAGCAGACGCGTCGACCCGCCGCCGAATCCGAACCGGCCGAATCAGCAACGGTAGAGGACGCCGAAGCGGTCGAGGAGGCCCAGCCCCAGCAGGCCCCCGAGTCCGAATCGGCCGACGATGCGGCCACGTATCCGGAGTCTCGCCGCTCGCTGCGAGATTCGGCCGATGCGTTCTTCGCAGCCGACCGCGTCGACGACACGCCTGCCGAGGAGACGGTCGATGCACCGCGACGCGGACGCAGGCGCGCCGAATCCACCGAGGAGGCGTCCGGCGCGCACTCCAACGGCCGTTCCGTGGCCGAGATCATGGCCGGGCTGGCGGGCGGCGATTCGGCCGACACGACGACCACCGACGCCGGCACACGTCGCCGTCGCCGTCGCGCAGACTGAGAACCAGATCACACCGGTTTCCCATGGCACGTTCGGTGCCGCTGTCGCTATTGTTCCCTGCAGGACGTCTGGTACCCGCAGAGCGGGACTGGAACGAACGAGAGGAAAATTTCGGTGACCTCATCAGGGTTCACTGGTGGTCTGTCTCCGGCTCGCTTGACCGTGGGTGTCGTCTCCGCCGGTCGGGTCGGTACGGCATTCGGTGAGGCGCTCGAACGCGTCGGACACGTTGTCGTCGGTGCCGCCGCGGTATCGGACGCATCCATCGCGCGAGTACGTGATCGATTGCCCGAGTCGCAGATTCTGCCTGTCGACGAGGTTGCACGTCGCGCCGAACTGCTGATCCTGGCAGTACCGGACTACGAACTGGCCTCGATCGTCGCCGGTCTCGCAGCGACCGGGGCGGTCGCGCCGGGCAAGTTGGTGGCGCACACCTCCGGCGCGAACGGAGTTGCAGTACTGGAGCCGTTGGCCGCGCTGGGCGCGGTGCCGTTGGCGATACATCCGGCGATGACCTTCAGCGGCGGAGCCGAGGACACCGACCGGATGGCGGCCGCATGTTTCGGCATCACCGCGGGCGACGAGATCGGTTACGCGGTGGCCCAAGCTCTCGTCCTCGAGATCGGCGGTGAGCCGGTCCACGTGCCCGAGAACAACCGGGCGCTCTACCACGCGGCGTTGGCCCACGGCAGCAATCACCTCGTCACGTTGGTGGTCGACGCTGTCGAGGCGCTGCGAGTTGCGTTGGCCGGTCCGGGTTTTCCTGGATCCGACGCCGAACGTGGTGTGCCCGAGCGCGTTCTGGCTCCGCTGCTCGAAGCTGCACTGGACAATGTGTTGCGCAACGGACAATCGGCGCTCACCGGCCCGGTGGCCCGAGGCGATACTGCGGCTGTCGGCAAACACCTCGAGGTGCTCGAGGCCGTGGATCCGCGGATCGCCGCCGGCTACCGAGCGCTGTCGCTGCGGTCCGCCCAACGTATCGGTGCCGCAGCCGATCTGATCGATATTCTGGAAGGGAAGCAATGACCCTCGCGGGCAGCTACACGAAGGGACAGTTGACGGTTCACCACGATCCCGCGGTGATCACGTCGGTGTCCAAGGCCCTACGTGGCGTCGGCAAGCAAGTTGCTCTGGTGCCGACCATGGGTGCGCTGCATGCCGGACACCTGCAGTTGGTGCGCCAGGCGAAGCTCACCGGCGCGGTCGTGATCGTGTCGATCTTCGTCAATCCACTGCAGTTCGGCGTGGGGGAGGACCTCGACGCCTATCCGCGAACCCTCGACGCCGATGTCGAACTGCTCCGCGGTGAGGGCGTGGAACTGGTATTCGCGCCGTCCGCGTCGGACATGTACCCGTCCGGGCCGCGCACCACGATCCATCCCGGCCCGCTCGGTAGTGAACTCGAAGGTGCCAGCAGACCAACGCATTTCGCGGGAATGCTCACTGTCGTGGCCAAGCTGCTGCAGATTGCGGCTCCGCATCGGGCGTACTTCGGGGAGAAGGATTACCAGCAGCTGACACTGATTCGTCAGATGGTGCGAGACCTGAACTTCGACGTCGCGGTCATCGGAGTCCCGACGGTCCGTGAGCAGGACGGTCTGGCGCTGTCCTCGCGCAACAGGTATCTCGATGCCGAGCAGCGTGACGCTGCAATGGCGTTGTCGGCGGCACTCGTGGCCGGGGCGCACGCCGCTGCCGGTGGCCCGGAGGCGATCATCGCCACCGCGCGCGCCGTGCTCGACGAGGCACCTCTGGTGCAGGTCGACTACCTCGAAGTGCGAGACCCGCACCTCGGGCCCGCTCCCGAACGGGGAGACGGCAGGCTGCTCGTGGCCGCCAAGGTGGGCACCACGAGATTGATCGACAACGTCGGTGTCGCCGTCGGCACGGGCTTTCTCGAATACCCCGACGATCCCAAAAGTGGAGAGTGACACAATGTTTCGAACGATGATGAAGTCCAAGATCCATCGCGCCACCGTCACGCATGCCGATCTGCACTACGTGGGCTCGGTGACCGTCGATCAGGAGCTGATGGAAGCGGCCGATCTGCTCGAAGGCGAGCAGGTCACCATCGTCGACATCGACAACGGTGCGAGGCTCGAGACCTACGTGATCACCGGTGAGCGGGGCAGTGGCGTCATCGGAATCAATGGGGCCGCAGCGCATCTGGTGAACCCGGGCGATCTGGTCATCCTGATCGCCTACGGGGTCATGAACGAGCAGGAGGTTGCCGACTACTCGCCACGGGTGGTGTTCGTCGACGACAAGAACCGGCCGGTCGAGCTCGGCAGCGACCCGGCTCATGCGCCCGCCGGTTCGGGCCTGATCACGCCGCGCGATCTGCGGGCCGATTCCGTGCTGGTCTGACTCGATGCTTCTCGCAATCGATGTACGCAACACCAGCACGGTGGTCGGGCTCTTCACCGGCACCGGGGATCACTCGAAACTGCTGCGCGACTGGCGTATTCGTACCGATCCCCATGTGACGGCGGACGAGCTGGCGTTCATGTTGCGCGGGCTGTTGGGTGAACAGGCCGAGCAGATCACCGGGGTGACGGCTCTGTCCACGGTGCCGTCCGTGCTGCGCGAGATGCGGACGATGCTCGTGCGCTACTGGGATCACGTGGTGCACGTGGTGGTCGAACCCGGTGTGCGGACCGGGGTTCCGCTGCTGGTGGACAATCCCAAAGAGGTCGGTGCCGACCGTATCGTCAATACCCTTGCCGCGCATGACCTGTACGACTCGGCGTGCATCGTCGTGGATTTCGGCACGACCACGTGTGTCGACGTCGTCTCGGCCAAGGGCGAGTTCCTCGGCGGAGCGATCGCGCCCGGTCTCGAAATCTCGGCCTCGGCCATGTCGACTCGCACCGCAACGCTGCGTGAGGTCGAGATGGTGCGGCCGCGGTCGGTGCTGGGAAAGAACACCGTCGAGTGCATCCAAGCAGGCACCATCTTCGGTTTCGCCGGCCTGGTGGACGGACTCGTCGGACGCATCAGACGTGAGGTGCCCGAGGTCAAAGGCACCGACGTCGCGGTCATCGGTACCGGAGACATCGCTGCGCTGATCCTGCCCGAGTCGACGACCATCGAGCACCACGAACCGGACCTGACGCTCGAAGGGCTACGCCTCGTCTACGAACGCAACATGGCAAAGCGGCGCCCGCGCTGAGGGTTTCGCGCTGACCGTTTCGAACCAGCGCTAGCGCAACCGGCGTTCGTGTGTCAGAATCGTCGGCGTGATGACGTGCATGGCCACCCAGGAGTGTTGTCGAGGCTGACCGCTGCCTCGTTCGTTACACACCCCTGGAGTAGAGCTTCATGCTTTCCACACCTGTATTTTCTGTACCCACCCGACCCCGATCGACCTCGCGGTCGGTCTCGACGTTGCCGACGCGGCTTCGTCCACCCGACCTGCTACGCATCACCGATCAGGGCGCATCGGACGTCCTCGAGGGGCGTTTCGACCACCTGCTTCCCGGCGGTGGGCGGTGGCCGACCGACGAGCGCTGGGCCACTCGTCTGCACTCGGACGACGATCTCGACGTCTGGTTGATCAGCTGGGTTCCCGATCGGTCCACGGAACTGCACGATCATGCCGGCTCGCTCGGTGCGTTGACAGTCCTGAGCGGATCGTTGCTCGAATATCGCTGGGCTGGAACCGAATTGAAGCAGCGTCATCTGGAGGCGGGTGACCAGGCGTCGTTCCCGTTGGGGTGGGTGCACGACGTGATGCACAGTCCGTCCTCCGCCACGCCCGGTCCCACCCTCAGCGTGCACGCCTACTCACCGCCGCTGACGGCGATGTCGTACTACGAAGTGACCGAGCGGTCGACGCTGCGTCGTACCCGCAGCGAGCTCACCGCCGAACCCGAGAAGGCCACGAGATGACCATCGTCGAAATGCTCGAATCCGCTCGCGAGACCATCGATCGCATCACCGTCTTCGAACTGCGCGACGCGGTCGACCGCGGTGCCGTCGTGATCGACATTCGCCCGCAGGCCCAGCGCGCCGTCGAAGGAACGCTGCCGGGCGCGCTGGCCATCGAACGCAACGTCCTGGAATGGCGTTTGGATCCCACCAGTGACGCCCGGCTGGCGATCGCCACCGACCACGACGTCGAGTGGATCGTCATCTGCTCCGAGGGCTACACCTCCTCGCTCGCGGCGGCGTCGCTCAAGCTGTTGGGTCTGCACAAGGCCACCGATCTGGTCGGCGGCTATCAGGCACTGAAGTCGGCAGGGCTGCTCGGGGTGTTGACGCAGGCCAAGCACTGCGTTCGCGAGGCCGAGGCCGTCGCAGCGCACTGATCGTCCCGACAGTCTCGGACTGTAAAGTGTGTGCGCGTGAGTGATACAGCTTCTACCCAGCCGGCCGACGACACCCCGGAGCAGCTACGGATTCGTCGCGCCAAGCGCGCTGCGTTGCTCGAGCGCGGGGTCGAGGCGTATCCGGTGTCGGTTCCGCGGACCCATTCGCTGCTCGAGATTCGCACCGAGTTTCCCGAGCTCGAAGCCGACACGACGACCGGCCTGATCGTGGGAGTCGTAGGCCGAGTCATCTTCGTCCGTAACACCGGCAAGCTGTGCTTCGCCACACTGCAGGAGGGTGACGGCACCCAACTCCAAGCCATGATCAGCCTGGCGGGTGTCGGGGAGGACGCCCTCGCAGCCTGGAAAGCAGACGTCGACCTCGGTGACTTCGTGTTCGTGCACGGCGAGGTCATCAGCTCTCGTCGCGGGGAGCTCTCGGTAATGGCCGACGCATGGCAGATCGCGTCGAAGTCGTTGCGGCCGTTGCCCGTCGCGCACAAGGAGCTCAGCGAAGAGACGCGTATTCGGCAGCGTTACCTGGATCTGATCACGCGTCCGGAGGCCCGAGAGACCGCCCGCAAGCGCATCGCCGTCGTTCGTGAACTTCGCAACGCACTCGAGCGTCGCGGTTTCCTCGAGGTCGAGACCCCGATGCTGCAGACGCTGCACGGCGGTGCCGCGGCCCGGCCGTTCGTCACCCATTCCAATGCGATGGACACGGACCTGTACCTACGCATCGCGCCGGAACTGTTCCTCAAGCGCTGCGTCGTCGGCGGCATCGAGAAGGTCTTCGAAATCAACCGCAACTTCCGTAACGAAGGTGCGGACTCCTCGCACTCGCCGGAATTCGCGATGCTCGAAACCTACGAGGCCTACGGCACGTACGACGACTCGGCGAAGATGACACGTGAGCTCGTCCAGGAAGTGGCGGTGGCCGCGCTCGGATCCACCGTGGTCACCCTGCCCGACGGCACCTCCTACGACCTCGGCGGCGAATGGACGACGCTCGAGATGTACCCGTCGTTGTCGGAGTCGCTCGGATTCGACGTCACCCCCGAGACCACCGTCGACGAACTGCTCGCGATCGCCGACAAGGTCGGGCTGGACGTGCCGCGCAAGGACGGCGTCCCGATCTACGGCCACGGCAAGCTCGTCGAGGAACTGTGGGAACACCAGGTGGGCGACGCATTGACCGAACCGACGTTCGTCCGTGATTTCCCCGTCGAGACGTCGCCGCTGACGCGTCAGCACCGCAGCAAGCCGGGCGTCACCGAGAAGTGGGATCTCTACGTCCGCGGATTCGAGCTGGCGACCGGCTACTCGGAGCTGATCGACCCGATCATCCAGCGCGAGCGCTTCGAGGACCAGGCGCGTCAGGCTGCCGCAGGCGACGACGAGGCGATGGTGCTCGACGAGGACTTCCTTGCCGCCATGGAACAGGGAATGCCGCCGACCACCGGAACCGGTATGGGAATCGACCGTCTGCTGATGGCGTTGACCGGGCTGGGTATCCGAGAAACGATCCTGTTTCCGATCGTCAAGCCGTCGCAGGCCTGATCGGTAGGTAGAGCGCTGTTCGCCAGCAGCGGACATCGAATGGGAAACGTTTTGCATAGTGCCTGCGTTATGAACAGTAAGCAGGCAAGGCAGTCCGTATTCGCGGGCGGTTGCGCAGCATTTCAGGGGTGGAGGGTCGGCGTTCGTAACGTCGGCCAACTACAGTGAGAACCAGTCTTACCTTCAAATGCACAAGCGACCTCAGCGTATGGACACTGCGGCGCTAGAAGAACTGGTGGGCGAGCTACCACCCACCAAGAAGTGAGGGAGAGCGATGTTCGAGAGGTTCACCGATCGCGCGCGGCGTGTTGTCGTCTTGGCTCAAGAAGAAGCCCGGATGCTCAACCACAACTACATCGGCACGGAGCACATTCTGCTCGGCCTCATCCACGAGGGCGAAGGCGTCGCCGCCAAGTCTCTCGAGTCGCTGGGCATCTCCCTCGAAGGAGTACGCAGCCAGGTCGAGGAGATCATCGGCCAGGGCCAGCAGGCTCCGTCCGGTCACATCCCGTTCACCCCGCGCGCCAAGAAAGTACTCGAGCTCAGTCTGCGTGAAGCACTGCAGCTCGGCCACAACTACATCGGCACCGAGCACATCCTGCTCGGCCTGATCCGCGAAGGCGAAGGCGTCGCAGCTCAGGTTCTTGTCAAGCTCGGAGCCGACCTCAACCGGGTACGCCAGCAGGTCATCCAGCTGCTGTCCGGTTACCAGGGCAAGGAACCGTCCGAGAGCGGCAGCGGCCGCGGCGAGGCAGGTACCCCGTCGACGTCACTGGTTCTCGACCAGTTCGGACGCAACCTCACCCAGGCCGCGCTCGAAGGCAAGCTCGACCCGGTCATCGGTCGCGCGAAGGAAATCGAGCGCGTCATGCAGGTGCTGTCGCGTCGTACGAAGAACAACCCTGTTCTGATCGGTGAACCCGGTGTCGGTAAGACCGCGGTCGTCGAAGGCCTCGCTCAGGCCATCGTCAACGGCGAGGTTCCCGAGACGCTCAAGGACAAGCAGCTCTACACTCTCGACCTCGGCTCGCTCGTGGCCGGCAGCCGTTACCGCGGTGACTTCGAGGAGCGCCTGAAGAAGGTGCTCAAGGAGATCAACACCCGCGGCGACATCATCCTGTTCATCGACGAGCTGCACACGCTCGTCGGCGCAGGTGCCGCCGAAGGTGCCATCGACGCTGCGTCGATCCTCAAGCCGAAGTTGGCTCGTGGCGAACTGCAGACCATCGGTGCCACCACACTCGACGAATACCGCAAGTACATCGAGAAGGACGCCGCACTCGAGCGTCGTTTCCAGCCCGTCCAGGTCGGCGAGCCGACCGTCGAGCACACCATCGAGATCCTCAAGGGTCTGCGCGATCGCTACGAGGCTCACCACCGCGTCTCGATCACCGACGGTGCACTCGTCGCTGCCGCCACTCTGGCCGACCGGTACATCAACGATCGGTTCCTGCCCGACAAGGCAATCGACCTGATCGACGAGGCGGGCGCGCGGATGCGCATCCGCCGGATGACCGCGCCGCCAGACCTGCGTGAGTTCGACGACAAGATCGCCGACGCACGCCGGGAGAAGGAATCGGCCATCGACGCACAGGACTTCGAGAAGGCTGCGAACCTGCGCGACAAGGAAAAGACCCTCGTCGGTCAGCGCGCCGAGCGGGAGAAGCAGTGGCGTTCCGGTGACCTCGACGTCATCGCCGAGGTCGACGACGAGCAGATCGCCGAGGTTCTGGGCAACTGGACCGGCATCCCCGTCTTCAAGCTCACCGAGGAGGAGACCACCCGTCTGCTCCGCATGGAGGACGAGCTGCACAAGCGGATCATCGGCCAGGTCGAGGCAGTCAAGGCCGTCTCCAAGGCGATCCGTCGTACCCGTGCAGGTCTGAAGGACCCGAAGCGTCCGTCGGGCTCGTTCATCTTCGCCGGCCCGTCCGGTGTCGGTAAGACCGAGCTGTCGAAGGCTCTCGCGAACTTCCTGTTCGGCGAGGACGACGCACTCATCCAGATCGACATGGGCGAGTTCCACGACCGCTTCACCGCGTCGCGCCTGTTCGGTGCTCCTCCCGGATACGTCGGATACGAAGAGGGTGGCCAGCTCACCGAGAAGGTCCGCCGCAAGCCGTTCTCCGTCGTGCTGTTCGACGAGATCGAGAAGGCCCACTCGGAGATCTACAACACTCTGTTGCAGGTCCTCGAAGACGGTCGCCTGACCGATGGACAGGGACGCACGGTCGACTTCAAGAACACCGTGCTGATCTTCACCTCGAACCTCGGTACCTCGGACATCTCGAAGGCAGTCGGACTCGGCTTCTCCTCGGGTGAAGGCACCGGCTCGAACTACGAGCGGATGAAGCTCAAGGTCAACGACGAGCTGAAGAAGCACTTCCGCCCCGAGTTCCTGAACCGCATCGACGACATCGTCGTGTTCCACCAGCTCACGCGAGACGAGATCATCCAGATGGTCGATCTCATGCTCAACCGAGTCGAAGGTGCGCTCAAGAACAAGGACATGGCGATCGAGGTCACCGAGAAGGCCAAGTCGTTGCTGGCCAAGCGTGGATTCGACCCCGTCCTGGGTGCGCGGCCACTGCGTCGCACCATCCAGCGCGAGATCGAGGACGCGTTGTCGGAGAAGATCCTCTTCGGCGAAATCGAAGCCGGCCAGATCATCCTGGTCGACGTCGAGAACTGGGACGGCGAAGGCGCAGGCGAGGACGCGAAGTTCACGTTCCGCGGCGAGAAGAAAGCCATCATCGTCCCTGACGAGGTCCCGGTCGATCTGGCCAAGGCCGCCGGAGACAGCGACAGCGAGTAAGTTTCACAGCTCCACACAACGGGCGATCCTCTTCGGAGGGTCGCCCGTTGTCGTATGTCCACAAGCCAACCCACTCACCCGCCGACCCGCCGCCCCGCCACCAACCCCCCCGGCCCGCCCACCCACCCGCCACCCCCCGGATCAATGTGGGTTCCAGTCGGTCAGACTGCAACAAAGGCGCATTGATCCAGGCCCGGGCCGCGCAGAAGCCTCGGTGAACACCCTGATTTCGGTGCTGAGATCAGGCGTCGCTTTCGTGAACGAGGTCGGCGATCCAGGGCAGTATGTCGGCGTATGCGGCCAGGGCTCCGGGTGCATGGTTCGCGCCCGTCATCGGGAGGGCCGGAAAGTCGTATTCGCGGTAGGTGACGTCGGCACCGAGTGCCTGCCAGCGTTCGAGCAGAGTGCGGGACTGCTCGATCGGTACGACGTCGTCGGCGACGCCGTGCGACAGGTAGACCGGCATGCTCGGTGCGATTCGGCCGACGGTGTTCGCGTCGATCACCTGCGAAACACCAGGGTCGTCGAGGTGCGCGGTGAGTGGGTGTCCGTCGCGGGTCAGCGCTCTTGTGTCGACGGCGTCGTTCGCTGCGCGGTCCGTGCTGCACCAGTTCTGTGCGGCGTCGAGCAGCGCGGTGCCGTCGGCGTCGAACACGCTTCGGATCTCGTCGCCATGTTCGGGGTAGGCGTTGATCATGCCGTCGACCGCGAACAGGACGGCGCTGCCGAGGGTGGTGCCGTCGAGGGGCTCGATGTTCAGCGTCGGATCCGCGGGTGGCGCGCCGACGTAAGCGCCGACGATATTCAACTCCGGGGCGTAGGCGGCGGCGAGTTCGGCCGCCGAGGCAGAGGCGAACCCGCCTTCGGAGTATCCGTACAGAACCACGGGGGCGTCGCCGGCGGTTCTGGCCACGTCGAGCAAGGCGTGTCCCGAGGCCAGACGGTTCAGATACGTGTGCCCGCCCGGAGTGCCGAGTCCCTGGTAGTCGGTCGCTACGACGCGATATCCGGCCAGCAGTAGCGGCAGGATGGCGGGGGACGAGCCGACGGTGCCGAGAACCGCCGATCCGGCGCAGCGATCGGCCATCCCGGACGTGCCGGGCGCGTAGGCCATCACCGGTCGCGGTCCGGGGCCGGGCCACGGCGCGGTGGGGGTCATCGTGTACCCGGAGACGGTCATCGGTTCGCCGTGCGTATCGGTGGAGGTGTACAGGATTCGTTCGATGTCGAAGCCGAGCCCGAAACCTTTGGGCGAGTTCATCGGTCGTATTCGCACCACATCGCCGGGCGAATGTCCCGTCGATTCCACCGGCACGTCGTAGAAGTCCGACAGGGGATCGGCGACGGCGGGTGCCGACAGCGCGACTCCCCAGATCAGTACCCCCGAAACGATCACCGCTGTTCGCCGCAGCCAACTGGTCGATCGCTTGCTCGTCATCTCGAGATTTCCGCACTCGATGGCCCGGTCACCCCGCCGACGTTAGCCTGAGTATCGGCCCTATGAAGGGTCGACGACGAAAGGACTCGGTTCGATGCCAACACGTACCTCACGCACCGCTTGGAATGGAACTCTCGAACAAGGTTCCGGCCAGGTGGAGCTGTCCAGTTCGGGTGCAGCGACGTTCGACGTGTCGTTTCCCAAGCGTGCCGCCGAGAATGCAGACGGCACCACCAGCCCGGAAGAATTGATCGCGGCGGCTCATTCGAGTTGCTACGCAATGCAATTGTCGGCGCTGATCGCCGAAGCGGGCGGTACCCCGCAGAGTCTCGAAGTGACTGCTGATGTCTCGCTCGGTCCGGACCAGCCCGGTTTCAAGCTCACCGGTATCAAACTGACCGTCCGTGGCGAGGTGGACGGGCTCGACGCCGACGGGTTCGCGAAGGCGGCGCAGGCCGCGAAGGAGACCTGCCCGGTCAGTAAGGCCCTCACCGGCGTCGAGATCACGCTGGATGCCGCGCTGGAAGGCTGACGAGCGGATCACCCGATGTGAGACTGGCGAACCGTCGTCAGGTTTGGGATAGTTCGTGAATCGACCCATCCACGGATGGTTCGGCGCCGAATCGAGGTCAAGCATCGGGTTAGATCGGCTGTTGCATACCTTCGGGGAATGTAACGACCAGCCTAGGAAGGATGTGCCCACCATGTTGTGGACGCGCTTCCTAGGTCTGGGTGCTCTTGCAGTTGCAGCCCACATCGCAGCCCCGCCGGGAATACCCCGCGACATCGTCTTCGCAATCGTGGTCCTGGCCACAGTGTCTGCATTCGTGTGCCGGTACCTGCGCGAGAACGGTCCGGATCGGCGAACGTGGAAGTACATGGCCGTCGGTGTCGGCTGCTGGGGCGTGGGCGACGGGTTGGTCGCCCTGATGCAATACGGCGGCGGTCGGGTCTCGACCTTCTCGGCTGCGGACGTGCTGTTTCTGGCCGGGTACGTGATCATCGCTGTGGGATTCGCGCGTGCGGCCGACGAGAACGGGCTCGTTTTCGGTCTGGAAGAGCTGCTCGAATGTCTGGTGGTGGCGGTGGGCGTCGGTCTGGCCGCGTGGATGCTCGTCGTTCCCGGCGACTGGACGGGGTCAGCGGCCTCGATGCTCTCGTTCTTGCCTGCGACCGTATATATGACCGTCGATGCGTTCTTGCTGACTCTCATCGGCAGTCTCTATCTGTTGACGCGATCGACCGGAGTCCCTGTCGTAGCTGCCACGATCGGCACAGTGCTCATGGCCGTGTCCGACTTCGTCACCTTCTCTCGGATCGGCGATGTCGAGCTCTACCGCTCGCTACTTCCGAACACGCTGTGGCTGGCGGCCTACGTGTGCTTCGGGGTCGTTGCGCTGTTCGTGCCGAAACAGGCGGTCGCCCGCATCGAGCGTCCCGGTCCGTTCGGATTCGGGCGGGCACGATTCGTCGGTCTGGGTCTTGCGGTTGCCGTCACCCCGGTGGCCATGGCCGTGCAACTGGCTCGCGGAGTGCCCGTCGCGCAGTGGGGTTGGGTGATCGTGCTGTCCTCTGTGTTGGTCATCTCTCTGGTCGGAGCCAGGATGGCGTGCTTCCTCGGAACGCTGCGCAGACAGGCTTCGGTGCTCGAGAACGTGGCACGAACGGACGCGGTCACCGGACTGGGCAACCGTCGCCTCCTTCGCGAGCGGCTCGACGCGATGCTCGTCACACGCGGTGATTCGGACGTCTTCACGCTCGTGGTCGACATCGATCGTTTCGCTCAGATCAACGAGACGTTCGGCTACAGCGTGGGCGACAGCGTGCTCCGCGAGATCGGCCATCGCCTCGTCGCCTCGGTGCGATCCGACGATCTGGTGGGGCGACTGGGAGGCGATCAGTTCGTCGTCGCGATGCGTCGGCTGCCGGGCCGGACCGACATCTTCGACATGGCGCAACGACTCCAATTCGCGGTCAGCAGAACGATGTTCGTGCACGACATCAACGTCGCCCTCGACGCGGCCGTGGGGATAGCGGCGTTCGAGGAGTGTTCGGGGGAGTCGGGAACGAACGGTGTCGACGGCGAGGCGATGTTGCAGCGTGCTCATGTGGCGTTGACGTCGGCAAAAGCAGGCCATGCTCGCATCGGTCTGTACGAGCCCGACATGGACCGAAACCGGCACGATCAGATGCGACTGTTGGGCGAGCTCGACACGGCGATCCGTGACCATCAGCTCCGGGTGTTCTTCCAACCGTGTCTGGATCTCGAGTCGGGCAGCGTCGACCGCGTCGAGGCTCTGCTGCGGTGGCTGCACCCACGTGAGGGACTGATCGGGCCGTCGACGTTTCTACCCGATGCCGAGCGCACCGGTATGTTGCCCGCCATCACTGCACTCGTACTCGACGAGGCGCTCGCGCAGTGCAGCGCACTACGACGGCGGGGTGTCACTCTGTCTGTCTCGGTGAATCTTTCGGTTCGGAACCTTCTCGACGAGACGCTGACCGAGCAGGTCGCCGCGGCACTGACGAAACATTCGGTACCGGCGCACGCCCTGGAATTCGAGGTCACCGAAACCACCGCGATGACCGACCCGGTGCGATCGGTGGCTGCGTTGACCTCGTTGCGCAGCCTCGGGGTGACTCTTGCCATCGACGATTACGGGACCGGTTACAGCTCGCTGGCCTACCTGCAGACCCTGCCGGTGCAGACCCTCAAGATCGACCGCTCGTTCGTCTCGAAAATGAACTCCGACGACACCGACGCGTCCATAGTTCGTTCGACCATCGACCTGGCTCGGAGCCTCGGCGTGCGAGTCATGGCAGAAGGCGTCGAGGATGCCGGCACCCTCGACGCGCTTCGTCGGCTGGGTTGCGATGCGGCACAAGGCTTCTACCTCGGTCGTCCGATGCCTGCCGAGCTGTTGTTCGACGCCGTTCTCAAACTCGATTCCGACATGCCCACCAGACTGGAGTGGGAGCTCGCCCGTCAGCCCATCTGACGACGAACTGCGCCGTCACGAGGTGGCGGGCACGTCCAGCACGACCTCGAACTCCAGCAGCGACGCACCCGACGCGACCGGCTTGCTCTCGCCGGAGCCGGCGTGCGCCTGCCGTGACGGGCCACCGGACCAGGCCTGGAACGACTCCTCGTCCTCCCACTGGGTGACGACGAAATAGCGTGTCTCGCCCTTGACCGGACGGAGCAATTGGAACCCGAGAAAACCGGGCGAACCGTCGACCGTTCCGGCACGCGCGGCGAAGCGCTTTTCGAGCTCGGGGCCTGCGCCCTCGGGTACGTCGATTGCATTGATCTTCACAATGGCCATTCTCGGGAGACTACCCCGCCGATATGCTCGGCGGTGATGCTCTACGACGAGGGTGGATCCGGCCGTTCGATACTGCTGCTGCACGGGCTGATGGGCAGTGCGGCGACGTGGCGACGCCAGATTCCGTGGATCCGAGAATTCGGGCGGGTGCACACCTACGACGCCCCGGGCCACCGTCGGCCTCCGCCGCCCGAACTGACGACCGAGGCGTTCGTGGACGACCTGATCGAGCACCTCGAAACGGTGGGTCCCAGTGTGCTGGTCGGTCATTCGATGGGCGCGCTGCACGGCTGGTGTGCGGCTGCGCGGCGACCCGATCTGGTGACTGCGCTCGTCGTCGAAGACATCGCGCCGGACTTTCGCGGCCGAACGGCGGACGGCTGGGCGGCGATGATCCGGGCGTGGCCGCAACCGTTCCCGGACGCCGACGCGGTACGTGCCTTCTTCGGAGATGTTGCCGGACAGTACTTTCTGGATTCGTTCGAGCTCGGCGACGACGGCTGGCGACTGCACGGTGACGTCGACACGTTCGAGGCGATCTCGCAGGAGTGGGGAACTCGGCACTTCTGGAACGAATGGGATGCCGTCCGTGCTCCGGTTCTGTTGATCGAAGGCGAGCACACCATCACACCGGCCGGCCAGATGAGCCGAATGCACTCGGCCAAGCCCGGATCGGTATTCGTCCGAGTCGAGGGTGCGGCGCATCTCGTTCACGACGAAGCCCCGGAGCGGTATCGCGACGCCGTCGAGGGGTTCCTGCGCACACTAGGATCATCCGAATGCCGCTCGCACAGCTCAACGGAATCGACCTGAACTACGACGTCACCGGTGACGGACCGCTCGTGGTTCTGGTGATGGGAACGGGAAGCCCGGGCCGCGTCTGGCGAACCCACCAAGTTCCCGCCCTGGTCAAGAGCGGATATCGCGTGGTCACATTCGACAATCGCGGTATCGCACCGTCGTCCGAGTGTGCGCAGGGAATGACGCTCGACGACCTGGTCGCAGACACCGCCGCCTTGATCGAGCACCTCGGCGGCGGAAAGGTTCGCGTCGTCGGCACGTCGATGGGCGCACGCGTCACCCAGGAATTGGCGTTGGCGCGGCCGGATCTGGTGTCGCACGCAGTGATGATGGCCACCTACGGCAGAAACACCACGATGCGTCAGCAGTTGACGAAGGGCGAGAAGGATCTGTTCGACGCCCGGG
This sequence comes from Rhodococcus sp. 1R11, assembly GCF_004563845.1. Classification (NCBI taxonomy): domain Bacteria; kingdom Bacillati; phylum Actinomycetota; class Actinomycetes; order Mycobacteriales; family Nocardiaceae; genus Rhodococcus; species Rhodococcus sp. 1R11. The sequence goes on along the minus strand of NZ_SPNG01000001.1, from coordinate 575,291 downwards.
TCGAACTTCCGGCCTCGTACCGGGCGGCGATGACTGCGATGCAGAACTTCTCGCCCAAGACCTTGGCCGACGAGGCAGCGATCGGCGACTGGCTGGCGGTGCTCGAATACTCCGGCGGCAAGAAGACGGCCGGCATGCGGGCGCAGATCGGACTCGAAATGCGCGCCGGCACAGACCGATTGACGGCGTATCGCCGAATTTCGGCCAAGTCGCTCGTCGTCGGATTCGCCGATGACCGGCTCATTCCCGTGCAGCAGTGCCGAGAGGTGGCGGCGGCGATACCGGGCGCGCGCTACGTCGAAATTGCCGATACGGGCCACTTCGGCTACATCGAACGACCCGATGCGGTCAATGCGGCTCTGGTGGAGTTTCTGGCGTCCTAGCCGTCCGAACCCTCACCGGCCAGCGCGAACAATCCCGATTCGGTCTGCTCGATCAAGCCGTCGGTCAGCAGTGAGTCCAACGCGCGGTCACGCTGGGTGGGGTCGGTGGGCCAGACGATGTCGAGCTGGGCCCGCTCCACCGGCCCGGTGCTCTCCCGCAACACCGACATCAGTTTGCCGCGTACCTGTCGATCGGTTCCGGCGAACTTCTGCACCCTCTTCGCCGGGCCGGTGTGCGCAGGCCGCCCGGCCTCGATCCAGGCGCACTCGGGAAGTGGGCACAGCAGGCACGCCGGATTCTTGGCGGTGCAGATGAGCGCGCCGAGCTCCATCAACGCCGCCGAATACCGGGCGGCGCGGGGCACGCTGACCGGAAGCAGTTGTTCCACGTCGGCCAAATCCCTTGTCGTCGAGGGGTTTCCGGGCTCGGCGTTGCCGTGCAACGCACGCGCGACGACGCGTCGAACATTGGTGTCCACCACCGGAACTCGCTGGCCGTAGGCGAAAGTCGCCACCGCCCTGGCCGTGTAGGCCCCGATGCCGGGCAGACCGAGCAGGGTGTCGACGTCACGCGGAACCTCGTCGCCGTAGTCCTCGGCGAGCACCCGAGAACACTCGTGCAGACGTAATGCTCGACGCGGGTACCCCAGCTTCCCCCACGCCCGCAGTACCTCGGCCTGCGACGACGCGGCCATCGCCGAGGGAACCGGCCACCGCTGCACCCACTGCTCCCAGATGGGAGCCACCCGCACGACGGGCGTCTGCTGCAGCATGATCTCGCTCATCAGGATCTGCCATGCGGTCACTCCCGGACGACGCCACGGCAGGTCGCGTCCGTCGGTATCGAACCACCCGAGCAGGGCCTCGGCATCGATCGGCAACTGTGCGCCCTTCTTCTCGCGTCTGTGACGGATACCAACAGTAGTGAACCCGACTCGCCGGTAACCCGCCGCGCGTGCACCCGACTCGCCGGTAACCCGCTGTGCGTGCACCCGACTCGCCGGTAACCCGCCGCGCGTGCACCCGACTCGCCGGTAACCCGCCGCGCATGCACAATGAGAGCTATGCCTGCTTCGAATCCGATCGCTGCCTGGAAGTCACTCAAGGAAGGCAACCAACGGTTCGTCTCCGGAGAGGTCCTGCATCCGTCGCAGGGGATCGAGGATCGCGCCCGGCTCGAGAGCGCTCAGCACCCCGGGGCCATCCTGTTCGGCTGCGCCGACTCACGTGTCGCCGCCGAGATCATCTTCGATCAGGGCCTCGGCGACATGTTCGTCGTTCGCACCGCCGGCCACGTCGTCGATTCCGCCGTTCTGGGCTCCATCGAGTACGGCGTCGCGGTGCTCAATGCTCCGCTGATCGTCGTGCTCGGTCATGACCACTGCGGTGCCGTCCAGGCGACCGTCGACGCACTCGAAAGCGGTGACGTGCCCGGAGGCTACATCCGCGACGTCGTCGAGCGCGTCACCCCGTCGGTGCTCTCGGCCCGACGCGACGGCCACGAAGCCGTCGACGAGTTCGAGGCGCGGCACGTCCAGGAAACCGGCAACCTGCTGATGCAGCGTTCGCGCATCGTCGCCGAGAAGGTCGAAGCCGGCGATCTGGCGATCGTCGGACTCACGTACCAGCTGTCCAAGGGGCGCGCGCAGCTTCGCGAGGTCATCGGCGACATCGGCGAACAGCCGGCCTGAACCGTCGAACAGCCCGCCTGACGGTCCGGCAGCCCTCGAAAGCCCGTTCGCCGGTGCGACACGCCGCGTGGGCTCAGGGATAGCGTGGCTTCGGCCGCATACGGTTGATTCGTGTTGGAACCGACCGGGCCATTGCCTCCCGAAATCTACTGGCGACGCCGCGCACTCGCCATCGGTGCGGCCGTTGTCGTCCTCGGCTTGATCGTGTGGTTCATCGCCTCGCTGAGCGGCCGTTCCGACGACCCCGAGGCCGCTCCGGCCGGGGTCGCAGCTCCGGCCACCACGTCCGCGCTACCGTCGCCCAGCTCGTCTGCTACACCCGGCGGTTCGGGCGGCTCCGGTGGTTCGGGTGAGGGATCGGGCGGTTCCGGTGGGTCCGGTGGTTCGGGCGGCGGTTCCGACTCCGCGGCAGGCGGTGCCACGGCAGCAGCAACGACCAGTGGTGCGCCCGCTCCCGCGATCGCCAACCAGTGCCCGGATCAGTCGCTCGCCATCAAGGTGACGCCCGAGAAGGCCACCTATCGCCTCGGCGAAGAGCCCGTGTTCACCGTCGTGATCACCAACATCGGTTCGGCGGAGTGCCAGCGCGACGTCGGTGCCGGGCTGCAGCAGGCGCTCGTGTACACCCTCGACAATCAGCGGATCTGGTCCAACATCGACTGCTTCCCCAACGCTGCATCGGATCTGCGAACCTTCAAGCCCGGTGAGCAGGCCGGCTTCACGGTGAAGTGGTCTGGTACCAACTCTGTTCCCGGCTGCGGTGAAGAGCGCGTCCCGGTCGGCGTCGGCGCATACCAGGCCATCGCGCAGCTCGGCGAGCTCAAGAGCGTGCCGGAACCGTTCAACATCACCGGCTGAGTACGGTCGATCCTCATGACCACCCCGACAGCGCTTGCCCGAGCGGCCTACACGACGCTCGAACCCTTCCATGTGACTGCGTACTTCAATCCGGAACTCGGATCTGCGTACGAGGACACCGGACTCGACGGTCATGCCTGGTACGTGGGCGCACGGGCCGCGCCGATGGGTCCGTGCGCACCCAGCGTCGTCGCGGCTGCGTTCTACAACTTCAACCCGGTGTTGATCGAGCAGGCGTGGCCGGCCGCTGTGGCCGTCGGTCTGGATGCAGTGTCCGATCGTCGGTGGGCCCTGCTCGACTCCGTCCTCGGCACAGCATTGGGTCCCTTGGCCTCCGAGCCCGATCTTGCGACCATCGCGGAGCGGCTGCGCAGCATCGGCGACGCGGCGTCCTTCGCCGGCCGTCCGCTCGCGGCAGCATGGCATTCCACCGAACGACCCGACGTGCCACATCTCGCCCTGTGGCATTCGATCACCGTGCTGCGTGAATGGCGCGGCGACGGACACCTTGCCGCCTTGGTCGACGCAGAACTCGACCCGGTGGAAGCAGCGGTGTTCCACGAAGCCGTCCGCCCGACACCGCAGCCCGGACGCCGAGCCCTCGGCAAGCGCATCACGCAGCTGACGCGACAGTGGTCGGAGGGCGAATGGGACTCGGCCGCAGAGCGACTCGCCGTCCGGGGACTGCTCACCACTTCCGCGGAGGGTGAGACGTTGACCGACGCCGGCACAGTTCTCGATCGGCACATCGAGGATCGCACCGACGCCATGGCCTCGGCAGTGTGGAAGACCGTTCCGGATGCGGAGCAGCTGATCACAAGCGCACGGCCATACGTGAAAGCCGTCATCGACGCCGGTTTCCTCCCGGGGACCAAGAAGCGGTAGGGCTACCGGTTCCCGGTGTTCCCGGGTGTCGGTCGTAGCGCTTCCTAGTCGTAGGGCCCGGAGATCGAGGCCTCTGCCAAGCGGGACAGTCCTTCTCGAATGTGCCTGGCCCACAGACTGCCGATGCCGTCGACCGACTGCAGATCGGCCGCGGTGGCGGCGAGCAGGCCCTGCAAGGTGCCGAATGCGCCTACGAGTCGGTGAATCTGGCTGAACTGCAAACGCGGTACTCGCGTCAGTACGCGATAACCGCGCGGGCTCATCGGGGTATCCAACGCTTCGATGGTCGCGGGATAACCGAAGGCCCGGGCCAGAGTCGTCAGGTCCAACAGATCCACGTCGGTCAGCTTGTCCAGAGCCGCGAGCGCTTTCTCCACGCCGGTGGTGCTCGACGGTTCGTTGCCCGCGAGATAGTCGCGCACGATCAGTTGACGGTCGATGTCGTTGTCGCCCAACAACTCTTCGAGCTGGAGGGCGAGCTGACGGCCGTCGGTGCCGAGCTCGAGGACGTTCTGCTCGATTTCCACCGATACCCGTCGCACCATCTCGAGGCGCTGGGCGACGGTCAATGCGTCGCGCAGGGTCACGAAATCTTCGATCTCCACGACCGAGAGTTGACGGGTGTTCTCGTCGAGCCGGGCCTTGTACCGTTCGAGCGTGGCGACGGCCTGGTTGGCGCGCGAGAGAATGGTGGCAGAGCCCTCGACGACGTGCCTGATGCCGCTGATGTAGACGCTGACGATGCTCATCGACTGGCTCACGGAGACAACGGGATACCCGGTCTGCATCGCGGTTCGCTCGGCCGCGCGGTGTCGGGTGCCGGATTCGACGGTAGGAATCTTGTGGTCCGGGACGAGCTGAACGTTGGCCCGAACGATGCGCTGCCCGTCGGTCGAAAGCACCACTGCGCCATCCATTTTGGACAGCTCGCGCAGTCGCGTCGGCGCGAACTCGACATCGAGCTCGAACCCGCCGTCGCAGATGGCCTCGACCTCTTCGTCGTAGCCCAGGACGATCAATCCGCCGGTGCGACCTCGCAGGATTCGCTCGAGACCGTCCCGCAGGGCGGTGCCCGGTGCCAGTCGAGCGATGGTCTCGCGTAACGCCGGGGACTGCGCGGCGCCTTCCATGGCCAACTCCCTCGTGTCGTAACGGCATGCGGCAGATCCGGAGCTCGTGCCCAACAAAGACTAACGCGCTGCCGTAGGCAGGCAATGCCGTTGCACACGGGCAGCGCGGTAAAGGGTACCGCCCGGTGTCATACCGGCCGCATACGCGTGTACGTCAGGGCCTCACCGACGTTGGTGACGGTTTTGACCTTGATACCGGGCGGGATGGGGCCCGCGTCCTCGGGAACGATGGCGTAGTTGAAGCCCAATCTGGCCGCCTCGGCGAGGCGGCGCCCGAGCCCTGCGACGCGTCGTACCTCGCCGGCCAGCCCCACTTCCCCCAGAATCACCATCCCGGCGGGCAACGGTTGATCACGCACTGCCGAGGCCACCGCAGCTGCCAGCGCCAGGTCTGCGGACGGCTCACTCGTGCGCATCCCACCGACCGTCGCGGCATAGACCTCGGCCTTGGACACTTTCACCCCGCACCGGCGTTCCAGGACGGCCAGAATCATCGCGACACGGGCGTGATCGAGTCCGCTGACCGCGCGTCGTGGTGACGGCATCGCGGTGTCGACGATCAGTGCCTGCAGCTCGGCCAGCAACGGCCTCTTGCCGTCCATCGTGACGGTGACCGCCGTCCCCGGGACGGCGTCGTTGCGGTGGTGCAGGAACAGCCCGGAGGGATCGCTGATGCCGACTATTCCGGTCTCCCGCAACTCGAAGCAGCCCACTTCGTCCGAGGCACCGAACCGGTTCTTGACTCCGCGAATCATGCGGAGCGTGGAGTGCTTGTCGCCCTCGAAGTTGAGGACCACGTCGACGAGGTGTTCGAGCGAGCGCGGGCCTGCCACCGCACCTTCCTTCGTCACGTGTCCCACGAGCAGAACGGCGACCCCGGTGGTCTTGGCCAGCGTGGTCAACGCACTGGTGATGGCACGGACCTGGGTGACACCGCCGATGACGCCGTCGACGTCGGCGGCGAGCATCGTCTGTACCGAGTCGACGATCAGCAGGCTGGGCTTGACCTGTTCCACGTGGCCGAACACCGTTGCGAGATCGGACTCGGCGGCGAGGAAGACGCGTTCGTGCACCGCGCCGGTACGGTCCGCCCGCAGCCGAACCTGCCCCGCGGATTCCTCACCGGTGACGTACAACGCGCGGCGGTCGGGAGCCGAACGAGCCCACCGATGCACCACCTCGAGCAGCAGCGTCGACTTGCCGACACCGGGCTCACCGGCCAGCAGAACGACCGAACCGGGCACCAAGCCACCGCCGAGAACACGATCGAATTCGTCGATGCCGGTGGTGTTCGCCTGCGAGGTTGCGCTGCTGATGGTCGTCAGTGCTGCTGCGGGCGTCGTCGGGATCATCGCGCCGCCGCCCGAGCGGAGCGCCGATGCACCAGCACGCGACGTGAGCGGTGCTGCGGTGGCTTGGACCTCGTCCATCGAGCCCCAGTCACCGCATTCGGGACACCGGCCGACCCACTTGGAGACCGAATGATGACACGCGGAGCAGCGGTAGCTCGACTTCAGTTTGACCACGTCGGAAGCCTAACGATCGGCACCGACAGGTCCGGTGACCTCGAAAAATGGGGGCCCGAGACCTCGACCCGAAAGGTCAGTGTCCGCCGCTGTGCTCGGATACTGCCTCTGCGGAGCGCTCGAGTTCGTGACCGGCATCGACGGGCACGTTGACGACAATGTCGCCGGCGTTCGCGAACTGGAAGGTGACCGGCAGGGTCAGGCCCGGGCGCACGTTCTCGCTGATGTCGGCCATCTCGACCTTGATGAGCTGGATCGGAAGCAGCGGATCGTCCAGCTGAGTGTCGGCGGGCGATCCGGCACCGAGCGCCGTCAGCGGAGCGATCTCGGTGCTGCCCGGTTCTGCCTCGTCGACGATGGTGACCTGAGCCTCGGGAGAAGAGATCCCGGTCAGCTCGTCCGCGACGGCGGGGTTGGCGTTGATGGCCGTGAAGCCGAGCTCGACGGTGCCGCCGGGCTCGATGCTGTACTCCTCGGAGTTGGGGTACACCACGTGAACGTTGCGAAGCTGGATATCCCCGACGTCGGCGGAATTGCCGTTGACCGCCGCGACCTGAGTGGCCGTCTGCGAAATCTGACCTGCGCCGCAGGCCGTGAGTGCGAGGGTGCCACCAGCGAGAAGCGCGAGGGCGGCGGCCGTTCTGCGATGGCGGCCAAGCGGTGTCGCAGCGTCGATTGCAGTCACTTCGGTCGTCCTCCATGTGGTGCCGGGCCGGCTCGGTCCATCTCGTCCACTAGGCAGAGTAGTAGTTCTCGTCCACCGGCCGCTCGTGGGGTCCGCCACTGCTCACGATGCGCCAGGTAGGGCAGCCTTCCGCAAGGAACGGGGGTGTTACGACCGCGGCCGAAATGTGGCCCCGGATACACGTCGAACCGTCTGTGTCAACCCCTGATTCGGCAGCGCTGTGCCCCTGACCTGCGCCGTTGATATTGGGCGTGGTATTCTGGGTAAATCGAAAGGGGCACTTGTCACATGATTTTCAAGGTCGGAGACACCGTCGTTTACCCCCATCACGGAGCGGCGCTGATCGAAGCGATAGAGACACGCACCATCAAGGGTGAACCGAGAGAGTACTTGGTTCTCAAGGTCGCGCAAGGCGACCTCACCGTTCGAGTCCCCGCGGACAATGCCGAGTACGTCGGCGTTCGCGATGTCGTCGGGCAAGAAGGCCTCGACAAAGTCTTTCAGGTGCTGCGCGCACCGCACACCGAAGAGCCCACCAACTGGTCGCGTCGCTACAAGGCCAACTTGGAGAAGCTGGCTTCCGGTGACGTGAACAAGGTGGCAGAGGTCGTTCGTGATCTCTGGCGTCGCGAGCAGGATCGTGGATTGTCGGCAGGCGAGAAGCGGATGCTCGCCAAGGCACGTCAGATCCTCGTCGGCGAGCTGGCTCTGGCCGAGGGAACCGACCAGGCCAAGGCCGACACCATGCTCGACGAAGTTCTCGCCACCGCTTCGTAGAGTGAGCAGCTTCGCAGAATGAACAGCTTCGTAGAGTGAACGGTACCGCCGGCGACGTTGTCGCCCTGGTACCCGCAGCAGGTAAAGGCCTTCGGCTCGGACACGACGAGCCGAAGGCTTTCGTCTGTCTGGGTGCCGACTCTCTTCTGACGCGGTCCGTGGACGGACTGCGTGCCTCGGGTGCCGTCGACCGCATCGTCGTCATCGTGCCCGTCGATCTGCTCGACGCGGCCCGCGGGCTCGTCGGCGACGACGTCACCGTCGTGGCAGGCGGCCGCGAGCGCACCGATTCGGTTCGAGCCGGTCTCGCCGTCGTCGGAGATGCCTCCGTCGTGCTCGTCCACGACGCCGCCCGCGCTCTCACCCCGCCCGCGTTGATCGCTCGCGTCGTCGCCGAGGTCCGAGCCGGACGTTCGGCTGTCATCCCGGTGCTGCCCGTCGTCGACACCGTCAAGGAAGTCGATCTCATGGGCGCTGTGGTGGGCACGCCCGATCGCGCGAGTCTGCGTGCGGTACAGACCCCGCAGGGCTTCGACGCCGACGTCCTGCGTCGCGCCTACGACGCGACATCCGACATCTCCACCGACGATGCGGGACTGGTCGAGCGCATCGGCGAGACAGTGCACACCATCGTGGGCGACGCGCTCGCATTCAAGATCACCACCCCGCACGATCTACTACTGGCAGAGGCGCTCCTATGAGAGTCGGCATCGGCACCGACGTCCATCCCATTGCTCCCGGTCGGCCCTGCTGGCTGGCCGGATTGCTCTTCGAGGACGCGGACGGGCTCGAGGGTCACTCGGACGGCGACGTCGCCGCCCACGCGCTGTGTGATGCCCTGCTGTCCGCTGCGGGCCTGGGCGATCTGGGGTCGGTCTTCGGCACCGGGCGTCCGGAGTGGGACGGAGTCAGTGGAGCCGCGATGCTGACCGAGGTACGACGGTTGCTCGACGCAGACGGTTTTGCGGTCGGCAACGCTGCGGTGCAGATCATCGGTAATCGGCCCAAGATCGGACCGCGCCGCGTCGAGGCGCAGGACGTTCTCTCGGGTGTGCTCGGTGCGCCGGTGTCGGTGTCCGCGACCACTACCGATGGGCTCGGGCTGACCGGTCGGGGCGAAGGAATCGCGGCCGTCGCGACCGCACTTGTCATGACGAGGTAAAACCACCGGTAGCATTGCTGGTCGTGACCCTTCACCTACACGACACCGAGACGAGGGCCCTGCGGGAATTCACCCCCTTGGTCCCTGGCCATGTATCGGTGTACCTGTGTGGCGCGACGGTGCAGGGTGAGCCCCACATCGGCCACGTACGCAGCGGAGTGGCGTTCGACGTCCTGCGCCGCTGGCTGTTGGCACACGACTACGACGTCGCTTTCGTTCGCAACGTGACCGACATCGACGACAAGATCCTGAACAAGGCGCGCGACGCCGGTCGTCCGTGGTGGGAGTGGGCGGCAACCTACGAGCGTTCGTTCACCTGGGCCTACGACCGACTCGGTGTGCTGCCGCCGTCCGCCGAACCGCGTGCGACCGGCCACATCACTCAGATGGTCCAGATGATCGAGCGGCTGATCGAACGTGGGCACGCGTATGCCGATTCGTGCGGAGACGTGTACTTCGACGTACAGAGTTTCCCGAGTTACGGCGCGTTGTCCGGTCACAAGCTCGACGACGTACACCAGGGCGAGAGCGTTGCCGAGGGCAAGCGCGATCCTCGCGACTTCACGCTGTGGAAGGGTGCCAAGCCCGGCGAGCCCTCGTGGCCGACGCCGTGGGGCCCAGGCCGCCCCGGCTGGCATCTCGAGTGCTCTGCGATGGCGGAGACATACCTCGGCGCGGATTTCGACATCCATTGTGGCGGACTCGATCTGGTGTTTCCGCATCACGAGAACGAGCGGGCGCAATCCATGGCCGCCGGCGACGGCTTCTCGCGCTACTGGTTGCACAACGGCTGGGTGACGATGGGCGGCGAGAAGATGTCCAAGTCTCTCGGCAACGTTCTCTCGGTACCCAATGTGCTCAAAAAGGTTCGGCCGCAAGAACTTCGGTTCTACCTCGGCGGCGCGCACTATCGCTCGATGCTCGAGTACTCCGACACTGCGCTCGAGACCGCGGCGGTGACGTACCGAGGAATCGAGGGATTCGTGCGGCGAGCCGTCGAACGCGCCGGTGACGTTCCGATGGGCAAGTGGACCGCAGGGTTTGCCGCGGCTCTCGACGACGATCTGGGAGTTCCCAAAGCGTTGGCCGAGATTCACGCCACCGTCACCCTCGGCAACACCGCCCTCGAGTCCGGTGACCTGGCAACAGCCGTGGAGCATGCGAGCAGTGTGCGGGCGATGCTCGACATCCTCGGTGTCGACCCCCTCGATCCGCACTGGTCGAGCGACAGTGGTTCGGATGCAGCAGCTCTCGGTGCACTCGGCGTTCTCGTCGAGGCCGAGCTGGAGCGTCGAGCAACGGCGAAGGCGACCAAGGACTGGGCCGTCGCCGACGAGATACGCGATCGACTGGCGCAGGCCGGAGTCGATGTGACAGATACACCCAACGGGCCCGAATGGTCGCTGGGTACGAGCAAGACCGACGAAGCAGGTTTGTGATGGCAGGCAATTCGAGTAGGCGCGGCGCAATCCGCAAGGACGGCACCAAGAAGGGGCAGGTCGCCGGATCCGGAGGCAAGCGTCGTAAGGGCCTCGAGGGCCGCGGCGCAACACCCCCCGCCTCCGAGCGCACCAAGCATCCCGCAGCGCGTCGGGCGAAGCTCGCCGAGAAGTCCGCGCAGAACCGCGGCGCTACCACCGGAGGACGCGCGGGTGGACGTCCGGCCGGGCGCAAGGCCGAAGACGGTCCCGAGGTGGTACTCGGTCGCAACCCGGTCGTCGAATGCCTGCGTGCAGGTGTACCCGCTACGGCCCTGTGGGTTGCCGTCGGTACCGACAGTGACGATCGACTCAAGGAAGCCGTGCAACGCGCAGGCGACGCACGGATCTCCATCCTCGAAGTTCCCCGATCGGATCTGGACAAGCTCAGCGCCAACGGACTGCACCAGGGCCTCGCCCTGCAGGTGCCGCCGTACCGCTACGCGCACCCCGACGATCTGATCTCGAACGCGCGCACGCACCAGGAACCCGCGCTGCTCGTGGCGCTCGACAACATCACCGACCCGCGCAACCTCGGCGCTGTCGTGCGTTCGGTGGCCGCGTTCGGTGGCCACGGCGTCGTGATTCCGCAGCGTCGCAGCGCCAGCGTGTCGGCCGTGGCGTGGCGCACCAGTGCCGGTGCCGCAGCTCGCCTACCCATCGCGCGAGCAGTGAATCTGACTCGCACACTGAAGGATTGGCAGTCCAAGGGCGTCACCGTCGTCGGCCTCGACGCAGGCGGCGACACCGAACTCGACACCTTCGACGGTAAGGGGCCGGTCGTCATCGTCGTCGGATCCGAGGGCAAGGGCCTCTCGCGTCTGGTCAGCGAGACCTGCGACCACATCCTGTCGATTCCGATGGCCGGGCCGGTCGAGTCGCTCAACGCCTCCGTCGCGGCGGGCGTCGTGCTGGCCGACATCGCTCGTCAGCGTCGAGGCTGAACCCCACACCCTTTGTGCGAACCTCACACCCCTGTCATGACTCGAATGGGCGTGTGAGGTCGAGAAGGAGGGTGTGAGGTTGTGCAGGGCCGGGGTCAGCCGACAGTGCGGAACTGGATCTGCGTTCCGGGGGTCAGTTGCGCGGCGGCGGACACATCGTTCGCGGTGACGACGGCGATCACCGGATAGCCGCCCGTGACGGGATGGTCGGCGAGAAACAACACCGGCTGTCCTGATGGTGGCACCTGTAGTGCCCCGAGAACCATTCCCTCGCTGGGCAATTCGTCGTCGACCGCGCGGGTCAAGGGCTCCGCGCCGTCGAGCCTGATGCCGACGCGATCCGAATCCTGCGTGACCCTCCAGGGCTGCTGAATCAGAATCGATCGGGCGTGCTCGGTGAACCAGTCCTCGCGTGGGCCGAACGTGATGTGCAGTGTCTGCTCGAGCGGGGTCGGTACTACGAAATCCGTTGCAGGCCAATGGTCTGTGGCGTCGCCGACCGGGAGCGCCGTCCCGGGGGAGAGTCGAGCGGGCCCGAGGCCCGACATCGTGTCCGTCGATCTGCTGCCGAGAACCGACGGGACGTCGATGCCTCCCCGGACGGCGAGGTAGCTGCGCAGACCCGAGGAGGGCGGCGACAGGGTCAACTCCTGCCCGGCTCGGACCACGAGCGTCGAATGCAGTCCCTGCACGGTGCCGTCGACGCGGCAGATCACGTGTGCGCCGGTGACGGCCATGACCGCGTCGAACTCGGCTCGGACCTGGAGGCCACCGAACGTCACTTCCAGGGTGGCGGCACCGGCGTCGTTGCCCACCAGACGGTTTGCCGCATCGTGTGAACGGAGATCCGCTGCACCGGACCGTCCGACGCCCACTGCCGCGTGGCCACGTCGTCCACGATCCTGGACGGTGCACAGCGGACCTGTCTGCAGCACGGTCAGGGCCCTCATGCTTGCTCGAATCGGACGGTGGTGCCGGGGCTCAGCAGTGCGGGTGGATCGCGGTCGAGGTTCCACAATTGCGCGTCCGTGCGCCCGATGAGCTGCCAGCCGCCAGGGGAGGATCGCGGGTAGATGCCGGAGAACTCACCCGCCAGACCCACTGCACCTGCCGGGACGCTGGTGCGCGGTGAGTCACGCCGCGGCACGTGCAGTCGGGTGTCGGTGCCGACGAGGTAGCCGAACCCGGGAGCGAAGCCGCCGAATGCGACCGTCCAGGTCTGTTCCGTATGAGCTGCAACCACTTCGGCGACGGACAGCCCCTTCAGGCGGGCGACGTCGTCGAGGTCCGCGCCGTCGTAGGAGACGGGAATCGTGACCGCCTCGGATGCGTCAGTGGGGTCGTCGACAGCGGGTTCCAACGCCGCGACCCACTCGAGTATCGGTGCCGGTGCCCCGTCGAACGTCACCAGCACGGTGCGCGCGGCGGGAACGAGGTCGACGACGGCAGCCGGTGGGTCCTGAGCCAGCGCACGGTAATACGCCATCGTCTCGTCCAGCCCGTCGAATTCGACGAGTGTGGCATTGTCGCCGGCCGGGAGAATACGCATCAGACGAAGGCAGTGATGTCGATGTGGTTGGAGCGCAGCAGCTCCGAGACGGCGGTGGCCATCGCGACTGCGCCGGGGGAGTCGCCGTGCAGGCAGATCGACTCGGCCCGGACGTCGATGGTCGAGCCGTCCACGGCCACGGCGGTGCCGTCGGTGACCATGGTCAGCACTCGCTGTGCCACCGCGTGGGGATCCGACAGCACGGCATCGGGTTCCGAGCGCGAGACCAGTGTTCCCTGCGGGGTGTAGGCGCGGTCTGCGAAAGCCTCTGCGACGGTGCGCAGTCCGGCCCGCTCGGCCTCTTCGAGGAAGACCGAACCGGGGAGGCCGAGCACCGGCAGCGTGGGGTCGTAGGCGAGAACGGCGTCGACCACGGCCTTCGCCTGCTCGCGGTGATGGACGATCGCGTTGTACAGCGCCCCGTGCGGTTTGACGTACGCGACGGCCGAACCGGCAACTCGAGCAAGGCCGTCGAGTGCACCGATCTGATAGATCACGTCGGCGGTGAGGTCTGCGGGGGCGACGTCGAGAAAGCGTCGACCGAATCCGGCGAGGTCCTGATAGCCGACCTGAGCACCGATCCGCACGCCTGCGTTTGCAGCCGAGCGGCACGTGCGCAACAGAGTGGTCGGATCACCGGCGTGAAAGCCGCACGCGACGTTGGCACTGGATACCACTGCGAGCATCGCGTCGTCGTCGCCCAGAGTCCACGCACCGTAGCTTTCGCCGAGATCGGCGTTGAGATCGATGGCCGTCACCTTGGACAGTCTAGGCGGCGACGAGCCGACCGGAATTGGCCTTACGGGTTGCCCCGATGCCGCGGCACACGAGGTAGATGACGAACGAGATGGTCGTGACGAAAGTCGAGACCGGGAGGCCAGGGGCGAGCGAAAGCAAGATGCCACCGACAGCGGCGATCTCGGCGAACAGGATGGACAGCAGCGTCGCCTTGAGCGGGCTGGCCGTGACCCGCGCGGCGGCCGCGGCAGGCGTGATGAGCAGCGAGAGCACCAGCAGGGCACCGACGATCTGCACGCCGAGTGCACAGGCAACACCGACGAGTACAGCGAACACGACCGAGAGTGCGCGGACCGGGACGCCGCGGGCCAGGGCCACCTCGGGGTCGGTGCTGGCGAACAGCAGGGGCCGGTAGACCACGGTGAGCACGATCAGCACGAGAACGGCGCACACCAGCAGCAGCTGGATTCCGCTCTGCCCGACGCCGACGATCTGGCCGATGAGCAACGAGAAGCTGGTGCCGGTTCGGCCCGGGTACAGCCAGATGAAGAGCACCGACAGGCCGAGGCCGAACGACATGATGACGCCGATGACCGAGTCTCGGTCGCGGGCCTTGTTGCCGAGCAGGGCGAACATCACCGCGGCGACGACGGACCCGACGATGGCCCCGAGTCCGACGGTGATGCCGACGAGCAGTGCAGCGGACGCACCGGTGAGGGAGAGTTCACTCGATCCGTGTACCGCGAACGCCCACTGCCTGCTGACGATGAGCGGTCCGAGCGCGCCGGCGAGCAAGCCGAGAATGGCAGCGGCAATCAACGCCTGCTGAACGAAGTCGTAGCTCAGCAGGTTGGCGGTGGTGTCGAAGTCGAGCATCTTCGAGAATGCATCGAGAACCTTCTCGTTCATGCCTTGTCTTCTCCGTCGTGCGGTACGGGTGGGTGGTGGGCACCGGCGGAGCCGAGCGCATCGATCGAGTCGCCGGTTCCGACGACGACCAGCCGGCCGCGAACCTTCAACACCTCGACCTCGGTGCCGTACAGCTCGGACAACACCTCGGTGGTCATGACGTCCTCGGGAGTCCCGATCCGGAACCGGCCGTCGACGATGTAGACGACGCGGTCGACGAGCGGAAGGATCGGGTTGATCTCGTGCGTCACGAACAGCACAGCGGTGTCGTGCTCCCGCCGTCGGCGATCGATGAGGCCGGAGACCAAAGATTGGTTGGCGAGGTCGAGGCTGAGCAGAGGCTCGTCGCACAGCAGTACCGACGGATCGCCGACGAGTGCCTGGGCGATCCGCAGTCGCTGCTGTTCACCACCGGACATCGAGCCGACCGGTGCGCCGGCGAAGGAATTGGCGTCGACCTGATCGATGGCGCGCTGCACCGTCTCCTTGCGCTGCCGCATGCCCCGCAGTCCCATGCCCCATTTGTGGCCGTCCCAGCCCAGACCGACGAGATCGCGTCCGCGCAGCGGCAGATCGTCGTCGATGTTGCGTTGCTGGGGGACGTACCCCACGCCCGACTGGCCGCGGCGAACGGGACTGCCGCCGATCGACGCGGTGCCGGACGTGAGGTGGTTCTGACCGAGCAGCACCTTGAGCAACGACGTCTTGCCCGACCCGTTGGGGCCGAGGACGGCGACGAACTCGCCCGCCGCGACCGACAGATCCAGGTTCTGCCAGAGGGTGCGGTCGCCGAAGGCCAGTCCGGCATCGCGCAGTTCTACAGCAGGCATGCGTTATAGCTTTCCATCAGCTGCCCACCGATCGGGAGGCGGATCGGCTCACGGGTTGGTGCTGAGCGCGGCCTGCAGGTCCGTCGCGGCCTTGGTCTGCCACTCGATGAACGTCATCCCGGCGGGCAGAGTTTCGGTGACCTCGACCACGGGGATGCCCGCAGCCTCGCTGGTGGTGCGAATGTCCTGTGTGACAGCGTCTTCGGTCTGGGTGTTGTAGACCAGCGCGCGAACGGACTTGGACGTGAACAGATCCCGGGTCGCGGCGATCGATGCGGGCGACGGGTCGTTGCCCTCCTCGATGGAATCCTTGAAGTCCTCGGGAGTGCGGTCGTCGAGATCGGACTCCTCGAGGAGATAGTGCGCGATCGGTTCGGTCTGGGCCACCGGTGCGTTCGGGAACTCGGCGGCGATCCGGTCCGTCACGTCGGTGATCGCGTGGATCTGCTCGTGGAACGCATCGGCGTTGGCGGTGTACTGCGCGGCGTTGTCCGGGTCGAGCTGACCGAGCTTGTCGGCGATCTCCTCGGCGGTGTGGGCTGCGACCTCGGCGTTGTACCACACGTGTTCGTTGACGTCACCGTGCGAGTGGCCGTCTTCGGTCGCGGGCTCGGTTGCTGCCTCGGACGTCGTCTCGGAGTCGTGATCGTGGTCCGCGTCGAGCAACGTGAACGCATCGACGGACGGCACATTTTTGCCCTCGGAGCCGAGGATGTCCTCGATGAACTGGTCGTAGCCGCCGCCGTTGTAGACCACCAAGGACGCCTCTGCGACCGCGGCGGCGTCACCGGGGCTGGCCTCGTAGGAGTGTGGGTCTGCCGAGGGGTCGGCGATGATCGATTTGACGGTGGCCAGATTGCCCGCAACGGCCTCGGCAACGCTGCCCCACACGTTCGTGGACGCGACGATCGTGATCGGACCGTCGACGGGGTTGGCCGGAGCGGACTCGGTGCTCGTCGGCTCGTTCGAGCTGCATGCGGTCAGTGCCAGCGCGGCAGCGCAGGTCAGGCCGATGAGGGCCGAGCTCTTGACCCGAGACGGGCGGTGGAAGGACGACATCGATGTACTCCTGAAGGCGGGGTTTGACGCTAATGGAAACCGTTACCGTTGTACTCTAGCGCTCAGGCGGGCGAGG
Source organism: Rhodococcus sp. 1R11 (assembly GCF_004563845.1). Lineage (NCBI taxonomy): Bacteria > Bacillati > Actinomycetota > Actinomycetes > Mycobacteriales > Nocardiaceae > Rhodococcus > Rhodococcus sp. 1R11. Next base: position 558,611 of record NZ_SPNG01000001.1, on the reverse strand, counting down.
TATCGAATCGGACGAGCCCGACCTCGATTTTCACTGCGGCGCGGTGTGGGACTAACGTCCCGTTCATGGTCAGGTCAAGCGAACCACGACGTCAGGCGACGTTGGCGTCGATCGCGGCCGAGCTGAAAGTATCGCGAACCACCGTCTCGAACGCCTACAACCGACCCGATCAACTCTCGCCCGAACTGCGCGAACGCGTCCTCCAGGCAGCCAAACGACGCGGTTACGCAGGCCCCGACCCGGTCGCGCGATCGCTGCGCACCCGCAAAGCCGGAGCAATCGGACTCCTGCTCACCGAAGCCCTCAGCTACTCCTTCCGCGACCCCGCCGCCATGAGCTTCCTCGCCGGTCTCGCCGAATCCTGCGAGGCCGCAGGACAAGGACTGCTGCTCATCCCCGCCGGAGCCGAACGCGACGACGTCCAAGCCGCAGCCGTCGTCCAACAAGCAGGAGTCGACGGGTTCGTCGTCTACTCCGTCGCCGACGACGACCCCTACCTGGCCGCAGTGCGCGAACGACACCTACCGATCGTCGTGTGCGACCAACCCCGCAACATCCCCGAGGCCGCCCTCGTCGCAATCGACGACCGCGTCGCCATGAAAATGCTTGCCGCACATCTGATCTCACTGGGGCACGAACATCTTGCAGTGCTGTGCATGCGGCTCGGACGCGACCGCCGCGATGGCGTCGTACCCCCGGGTCGGCTGGCCGACAGTCACTTCCACGTCCAACGTGAACGCATCGCCGGCGTCCAGGCCGCCATGATCGACGCCGGACTCGACCCCGACACCCTCACCGTCGTCGAACGATTCGACCACACCGTGCGCTCCGGCCACTCCGCCGCAGCCCAGGCACTACAGGCCAACCGCGACACCACCGCACTGCTCTGCACCACCGACGTCATCGCCCTCGGTGCACTCAACTTCGCCAGAGTCTCGGGAATCGATGTGCCGAGCCAACTCTCGGTCACCGGATTCGACGGCATCTCCGACGCCATTCGCGAGAACCTGACCACCGTGCGCCAGGACGCCGAGGAAAAAGGCCGCCGCGCAGGCAAACTGGTGCTCTCGTCCTCGCACTCGGGCATCGTTGCCGCCGAAACCCTCCCGACCGAACTCTTCCGCGGCCGCACCGCAGCACCGCCGCCGGCTCAACCGCCCGCAATCGCCTGACCAGCTGCCCTCGCCCGTTCGGCCGCTCACCCCAGATTTGCGGCCCATTTGGGATCAATGTGGGTTTCAGTCACTCAGAGTGCAACAAATCCACATTCATTCAGTGTCGGTTGGAACCCCGTTCGGGATGAATGTGGATTTCAGTCAGTCTGACTGCAACAAAGGCGCATTGATCCCAACTGGGGAGGAGCGAACCGGGGGTGGAGGTCAGACGGGCTGAGCGCTGAGCAATCTCGCGCAGCGCAGCAGCCCCAGGTGACTGTAGGCCTGGGGGTGGTTGCCGAGAGAGCGTTCGGCAATCGGGTCGTATTCCTCACTGAGCAGTCCGGTCGGTCCGGCGGCGCTGACCAGTTGAGCGAACAGAGCCTCGGCCTCGGCGCGTTGGCCCACCAGCAGGTATGCCTCGACGAGCCACGCTGCGCAGAGGTGGAATCCGCCCTCGCCGCCGGGCAGACCGTCGTCGTGGCGGTAGCGGTAGACCGTTGACCCACTGCGTAGTTCGGCTTCGGTGGCGGTGACCGTGGCGGCGAAGCGCGGATCTGCCGGATCGATCAGGCCGGACAGCCCGATGAACAATGTCGCGGCGTCGAGGTCGGTGCCGTCGTAAGCGGCGGTGAAGGACTGCACTTCGTCGTTCCAGCCGTTGGCGAGCACTTCTTCTCGGATGGTGTCACGAAGCTCGCTCCAGCGCGGTTCGGCTGTGCGACCGAATGTTTCGGCCAGTCCGAGGGCACGGTCGACCGTGATCCACCCCATTACTTTGGAGTACACGTGATGGCGGGGATTGTCTCGGATTTCCCAGATACCGTGATCGGGCTCGAACCAGCGTCGCTCGACGGCTTCGACCATCGCGCGGACGAGTTCCCAGTCGTCATCGGAGAGGCCGTTTTCGGAGCCCTTGGCCTTACGTGCGTGGGCGAGGGCGGACACCAATTCGACAATGGGGCCGAAGACGTCGAGCTGAACCTGTTGGTTGGCAGCGTTTCCCACGCGTACCGGACGTGAGCCCGCGTAGCCGGGCAGCTCGTCGATGACGGCCTCGGGTGGCAGGCCCAGGCCCCAGATGGTGTAGAGCGGGTGCAGGCGTTCGGGTCCCGACACCGATTCGAGTACCCCATGGATCCACGACAGGTAATTCTCGGCCTCGGCAGTCGATCCGACGTCGACCAGTGCGGTCGCGGTCAGTGCTGCATCGCGCAGCCAGCAGTATCGGTAGTCCCAGTTGCGCACTCCACCGATGTCTTCGGGCAACGACGTGGTGGCGGCGGCCATGATCGAGCCGGATTCTGCGTGCACGAGGCCGCGCAGAGTCAGGGCCGATCGCTTCATCAGATCGCGCTTGAGCGGCGGCAGATTCAGGCCGTCGGCCCAGTCCTTCCAATACGACTCCGACGCTCGACGGCGTTCGACCTCGGGCCACGGGTGCTCGTCCAGATCGTCTGTGCCGAGCCGCAATTCGAGGACGATCGGCCCGTTCGACGGATCGACCTCGGCGTGGGCCGACTGCTGGGATCCGTCGGAGACGATGTTCCAGGTGACTCCGGGGCTGCGCAGAACCATCGGGTCTGCAGTGCCGAGGATGCGCAGGCCGTCGACGTCGGGTTCCAGCGACGCCCAGGCTTTTCCGAATTCCGGACGCGGCGCGAACGTGACGATGGCGGGTGCCTTGCCGGTGATGACGCGGGTCAGCGCGGTCTGGCCCTGGCCGATGTCGTGCGGGAGGTAGTCGGTGACCTGCAGGCTGGCCCATTTGGTCTGGACGGTCATCGTGCCGTCCACGTACTGCTGACTCAGCGGAAGTGATGCGCGGACGGGTCCGATGCTGAAGTGACCGGCCTGATCGCCGCCGAGCAGATGCGCGAACACCGCTGCCGAATCGGGCTCGGGGTGACAGAGCCAGGTGACATCCGCATCGGGAGTGAGCAGCGCGACGGCATTGGGGCTGGCCAACATCGTCAGTCGTTCGATGCGCGGGGCGTCGGCTCCGGAGAGCCACTGGCGACGCTCCTCGAGCAGGAACGCCAGTGCCAGCGCCACGTGCTCGGTGCTGTCGATGCGGAACTCGGCGAGGGTGTCGCCCGGTCCGATCTTGACTCCGATGTCGGGTCCGTGCAGGTGGCCGAAGGCCTTCTCGTCGGTGACGTCGTCGCCGAAAAAGACTGCGGCAGTAGCGGCTTCTTGATGCCGGAGGATATCGAGGGCGACGCCCTTGTCGGTGACGATGACAGCCAGTTCGATGACGGACTTGCCCTCGGTCACCTGGACGCCGTCGCGTGCGGCAGCACCGGAACGCACGGCGGCGAGGGCTTCCTCGCCCGCAGCGGTCTCGGCGTTGCGCACGTGCAGTGCGACGCTGGCCGGCTTGGTTTCGATACTCACGCCCGGATGGGCGTCGGCGATGGCTTGGAGCTCGCCGGTGATGAGGGTGAGGAGCTTCTTGGCGTCGTCGTCGATGGCGTTGACGAACCCGGCGTCGAACTCGCTGCCGTGGCTGCCCACGAGCTGCACCTCGGAGGGCAGTCGCGAGAGAATCGCGAGATCGCGGAGGGCGCGGCCGGAGATGACCGCAGCGTTGGTGCCGGCGAGGGAGGCGAGCCCGCGCATGGCGCTGACGGACTCGGGGTGCGGAAAGGCCTTCTGCGGGTCGGAGACGATCGGAGCCATGGTTCCGTCGTAATCGGACGCGACGAGCAAACGCGGAGTCCGAGCGACTCCGACGAGTGCGCGGCGAAGTTCGAGCGGCAATTCGAGAGCAGTCACGCGTCGAATCTAGGCGATGAACCTCGTGTCGGCGTACCTGGCTTTGTGCGCTGGGTGCATCACTGCTGGTCGGGAACCAGACCGGGCGACGGCGTCACACCGGAAGCAGCCGACATCGACCTCGCGGACTTGGTGACGATGGTCAACATCGCTCGCTGGGCGGCGTCGGCGTCACCGGATTGGATGGAGGACGCGACCACTCCGTGCAACCGGATGGCCTCGGGGTCTGCTTGCCGCGACATCAAGGCATGGCGGGTGCGTCCGGCGAGTACCTCGACGACGATGTCCGACATCGACCGCAACATGGGATTGCCCGACGCCTCCAGCAGCGTGCGGTGAAAGTTGCAGTCGTGTTCGAGGTAGGCCTCCGAGTCCGCGGAACGCGACGTCGACGACATACCGATAACCGCCGCGGTCAGTGCCCCGCAGTGCTCGGGGGTGGCTCGGTGGGCAGCGAGTTTGGCTGCCAAAGGCTCGATACCCGAGCGCAGTTCGCTGAGCAGCAGAAGCTGCTCGGCGCGGGCAGGGCCGGCCAGTTGCCAGCGGATGACCACCGGGTCGAGGGAGTTCCAGTTCTGCGAACCCAGGACCGTGATGCCGACGCGTCGCCGAACGGTGAGCAGGCCCAGTGACTCGAGAACACGAACGACTTCGCGCACCACGGTTCGCGACACGGCGAACCGCACGGCGACGTCGTCGGCCGAGATTCGGGTGCCGCTCGGGATCGCGCCACTCACGATGTCGCGCCCGAGCTCGTCGAGCACCGAATCGTGGAGTTGGCGAAAATCGTTGGTCTCGGTCATGTCCGATCGATCGTCCCACGGGTTGCCCGGTTTCTCGCGTCTGTCCGATCCCGGTGCACCGGATGGAGCAGTATCGAGGCATGGCAGCAGAGAAGACAGGCAGAGCGCACCATCCGGTTCTCGTGGTGATGGGGGTATCCGGGTCGGGCAAATCCACCGTGGCGGGCATCCTCGCCGGAGCCTTGAAATGGGATCTCCAAGAGGGCGACGACCTGCACCCGGACGCCAACGTCGCGAAGATGGCGTCGGGTCAGCCACTGACCGACGAGGACCGATGGCCGTGGCTCGACATCATCGCCGAATGGATCACCGACCACACCAGCACAGGACGATCGGGAATCGTGACGTGCTCGGCACTGAAACGGTCGTATCGGGACGTACTCAGCGCAGGGGCCAGGGACGGCGCGCCGGTGATCTTCGTGCACCTGGCCGGAACCAAGGACCGAATCAGCGGACGTCTCAACGCGCGGATGGACCATTTCATGCCGTCCTCGCTGCTCGACACCCAGATCTCGACCCTGGAACCTCTCGGCGACGACGAGAACGCCATCGTCGTCGACATCGGCCCGCCGCCCACCAAAATCGCCGAACACATCCTCGTCGAACTCGAGAAGCGCGCAGGAATGTCGGAGAGCCACTGAGCGCTGCCTGCCTCGGTTCTCTGGCTCCCTACTGGCTTCCCACTGGATCGGATCAATGCGAGATTCAGTCGGTCAGAGTGCGGCAATGGGACATTGATCCACACCCGGGGGCCGAAACAGGGCAGAGGTCCGGGGCGGAGTGTCCGGTAAGTGCATATTCCAAGCAAGCGCGCTTGATTTTAAGTACTACGAATGACTGAAAGGACTTGTAAAAGTACGACGAATGCGAGAAGGTGAGCTTGTTCACTTTTCAGTGAGGAGACAGCTCATGGTGCGAGGCGCACCCGCCAGGCCGGTCCAACTTCCCGTTCCCAACGCAGATGTATGGGACTGGCAACTCGACGGTCTGTGTCGTGGTCTCGACTCGTCCGTGTTCTTCCATCCCGAAGGGGAACGAGGCCGTGCCCGCGCCACGCGGGAGAAAACCGCCAAGCAGGTCTGCGGTCGCTGCCCGGTGCTCGAGCAATGCCGTCAGCACGCACTCGAAGCGAACGAGCCGTACGGCGTGTGGGGCGGAATGTCTGCACACGATCGCGCCGACTTCTACCGCGGGGCGGTTCGTACCGCTTGATCCTGCTGTACCGGTGCTGCAGAGACTTCGTAGACGATCTCGAGGCCGTCCTCGTCATCCCATTGCTCACCCACTTCGATGAACCCGAAGCTCTCGATGAGGGCCAGCGAGGGCGTGTTGTTCGGGCTGACGGTGGCGCGAACACTACGCACGTCCTGGTGTTGCCGTGCAACGGCGAGAAGGGTTTCTACCGAACGTCGGGCATGGCCTCGTCGACGAAACTCAGGATCGACTCGGTACCCGATCTCCACCATCCCCGTCTCGTCGGGAGCTCCGTGGAAGCCGGCCACGCCGACTGGCATGGCGACGTTCGGGTCGACCATCAGCCGCGTGATCCACGATGTATCACCGGGGATGTCGATGATCTGCTTGCTTCTCCTCCGCCACAGGCTGCGGCATTCGACCCCGGCGAGATAGGGCGAAACACGGTGGTGTGATGCGGGAATCGACTGTCCCGTTGCCAAGGCATGCAGCATCTCCGCGGGAATTGCGTCCAGGCGAAGTCGTGACAGCTGGGGCTGGGGATGGCGCCACGGGGCACTGGTCATAGTCATTGGCGAGACCTTTCCACTCTTTCCCGCCGATCAGCCTTTCATTCTCGGTCCTCGACGAGGTCGAGCACAACGCCGCTCGAGTCGAAGCCGAAACGGGAGTTGAGCGGCAAGGGGTGTGCTTCACGTTTCAAACCTTCGATACCTTGGCGAACTATTTTGGCTCAAACCCTTGTCTCGGACTTATGTGCCGTTTTATGTTCGAAGCGTCCAGAAGCACGAAACAACTCATGTTTTTGGAGGAGTAGACATGCAGGTCAGACGAGCTATCGGGGGAGTATTCATCGGGGTTGCCGTTCCCGCACTGGCCATTGCGGGAGCGCAATCAGCCTCGGCTGAACCTGTTCAGACGCAACCGCAGGAGGCTTGACAGGGCTCGTGAGTGGCGCGGTCGGAAACGTAGTCGGAGGACTGTCGAGCCCGGCAATATAGCCATCTACCGAATGTTGGGAACTTCACTGGCACTGGGGCGGCGAAACTTGCCGATCACACTCTCGATCCAAATAAGTGATCAAAAGCCCTCACTCTCTCAGTGACATTGAGAGACACGACCGCCGTCCTACTTCGCGTACGGAGTGAGGGCGATGCGTTGGATGAACGCGTCTCGGAGATCAACGAGCTCTTGAAAAATGTATGACTCTCGACTCTGCGGTGCTCCGAGCCACTGATCTCACCATTATCGGTGGCAAACCGCACACTCATCCGCAGTGCCTGCTTCGCGGTCGCTGCGACGGAGGCGCAGACTGGATGCGGATTGTCTCGTTTTAATCGAGCGTCACTTCGGTCGATTGGTAACTGGACGTATCGTGGCGGGGCTCAGCGCGTGTCGCTGGACTAGCCGAATGGGCTCGTGACACAGCAGAAAGTGCAGCAGGAAGTAGGGCCCCGAAGCGGGCAGATTCGCGAACATGTGTGCTCGATCCGAACCTGTCGGTGGTCTCGTGTTTCATGACGACCCATGAACAAGGTCCTGCGTGCGACGCTCGTCAGTGCGGTCGTCATCACCACCGTCATCGGAATCGCATCGTTCGTGCTCAGTTTCGCCACACTGTGGGATCTCGCCACGATGGCGGGCGTCCCGCGATCACTGTCGTGGCTGTGGCCCGTGATCGTCGACGGCACCATCCTGCAGGCCACGATCTCCGTCATCGCGCTCGCTCAATTCGAGGATCAACGCAGTGGGCGACGCTTCTTCTGGGGCGTGTTGATCACGGCAGCTCTGGTCAGTATCGGCGCAAATGCCATGCACGCCTTCATTTCCGACGCCGGAACATTGCATCCGGCGTTGTCTGCGGCCATTGCGACGGTCGCCCCGGTCAGTCTGTTGGCCGCGACCCACGGACTCGGCATCCTCGTCCGAGTGCCGGCCGAACTGCCGCGCAACACCGAACTGCCCGAACCCGAACGGACCCGTGAAGTCGAACGGGTCCATGCGGTCGAACAGACCGGCAGGGCCGAGGCGCAACAGCACCGCACAACCGAGCAACCCGATGTCGTCGAGTCGAGCATCGCAGACGTTCCGGTCGATGCCCGGAGGCTGACGGCCCCCGTCGCCGCGAGCATCGACGACCATGACGGCGACACCTCGGTCGCGCGAACCCAGGAGACGCTGATCGAGGATGTTCGGGTCGATGCGCCGGCGCGCGATATTCCGTTCACGTCCGTGCGCACGGTCGAACCATTGGACGACGTCGATCGCTGGATTCTCGACGAGGAACGGGTGGACGATCTCTATCCCGTCGACGCTCCGTGACATCCGGTGGCACCATCGAGTGATGAGCCAGAATCTGCCGAGATCCGTAGTTCCCGAGAAGCCGAAGCCGGGTCAGGAGTCGGTGTGGGATTACCCCCGTCCACCTAAGCTAGAGTCCTCCAACCGTTCGCTGGTCGTCCGCCTCGGCGGCGAGGTGGTCGCGCGCACCACCGCCGCGTACCGAGTGCTCGAAACCAGCCATCCGCCCACCTGGTACATCTCTCCCGCGGACGTGATTCCCGGCGCGTTGACGCCGTCCGAGGCGCGCTCGACGCATTGCGAATGGAAAGGCGCGGCGACGTACTGGGACGTTCACGGCGGAGATGCCGTCGCGCCGGCCGCTGGGTGGAGCTACGAGAACCCGACACCGCGATTCGCTGAGATCGCCGGCTACCTTGCGTTCTCACCCAGCCGGCTCGACTGCGAAATCGACGGCGAAGCGGTTCGGCCTCAAGAAGGCGGTTTCTACGAGGGCTGGATCACCGACGACGTGGTCGGCCCGTTCAAGGGCATCCCGGGCTCCTACGGCTGGTGATCACTCACCCCGCGGGTAGCTCGGCGCGGGGGATGATCTGAATCGAACTCGTTGCGCCGGGGTCGCTGCCCGTCACCAGCACGTCCCCGGTGCGCGGGTCCACGGCAACGGAGTTGGCCTGTGTCACCGTCGGGACGTCGCCCAGGATTCGCGGTGCGGAGACGTCCGAAACGTCGACCACGCGCAACAGATTCGACGCGGTCAACGTCACGAACAGCAGTGCCCGGTCGCGGTCGACGGCAAGTCCGTACGGATTTCCCGGGGCCTCGATCGACGCGGTCTGGCGAATGCTCCCCGCAGCGTCGACCGATGCGAGAAGAACAGCGCCGCCGTCGGTATCGGCGAACCCGGCCGTGGTCTCGTTCACCGTCACCGCATGGGTCAGCTTGACGCCGATCGGGGCCTGCGCCACCTCCCGCTGGGTCGCGCCGTCGTAGACCCACACGCCGTTGCCCTGCACGTCGGCGACGGCGGCGTACGGGCCGAGAGCGGCAGCGCCACCGGGCTGGACCGGGCCCGGCGGTAGTTCCGACACGACCGAACCGGCGCGCAGGAAGATCACTCCGCCGCCCATCTCGTTGGTGGCCACGATCGTTCCGCCGGAGGTGAGCACCGCATCGTGTGGCTGGCGCCCGACACCGGTGGCCGTGGACAGGATCGCGCCGTCGTTCAGCGCCACTTCGAGTAGTTCGTCACTGCCTTCGAGCGGGACCAGGACCGGGCCGTCGGGACCCGCCAGCGACAGGTGTCGGGGTGCGCCCGTCGTCGGGACCATCTGCCGGACGGCACCCGTCGCCGCGTCGAACAGCACCACGCCGTCGGGCTCGCGTACCCCGGCGGCGGCGATGCCCGACGTCCCCACGACGATGCCCTCGGGAGCCCCGGGAAGCGGAACGACAGTTCCGACGGGATCGGCAGAATCGGGTGCCTGGGCGGGTTCGGCTGCCGGAGTGGTTGCCGGAGTTGTTGCCGGCGAGGGGGATTCGTCAGGGGCAGACGAGCACCCCGCGAGCAGGAGACACACGACCGTCGCCGCGGCGAGAGCGGTTTTCACGATCGGCGGTACTGCTCGAAGTGCAGGGCATCGTCCAGAGGGCGCCCCGTGCGCCAGCCGAATCGCTCGAGATCCGGTATCGCCTGGAACGACTCGACCGGGCCTACGCACAACCATGCGATCGGACGCACCGGGGCGGGGATGTCGAGCAGTTCGGTGAGGTACGTCTCGTCGTAGAACGACACCCAGCCGACCCCGACGTTCTCGGCTGTCGCTGCGAGCCAGAGGTTTTCGATGGCAAGCACCGCCGAGAACAGTCCGGTGTCGTCGACGGTGTCGCGGCCGAGGACGTGCGGGCCGCCCCGGTTCGGGTCGTACGTGACGACCACTCCGGTGCCGCTGGTCTCGATCCCCTCGATGCGGATGGGATCGAACGTCTGTCGGCGCTCGGGGTCGAGCTTGTCCGCGAAGTCCTGTCGGCAGTCGGCGACGTGTGCGGCGAAGGCGCTCAACGTGTCGGGTTTGCGGACCACCACGAAATCCCAGGGCTGGGTGTTACCGACGCTCGGTGCCTGATGCGCTGCGCCGAGGATGCGGCGCAAGGTGTCGTCGTCGACGACGGTTCCGTCGAACTCGGCTCGTACGTCGCGGCGAGATCGAATGGCCGCGTATACCGAGTGTGTGGCTTCGGTCATGATATCCATTCTCCGATAGCAACTTTCATGTTCCGGTTCAGTTCGTCGACGAGGGCGGGAAGGTGCTCGCCGGGGGTGGGGCGGCCCAGATGGAAGCCCTGCGCCCGTCCGCATTGCAGCTCCCGCAACACCGATACCGTCCTTTCGTCCTCGACGCCCTCTGCGGTCACCGACAGTCCCAGTGTGCGCGCCAACTCGATGGTCGAGCGGACGATGGCGGCGTGCGCGGCATTGTGCGACATTCCGCTGACGAACGTTCGATCGATCTTGAGCTCCTGGACCGGGAGGCGCTCGATGTAGGCCAGAGAACTGTAGCCCGTGCCGTAATCGTCGATGGCGACCTGCACTCCCATGGCGTGCAGACCGGCCAGCACCTCGGTGGCACCGGCGGGGTCGGTCATCGCCGAGCTCTCGGTCACCTCCAAGGTCAACTGCTCTGCAGGGCAATCGAACTCGGACAGGGTTCGGGAAACCTGGAAGATGAGGCTGTCGTCGAACAGGTTTCGGGTGGAGATGTTGACGGCCATACGCAAGTGCAGGCCCGATGCCGCCCATCGTTGTCGTTCCGCCAGGGCTTGCTCGAGGACGTAGCGGGTCAGTGGGCGGATGAGTCCGGTGCGTTCGGCCGTGGGCAGAAATGCGCTGGGAGAGAGGATTTCTCCGCTCGGGTGGTGCCAACGCAGCAGAGCTTCTACCCCCACCACGGTCATCGAGGCCAGATCGACCTGGGGCTGATAGCGCAGTCTCAGTTGATCCGACGTGAGGGCAGCGGTGAGCTCACCCAGCATGATCAACTGCTCGCTCTTGTCCCGGTCCATGGATCGGTCGTAGTACGCGACTCGTGATTGCACGGTCTTCGCGGCCTGGACGGCAAGGTCGGCCCGCTGCACCAGACGGTCGGGTGTGGCGTCGTCCTCGGCGACGCGCGCCGGGGCGTTCGTCGCCACCCCCACGCTCGCTTCGATGAGCAACGACATGTTGCCCACCTCGAACGGCGTCGAGAATTGTTCCAGTATGTCGCGGGCGAGGGCTTCGGGATCCATCGAATCCGACTCACCGCACAGCGCGAATTCGTCACCGGCCAAGCGTGCCAACAGGATCGCGTCGTCGCCTACCGTGCGCAGACGGGTGGCGACGGCGGCCAACACCTGATCTCCGAGGCCCCGTCCGAACGTGTCGTTGATTTCGGTGAAGCGGTCGATGTCGACCGTCAGCAATGTCGATTCACCGGCGTTGCCGTAGATCCGGTGTTCGAGGGCGCGCAGATTGGCCAGCCCGGTGAGGTGGTCGGTGTCGGCGACGGCACGGAGCTGAACGGTCTGGGTGTGCAGCAGTCGCAGCAGGTCGGTGATGCGCAGGATCACCAGGACCACCAGAATGCCCGCGCACAGCATGACCGCCCATCCCCATTGTGCGATCGGCTTCTCGCGCACGACTTCGACGACCATCACGGCGGGGGCGGTGAGCGTGGCGGCGGTCAGCACGACGACGGACGGTGTGGTGAACGACGCCATCAGGTGGGCGTCGGATTCGATGGTGGGGCTGGTGATTCGTCGCATCGACGGGTGGAGTGCGGCGACGCCGATGAGGACGTAGGACAACGTCCATCCTGCGTCGAGCAGCGATCGGTCGGCCGAGGAGTCGGACACGATGGAGAAGTTGTTGACGGTATCGGTGACGACGAGCAGGACCACCGCCGCGGTGAGCAGTCGGTAGGACAGTGCTCGCCATTGACGCGAACCGACGAAGTGGGCGAGCAACCCGAGCAGAAAGATGTCCATCGCGGGATAGGCGACATCGACCAGCCCGGCGACTCCGGAGATGCCGTCCCCGTCCAGCGACGGTTGGACCGCAAAAACCCAGGTGAGCAGTGCGAATGCGACCATCACGATGGCGCTGTTGGCGATGTGGCCGCGTTCGCTCGCCCTCCACTTGTGCCGCACCAGCAGAAACAGTCCGAAACCGTAGATCGGGTAGCCGACGAGGTAGAGCGCGTCGGCGAGCGACGGGTAGGACGCGACGCCTCCGCCGGCGTGAAGCCACTCGTAGACGATGTCGCCGAGCACCCATACCGCGGTGCCCGCGGCGATGCTCCACCAGGCGGTTCGGTTGCGCGGACGGTTCAGCCTGGTTCCCACGATCGTGGCGGCGACGGCGGACGCCCCGACCACGACGAAGATCGAGTGCGACCAGACGGAGTCGGGCACCACGAAGTAGGCGATGCAGCCCAGTACGCCGACCGCTCCGTACCACCGCCACCAGGCCGTCACAGTTGTCTCCAGCCGTTCACGTGATCCGACGACTCAACAATGGCACATCAGGTGACCTGGGTCACTTTATCGGGGTACTTTTCGGGCTCACTGCAGGTAAACGAGATGTCGGTACCTCGTGGGAGCATGACAACGTGGAGTCGAATACCGGGGAGGCGAAGAGCGGGGAAGCGAGCATCATGCACGCCGATCTCGACTCCTTCTATGCCTCGGTGGAGCAGCGAGACGATCCGCGGCTGCGAGGAAAGCCGGTGATCGTCGGCGGGGGAGTGGTGCTCGCGGCCAGCTACGAGGCCAAGGCCTTCGGGGTGCGTACCGCAATGAGCGGTGGGCAGGCGCGGGCCGTGTGTCCGCAGGCGATCGTGGTGCCGCCGCGGATGGAGGCGTACTCCCAGGCGAGCAAGGACGTGTTCGACGTTTTTCACGACACGACGCCGCTCGTCGAGGGAATCTCCATCGACGAGGCGTTTCTCGACGTCGGTGGCCTGCGCAAGATAGCGGGCAGCGCACTCGACATCGGGCAGCAACTGCGACGCGACGTCGCCGAACAGGTCGGGCTGCCGATCACCGTCGGGATTGCCACCACCAAATTCCTGGCGAAGGTGGCCAGTGCGTTCGCCAAGCCCGACGGTCTGCTGTTGGTGCCACCCGGTGGTGAACTCGAGTTTCTGCACCCGCTGAACATCGAACGGCTGTGGGGCGTCGGCAAGGTCACCGCCGAGAAGCTGCACGTACTCGACATAAGGACCGTGGGAGACATCGCGGCCTACGGCGAGAGATCGCTGGCCTCCGTGCTGGGAAAGGGCGCAGGAGCGCACCTGTACGCACTGGCCATGGGCCGAGATCCGCGCCGCGTGCAGCCCGGGAAGTCGCGCAGTTCCATCGGTGCCCAGCGGGCCCTTGGCCGCGGGCGGCACGACGCGGCCGAGGTGGAGGCGTCGTTGATCGGCCTCGTCGATCGCGTCACGCACCGAATGCGCGGCGCGCAGCGAACCGGCCGAACGGTGATGTTGCGCTTGCGATTTGCCGATTTCACTCGTGCCACCCGTTCGCACACCCTCGATCGCGCCACTGCCGACACCCGGGACATCCTCGATGCTGCGCTCGCGCTTCTGCACGATGCGGCTCCGTTGATCGCGGAGAAGGGCATCACTCTGGTCGGGGTGACGGTCTCGAGTATCGACAGGGGAGGAGCCGAGCAACTGGAACTGCAGTTCGACGCCCCCTCGGTACGCAGACCACCCGAGGCATCGGCTCTCGACCGTGCGTTGGACGGGGTGCGCAAGAAGTTCGGGTCGACGTCGCTGACGCGCGGAGTACTGCTCGGACGAGACCCGGGGATATCTGTACCGTTGCTGCCGGATTGACTACGTGCGCACCGTCGGCTGCACCCGAAAGCCCTCGGGCATCATGGTCAGCCGTTCGGTGACCTTCAGTCGATATGACGGGTCGGCCTGCAGATCGAAGCGTTGCAGCACGGTACCGAGTACCAGGACTGCCTCATGGATGGCGAATTGCCTTCCGATGCATGCTCTTTCGCCGGTCCCGAAGGGCTTGTACACGTGCGCCGGACGAGCTTTGATGCGGGCGGGCAGAAAGTTGTCGGGGTCGAAGTTCTCCGGCCGATCACCCCACACCGGATCTCGATGCAGTGCCGTCGCGAGCACGATCGCCCAGTCTCCTGCCGCCATGGGGTAGCCGTCGCCGATGACGGTGTCGGCTCGTGCGCCGCGTCCGAACGCGGGAACCGTCGGCCACAGACGCAGTGATTCGTCCAGGACTCGGCGGACGTACCGAAGTTTGGGGACCTGGCCGAACTCCGGTTTGCCGGTGCCCCAGATCTCGTCGACCTCGGCCCGGGCACGTTCGAAGACCTCCGGGTGGGTGGCCAGGAAGTACAGTGCGAAAGACAATGCGCCAGAGGTGGTCTCGTGCCCGGCGATCAGGAACGTCAGGATCTGGTAACCGATGTTGGCTTCGCTCAACGCATTCGGGTTGTCGGCCTCGCGTGCCGCGTCCATCATGATCTGCAGTAGGTCGGTGAAGTGCCCGTCGGACTGTCGACGAGTACGTACGACGTCGGTGAGCACGTCGGCCAGGTATTTCTTGTTCTGGTCGTACCGGCGGTCCGATCGAGCGAACAACGGCGCGGCGAACGCCGGAATCGACAGCAACGCCCGCCGTTGGTTGTACGTCAGTGCGCCGACCATCGCGGATACGAACGGGTGTGGTTCGGCGCGGGTGAACGAGCCGAAGCTGTAGCTGAATCCTGTGCGCCCGATGGTCTCGAGCGTCAGCTTCGTCATGTCCGAGGAGACATCGGTCGTCGACGCGTCGCGCGAACGCTCGGTCCAGTGTTGGATCAGGTCGTCTGCGACGTCCACCATGATGTCGTGGTAGCCCCGCATGGCTCCGGCGGTGAACGCCGGCCGCAGGAGATCGTGGGCTCGTTGCCAATTGGGCTCGTGGTTGTAGGCGGTGAACAGGCCGTCAGCACCGATGTCGCGGAGGCGCTCGACGCCCGGCGGCAGGAACTTCTCGAAGCGGCGTTCGTCGCACAGATCGCCGACCACGTCGGCACCCGAGGCGAAGACGAAGCGCTTGCCGAGGATGTGGCGCTCGAACATCGGTCCGAGCCGGGCGGCCAGAGCCGTCGAATCCTGGATCGGCGAGCGCGGGTCGACGCCGATGACGTCGCCCAGTATCGGCAAGCGGTACGGCGGATGCGGCAGTGCGCCGTCTCGTACTGCGAATTCCGTCGACATGGCCGCTCCTCAGTCCGCGAACCGACTCGTTGAACCGGTGTCAAATAGTGACCGTACTCACCGTTGAACTCGTGTCAAGTAAGGTTCGAAACCCCATGACCACACCTCGAAAACGCATGACACCGGAGCAGCGGCGTGCGCAGCTGATCGAGATCGGGTCGACCCTGTTCGCCGAACGTCCCTACGAGGACGTGTGGATAGAGGAAGTGGCAGACCTGGCCGGGGTCTCACGGGGTCTGATGTACCACTACTTCCCGTCCAAGCGGGAGTTCTTCGTCGAGATCGTGCGCACCGAATCCGAGCGCAACCTCGCCGTCACCGCCCCGGACCCCTCGTTGCCGGTCCTCGAGCAGATAGCCGCCGGACTCGACGCCTACATCGCCTACACTGACGAGCATGCGCACGGCGTCCGAGCGGTCAATCGAGGCGCGCTGCTAGGAGACGACCGCATCAACGACATCCTCACGCGCGAGTTCGACATCCAGCAACAACGCATTCTCGACGCGCTGCCGGACGAGTTCCACGACGACGAGATGGTCCGGGTTGCGCTGCGCGGGTGGGTGGCCTTCGTCCGCGCGGTCTGTCACGACTGGGTGGAGCGTAGGACCCTCGAGCGGGAACAGGTTCGCGAGCTGTGTCTGAAGGCGATCGCAGGCCTTCTCGAGGTGTGAGCTGCGGGTCTATCGTCGGGGAATGTGCCGAAACATCACCACCCTGCGGGGATTGGAACCACACGCCACCGACGACGAGATCGAGGCTGCGGCGCGTCAGTACGTCCGCAAGATCAGCGGAGTGCAGAAAACGTCCGATGCCACTCGCGACGCGTTCGAGACGGCCGTCGCCGAAGTGACGGCCACGACGCATCGCCTGCTCGACGCCCTGCCGGACCGGCGGCAGCCGCCGCCGACGGTGCCGCCGCTCAGGCGTCCGGAAGTGCAGGCGCGGATTGCCGCCAAGGCGGCTTCCGGGGCCTGATGCGTTAGCAGACCACTGCATCGAATGGATGGTTTTCCGCAGAATCGGACGCGCGATCGGGGTCGAGGGTGGCAAACTGGTCGAGTCAGGCGAAGGGGGTGACGATGACCGATCGACGACGACGACGCACGTTCGATTCCCGAGACGGTGACGCAGAGGTCGCCGAGCCACTGCTGCGGGCGGTGCTGTCCTACGCGCCCCGCGACGAGTCCCCGATGCCCCATCCGTCCGAGGGCATCACCTTGCGGGCCGAGAACGGATCCGGTTCGATCCGCCTGGAACTGGCCATCGCCGACGAGCTCGGCGTAGGCATACCGGGACCGTTCGGATCCCGATTCTACGAATGCGGAACGTTCGAAGTGGTTGTGCCGCAACGAGACCCACGCGACGGTGCGCTACTGATGGTTCACCTGCTCGAGGCCCGGGCACCGCACAGATTCGAGTTCACCGCGTCCATGCCTGCGAGCTGGGCGTTGCGGCTCGAGCGAGACGGCTCCGTATCGGTGCTCGACGACACCGGCGACGCAGTGATATTCATCGGCCGCCCTTGGGCTTTCGACTCCGACCTGCATCCTGTGCACGTGTATTACACCATCGAGAACGGCCTGTTGGTGCAGAACGTCGGAGCTACGTCCGACACCGGATACCCCATTCTCGTCGACCCCGATCCCGAGGCGATCATCACCGGAGACGGCAGACTCGTCACCGAGAGCTGGACGCCGCGGTTGGTCGTCGGTGGCGTCGTCGAGGACCTCCCGCCACGGTCGATCTCCGGCTGAAAGGTGACTTCCGGCTGAAATGTGTTGTAGCGCAGTCAGAACGGATCGTGCTGAATGTGTTCCATCGGAGTGCCGACCTTGCGTAGTGCGTACACCGTGGTGCGCACCATCGACGGCGACCCACAGATCTGAATCTGCCGATCGGCCCAGGAACCGAACCGGGTCACCACCTTGCCCACCGGGCCGTGTAGCCGCTGATGCATGCCCCGAGGAAGTTCGCGCGTCGGACCCGAGTGCCACCACGGATCCTCCAGCTCCTCGGTCACCGGCACCACCGTCAGCCACGGATTCGACAACGACAGCTGCCACAGTGTGTCGAGGTCGTACAGATCGCACGGATACGTCCCGCTGACGAACAGATGCACCCGCGGATTGGTACTGCGCTGGGCCATCTCCATCACCTGCGCGCGCAACGGTGCCAAACCGGTGCCCCCGGCGATCATCAACACGTCCTCGCCGATCGTGCGATCGACGTGCATGCCACCCAGCGGCGGGCTGATCAGCCAACGGTCGCCGACAGTCGTTTCGGTGACCATCGCCGGGGATACCCAGCCCCCGGAGACGCGTCGAACATGGAACTCGATCTCGCCGTAGGGGTTGCTGGGAATGGCAGGGGACAGGTAGCGCCACAGTTTGGGCCGCTGCGGAATCTGCACACTGACGTACTGACCGGGGAAGTAGGGAATCTCCCCGTCGGTCTTCAGTCGCACCACGGCCAGGTCGTCGAGCAGGCGGTGATGCTCGACGACGGTCGCGCTCCAGTACGGGGGCAGTTCGTCGTTGTCGGCGGCGGCGGCCATGGCGTTGCTCACCACGGTGAGGGCGTCTCGCCAGGCGGTCTCGACCTCGTCGGTCCACATCTCGGTGCCGGCGAAGCTCCGGAACGCGCTGATCAGCGCCGAACTCCCCGCCCGGAAGTGTGTCCCGGAGATTCCGTGCTTGCGGTGGTCTCGGCCCAGCTGTTCGAGGAACGGCTCGACGCGGTCGGCGTCGTCCAGGTGGTCGAAGACGTACCCCAATGCCAGGACGAAATGCTCGCGCAATGCGTCCATCGACGCCGGGAACAAGGAACGGAAGTCGGGATACTCGGCGAAAAGGTGGGCATAGAACGACCGGGACAGCCGTTCGGGACCGTTCGGTGCGGCCACTACCGACTTGAATCCGGTGCGGACCAGGGAGACCGTGCGTGCGTCGAGCAACCTCCACCCCCACCGATTGACACCTTCGACCGACACCAAAGTAGACCGATCGAGACTTTCGCGCATCAGGGCTTCGTGCACGAAAAGAATCAAGGTTGAGCGGAACAGACTCAACTTGTCTATGGTTGTACCCATCGACACGCTCGAACCCCACACTGGAAAGAAGGTGACCGGTGGACAGTTTCACTCCCACCACGAAGTCGCAGGCAGCACTTTCCGCTGCTCTGCAGGCCGCATCCGCGGCCGGTAACCCGGATATCCGTCCGGCACATTTGTTGGTGGCGTTGCTCGATCAGACCGACGGCATCGCCACACCATTGCTGAAGGCCGTCGGCGTCGACCCTGCAACGGTGCGTCGAGAAGCGCAGAACCTCGTCGACCGCCTGCCCTCGGCATCCGGTTCGACCACCACTCCGCAGCTCGGCCGTGAAACCCTCGCCGCGATCACCGCAGCGCAGCACCTGGCCACCGAACTCGACGACGAGTTCGTCTCCACCGAACACCTCATGGTGGGTCTCGCGACCGGAAACGACGACGTCGCCAAGCTCCTCTCCGGCCATGGTGCCGGAGCCAACGAGCTGCGCGACGCGTTCCAGGCGGTCCGCGGCAGTGCCCGCGTCACCAGCGCGGATCCGGAGAACACCTACCAGGCGCTGGAGAAGTACAGCACCGACCTGACGGCGCTGGCCCGAGAAGGCAAGCTCGATCCCGTCATCGGCCGCGACACCGAGATCAGGCGTGTCGTCCAGGTGCTGTCCCGGCGAACCAAGAACAACCCCGTTCTGATCGGTGAGCCCGGTGTCGGCAAGACCGCCATCGTCGAAGGACTCGCGCAACGCGTCATCGCCGGTGACGTGCCCGAAAGCCTGCGTGGCAAGACCGTCGTATCTCTCGATCTCGGTTCGATGGTCGCCGGCGCGAAGTTCCGCGGTGAGTTCGAGGAGCGGCTCAAGGCCGTGCTCGACGACATCAAGAACTCCGCCGGACAGGTCATCACGTTCATCGACGAGCTGCACACCATCGTGGGTGCAGGAGCCACCGGCGACTCCGCGATGGACGCGGGCAACATGATCAAGCCCATGCTCGCCCGCGGCGAACTGCGACTGGTCGGTGCGACGACCCTCGAGGAGTACCGCAAGTACATCGAGAAGGACGCCGCCCTCGAGCGTCGCTTCCAGCAGGTCTACGTCGGTGAGCCCTCGGTCGAAGACACCGTCGGCATCCTGCGCGGACTCAAGGAACGCTACGAGGTGCACCACGGCGTCCGAATCACGGACTCCGCACTGGTGGCCGCCGCAACCCTCAGCGACCGGTACATCACCGCTCGGTTCCTGCCCGACAAGGCCATCGACCTCGTCGACGAGGCCGCGTCGCGTCTGCGCATGGAGATCGACTCGCGCCCCGTCGAGATCGACGAGGTGGAACGAGCCGTCCGTCGCCTCGAGATCGAGGAGATGGCACTGGCCAAGGAGACCGACGACGCGTCGAAAGCCCGGCTGGACAAGCTCCGTCAGGAACTCGCCGACCTGCGGGAGAAACTGGCCGAGCTCAGCACGCGGTGGCAGAACGAGAAGAACGCCATCGACTCGGTGCGGGTACTCAAGGAAGAGCTCGAGAACCTGCGCGGCGAATCCGATCGCGCCGAACGCGACGGTGATCTCGGCAAGGCCGCCGAACTGAGGTACGGCCGAATCCCGACCTTGGAGAAGGAGCTCGCGGCAAAGACCGAGGACTCACCTGCCCAGGGTGACGTGATGCTCAAGGAGGAGGTGGGCCCGGACGACGTCGCCGACGTGGTAGCGGCCTGGACCGGAATTCCGGCCGGCCGGATGCTCGAAGGCGAAACCGCCAAGCTGCTGCGCATGGAAGACGAACTCGGCAAGCGAGTCGTCGGACAGAAAGATGCAGTACAGGCGGTGTCCGACGCCGTCCGACGCTCCCGCGCCGGGGTGGCCGACCCGAACCGTCCGACGGGCTCCTTCCTGTTCCTCGGACCCACCGGTGTCGGTAAGACCGAGCTCGCGAAAGCGTTGGCGGAGTTCCTGTTCGACGACGAACGCGCGATGGTGCGGATCGACATGAGTGAGTACAGCGAGAAGCACGCCGTCGCCAGGCTCGTCGGTGCCCCTCCGGGCTACGTCGGGTACGAGGCCGGCGGGCAGCTGAC
Source organism: Rhodococcus sp. 1R11 (assembly GCF_004563845.1). NCBI lineage: Bacteria > Bacillati > Actinomycetota > Actinomycetes > Mycobacteriales > Nocardiaceae > Rhodococcus > Rhodococcus sp. 1R11. The sequence continues at coordinate 537,981 of NZ_SPNG01000001.1, read as the reverse complement.
GGAGGCGGTCCGCAGGCGTCCGTACACGGTGGTGCTCTTCGACGAGGTGGAGAAGGCACACCCGGATGTGTTCGACATCCTGCTGGCCGTGCTCGACGAGGGCAGGCTCACCGACGGGCAGGGCCGCACGGTCGACTTCCGCAACACGATCCTGATCCTCACCTCGAACCTCGGTGCCGGCGGCACCAAGGACGAAGTGATGGACGCGGTGCGGCGCTCGTTCAAGCCCGAGTTCGTCAACCGGCTCGACGACGTCGTCGTGTTCGACGCCCTGTCGGAGGACCAGCTCGAATCGATCGTCGACATCCAGCTCGGCTTCCTCGCGAACCGTCTGGCAGCTCGTCGACTGACTCTCGACGTGTCGTCGCCGGCCAAGATGTGGCTGGCCGTACGCGGTTACGACCCGCTGTACGGTGCTCGACCGCTACGCCGACTGATTCAGCAGGCAATCGGCGATCAGCTGGCGAAGCTCCTCCTCGCCGGTGACGTGCACGACGGCGACGTGGTGCCCGTCAACGTCAGCCCCGACGGCGAACGGCTCATCCTGGGCTAGCGCCCGAGCCGGCAACCATCCCGAGCAGGCCCGCACGAGACCTCGTGCGGGCCTGCTGTCGGTTGCCGCTGTCGACGTTCTCGGCGTGGGTACCCTCATGGAATGACGAATCCGGACGACCCGCGAGCACCCCGAGATCGCGATCAGGACGCGGCGCAGCAGCCGGAGTCATCCCAGCCGACGCAGGACTACGGGCACCCAGGTGCCCAGCAGTATCCGGATGCCCAGCAGTATCCGGATGCTCAGCAGTATCCGGATGCCCAGCAGTACCCGGATGCCCAGCAGTATCCGGATGCTCAGCAGTACCCAAGTGCTCAGCAGTATCCAGAGGCTCAGCCGACGGAGGCGTATCCGACCCAGGCATACGGGAATCCCGACCCGCAGGCATACCCGCCGGGCTACCAGCCGACGCAGGCGTTCCCGCCTTTCGACCCGGCGCAGCAGGCGGCCGCGAACCAGGCCTACGGCCAGACCCCGGGATACGACACCCAGCAATACGGCCACACCCAGCAGTTCGGGCAGCCGCAGCAATACGGCCACACCCAGCAGTTCGGGCCGCCGCAGCAATTCGGGGGTACGCCGCCACCGGAGGAGCCGTTCGTGGCCGGACCCGGCAGGAAGGGTCCGCGTCCGTGGCTGCTGGTGTTGCTCTGGTTCGTGGTGTTGGCGGTTGTCGTCGTCGCGGGGATCGCGTTTCTGGGCGGACGGTCGGACGAACCGAGCTCCGCCGCTGCAGCGTCCACCTCCATCCGGCCCTCGCCGTCCAGTGCGCCGACGACCACGCCGCGGCCCACGGAATCGGGTGCGACGACCACGCCCGAGCTGATCCCGGGCGGCATTCCCGAGATCCTCGGCCAGCTCGGTTCGTCGGTGGGCACGATCAGCGCCAACGACGGTTCGACTCTGACGCTCGACGGCCTCGACGGCGCTCCGGTCACCGTGCAGACCACACCGCAGACCCAGATAATCTCGTTGTCCGGTAGGGATCTCGCGTCGTTGGCGGTCGGTGCGTTCGTCGTGGTGCAGGGAGAGGCAGCCCAGGACGGGATCATCCGAGCGAACGTCATCATCGAGACTCCGAAGCTCGGAGGGTAGCGGCGGGAGTGGAGCCTGCGGAATGACCCTGAGGTCAGGCGGGAGTGGAGCCTGCGGAATGACCCTGAGGTCAGGCGGGAGTGGAGCCTGCGGAATGACCCTGAGGTCAGGCGGGAGTGGAGCCTGCGGAATTACTTCAGGTCCCCGCGTTGCTCCTATGACGGTTCACAGGAGTCGGCGGCCGTGGGCGGGCGTGAGGTGAAAGTCGATTAAGGTGGTTCGCGATGACGGCAATGTGGTTCGGCCTGGCGGTAATTGCACTCGTGGGCGCAGTGGCGCTGCTTTACATCGACCGATCCAAGCGAGATCGATCCGGTCGGGTACGGCAGATGTGGGCCAAGGCCCAGGGGTACGAGTACCAGCCCCAAGACCGAGAACTGGTCGGCCAGTTCTCGCGCGCCGCGCTGTCCAAGCCCGAATTCGATGTGGCTCTCGGCGTCGTCACCGGAGTTCGGCGAGGTGAGGAGTTCGTACTCTTCGACGTCGAGGAGACGGGCACCATCGTGGCAGTCCAGCGTTCCGTCGGCTCCGATGTCGATATAGACCTTCGCTCCCGCTCGACGCCACCTCCGCGCGACGAGGACATGCAATTGCTCGGTTCCATCGGTCCACGAGTCGTGTTCGCCACCGACGTCGACATCGCCCGCCGTGTCTGCGACCAGCGGATGGCGGCGTTCACCGAGTCGATTCCCGAGAATCTGCAGCTGTTGTGGAGTGAACAGGACTGGACTCTCGGGTCGATGCCGCTGAACAGTTCGGGACGCGATTGGGATGCCGCGATCGATGCGGTCGCACGATTGTCGGGGATGCTGCACGTTCTTCCGCCCGTCCGCGGAAGCGCCGCGTACGGCTCACGTCCGGGCGGAGGCGAGTCCGTTCGTGATCGAAGCGATCCGGGTCGACCGTTGGTGCAGGAACCGCGCGTCGGACCGCCCCGCAACCAGCAGCCCGGGAGCGTCCCGCCGCGCAGCGTCGAACCGCGGGGTGTCGAACCGCGGGGTGTCGAACCGCGCGGTGTCGAGACGAGGAGTCCTGCGGCCGATTCTCGTCCGCAGGAGGCGAGTCGACGGCCGAGTCCGCCGAGGCCGGATCAGAGCGGACCGCAGGCCACGCGATCGGCGAATCCGGTGCGACCGGTACCGCGTCCGCCCGTGTCCCGTCCGATTCCGTTCGATACGGATCGGCGACGCAACCAACCCTGATCGTTCTCGGGCGTGCCTACCGGCCTCGGCGGCCGGGCACCGTTAAATTCGTACCTCGTGACGGTTTTCTCGGGCGTTGTGGTCCTCGTGCTGGTACTCGTCGTCGTCGGTTATGGCCTGAGGGTGGTGCGCCGCCTCGCGCGGTACCGCGGCCTGGCCGAGCAGAGCGCACGGCTCGTCGACATCGAGCTCGAGCGTCGATACGACCAACTGCAACCGTTTCTGACTGCGGCCGAGTCGGCGGACCTGTCGGGCGACCTCCTGCGTCAGCTCGCCGGAGCGCGTTCGTGGTCCAAGGCAGTCCGTGATCGCGGACTGGGCCTGCAGGCGCAAGCTGCCGCCGAGAACGCTCTGTCCGCCGCCTTCCACGCGGTTCTCGACGACGCCGAAGCTCGCCGCAGTGTCGTCGGCAACTGGGCGTTCCAGGGGCCGGCCGGCGACCTGACGGTCACCGAGAAGCGGATTGCCGGCGCAGTGCGGGTGTACAACGACACGGCGTATCAGCTGTCGGAGGCCGTCGGATCGCTTCCTTCGTCGCTGATCGCGAAGGCTCGCTCGGTGACCGCGCCCGAACCGTTCGTGGAAACCAAGGAATCGCTCGACGAGCACCGCGCCGCCGAGGTCGCCGCGTAGGGGAGCGCTGCGCGCAGTACCCGGGTGCGGGTGGTCGAGAATCTCGGTGGGTAAGTTCGTACCGACCCGACCGCCTCATGGCACGACGAGAGGAACCCGAACATGGCCGACAGCGCTGCGAATTCGGACAGGCAGGAACTGGCCGATCTGGTGAAAGAGCTTGCCGTCGTGCACGGGAAGGTGACGTTGTCCTCGGGCAAGGAAGCCGACTACTACGTGGATCTGCGTCGGGCGACGCTCCATCATCGCGCGGGTGCGCTGATCGGCTCGCTGATGCGCGATCTCGTCGCCGACTGGGATTTCGCGTCGGTCGGTGGTTTGACGATGGGCGCAGATCCGGTGGCTATGGCGATCATGCACGCGCCGGGCCGGCCGATCGACGCATTCGTGGTCCGCAAGGCCGCGAAGGCGCACGGCATGCAGCGTCAGATCGAGGGACCCGACATCGTCGGCGCACGCGTTCTCGTCGTGGAAGATACGACGACGACCGGTAATTCGCCCTTGACCGCGGTTCGAGCTCTGCGAGACGCGGGCGCAACGGTCGTCGGGGTCGCCACTGTCGTGGATCGAGCGACAGGTGCGGACGATGTCATCGCTGCCGAAGGGCTGGAATACCGATCTCTGCTGGGCTTGGCCGACCTCGGTCTGTAGCCACTTTCGCGGCCGGACCCGAGACCCGGCCGCGAAAGTAACTGTCAGCAAGAGTTTTTCAGCGAATCAACTGCGCGACGACGACGAAGTTGTCGTCGGTCGGCTCGCCGCCTTGGACGTCGCAGTTGGCCAGGATCAGTCGACCCGGCACCGATTTGCGAAGGTCGTTGTCCGCCAACAGGGATCCCTTCGGCAAAGGTCCTACCGATTCGACTGCGTACTCGATGGTTCCGGTGGCCGTTCGTAGCACCACGGTGTCTCCCGGTGTCACCACCCGGAGCGCTTTGAACGGTGCATCACGCTTCGAATAGTTGTGTCCGGCAACGACAACGGTTTGTTCGGTGTCGGTTCCCGGCATTCCGCTCTCGGCCCACCACGCGGGTAGTTCGTCGACCGGGTTCAGCACCTGACCGCTTTCCCCGCCGCGATAGAGGGGGTCCGGATGAATGGGACTGCTCAGATAGGTCGACCCGTCCGCCGAGCGCAGCTCGATGTACTCCGGTCGAGCGGGGGCGACATCGCCCGTCGGTGCAGCCCCCGAGATCTGTGACTGCACCGGCGAACGATCGGGTGCGGCGATCCCGACTTCGTCACTCGCACAACCTGATACGAGAAGAACGAACGTCAGGATCGCCGTCCACAGCCAGCGGGTGTTACGAGGTGGCATCGGTGGAACTGCGGCGACGCAGGTAGAACGCGCCACCGGCAGCTGCGACGACGACCACGCCGACGCCGGCCAGGATCACCGGGGTGTTCGACGAGCTGTCCGATGCGCCCGACGCCTCGCTCGAGGAGTCGCCGAGTGCCAGATCGACCGGCGGGAGCTCTCCGGCCACGCTGACGACGCCGTTGTCGTCGGTGGTGAAGTAGTCCGCGACGGTGAACGATCCGTCCTCGTTCTTGACGCCGACGAGCGAGACTCCGGTCTTGTCGACGACGACGGTGTTCTCGTCGACCTCGGTGACGGGTACGTCTTCCTTCACGGTGTTGCCGAGGTTGATGGTCCACTCGAACTTCGGTCCGCTGGCTGCCAATTCGGCTGCCGCCGCCTTGAGATCGGCCTCGGCCTTCGCCTTGGCGTCGGCCTCGGTCTTGGCGGCCGTTGCGGCGTCCTGAGCGGTCTTCAGGGTGGCTGCGGCCTCGGTGGCCTTGGTCTTGGCGGCCGCGGCTGCGTCGGTCTTGGCCTGCAGATCTGCATCGGCAGCCGCAACTGCGGCGTCGGCATCGACGACTGCCTGGGCTGCGTCGGCTGCGGCCTTCTCCAAAGTGGTGATGTCGGCATCGGACGGGGCGGCGTCGAGTGCAGCCTGGGCAGCGGTGGCCGCCTTCGCCTTGGTGTCGGCGTCGGCCTTGGCTGCGTCGGCGGCAGTGCGGGCGTCGGCTGCGGCCTTCTCGGACGCAGTTTCCTCACCTGCAGCGGCCTCGGCGGCGGCTTCGAGGTTCTTGGCGTTCTGCTCGGCCACTACGGCCACTGCGGCAGCGGTCTGAGCCTCGATGTTCAGTGCCAGCGACTTCGCGGCAGTGGCAGCGGCAGCGCGAACTGCGGCGGTCACCTTGGCGAGGTTGAAGTTCTTGAACGAATCCTGAACAGCTGTAACGGAATCCGCGAGTGCCTTGTTCGATGCGTCCGCTTCGACCTTGGCGGTGGCGGCGAGTTCGGCCTTCGCGTCGGCGTCTGCGCGAGCTGCCTCGGCTGCGGCGGTGGCCTCGGGGTTGCCCGAGACGGCTGCGGCTTCGAGCTCCTTTGCCTTCGCCTCTGCCTCGGCTGCGGCTGTTGCAGCGCTGTCGGCAGCGGCCTTGCTTTCGTCGGCCTTGGTCTTCAGTTCGGCGGCGGTGTTCTTCGCTGCGGTGACCGCTGCGCTCGCTGCGGCGCTCTCTACCTTCGCGTTCGTGGCGGCCGTGACGGCGGCTTTGGCCTTGACGTCTGCCTCGGCAGCAGCAACCTCTGCCTTGGTTGCGTCGGTGCTCGCGGTGGCCTCGGCGGCCTTGGCAGTCTCGAGCCGTACCTGGGCTGCGGCCGATGCGGCTGCGGCTTCCTTGCTGGCGGCCTCGGCGTCGGCGATCGCCTTCTTCTCGGCGTCGGACAGCTGCGGAATGACATCGAGGTTGACTGTGGCCGTGCCGTCTTCGTTGAACACGACGCCGCCGGTGATCTGCGGGAGCGGACGAACGGCGGAGGGGGCTTCGGGTGTCGGGGCTGCAGCTGCGGCGGCCGCTGCTGCATCCTCGGACGTGACGGCCGGGACAGGTGCGTCGATCTGTCCTTCGGCTGCTGCGGTGCCGGATCCTTCTACTGCGGCACCCTGTTCGCCTGTGGGAGCGGCGGGTTCGACGCCTTCGGATTCCTCGCCCGCCGGTGCTTGAACCTCGGAGCTTTGCGGGGTCGGGTCCTGAGCACTGGCGATTCCCGGTGCGGCGATGGACAGTGACAGTGCCATGGCGGCTCCGGCTGCGGCGAGGCGCGCCTTCTTGGACCTGGCGATCGACTTCTGCGACATGGAGATTGTGGCCCTTCGGTCAGTGGCAGCAGTGAGCTGCGCGCACCCGTCCTCCCACGCGGAACGAGTGTTGTTGGTGAGTCACACGAACAACCGTGATGACGTGACCGTAAACCAACCGGACGGTACATCGAACCGAAAAGTCCTTTACCGGTCTTTTGGTTATCAAAGTGTTACTGATGAGGCAGATGTGACGATTGAGGCCACTGATACACGTCGACGGCCGAGAGTCATGCTCTCGGCCGTCGGATTCAGTGGTTGATCGACAGGCTCAGTCGCCGACTGTTACCGCGCGGGCTTCGTCGATGCTGTGCGGTGCCGGCTCGTGTTCGTCCACGTGGGCGAGGACTTTTCGGCCGGTCGCCAGGACGACGATGGCCAGTGCCGTGCAGGCCGCGCCGACCCAGAACGGGACGTGCATGTTCGATTCTCCGAGCTTGCCGGCCAGGTAGGGAGCGGCGGCACCGCCGGTGAAGCGGACGAAGCTGTAGGCCGCGGACGCGGTCGAGCGCTCCACCGGTGCCGAGATCATGACGGTCTCGGTGATCAGAGTGTTGTTGACGCCCAGGAACAGGCCGGCCACGACGGTTCCGACGATCAGGACGGTCTTGTTCTCGGTGAACATCGCCATGACGCCGAGGTCGACGGCGAAGAGCAGGAGCGAGAGCATCATCATGTTCAACGTTCCGTAGGCCCGCTGCAGTCTCGGCGCGATGAACACCGATGCCACGGCCAGGCAGAGGCCCCAGCCGAAGAAGATGAAACCGATCGAGTACGTGCCCATGTCCAGGGGGAACGGGGTGTACGCCAGCAGGGTGAAGAAGCCGTAGTTGTAGAGCAGTGCGGTGATGCCGACGGTCAGCAGTCCGCGGTGTCGCAGTGCCCTGAACGGATCGAGGATCGACGTGGTGTGCGCGGGCTTGGGGGTGTCCGGGAGCATGACGATCAGCAGGATGAACGCGATGGCCATCAGCACTGCGACGCCGAAGAACGGTCCGCGCCAGCTGAATCCGCCGAGTAGGCCACCGACCAGCGGGCCTGTCGCGATTCCGATGCCCAGCGCGGCTTCGTAGAGAATGATCGCGCGAGCGACGCCGCCGGATGCTGCGCCGACGATGGTCGAGAGCGCCGTGGCGATGAACAGGGCGTTGCCCAGGCCCCAGCCGGCGCGGAATCCGATGATCTCGCCGACGGAACCGGACATGCCGGCGAGGGCGGCGAAGACGACGATGACTGCCAGGCCGGCCAGCAGCGTGCGCTTGGGTCCGAATCGGCTGGACACGACGCCGGTGATGAGCATGGCGACGCCGGTGACGAGCATGTAGCTGGTGAACAGCAGCGACACCTGAGACGGCGAGGCGTGCAGTTGTTCGCCGATCGGCTTGAGGATCGGGTCGACCAGACCGATGCCCATGAAGGCGATGACACTGGCGAACGCGACGGCCCACACTGCGCGCGGTTGCTTCAGGAGGCTGTCGGGGGAGGTGCTGGTGGTCACGAAAGAGTTCCTCTCTTTTCGCGATCGACGGGTTCGAGAATGCTGCGAAGCTCGCTCAGGCCGTCGGTCAACTTCTGGATTTGTTCCGGGTCGCGGTCGGACAGGTACGGCACGAGCCCGTCGACGATGTGACGGCGACTCGCCGCGAGCCACCGATGGCCGGCCTCGGTCATCTCGACGAGCACTGCCCTCGAGTCATCGGGGTCGGACGTCTTGGTCACCAGGCCGTTCTTGCCCAGCTTCGCGAGCAGTGCCGTGGCCGAGGGCTGCGAGCATCGGTCCAACTCGGCGAATGTGCTGATGCGCAGGGGCTGATATTCCTCGAGCAGCGACAGTGCCCGCATCCACGCTCTGGGCCATTCGTCGCTGCCGAATCGGGCAGCCAAGCGAACGAAGCGTGACGAACTGGTGACCAGCTCCGAGACCAGATCTTTGAGGTCGTCGTGGGAATGGCTCACGGATTTATTGTTACATACACTAACTATCTATCGCAACGCGGGACTCACCTTCCCCTTCGATCGGGTGGGGTGAGTCTCGGAGATCGAGCGCGTCAGTGTCGGCTCAGTAGATCGGCGATCTCGCGATCCCATTCGGCGTCTCGCCGCCCGTCGTAGCGGTAGCGCATGACGTAGTAGAAGCCGACCAGCGCAGTGGCCGCCAGGATCCAGCTTCCGACAGCACTGAAGATCGCGGCAGCGACGACATCCGAGGAGGTCAGTGGCCGCAGGCTCAGCTCGCCGGCGTCGTTCACCCAGATCTGAGCGGTCGTACCGACCGGCGAACCGGTGTCGACGCTGACACGGCCGGTGTGCTCGACACCTCGGTAGACCCACTGCGAGGGAACGGCCGTCACGGCGGCAGCGTTGGTGGAGTCGAAACTGGCTGCGGCGGTCGGTGCTACGGCTGCGACATCGGTCGTGGTGGCCGTCACCTGGTGGATCGATGTGCGCTGATCGTCGAGTCGTTGCTGCTGCTCGGAGTAGGCGCCGATGCCGATCCACAGCGAGAACGGAACCATGACGAGCAAGAGGGTGACGATCCAGCGTTTGATCTGTGCCTGGCGTAGGTCGCAGTCGCGGAGAAGCGGATTGGGGTAGCCGGCGACCTCGTCACCTGCGATGCGAGTGTGCCCGGTGAGTTTGCGGCGCATGATGGTCCCCAGTGCTTTCGAAAATGTTCCGACCGACCTGTCCACGATGCCCACGCTCACTGCGAGTATCAAGCGATAGGGGTCAGGGTCACATGTGACGGTCGTTATGACGGATTCGCCCCGGAAAGGTCGGAAGTGAACATCGATCGGGTGGGATGTGCCCGCGTTGCCGCGTCGGTAGCAGCTGCGGTGACAGTGTTCGGGGCGTGGACCGGCTCGGCACGGCTGCAGAAGATCGCGAAGCCGCTGATCGTTCCCGCGTTGGCCACCGCCCTCGATCCGGCACACGACCGGGTGCTGGCGACGGGTCTGGCCGCAGCCACCATCGGCGACGTGCTGTTGATCGACCCGGACGACGACTCGGCACTCGAACTCGGTGCCACGGCATTCGGAGTCATGCAGAGCTGTTACACGTTGCTGCTGTGGCGTCGTGGTGCGCGACCGGTTCTGCTGGACGCCGTTCCGCGATACGCGGGCTGGCTGGCCGCGTCGATTTTGCTGGCTCGACGCCAACCGGCGGTCGCCCCGACCCTGTCGGCCTACGGCGGCCTGCTCGCGACGACGTCGACGTTATCTGCTCGGTCGGTCTCGCGTGGGGGTGACCGCAGGCTCGTCGTGGGCGGAATCCTGTTCACGGTGTCCGACGCGCTGATCGTCCACCGACGGTTGTTCCTCGCCGACGAACGGCACCGCCGTACGGCCGAGGCGGTGATCCTGTCCACGTATGTGGCCGCTCAGATGCTCCTCGTCGACGCCCTGGCCACTACTCGTCGACGTCGTGACGGGGAAGCAGCAGAACCCGCTCTCGATGGGCCGGGTCCACTCGAACGGCGATGACCGTGCCCGGCTCGAAGTGTGCGGTGTCGGCTCGCGGGATGCCGTAGACGATCTTGCCGAAGTAGCTGCTCGAGCCCGGCACGGTGAACTCCAGGTCCAGCTCGGCGGTGTCGTCGTCGATGCGCCGGATGGCGTCCACCGTCGCCCATCCCTCGACGCCGTGTTCGATCAGTTCCTTCTGCTCGCGCGTCGGGCGTCCGGCGATCATCATGGCCAGGCCGAGGGCCGCGCCGAATCCGGCCACCAGGGCTGCCAACTGGTACGGCAAGGTGCCGGGCGGTGTTTTGTCCACGAGCCAGCCGATCCAGACTGCCAGCACTATCGAATAGCCGATCGCCACGGCGACGACGGCGCGCACGATCCTCGAGTCGTTCACTTCGGTACTCCTGTGCCGTCGGGAGACGGCGTTCGATCGATCGGAGATTGGGGGTTACTCGTAAGTAGGGTTACATGTACGGTGATCGATGTGACTCGACCAACTGTCTTCATCTCAGGTGCCGCGGCCGGCATCGGCCGTGCAACGGCACTCAAGTTCGCTGCCAACGGTTACCTCGTCGGTGCATACGACATCGACGAGACCGGTTTGGCGTCACTCGGCAAGGAAGCTGCTTCGCTCAGCGGTCGGGTGTTCACCGGTACTTTGGATGTAACCAACTCCGACCAGTGGGAAACCCGGTTGAAGGAGTTCGTCGCCGAGGGCGACGGTCGACTCGACATCTTGATCAACAATGCCGGGATCCTCGCTGCAGGTGCCTTCGAGGACATGCCCCTCTCGGTGCATCGCCGCCAGATCGACATCAACGTCAACGGCGTCGTCTACGGCACCCACGCTGCCTTCCCCTACCTCAGGGACACTCCGGGCGCGCAGGTAGTCAACCTGTGCTCGGCCTCGGCCATCTACGGTCAGCCCGAGCTGGTGACGTACGGCGCATCCAAGTTCGCGGTACGCGGCATCACCGAGGCGTTGGATCTCGAATGGAGCAAGTACGACATCGCGGTCAAGGCCATGTGGCCGCTGTTCGTCCAGACGGCGATGACCGAGAAGATCTCGACGGGCACCACGAGTTCGTTGGGTATCAAGCTCACCGTCAAAGATGTGTCCGACGCGATCTTCGACGCCACCCGTCCGGTGAAGCGTCGGTTGCACAAGGTGCATTTCCCGGTCGGACTGCCCTCCAAGGCGCTCTCGCTCGGTTCACGGTTCTCGCCTGCGTGGCTCACCCGTGAAGTCAACCGCCGTCTGAGCCACACCTAGAACGCCGCACCCGACGATGCCGGCGCTGCGCCGGTATCGTCTGTCTTTCGAGCAGTAGGTGTCGAAAGGTGGGTCGGGTTTTCTTCATGCTGAGCACGGTGCGGTCGAGCAGGACAAGACAATTCGGGACAGTGCGGGTGGGAACGGTGCGGGCGTGGGTGGTCGCTGTCGGGGTCGGGTCGGCTCTCGTACTCACCGGCTGCAGTAGCGAGTCGGCTGCGCAAGCGCCGCCTCCGTCGTCGACCACCACCCCTGTGCCGACCACCACGACGACGGCACCGACCACTACTCCGCCGCCGGTGACGACAACGTCGGAAGCGCCGCCGCCCCCGCCGGTCGAACCGCCCCCACCGGTCGTGGAGCCGCAGACGACGTATGCCGCGATCGGCGGGGCCTATTACTTCACCTCGCCCGACGGGCTGTTCCAGTGCGGAATCGTGCCGCTGTCGAGTCGCACCGAGGCCGGGTGCCAGGGCACGACCACCCCGGTTCCGCCTCGGCCCGACGACTGCATGATCAACTGGGGCAACGGTATTCGCGTGACCAACGACGGTCCCGCGGCATTCATGTGTTCCGGGGGAGTGGTGTACACCTCGGGCGGCGAGTCGATGGATCCCCCGCTGGCGGTCGGCGCGACGATCGCCGAGGGTGGCTACACCTGTACCTCGACCGAGAACGGCATCTCGTGTGCGAACGACGCCACTGGCCACGGATTCCGGATCGCGCCCGACAGTAACGAAATCTATTGAGCGAGAACGAGATCGAAGGCCCACCGGCCGAAGCTGGCCCCACCGAATGGGGTGAGAACCCGAACGGCGTCGGCCCGTGGTCGGACACTCACGACGAGCCGCCGCCCGACGACCCGCGATTGGACCCCGAACTGCTCGCCGCCGGTGATCGACGCAATGTCGTCGACGCATATCGATACTGGCGACGCGAGGCGATAGTCGCCGACATCGACACTCGCCGTCATTCGCTGCACGTCGCCATCGAGAACTTCGCGAACGACGCCAACATCGGCACCGTGGTGCGGACGGCCAACGCCTTCGCCGCACAGGCGGTGCACATCGTCGGGCGGCGTCGATGGAACCGTCGCGGCGCGATGGTCACCGACCGGTACCAACACATCCAGCACCATGATTCGGTCGAAGCGCTGATGGCGTTCGCCGAGGCTCGGGGGCTCGTCGTCGTCGCCGTCGACAACACCCCGGGCTCGGTGCCGATCGAAACGGCAGAGCTGCCGCGCAACTGCCTACTGCTGTTCGGCCAGGAGGGTCCCGGCGTCTCCGAAAGTGCCCGGGAGTCCGCGTCCATGACGGTCTCGATCGCGCAGTTCGGGTCGACACGCAGCATCAATGCCGGTGTCGCGGCCGGGATTGCGATGCACTCGTGGATTCGTCGCCACGCCGATCTCGATACCGCATGGTGAGGACAGGGCCCTACCCGGACGGGATGTAACGGTTCGGCAACGGTAGTGGCAGGATTGCGGGTATGCAGGAGTTGTGGTCGCAGCGTGCCGACGCCGCGGAGGGGGCCGTCGTCGCACGGCACATGCGTCGGCTGTGGGGACTGCCCGGTACGGCGCTCGGAGTGGTCGCGTGGCCGCCCGTCAAGCGTGAGCGTGCCTTCCTGCGGTGGCACTACTGGTGGCAGGCACACCTGCTCGACTGCGCGGTGGATGCAGCCGACCGCGAACTCACCACGAAACGTCGACGACGCCTGACGAAGATCACTCGCGCGCACCGCACCCGGAACCTCACCGGCTGGACCAACAACTATTACGACGACATGGCCTGGCTCGGGTTGGCCCTCGAACGTGCGCAGCGTCAGCACTTCGTCGGAAACCGAAGTGGCATCCAGCAGATCGAGATGGAACTGTTCGACGCCTGGGCTCCGGCCGAAGGCGGCGGCATCCCGTGGCGCAAGAAATCAGACTTCTTCAACGCGCCGGCCAACGGCCCGGCCGCGATCATGCTCGCCCGCACCGGTCGGCTCTGGCGTGCCCAGGAGATGTCGGACTGGATGGACCGCACCCTGCGTGACTCGCGCACCGGATTGATCCTGGACGGCATGCATTCCACTCGCGCCCTCGTCGACGCGGGCACGTCCGGCGAGGTCGAACGCGCGATCTACAGCTACTGCCAGGGCGTCGCACTCGGCTTGGAAACCGAACTCGCACTCCGTCTCGGCGAGCCGAGGCACGCGCAGCGCGTCCACGCGCTGGTCGACGCCGTGGAGAACCACCTCACCCGCAACCTCGTCATCACCGGCGGCGGCGGGGGAGACGGGGGCCTGTTCAACCCGATTCTCGCGCGCTACCTGGCGTTGGTGGCCACCGAACTACCCGGCGACACCGACGCCGACGACCGTGCACGAGAGGTCGCGGCCGCAATCGTCCTCGCCTCGGCCGAGGCCGCATGGGAGAACAGACTCGAAGTGGAGGACAACCCACTGTTCGGTGCCGACTGGACCCGCGAAGCCCGATTCCCGGGGCAGGGCCTGCACATCGCCACCTTCGCCGAGGGAACCGTCCGACCGTCCGAGGTGCCCGAACGCGACCTGTCCGTGCAACTCGGTGGCTGGATGCTCATGGAAGCGGCCTACCGCGTCTGCGCGGCTAATTTTTAGGTCGTTCCGCAGGCTGCACTCCCGCGGATTCCAGGTCGTTCCGCAGGCTGCTACTCCACAACCTCGTCGACGACGATCGTCTCTTCGGGACGCGCCATTTCCTTGCGGTATTGCCAGATGCCCAGACCCGTTCCGACGACCAGCAGCACGATCATGCTGATCAGCACCGCGGGCATCAGCCACGGGATGCGCTGGATGAACGAGCCGAAGTAGAAGCCGACGAGCAACAGCACCGGTGCCCAGATGATCGCGCCCAGAGTGCTGGCGATGGTGTAGCGACGGTGATCCATCTTCGCCGCCCCGGCGACCATCGGGCAGAGCGTGCGCACCCACGGGATCCAACGCGCGACGAGCACCGCCCAGAATCCGTGCTTTTCCAGCAGCAGGTTCACCTTGTGCAGGTTCTTGGTGTTGAGATATTTGCCGTTCTTGCGGGCCACCAGCGTCGAACCGGTTCGGTGGCCGATCATGTATCCCACCTGGTTGCCTGCGATCGCCGCAACCATCGCACCGACCGAGAGAGCCCAGATGTGGCCGGTGCCCGACGCGTGCGTCGCCATGACGATGCCCGCCGTGATCAGCATCGAGTCGCCGGGTAGGAACAGACCGATGATCACCGCGCATTCGATGAACACGAATGCCATCACGATCACCCACACGACCAGCGGACCCGCGGACTGCAGCGGTCCGAAACTGCCGACGGCCTCGGTGGAGAAGGTCTGCAGTGCGGTGGCGGTCAATGCTGTGGCGCTCAGTGACACGGGCTCGATCGCTTTCGGAATATCTCGATCAGGACTTGGAGTCCGGGGCGTCGGCTTCGATCGCGTCGGCTGCTTCCCCGAGTGGAGTCTTACGTGCCTTGATCATGCGCTTACCGACTTCGATCACGATGGGCAGTACGGACACCGCGACGATCAGCAGGAAAATGATGTCGACGTGGTCGCGGATGAACGCGATCTGCCCGAGCAGGTACCCCAGAACCGTGACACCCGCGCCCCACAGGATGCCGCCGACGACGTTGTACGTCAGGAACAACGAGTACTTCATGTGCGACGCACCGGCGACGACCGGCGCGAACGTCCGCACGATGGGTACGAAGCGCGCCAGGATGATGGTGATCGGGCCATGCTTTTCGAAGAAGTCGTGCGACTCGTCGATGTACTTCTTCTTGAAGAATCGCGCGTCGTTCGACTTGAACAGGGCAGCGCCGCCCTTGCTGCCGATGAGGAAACCGACCTGGTCGCCGAGGATCGCCGCGATGGGAATCAGGATGACCAGCGTCCAGATGGACGCGAACGGCTCGATCTCGGTGGACTTCGACGCCGCGATCAAACCGGCCGTGAACAGCAACGAGTCACCGGGCAGCAGCGGAAACAGCAGGCCCGACTCGATGAACACCACCAGCAGCAGACCGATCAGTACCCAGTGACCGAAGGAATTGAGCAGGTTCACCGGATCGAGGAAACCGGGCAACAGGGCCAGATTCGTCGTCACCGATTCCGAAGCAGCAAGAAGACTCACCGCGCCCACACTACCGGCCGAAACCGGCAACTCCTGAACAGTCGGTGTCGGCCGACCGTGAACTCGATGGCCTGTTGGGCACCCTCGACGCGCCGTCGATCGCCGGCGACGGCAGCGGGAGTGGAGCCTGCGGAATGACCGGAGGGGGCGGGAGTGGAGCCTGCGGAATGACCGGAGGGGGCGGGAGTGGAGCCTGCGGAACGACCAGAGGGGCCGGGAGTGGAGCCTGCGGAATGACCAGACGGGCGGGAGTGGAGCCTGCGGAATGACCTTGGGGTGCGGGTACGCACGACACCGAGCCCGGAGGTTGCCATACTGCACAGGACACAATCGAACTTTCAATGGAGGAATGACGCCGTGCCTATCGCAACTCCCGAGGTCTACGCCGAGATGCTGGGCCGGGCGAAGGAACACAAGTTCGCCTTCCCCGCAATCAACTGTGTGGGTTCCGAGTCCATCAACGCCGCCATCAAAGGCTTCGCCGACGCGGGTAGCGACGGCATCATCCAGTTCTCGACCGGCGGCGCAGAATTCGGCTCCGGCCTGGGTGTGAAGAGCATGGTCACCGGCGCTGTCGCACTCGCCGAGTTCGCCCACGTCGTGGCCGCCGAATACGACGTCACCATCGCGCTGCACACCGACCACTGCCCCAAGGACAAGCTGGACACCTACGTGCGTCCGCTGCTCGCGATCTCGCAGGAGCGCGTCGACGCCGGCAAGAACCCGCTGTTCCAGTCGCACATGTGGGACGGATCGGCCGTACCGATCGACGAGAACCTGGAGATCGCCAAGGATCTGCTGGCCCGCGCTGCGGCCGCGAAGATCATCCTGGAGATCGAGATCGGCGTCGTCGGCGGCGAAGAAGACGGCGTCGAGGCCGAGATCAACGACAAGCTGTACACGTCGAACGAGGACTTCCTCAAGACCGTCGAGGCACTCGGTGCCGGAGACGCCGGCTCGCGCTACCTGCTGGCGGCCACCTTCGGCAACGTGCACGGCGTCTACAAGCCGGGCAACGTCAAGCTCAAGCCGTCCGTTCTCGCCGACGGTCAGCGTGTGGCCAGCGAGAAGCTCGGTCTGGCATCGGGCTCGAAGCCGTTCGACTTCGTCTTCCATGGCGGATCGGGCTCGGCGAAGAGCGAAATCGAAGAGGCGCTCGAGTACGGAACTGTGAAGATGAACGTCGACACCGACACCCAGTACGCATTCAGCCGCCCCATCGCCGGACACTTCTTCTCCAACTACGACGGTGTGCTCAAGATCGACGGCGAGGTGGGCAACAAGAAGGCCTACGACCCGCGCAGCTACCTCAAGAAGGCCGAGGCCGGAATGACGGCCCGCGTGATCGAGGCCTGCAACGACCTGAAGTCGGCCGGACGCAGCGTCAGCGCCGGATAAGCGGCTGCGCCCCATGTGAGCGGAACCTCGTAGCCCACTACGAAGTTCCACTCACATGGGTACTCAGCTGCACACCTTCCACTGATCGCCGTCGAGGCTCAGGTCGAAGGTGCGCGGCGAGCGATCGTTCGGGTTGGCGTCCGTGTGGGCGATGACCTGGGCGATCGCCGTGGTGTCGTCGGTGACCTGGATGGCGTCGATGCTGTCGACGGTCGGGATGTTGCCCTGCTCCACGGACACCCGATGCACGTCGGCGAACTCCGTGTCCGGGATGTCGCGGTAGAACGTCGCCAGGTCTCCGCAGGACGTACTGCGCAGCGTGGCCAGATCTCCGGCGGCCAGCGCCCTGGTGAACGACTCGACGGTTGTGCGAATCTGCGCTTCCGGTGAGTCCTCGACGCCACCGCGGTCGACGAGCAGGAATGCTGCCGTCGCGACGCCCGCGATCACCACGACCGCTGCGATGAGCGCCGCCCACCACTTCTTGTGACTCGGCTTGCTCGACTCCGCAGCCGGCGGTCCGACGCGGCGTGGGCCGACCGGCTGGGGCCGAGCCTTCTGCGGTTCGATCTTTCTGGGCGCGATCTTCTGGGGCGCAATCTTCTGGGGCTCGGCTTTTCGAGGCGCAGCTACCGGCGAATCGGCCTCAGTTGCGGCGATCTTCTCGGTGGGGGCGTCCGTCGATTCGTCGGCCGGCTTCTTCTTGTTCAGGTCGATCTTGGTCGTGTCGGCCTCGGGGGTCGCATTCTTCTTCTCGTCCGGCATGCGTTCTCCCTCGTTCACCGAATTCCTCGAAAGCTGTAAGTCCGAAATTTCGTCAGCTGGCAGCCTATCGACCGCGTGTGCAGCGCAGCGTCAGCGCCGCCGGGGGTGTTCGGACACGATTGGGTGACGTAGGGGCACAATGATCGCCATGACTTCTTTCGGTGATCTGCTCGGACCTCAACCAACGCTGTTGCCCGGCGACGACGAGGCCGAATCCGCACTGCTGAATCACGAGGCTCCCGAGACGGTTGCTGCGGCCCATCCGACGGCGTCGATCGCGTGGGCGTACCTCGCCGAGGCCGCTCTCGAATCGGGTGCCACCATCACCGCGTACGCATATGCGCGTACCGGTTACCACCGAGGTCTTGACCAGTTGCGTCGTAACGGATGGAAGGGATTCGGGCCGGTCCCGTACAGCCATGAGCCCAACCGCGGATTCCTCCGATGCGTCGCAGTCCTCGCCAAAGCCGCCCGCGACATCGGCGAGCACGACGAGTACGCCCGCTGCCTCGACCTCCTCGAAGACTGTGACCCCAAAGCAGCGGAAGCGCTCGGCCTGGGCTGATCGGGCCCGCGCGAGCCGGACGCGTGGCCGAACCCGGATGAAGGCGGGTACCGAGCGCCTGCGGTTATCGCTGTTGCCCATCGTGCAGTGCGCGTTGGCGGCCGGGGTCGCGTGGTTCGTCGCCACGGATCTCGTCGGTCACGAACGACCGTTCTTCGCGCCCATTGCGGCCGTCGTCTCGCTCGGTGTGTCCCTCGGGGCACGGTTGCGTCGATCGGCCGAGCTGGTGGCCGGCGTGACGGTCGGCATCGGCGTCGGCGATCTGTTGATCTCGCTGATCGGTAGTGGGCCGTGGCAGATCGCGCTGGTGGTCGTGTTGGCGATGTCGGCTGCGGTGTTCCTCGACGGTGGTCCCATCATCGCGATGCAGGCCGGATCGTCCGCGGTGCTGGTGGCGACCCTCATTCCGCCGGGCAACATGGGTGGCCCCAACCGCATGGTCGACGCGTTGGTCGGTGGTCTGGTGGGCATCGCGATCGTGGCGTTGATTCCGACGCATCCGGTGTGGCGGGCGCGTAAGGATGCGGCGAACGTGTTGGCGACCGCGGCGAGCGTGTTGCAGAAGGTGGCCGACGGGTTGGTGGCCAACGATCCGAAGCCCATCGAGGATGCGTTGCGCAAGGCTCGGGCGACGCAGTCCGGCATCGATGCCCTGCGGACCGATCTCAAGGGCGGCCGGGAGATCGCGCGGATCTCGCCGATGTACTGGAGTCACCGCAACCGGTTGGCGGCCCTGGCAGCGACGGCCGACCCCATCGACAACGCGGTTCGCAACATCCGGGTGCTGGCACGGCGGTCGCTGACCTTGGTGCGCGACGACGAAATTCTCGATCCGCGGGTGGTCGACGAGGTGGAGAAGCTGGCGCATGCGGTGGAAGTCCTACGCCAGATGATTCTCGCCGATCCGGGGCAGAAGCCGGATGCGGCGGAGGCCGCGCGGGTGTTGCGGTCGGTCGCTGCCGGAGCGAAGCCGGAACTGATCTCGAACGCCGGGTTGTCGGCGACGGTGGTGCTCGCTCAGTTGCGGTCGATCATCGTCGATCTGTTGCAGGTCGCCGGGCTCAAGCGCATCTCTGCGCTGGCGACTCTGCCGCCGACGGTCAAGCATCCGCACGTCCCGCCGGAGTTGTGACCCGAGCACACCGTTGCATATATGCGTATGTACGCATATGGTGACTGCCTGAAGTCGTTGCAGTCACGAGGGGGAGTCATGGGCGCGGGTCACGGACACAGCCACGGCGTGGGTGGTCATTCGCCCGACGGCGCTGGACCGCCCAGATCTCGGGTTCGCAAGATGATCGTGGCGTTGGCCGTTCTGGTGGTGTTCCTGGTGGTCGAACTGACCGTGGCGCTGGCCATCGGCTCGCTCGGACTGCTCGCCGATGCCGGCCACATGCTCACCGACGTACTCGGGATGTCGATGGGCTTGATCGCTCTCGTCCTTGCGCGAAAGGGAAGTGCCGCAGCGGCAAGGACATTCGGTTGGCACCGTGCCGAGGTGCTCACCGCAATCGCGAATGCTGTTCTGCTGCTGGGCGTTGCGGCGTTCATCATGTACGAGGCGATATCTCGCATCGGCGACGCACCCGAGATTCCCGGTCTTCCGCTGATTCTCACCGCCGCGGCCGGTCTCGCCGCGAACATCGTCGTCATGATGCTCATCCGCGGCGATGCGAAGGATTCCCTGGCCGTTCGTGGTGCCTACATGGAGGTGCTGGCCGACGCCGTCGGCAGCGTCGGTGTGTTGGTGGGCGGTGTGCTCATGCTGGTGTTCGGGTGGACCTGGGTCGACATCGTCGTCGGCGTGCTCATCTCTCTGTGGGTGGTGCCGCGTGCGATCAAGCTCGCCGGGTCGGCACTGCGCATCCTCACTCAGGCGAGTCCTGCCGACGTCGACGTGGACGCGTTGACCGGAGATCTGAGCGCCCTTCCCGGAGTGACGGGAGTGCACGACCTGCATGTGTGGACTCTGACCACCGGAATGGACGTGGCCACTGTGCACCTGGAATGCGAGGGGTCGTCGTCGATGGTGCTCGATCGCGCGCGCTCGCTGCTGTCGACCTACGGACTCGACCACGCCACCGTGCAGGTCGAGCCGACCGCACACGGCCGAACCTGCAAGGAAGAGCTCACCTGGTGACGGTGCGTACCTCGGTTCCCGGACGCCAGACGTCGATCTGCATGTGATCGTCCACCAGTGACGTCAGTACCACTTCGCCGATGTCGAGATCGAACACGTGATACGGCACGAGTTCGCCGGGAGCCGCGTCGAATATCGGTTGCAGCACAGCAGGATCGGTGATCTCTGCGGCGATTCCGCTGATCTTCGCGTCGCCGCCCTCCATCGAATGGTGACCGGGATTGCTGTGCAGTGCGAATCGGCCGTCGCGCTGGAGATCTCGCGCTTTGGCGGCACCGAGCATCGAGCCGAGTCGCAGCACCCCGGTGTCCACGAACTCCACCTCGGTTCCGCTGACGCGTGGTGAGCCATCTGTTCGTAGCGTCGCGAGAACATGATGCTTGTGCGCGGTGAATCGAGCCCGCACCGCCGACGCGAGTGTCGGGGCCGCTGCCGAGAATTCGTTCCACGTCGTCATGCGCACATTATGCGAGCGACCACCGACACGAACGGGAGCGGTTGCACGGAACCTGCCCGAATGTTCGGAATCCCGCCGATTGCGCTCGATATCGTGCAGTGTTGCCCGCCGCTGACGCGGACGAACCAACTGTCAGGCCCAGAATCGCATCAGGTAGTTGCCGTTGCCGGCGAAGAACTCGGGGACCCCCGACAATCCGAACAGGGTGTAGATCGCTCCGAAGAAGGCGGCGTTGACGGCCGGTACGAAGAGCAGCGCAACGAGGACGAGAATTCCGTATCCCTTGAACTGGTTCAGCGACGCTCGGGTGGTGGGTGAGAGCGAGGGTTCGAGGGCGGCGTATCCGTCGAGTCCGGGCACCGGGATCAGGTTGAGGATCGTGGCCATGATCTGCAGGAACGCCAGGAAGCTGAGCCCGTACCAGAAAGCGGCGTTGGTGCCGTCGGTGCCGAACAGTTTGATGATCGTCAGAAGAACAACGGCGAGAACGGCATTCGCGAACGGGCCGGCCAGTGCGATGCGCCGTTGGGTCGACGCCGAGAACTGGCCGGTGCGCAGATAGACGGCACCGCCGGGCAGGCCGATTCCGCCGATCGCGATGAACACCACCGGGAGAACGATGGACAGCAGCGGGTGGGTGTACTTCAGCGGGTTCAAGGTCAGGTAGCCCCGGAGCTCGACTTCGCGATCACCGGCTCGAAACGCGGTGTAGGCGTGTCCGAATTCGTGCAGGCACACCGACGCGATCCACCCGGCGAGAACGAGTACGAACACCCCGATGCGCGCGGCGACGGACGTGACGTCTTCCGCCGTCCAGGCAAGGGCACCGCCGATTCCGGCAACGGCGAGCACCGCGACGAAGATCGGGCTCGGCAGGACGGGACTGCGCCGCAGCGGAACGGTCATCGGACCAACAACCACTCCTGATGGTGGCGGTAGAAGGTCGACCTCTTCACCGTCTTGCCGCCGGCGATGCCGTCGCGCGTCAGTTCGGCGGCGGGTGAGCCGAGTTGCATCGCGCGTCCGCTCACCCATCGGCGCGGGAGGAACCGGCGACGGCTGACCACGCGGGCGCGAAGGCCCGGCATGTCCGGGGTGGGGGCAACCTCGACGCCTGGTACGACTCCCGAGAACAACCGGGTGTCGTCGACGTAGGCCTCGCCCTCGAGGTCGGTTCCGTCGGCACCGCCGAGCAGTGCCCTCCCGACGACGGCCTTGCCTGCATCGTCGCGGATGAGGGGTGTGCTCGACGCCGTACCCGTCAGGGCGACCTTGGCGGCACGTGACCCGGTGCCCAGCTTGTAGATGTGCGCGGCATCGGTCGCGTTCTCCGGCACGAACGCGACCTCGACGTGCAGCCGTTCGGTGCGCATCAAGCGCGTCAGCAGCGCGGCGAGGGATGCATCGTCGCCCAGGACGATGATGCGTGGCTCGGGGGCGGATTCGATGTCGGAGAATATCGCGCTGCAGTCGTCGTCGGTCGGTACTGCGTCGGCGTTGCGCAGTGGGACGTCGGTCAGCGTGATCGGCAGCAGCGGGTTGCCGCACTGCAGAACGAACGGTGTCACGGCGCTCCTAGATCTTCCGATGAATCCTCGTCACGACCATAGTGCCCTCGTTCGGCGTCGACCGTAGCGGCATGCGGGCCAGCTCACCGCCTCGGCTAGACTGTTCCCCCGGCCACTGTCGCGCCTGCGACGAATGGTGACTGCTGCATTCGCTCGAGTACATCTGCAGCACGTCCTTGCACGAAAGCAACGTAGGAGAGCACATGCCGGCGATAGTCCTGATCGGCGCCCAGTGGGGCGACGAAGGCAAAGGCAAAGCCACCGACCTGTTCGGCGAACGACTTCAGTGGGTGGTTCGCTACCAAGGCGGCAACAACGCCGGCCACACCGTCGTCCTTCCCAACGGCGACAAGTTCGCACTGCACCTGATCCCGTCGGGCATTCTCACGCCGGGCGTCAAGAACGTCATCGGTAACGGTGTCGTCGTCGATCCGGGTGTGCTGCTCACCGAGCTCGACGGCCTCGAGAAGCGTTCCGTCGATACCTCGAACCTGCTGCTCAGCGCCGATGCGCACCTGATCATGCCGTACCACGTGGCCATCGACAAGGTCACCGAGCGGTTCCTCGGAGCCAAGAAGATCGGCACCACCGGGCGTGGCATCGGCCCGTGCTACCAGGACAAGCTCGCCCGTGTCGGTGTGCGTGCGGCAGATGTGCTCGACGAGAAGATCCTGACCCAGAAGGTCGAGGCCGCACTGGAATTCAAGAACCAGGTGCTCTCGAAGATCTACAACCGCCGGGCGCTGGATCCGCAGCAGGTCGTCGACGAGGTGCTCGAGCAGGCCGAGGGATTCAAGCACCGCATCACCGATACGCGCCTCCAGCTCAACCTCGCGCTCGAGCGTGGCGACACCATTCTGCTCGAGGGATCGCAGGGCACGTTGCTCGACGTCGACCACGGCACCTATCCGTACGTGACGTCGTCGAACCCGACGGCAGGCGGCGCGTCCGTCGGCTCCGGCATCGGCCCGAACAAGATCACCACGGTGCTCGGCATCCTCAAGGCGTACACGACGCGTGTCGGTTCGGGTCCGTTCCCCACCGAGCTGTTCGACAACCACGGTGAGTACCTGGCCAAGCAGGGCGGCGAAGTGGGCGTCACCACCGGTCGCGCCCGACGTACGGGCTGGTTCGACGCAGTCATCGCTCGGTACGCCACGCGCGTCAACGGCATCACCGACTACTTCCTGACCAAGCTCGACGTGCTCTCCAGCCTGGACACAGTGCCCATCTGCGTCGCCTACGACGTCGACGGCGTCCGTCACGACGAAATGCCGATGACGCAGACCGGCTTCCATCACGCGAAGCCGATCTACGAAGAAATGCCCGGTTGGTGGGAAGACATCTCCGGTGCCCGGACATTCGAAGAACTGCCGATCAACGCGCAGAACTACGTCTTGCGTCTCGAGGAACTGTCGGGCGCGTACATGTCGTGCATCGGTGTGGGACCGGGCCGGGACGAGACCATCGTTCGCCGAGACATTCTGCGGTAGCGAGAACCAGCAAGATCGAAGCCCCGAGGCGTCATGCCTCGGGGCTTTTTGCTGTCTCCCCGCGGTCTGAAGCCCCCGGATTCGCCGATCGGGCCAAAAAAACTTCAGGTCGGATTTTTGCCCTGGCCCGCAGTCGTCTCTTCGGGTTTCGGCCGCTGTCCAGACATCGTGCAAAGTCCGATTCGACCGATTCCAGAGACGCTTCATCTTTACAGCCTTACTGTAGATGTAACTGCCGGTATTGAGGCGGTCCACAAAATCGGGCCTAAGAAAACTCTCGGACTTTTATTCCGAGAGGGGTAACAGACCGTCCGGTTTAGGAGAAACAATGGTCGACGCACCCTGTTGCGCAGCCCTTTTGGCGTATGGGCACCGACCCTCTCGGGTCCCCTCCTCGGCCTGTTCGTTGCGGCCACCGAAGAAAGCGAAATCGAATGAACAAGGCAACCAAGGGTTCACTTGCTGCAGGAGCTGCAGTGGTACTGCTGCTCGGTGGTGCGGGTTCGTACGCACTGTGGAGTGACACCGAAACTCTGCCGCTCGGACCGATTTCGACAGGCGTTCTCAAGCTCGAGCCCGTCGCTGCAGGCGTGTGGACCGACGTTTCCCCGATCGGCCCCAAGACCGATCCGGTGACGATCGGAAGCTTCAACCTGGTTCCGGGCGACGTGCTGTCCTACGACGCCACGTACCGCGTTGACGCGGAAGGTAACAACCTTCAGGCCACATTGGTGCCGGATGCGGCGTCGATCACCTACGGCACGGGCATCTCGGCCACCGAGGTCACCGTCGCTCTCGCCACGACCATCGGGGGTCAACCGATCCCGAATGTCTTGACGTCGGCCAATAACGGGAACATTCTCACCGTGAAGGTGTTGGTCACGTTCAACGCGGGGACCGAACTGCTTGTCGGACAAGATACGTCGGTCAACCTGGCCAATTTTCGTGTCGTGCTCCAGCAGACCCGCACGAACCCCTGATCCTTTCGTTTGCCTGAAGTGAGCATCAAGTCTCCTGAGAACAGGACGCTGCTTGTGTCGGCGCTTATCGTCGTAGTGGCTGCATTGGCCTTCGGGTCAGTGCAGTCCACCGCTGCGTTATGGCGCAGCGAAGCGACCGGTCAGAACGCGGCGACGATCAGAACCGGCAAGCTCCAGTTGACCGCAGGTTCCGGCACGGTTCAGTCGACGGCTTACCCTTTCACCGACTTGAAGCCTGCGAACCTCATTCAGACCGGCGATTTCGTGCAGCGTCCGCTCCTGATCAAGAACGGTGGCACAATTCCCCTGAAGTTTCGATTGGGGACCGCCCAAGTGAACTTCACCGCGGCCGGTACCGGGACCGTGCATTTGGATCTGCTCCGAGTGGCGAATTCGGCTGCATGCCCTACAACCGGCACACTGCCGACCGGGTCTGCGACCCTGCTCAATTCCGATGTCGCGACGAGCGTTCCGGTAGCGGGAACGTCGCCGTGGCTTTCGCTGGCTGCTTTGGAAACCACTACTATTTGTGTGCGATCGACGTTGGTGCAAGCGCCCAAAGTTCAGATCAAATACACCCACTTATTTACGTTTCAAGCGCAACAGGCGAAGAACAATCCATGATTACTGATGAGCAGTCGACCGAAGACGAAGCCAGCGGCCCCCGTTGGTGGCTCGGTCGTGTGCTGTCTTGGGTAGTACTGCTCTTCGTTGTAGCCATCCTGCTGGCGACTATTGTTGTCCCGAAATTCAGCGGAGCAATGCCGTATACGGTGTTGACGTCTTCAATGATTCCCACGTACCCGCCGGGCAGTCTGATAGTGGTTCGCGAGGCCGATGTCGAGAATCTAGGAGTGGGTCAATCGGTGACCTATCAGATCAAATCCGGTGAGCCAGACGTCATCACCCATAGAATTGTCGCCACAACCTACGACAAAGACGGGGACCAGCTCTATATAACGCAGGGCGACAACAACAACGCACCCGACGACAATCCGGTAAAGCCGGGTCAGATTCGCGGCACCGTGTGGTACAGCATTCCGTACATGGGATACGTCAACAACTGGATTACGGGTGAGCGCAGATCGGTGTTCGTCGGCGTCGTCGTTGCGGGTCTGGTGGTGTTCGCGTTCTCTCAGTTCGTGGGTGCGGGCATCGAGTGGAAACGCGCACGGAAGATCGATAAGTAATGGGCACCCACGCTGCGACCCGATCCCGCCGGAGCCGGCTGGGCTGCATACTGATCAGTGCACGCTTCCGTGCACTGTTGTCTCTCGGAATGGTGCTCGGTCTCGGCGTGGTCGGGACGATGGCTGCATGGTCAACGAGTGCGACTGCGGGCTCTGGCGAATTCTCAACTGGGACAGTCGATATCAACCTCAACGGCAACGAAGGTTTGACCGCGGTAAACGCATACAACTTCACGACCGGTTCGGTACTTCCAGGCAAGAGCGTGGCTCAGGTGATTGCAGTTCGAAACACTGGTTCGCTGGCACTCAACTATGGGGTCACGGTGTACGGCTCCGGCACGCTGTTGCCCTGGCTCACAGTCACCGCGCAGGCCGGCGGGTCGGTGTCCGACGGCATATGCGTTGGCGGCACCGGGCAAGCCTCTGTCTCATCCGTTCCCACCAATCCACTGACGCCCGCAACTCTGAGCACGGCCGCGGGACAAGTAGGTTCAGCAACGGGAACGGCGAACTACTGTGTACAGGCGAGTCTGTCGTTACTGACACCAGCGACATTCCAGGCGGCGACCGCGGAGCTGGTCTTGCTCTTCACGGGGACCGGGGTGTCCAGTGCCTGAGACAAAAAGGGGCCTGGGCGGCACCATCAGGGAGGCCGCCCTGACAACCGGTGCTCTCCTTGGTCTGATATGCGTGACCGCCGCGGTTGCTGCTCTCGTGTTCGGGGTTACCCCGTTGGTGTTTCGATCCGGTTCGATGGCACCAGCGATGAACACCGGATCGTTAGCACTCGCTCAGACCGTTCCCGCCGTAGACATAGCTATCGGCGATGTGATCAGCGTTGTGCGTACCGACGGAACCAACATCACCCACAGGGTTGCGGATATCGTTGACGTCAATGGCAATACCGTTGAGTTGGTCCTGAAAGGTGACGCTAATAGTATTGCCGATTCAGACACGTACATAATCACCGAGGCCGACCGCATCTTCGTGAATGTGCCCTACGCGGGTTATTTCGTCACGTGGTTGAGCACCCCGTACGCGTCGGTGATCGGCGCGATACTGTCTGGATCTTTGATGCTGATCGCGTGGCGACCCTCCGGCAAGGCCAACCCGCCCAAGCATTCTTCGGTAGAAAAACTTTCCGCGAAACACTCTGTTGTCGCATTCGTAGTGCTGGTGACGGTCACTGCGAGTTCGATCGGGGTAGGAATATCTCGGACCGAGACGACCCTGGCAGCGAGCACTGATCTCGCCTACGCCAAGACGACCCTGACAGCTGGGACTGTGGTGCTGCCCGCTAGTTTTACGTGCGGGGGCGGTGGGCTTTTAACTCCCGTTATCTTCACATGGCCGAATCCCAATTCCGCGTACACGTATACCCTCGACTTCGGGCCCGTCGGGGGCGCTCCCACAGCTCAATTCGAGGTTGCCCCTTCTGCCGGTACCACATCGACGTTCAGCTCAGCCAATATCGGTGGACTTCTCGCTCTTGGTACATACCAATTGACGCTGAAAGCCAAGGTCGGAAATTTTTTGGCCACAGGCTCCCGCACTCACTCATTCTCCCGTCTCAATCTCGCGCTCGGTGTGACAAGCAGTTGCGGGTCTCCGTCGTCCACCACGGCAGGCATCGCTGCCCGAAGCGCACCCGCCCCTGCGACACCAACCGAATCCGCGCCGCCGGCCACGTCGACAGCCATCACTACCGCCCCTCCGGCAACGACCACGACTGTTCCCCCGACCACTACGTCAGTTCTTCCGTCCGCGACGACTGTTCCCGCAACAGCGACGACGACTGTTCCCGCAACATCGACGACGACCGTCCCGCCGCCGCCATCGACAACGACTACCACTACGAATACGACCCCTGCCATTCTTGCGGCACCGAAGTCGTCCCCATCGGGTGCCTCAGCTGCCCGTGTCGTCGATGTCGACGGCTCTCCGACGTTGCAGATCGTCGACACCGCCGACATCGTTCAGTACAGCGCTCCCGCTACCTCGAGCGAGGCGTACGGCTACGGCGTGCAGTGGGCGGCCGGGGATCAGCTGTGGTTGCTCGGACCGGATCAGTTGGTTCGGCTGGACGCGTCGGGTGGAAGCTGGTCTCGAACGGTCGTCGACCCCGCAGCGACGGATGAGGTCCCCGCCGAGATTCTCGACCTTCTCCAATAGCGGAGACGCCACATATATCTCCGAATCGGAGTGCGCGTTTGCGCAACGGGTGGATAATCGAGGCCAAGTAAAGCGACGGAGGGCCGGTCGATGACTGAAAATTACAATGGCTTGGAAGTTTTCAGCTACCAATTCGATCGGTTTGCTTACGAACACTCGTGGATCGGGGCGCAGACCGGAGAATTCATGCTCGGTCCTCAGGGTGGCGGCATGTTGGAGTTCTCGCGCGCGATGGTGTTCGCCCTCCCCGAGGGTGGTGCGCACGAAGTGCACGGACCCATCCTGGAGTGGTACCTCTCGCACGGCGGACCCTATGGCGCACTTGGCTATCCGATCAGCAACGAGCGCCCGACGCCCACTGGTTCCGGACGCTACAACCTGTTTCAGCGGGGAGCGATCGGCTGGCTACCGGATACGGGCGCATTCACCATCGGCGGTAGAGAAGAGGATTCTGATGTCAGTCCGGGTCCCGACGCCGCGACGGTCTCCGTTGTCGACGCCTCGATGTCATCGGTCGGCATATCTGGCTGACAAAGCCAACTTCAGTCCTGTTTTTCATTGATTTATTCGGTCGAGAAGTATCTTTGGCGATTACCGATGAATTCAGAACAGCGTCGGCTCGTCGAATCCGGCGACGCCCTCGATGCCGAGAATTCGTTGTTTCGTATTCGCCCCTCCTGGAGCGGAGAAGCCACCGACCTCTCGGCCCGCGCCGAGGACGCGATGGCACGGAACGATGATCGGCACCGGGTTGCGGCCCAATGCCCCGCCCACCGCCTGTGCTGCACCCGGCAGCCCGAGTCGACGCGCGACATCTCCGTACGTCAGCGTCGCGCCCCTGGGGATCGCACTGCACACGCCGTAGACCGAGGCGTCGAACGCCGATGCGTTCAGCACCAACGGGATCGGGCTCATGTCCACGGCGCGGCCGGCGAGGAGCGCCACGATTCGATCGATCGCGTCCGCGGCGAGAGCGTCGACCGGTCCTAGGCCAGCGGCAAAGCCGGCCAGGTAATCGAGCATCGCCTCGTCCGACGGCTCGGGTAGTGCCACGGCAATCACGCCGTCTGCGCTCCAGGCAAGACCGCATCGCCCGATGGCCGTGTCGAAGAGGGTGCTGCTGGGCATGGGTCGAGTATCCACCGGACGCCGACAGGCAGTCCAGTCGAACGACCAATGGACTTGAAAGTTCGATGCCAGTGGGTGAATATGGGCTGTATGGCCTCCAGAGTGCTCAATGCGACGTCACTGGCACGAGATCTCGGAAGCTGGCGCGGCGACGCGTCGGCCGATGGATCCGGCAGGCGCAAGGCCTCCCGTCCCACGTACAGGGCTCTCGCAGACGGAGTTCGACTGCTCATTCACGACGGCCGCATCCCGTTGGGTGTCGGGTTGCCGAGTGAACGCGATCTGTCCGCTGCTCTCGATCTGAGTCGTACCACGATCACCTCCTCGTATTCGGTGCTGCGCGACGAGGGTTATCTCATCAGTAAGCAGGGATCGCGCAGTACTGTGGCGTTGCCTGCTGCGCCGACCCCCAACGGAATGCTGATTCAGTCGACGTCACCGTCGGGTCCGGTGGTGGACATGAGTCATGCGGCCATGTCGGCGGCCGACGGAACGATGACGGCAGCGTACGAGTCTGCGCTGCAAGCACTTCCGACGTATCTTCCCACTCACGGTATGGAGCCCATCGGGCTGGCTGTGCTGCGGGAGGCCATCGCGCAGCGTTTCGTCGAACGTGGGTTGCCCACCACCGCCGATCAGATCATGGTCACTTCGGGTGCGCAGCAGGCGGTTCGGTTGCTGCTGGGTACGCTGACCTCGCCCGGCGACCGCGTCCTGATCGATCACCCGACGTACCCCAACGCACTCGAGGCCATCAGGCGCGTCGGTGCCCGGCCCGTACCGGTGCCGGTGCGTCCGGTCGAGGGTGATTGGGATCTCGACGGAATCCGCAGTGCGGCAAGGCAAACCGCCGCGAAGGTGGCGTACTTGATTCCGGACTTCCACAACCCCACCGGGCAGATGCTCGACGCGGAGGGGAGGGCCGAGCTCGCGCGCATCACCCGCGATACCCGGATGACGCTCATCGTCGACGAAACCATGGTGGACCTGTGGCTCGATGCGCCACCGCCGCCACCGGTCGCGTCGTTCGGGCGGGTGTCGGGATCGGACATCGTGACGATCGGGTCGGCGTCGAAGTCGTTCTGGGGCGGACTGCGTATCGGATGGATCAGGGCGCATCCATCGCTCGTGTCGCAGCTCGCCGGCTCGCGAGCAGCACACGATCTCGGTACCTCGATCGTCGATCAACTGGCGTCGTCGTTCCTGCTGCAGGATGCCGAACCTGCTCTGGAGGTCCGTCGATCCCAGCTGCGCGAGCGTCGAGATGTGCTCGAAGATGCTCTGGCCGAACATGTTCCGGAGTGGAAGTACCGGCGCTCGGAGGGCGGGATGTCGCTGTGGCTTCAGCTCCCCGCTCCGGTATCGAGTGCGCTGGCCGCTACTGCGCCTGCATTCGGGGCAGTGTTGGCCGCGGGTCCACGGTTCGGAGTCGAGGGTGCGTTCGAGCGTTACCTTCGGCTGCCGTACACCCGTGAGCCGCAAGAGCTTCGGGCCGCAGTCGCGGCCACCGCCGCGGCGTATCGAGCCTTGGCCCCGAGCGTCGAATCCGAACAGCCGGCCCTGGTGTTCTGACCGGCGGTGTTCTGACCGCGAACTCGAAGTTATGGACGAAAATCAGCCGAAAAGCGTCCATAACTTCGAGTTCGGCGCAAACAACTAGGCCCAGACGGATGCGATGTCGGTGGCGGTGGCCGGCGGTGGCGTCGGGACGCCGTTTTCGGTGCGGGAGAACCGCGGTGCCGGTCGGTGCTGCGTGACGCCACCGATGTCGATGAGTGAGTCTCGGTCCTTCATGTGCCGGTGGTTCGGAGCCTCGGCGAAGGTAAGGACGGGGGAGACGCAGGCGTCGGTGCCGTCGAAGATCGCGGCCCATTCGTCGCGGGTCTTGGTCAGGAATGTCGCGGTGAACGTCTCGCGCAGTTCCGGCCAGCGCGACTTGTCCATCTGTGACGGTAGGTCAGCATCGGAGAGGCCGAGACCGGTCACGAGCTGGGCGTAGAACTGCGGTTCGAGGGACCCGACCGCCATGTACTTGCCGTCGGACGTCTCGTACGTGTCGTAGAACGGCGCGCCGGTGTCGAGCAGGTTGACGCCGCGGTCGTCGCTCCATGCTCCGACGCCTCGCCAGGCCCAGATCATGTGCGACAGTGCCGCGGTGCCGTCGACCATGGCCGCGTCGACGACCTGGCCCTGTCCCGAATTCTGTCGTTCGTACAGTGCCGCCATGATGCCGAAGACGAGGAACATCGATCCGCCGCCGAAATCGCCGACCATGTTCATCGGTGGTACCGGTCGTTCGCCGTCGCGGCCGATGGCGTTGAGGACGCCCGTGACGGAGATGTAGTTGATGTCGTGGCCGGCGGTCTGCGCCCAGGGGCCTTGCTGCCCCCAGCCCGTCATGCGGCCGTAGACCAGGCGCGGGTTTCGGGCGAGGGCGTCGTCGGGCCCGAGTCCGAGTCGTTCGGTGACGCCGGGGCGGAAGCCTTCGATCAAGACGTCAGCGCGTTCGATCAGGCCGAGGACCTTCTCGATGTCGGCGGGATCTTTGAGGTTCGCCTCGACGATCGTGCGGCTGCGCAGCTGGTGATCCTCGGACGAGATCTGTCCGGCGCGCTGGACTCGGACGACGTCTGCGCCGAGGTCGGCGAGCAGCAGCGCTGCGTGCGGGCCGGGCCCGATACCAGCGAGTTCGACGACGCGGAGCCCTGCGAGCGGTCCACCAGTGTTAGCCACGTTTGTTGCCTCGTTCCGACTCGTCAGCTGCGATAGTGAATGGAGACTAACGTGTACTAGGGCGTCCAAGTGATGTGGGTGTGGATAATGGGGCTGTGACTGCCCCAGATCCCGTCCGCATCGGTACTCCACTGACTCCCGGTGCGACCCGGGTCATGCTCCTCGGGGCAGGTGAGCTGGGCAAAGAGGTCATCATCGCGTTCCAGCGCCTCGGTGTCGAGGTGATTGCCGTCGACCGTTACGACAATGCCCCGGGTCATCAGGTGGCGCATCACGCGTACACGATCGACATGAGCAACCCCGAAGAGCTGCTGGCCCTGATCGATGCTCAACAGCCGGACTTCGTCGTCCCGGAGATCGAAGCCATCGCCACCGACGCGCTCGCCGAAGTAGAGGCGAAAGGACGCTCGGTGGTCATTCCTACCGCGCGCGCAACACAATTGACGATGAACCGCGAAGGAATCAGACGGCTCGCGGCCGAGGAACTCGGCCTGCCGACCTCGCCGTACGCGTTCGCCGACTCGCTGGACGAGGTCCGACAAGCGTTGTCCCGCATCGGCTTCCCGGCCGTCATCAAGCCGGTGATGTCCTCGTCCGGCAAGGGTCAGTCGGTGGTACGAACCGAAGCCGACGTGGAGACGGCGTGGGACTACGCGTTGAAGGGTGGCCGGGTGGACCTCGGCCGCGTCATCGTCGAGGGATTCGTCGATTTCGATTACGAGATAACACTTCTCACCGTGCGCGCGACCGACGGGACGTCGTTCTGCGAGCCGATCGGCCATCTGCAGGAGTCGGGCGACTACATCGAATCCTGGCAGCCACAACCGATGTCCGACGCGGCACTCGCGTCGGCACGCGAAGTGGCCGAGAGAATCACGACGGCACTCGGCGGTCGGGGACTGTTCGGCGTGGAGCTGTTCGTGCAGGGCGACAACGTCTACTTCTCCGAGGTCAGTCCCCGGCCGCACGATACCGGCCTGGTAACGCTTCGTACGCAACGGTTCTCGGAGTTCGAGCTGCATGCCCGCGCCGTTCTCGGGCTACCGATCGACACGACGCTGCTCTCGCCGGGAGCGTCGGCGGTCATCTACGGCGGTGTCGATGCGGACGGCATCGCATTCGAAGGCGTCGCCGATGCCCTGGCGGTTCCCGAAACCGACCTTCGACTGTTCGGCAAGCCCGCCAGCTTCGTCCGGCGGCGAATGGGTGTTGCGGTGTCCACCGCGTCGGATATCGAGACCGCGCGAAGCCGGGCCCGCGAGGCAGCCGGGAAGGTACGACCGACCGTCTGGATAGCGGCACCTAGATTGCGGCCACCACTGCCGCGGTAGCAAGGGCGTTGTTCATCGTGTGCAGTGCGATGCCCGGAATCAACGATCGGTGCAGTCGAACCAGCAGGGCCGCGGCAGAGCCTATGCAGACCATGATCAGCACGATGGCGGGCAGCACGTGGACGGCCCCGAAACACACCGCGGATCCGAGAACCGCGATCTGCCATCGTGTTCGGGTGTCGAACCACCCGAATATCACCCGACGGAAGAGGACTTCCTCGAGTACCGGTGCGATCAGCACAGTGCAGACGATGGTGAGAGCGCCGGCGACCACACCCACGTCGAGTGCATCGAGGGTCGACGCGCTTCCGCCGGCATCGGAGGCGGGAGCTATGTCGACAGCGCCGGCGAGTGCAATGCCGACGCCCATGGCGGCGATCCACGCGACGGGTACTTCCCACAGCAGGTGCCACAGCGAGCGTGGGCCCGACGAGAGCTGCAGGTCCTTCCACGTCCAGCCGCGGCGACTCAACGACTGCCACAAGGCAAGTGCGAACACCGCCGTCGCCAGCGGAATGGCGTAGCCGAGCACCCAATTCAGGTCGAACACACCGACGAGAAGCACGACCGCGGCCACCACAGCGATGGCACCGACGAGCAGGCTGCCGATGGACAGCAGGGCGTCGCCGCCGGAAACAGGACGTTCGAAAGTCGCGGTTCGGGGCACAGGCGTCAACTTACCGGCGATCGGCGTGCACACTTGACCACCATGAGCGCTCTCGGAGAAATACTGGTCGGCCTGGTGATTCTGGTCGGACTCGTCGGCATCGTCGTGCCCGTTCTGCCGGGCACCATCTTGATCTTTGCGGCTGTTGCGGTGTGGGCATGGGTGACCGGCGGCGCCGCCGCGTGGACGGTGTTCGGCATCGCGACGGTGCTACTGGTTCTGAGCGGCGTCGTGAAGTACACCTGGCCGGGCCGTCGGATGCGGGAGGCCGGCGTGCCGATGCGATCGCTCGTCGTCGGCGGCCTGCTCGGCATCGTCGGCTTCTTCGTCATTCCCGTGGTGGGACTGTTCATCGGTTTCATCGCCGGCGTCTACGTGGCCGAACTACCCAGGCACCGCAACCATTCCGAGGCCTGGCGATCGACCGTGCACGCCACCAAGGCAGCTGGGCTGTCGATCCTGGTGGAACTGTTCGGCGCGTTGCTCGCCTCGGCCGTGTGGCTCGGGGGAGCAGTACTGATCTAGTTCAGGGGCCCTGCTGATCTAAGGGACTCGATACCAAGCCCGGGCATTACCGTCGAGCACAGCGGGGAGGTCGCCGCCGACGGCCCCGGAGATGATGTCGATGTCGGTCTCGGAGAACGGCCGCGGGGCTCGCGTACCGGGCAGGTCGGTGCCGAACAGCAGTGCCTCCGGGTTCACGCGGTGGACCTGCTGCAGGGTGTCGACGATGTCGAGGTCCACGCGGCCGAATCCCGTTGCCTTGACGCGTACTCCGCGGTCGACGAGGTTCAACAGATAGGGAAGTCCCTGCGTCGACAGTCCCAGATGGTCGATGCTCACCGCCGGTAGTTTCGCGAGGATCGGCTCGAGCGAAAGCAGCAACGACGCGTCGACGTACAGCTCGGCGTGCCAGCCCACCAGTTCGTGCACTCGTCGGGCCTGCGTGGTGAGCATCTCGACGTCGGTCTCACCGCGTTTGAGGTTGAATCGCATCGCCCGCACACCTGCCTCGTCGAGGGCCACAATCTCCTCGTCCGTGCACTCCGGATCGAGCTGAGCCACCCCCACCCAGCCGCGTCCGAGCGTCTCCAGTGCTTCCAACAGATAGCTCTGATCGGTGCCTTGGAACGATGCGGTGACCACGGCACCGCCGGTGATCCCGAGCCCGTCGACGTCGTAGAGATAGTTCGAGACGGTGTACGGATCCGGCGTGTATCCCTGGTTCTCGATCAACGGAAATCGGGGGTCGATGATGTGTAGGTGGGCGTCGAACACGGGTCCCAGCATGCCAGCTCGCCGATTCGCCGTCGCGGCCACCTGGCTCGGTGTTTGAATGCGAAACATGAAACCGGAGACCACCGTCGTTCTCGACGGATACACCTATTTCGAATGTCCACGCTGGCACGACGGGAGGATCTGGGTATCGGATTTCTACAGCCATCGCGTCGTATCCGCCCTCGAGGACGGTTCCGACGTGCGAGTCGAAGCCGAGGTGCCCAATCAGCCGTCGGGACTGGGTTGGTTACCCGACGGCCGGCTGCTGATCGTCTCGATGCGTGATTACAAGTTGTTACTACGCGAGCACGACGGTTCGCTGGCAGTTCATGCCGATCTGTCGACGTACGTGACGGCGAACCTCAACGACATGCTCGTCGATGCGCAGGGACGCGCATACATCGGCAATTTCGGATTCGACCTGATGAATTTCGCTCCCGTCGAGACGGCCGATCTGATTCGCGTCGATCCGGACGGGTCCGCGCACGTCGTGGCCTCGGATCTGTACTTCCCCAACGGAATGGCGTTCACCGATTCCGGTGAACTGCTCGTCGACGAGACGGTCGGGAACCGGGTCAGTGCCTTCGACGTCGCCGAGGACGGGTCGCTGGGGGAGCGGCGTGACTGGGCGAAGTTCGGTGAGCTGCCGTCGTCGACGGACATGGCAACGGCTATCGGCGAGGTGAAGGTGGCCGCCGACGGATGCTGCATCGACACCGACGGCACGATGTGGATCGCCGACGCACTCGGTCAGCGCGTATTGCACGTCGCGCCGGGCGGAGAGGTGCTCGAGCAGCTCGACTTCGATCTCGGCGTGTTCGCGTGTGGACTCGGCGGATCCGATGGTCGCACGCTGTTCGTCTGCGCTGCACCGGATTTCAACGAGCATCAGCGCAAGATCGAAACCGAGGGAAAGCTGCTGGCGGTTCGGGTGTAGTGCGCTGCGCGCATGTGAGTGGAAACTCGTAGCCTGCTACGCGTTTCCACTCACATGCGGCGCCAGCCGCTCTAGGCCTTGTCGGGCTCGGAGGCCTTCAGCATGTCTTCGCGCTCGACGACCTTGACGCGCTCGCGACCCTCGGGCTCGCCGAGTGAACGCTCGTGGGCGTCGAGGCGGTACCAGCCGTCCCAGGTGGTGAACGGAACCTGCTTGCCTTCGAGGAACGAGGTGACGGCGTCGAGATCCGGCTCGGCTGCACCGGCGAAGCTCGGCGCATCCTCGAGCAGGTTCGCGACCGTCTCGTTGGCGTCGCCCTTGGTGTGACCGATGAGGCCGACGGGTCCGCGCTTGATCCAGCCCGTGACGTACGTGGCGGGAACGGGCGTGGTGGAGTGCGGTGACTCGACGACGCGTCCGGCCTCGTTGGGGATGGTGCCTGCCTGCTCGTCGAACGGGAGCTGGCTGATGTTCTGGCTGAGGTAGCCGACGGCGCGGTAGACGGCCTGAACGTCCCAGTCGTTGTACTTTCCGGTGCCGCGGACGTTGCCGGTGCCGTCGAGCTCGGTGCGCTCGGTACGCAGACCGACGACCTTGCCGTCCTCGCCGAGTACCTCGTGCGGGGACTCGAAGAAGTGCAGGAACAGCTTGTGCGGGCGAGCGCCGACGTCGCGGATGGCCCAGTCCTGCAGGGTGTTGGCGACCATGTCGATCTGCTTGGAGCTGCGGCGAGCCTGCTCGGAACCCTCGTCGTAGTCGATGTCCTCGGGTGCGACGATGACCTCGATGTTCGGCGAATGGTCGAGCTCGCGCAGTTCGAGCGGGGTGAACTTGGCCTGAGCCGGGCCGCGGCGGCCGAAGACGTGCACCTCGAGGGCCTTGTTGGCCTTGAGGCCTTCGTAGACGTTGGCCGGGATTTCGGTGGGGAGCAGTTCGTCGCCGGTCTTGGCGAGAACGCGTGCGACGTCGAGGGCGACGTTGCCGACGCCGAGGACGGCGACCTTCTCGGCCTCGAGGGGCCAGGTGCGCGGCACGTCGGGGTGGCCGTCGTACCAGGAGACGAAGTCGGCGGCGCCGTAGCTGCCGTCGAGGTCGATGCCGGGGATGTTCAGTGCGCGGTCGGCGTTGGCTCCGGTGGAGAAGATGACGGCGTCGTAGAAGCGGCGCAGGTCGTCGAGGTTGATGTCGGTGCCGTAGTCGATGTTGCCGAGCAGGCGCACCTGAGGCTTGTCGAGCACCTTGTGCAGGGCGGTGATGATGCCCTTGATGCGTGGGTGGTCAGGGGCGACGCCGTAGCGAATGAGCCCGAACGGGGCCGGCATCCGCTCGAAGAGGTCGATGCTCACGCCCGGTCCGCTGACATTGTGGTCGGACTTCATGAGCGCGTCGGCGGCGTAGATGCCTGCCGGTCCGGCACCGACGATGGCGACGCGGAGTGGACGAGTCTGATCAGTCATGTGCAGCGAGCTACCTTCTTCGAGGGAAGTGCGGACACCCCAGCATAAATTAAGGACAACCTGAGCTGGGGCAGTGGGCAACTTGCCGTATTCCCCGGGTTCCGGTAGGAATTGACCCGTGCAGACGACATACCTGGTCCGACGGTTCACCGTCGACTTCTGTCGCACCTGCACCAACATGTGTTGTCGGTGACCTGACCCGACGCCCAATCCCTGTCACCCGACGTCGCCGGGACGGGATCCCTCCCTCGACGGCCGTGCCGCGACCAGTAGGCGCACCGCTGTCTCTCGGATTCGAGGACACATGACCACTCTGGAACAGACCGTTTCGCTCACTCTCGACAAGTTCGGCCCGAGCTTCGGTGCCGAAGTCATCGGTCTCGACGTCGCCACCGCGTCCGACGCCGAAATCCGCGCCGTTCGGACGGCACTCGTCGAGCACAAGGTTCTCGTGCTGCGAGGTCAGTCGATCGACGACGCAGGCCACATCGAGTTCGGTCGCCGGCTCGGTGACCTCACCGCCGGTCACCCGGTTCACGACAGCGGGCACGTCGCCCCCGAGGTCTACGCCCTCGACAGTCAGGACAACGGGTTCGCCGACGTCTGGCACACCGACGTCACGTTCATGGAACGTCCGCCGATGGGGTCGATCCTGCGGCCCGTCGTCCTGCCACCACACGGCGGCGACACCAACTGGGCCGACAGTCAGCTCGCCTACGAGTCGCTGTCCGCGCCCGTTCGCCGAATGATCGATGGGCTCACAGCAATTCACGACGGCAACCGGGAGTTCGGCTACTACCTCGCGCAGAAGCGCGGCGGTAAGGGCAACGTGTGGGACGGCAAGGAAGTCACCGCGCTGGTCCCCGTCGAACATCCCGTCGTGCGGGTGCATCCGGAAACCGGCCGCAAGGGGCTGTTCGTCAATCCGGGTTTCACCTCCCACATCGTGGGCGTCTCGGAGGCGGAGAGCCGCGGAATCCTGGATTTGTTGTACGCGCACCTGACCAAGCCCGAGCACATCGTGCGCCACCGCTGGCGTCTGGGAGATCTGGTGCTGTGGGACAACCGCAGCACGTCGCACTACGCCAACCGCGATTACGGCACCGAGCACCGCAAGA
Organism: Rhodococcus sp. 1R11; assembly: GCF_004563845.1. Classification (NCBI taxonomy): domain Bacteria; kingdom Bacillati; phylum Actinomycetota; class Actinomycetes; order Mycobacteriales; family Nocardiaceae; genus Rhodococcus; species Rhodococcus sp. 1R11. Next base: position 499,083 of record NZ_SPNG01000001.1, on the reverse strand, counting down.
TGCATCGCATCACGCTGAAGGGCGACATCCCAGTCGGGCCCACTCGCTGAAGGACCCAGTCGCTGACGCACCCAGTCACTGAAGGACCCAGCTGAACGCAGACCCGTCGGATCGAGGAAGATTGCCTACATGGCGTCGTGGAGTGAACGTAGGCAGCAGTGGGTCGACAGTCGTGAGGAAGCGCGCAACAACGCATCCCAGGCGGCTACCGACTCCGGTGAGCAGCGTCCGCCCACCGCGTGGCCGTTCATCATCGCTGCGGGCGTCGTCGTCGTGCTGCTCGTCGGCATTTTCGCGGCGTCCAAGTTCGCCCCCGCGGAGGACAACGTGACGCAGGCGCAGTTGCTCACCGACGCCGTCGACGGTTTCCTCGAAGCACAGAACAACGGTGACGCGGATCTGCTGCGTGCGAACACGTGTGCCGAACAGGTCGAGCGCCTGATCCCCGGCGACGACGCCCAGTACCGCATCGACCGCGCAGGCGACGTGGAACGCAACGGCGAGACGTCGATCGACGGAGTGCCCACGGGGTACGAGGTCAACGGCGACCGCGGTGTGGTCACGGTACCGCTGAAGGAAGAGAAATCCGGAGCGCAGACCGACGACGAATGGAAGTTCGTCCGGGTGAACGACACCTGGTTGGTGTGCAATGTGTGATTCGGGCACGTGTGATGTCGTAACAGCAAGTGACGGAAGGCTGATCCAGTGACCTACGCAGGTGACATAACCCCGCAGGCGGCGTGGGAGTTGTTGCAGAGCAACCCCGATGCCGTTCTCGTCGACGTCCGCACCCATGCCGAGTGGCGGTACGTCGGCGTACCCGACACCTCCGGCATCGATCGCCCGACCCACCTGATCGAGTGGGTGAGCTACCCCGACGGCGCTCGCAACACCGACTTCGTCGACGAGCTGAAAGCCGCAGGCGTGGACGGCGATCGGCCGGTGGTGTTCCTGTGCCGCTCCGGTCAGCGATCGATCGGTGCGGCCGAGGCCGCCACGGCTGCGGGAATCGGCCCGTCCTACAACGTGCTCGACGGTTTCGAAGGTGCCACCGATGCCGATGGCCACCGCGGTGCCGTGGGGTGGCGTGCGGTCGGGTTGCCCTGGAGGCAGTCGTGACGAACATTCCCAGGGGCGGGGGTTTTCAGAAGCCGCTACCCGACGGTGTGGGTCAGGGAACGCTGGGAGTTCGCGGCGGTCTGATGCGATCGGGCTTCGACGAGAACGCCGAAGCGCTGTATCTCACTTCGGGTTTCGTCTACGAGAGTGCCGGTGCCGCCGAGCAGGCGTTCACCGGTGACATCGATCATTTCGTGTACTCGCGCTACGGCAACCCGACGGTCAAGATGTTCGAGGAGCGGTTGCGGCTGATCGAGGGTGCCGAGGCGTGCTTCGGCACGTCGAGTGGCATGTCGGCAGTATTCACCGCGCTCGGCGCATTGTTGAAGGCCGGTGACCGATTGGTCGCTGCGCGTAGCCTTTTCGGTTCCTGCTTCGTGGTGTGCAACGAGATCCTGCCGCGCTGGGGTGTCGAGACCGTCTTCGTCGACGGTGAGGACCTCGAGCAGTGGGAGCAGGCATTGTCGGTGCCGACGACCGCGGTGTTCTTCGAGACTCCGTCCAATCCGATGCAGTCGCTCGTCGATGTCAGGCGGGTGTCCGAGATGGCGCACGCCGCCGGTGCAACGGTGGTGTTGGACAACGTGTTCGCGACGCCTCTGCTGCAGCGCAGCCTCGAACTCGGTGCCGACGTGGTGGTGTATTCCGGCACCAAGCACATCGACGGTCAGGGCCGGGTGCTCGGCGGCGCGATCCTGGGATCGAAGGAGTACATCGACGGGCCGGTGCAGACGTTGATGCGGCACACGGGACCGGCCCTGAGCCCGTTCAACGCCTGGACGTTGCTCAAAGGGCTCGAGACGATGCCGGTGCGCGTGCGGCATTCGGTGAACTCCGCACTGCAGATCGCCGAGTTCCTCGAAGGGCATTCGGCGGTGCGGTGGGTCAAATACCCGTTCCTGCCATCGCATCCACAGTACGAGCTGGCGACGTCGCAGATGTCGGGCGGCGGCACGGTCGTCACGTTCGAGCTCGATGCCCCCGGCGGCGCAGGCAAGCAGCGTGCTTTCGAGTTGCTCGACGGCCTGAAGATCGTGGACATCTCGAACAACCTCGGCGATTCCAAGACGCTCATCACCCACCCGGCCACCACCACGCACCGCGCGATGGGCCCGGAAGGTCGTGCTGCAGTGGGTATCACCGATGGCGTCGTGCGGATTTCCATCGGTCTCGAGGACACTGAGGACCTGATCGGGGATCTGGACCAGGCGCTCTAGGCGGCTTGGGCAGCGCGGTTCGTCAGTGCTCGAATGCGCTGAGCACGGTACGGAATTTCGCTGTGGTCTCGTCCAGTTCGGCGTCGGGGTCCGATTCGGCGACGATGCCGCCGCCGGCTGTGGCGGTACCGGACAGGCCGTCGGCGGTGAGTTCGATGCACCGGATCGCGACCATCCATTCACCGTCCCCGCTGCCGTCGGTCCATCCGAGCGCACCGGCATAGAAGCCGCGTGATCCCTCGATCTCGGTGATCGCTCGCATGGCGGCGGCGCGGGGAACACCGGCGACGGCAGCGGTGGGATGCAGCGCCAATGCGAGGTCGAGGGCCGACGTCGACGGGTCGGCCAACGTACCGACGATCGGCGTGGACAGGTGCCACAGCTGCGGAGTGCTGCTCAGCTGAGGTGTCGCGGGTACGTCCAGTGTCTCGCAGAACGGCGCCAGTGCTGCCTTGATCTCGTCGACGACGAAGCGATGCTCGGCCTGGTCTTTCGCGCTGGCCGCCAGTGCCGCCGAGATACGCGCGTCCTCGTCGGGGTCGGTGGAGCGCGCGGCCGTCCCGGCGAAGGGATGGCAGCTGACGACGTTCCCGCGTTTGCGCACCAGCAGTTCGGGGCTTGCGCCGACGAGATGTCTGCCGGGCTCGTCTGTGGGCGAGAGGTCTGCGAAAAAGCCGTTTCCCATCGGATCGCGAGTCACCAACGCGCTCAACACCGCTGACGGATCGATGGGTGACTCGGCGGCCAGTTCGATCGCCCGTGCCAGCACGATCTTCTCGGCAACACCGGCTTCCAACCGCCGCACGACCTCACGGACACGTTCGACGTGGACGTCCGGCTCGGGGATCTGACGTACGACGGTGACGGTCGGTAGCGGCGGCTGAGCATCCGGTACCGCCCACGCACCGGCGCGGCGGTAGAACTCCACCGGCTCGATCAGCGCGGTCGCGTCGGCCATGTCGAAAGGCAGTACCCCGAGGACGTTTCGGCCTTGCTGTACCGCCGCGACTGCGTCGGCGACATCCGGAAAATGTTGCTGCACTCCCAAGCCGACGACGTGATGATCCTGCCGAGACAGAACGAATCGGAGCTTCATCAGAACGGGTTCTGTGTGCGGCCCACCAAGTCTGCGACGGAATCGAGCACTTTCGTCGGACGGTACGGGTACTGCTCGACGGACTGCACGGTCGAAATGCCGGTCAACACCAGAATGGTCTGCAATCCGGCTTCCAGACCGGACAGCACGTCGGTGTCCATCCGGTCGCCGATCATCAGCGTGTTCTCGGAGTGCCCGCCGATGGCGCGCAGAGCCGAACGCATCATCAACGCGTTGGGCTTGCCCACGTAGTACGGCTCCTTGCCCGTCGCCTTGGTGATGAGTGCGGCGACAGAACCGGTCGCGGGCAGCGAACCCTCGCGCGACGGACCGGTCGCGTCGGGGTTGGTGGCGATGAAGCGCGAACCCTTCTCGACGAGACGAATGGCGGTGGTGATGGCCTCGAACGAGTACGTCCTGGTCTCGCCGAGCACCACGTAGTCGGGGCTGGAGTCGGTCAGGGTGTAGCCGATGTCGTGCAGGGCGGTCGTCAGACCGGACTCGCCGACGACGTAGGCGCTGCCGCCGGGCCGCTGATTTCCGAGGAAGGTGGCGGTGGCCAGGGCGGAGGTCCAGATCGACTTCTCCGGAATGTCCAAGCCGGTGAATGCGAGACGTGCGCGCAGGTCACGTGGGGTGCGGATCGAATTGTTCGTCAACACGATGAACGGGATCTCGTTGGCCTGCAGCTCGGCGAGGAACGTGTCGGCACCGGGGATCAGGTGATCCTCGTGGACGAGAACTCCGTCCATGTCCATCAGATACGTCCACGGCAGGGGCTTCTCGATATCGGTCACCCCTCCATTGTGGACCATCCGGCGAGCTGCGGACCATCTTCTGGTCGCGGCCTAACTCGCCCGCCGCTCGTGGTCGCGTCGCGAGTTGGCCCGATGAACCAGCCGTTCGCGGGCCGTCATGCCGCCCCACACCCCGAACGGTTCGTTGGCTGCCAACGCGAATCGCTTGCAGGCGTCGAGCACCCCGCAGCCGGCGCACACCTGCTTGGCGCGATCCTCGCGTTGGCGACGCGCCGTTCGCCCCTCACCCGAGGGGGAGAAGAAGATCTCCGAGTCCTGACCCCGGCACAGTGCGTCGAGCTGCCAGTCCCAGGATTCGGCGGTGGACGAGGAAATCCTGCGTTCGATCATGGCGATTGCGGTGTTCTTCGACGCGGCAGAGTTGTTCGGCATCGTGGCGACCCAGTCCTTTCGTCGACGCTGTCGCTAGGAACCCTTGCCGTGTCGAAGGCGCGAGGCAATGGTTGAAATCAGGGTGATTCGAGACCGCGGTTCAGGACACGTCGGGGGTGTACCGATAGAGGGCGTTCACTCGGTCGTCCAGCATGAACAGTGGAAGGATCACAGCCTGGATCGCGGCGACCGCAGCAGGGAGATAGTCGCCCGCGACGACACACACGAGACTGCCGAGACCGAACAGAACAAGCGTCATACGGGGAAGCAGCCACGTCGGCTTCCGTTCAGTTCGCCTGAGCCCGTGGACAATCGCGGCCGCGACCGCCACGAGAGTGGTGGAGTTCGTCGACCCTCTACAGAAGCAACCCAGTGGCGGTTGCTGCGGTGGCAAGGGTTGAAATCATCGTGATTGTAACCGAATATGCACGTGCACTTGACTTTTCGGTAGATTGTTCTGTACGTTCCTGTCACCATCCAGAGCGACCGAGAGACCTTGGCTCGATGACGTCGCAGCAACCCCGCCCTACGGCGTGTGGGTGCTACCGCCAGGACCGATGGAGGCACGACCGATGAACATCTGTATCTGTACGCACGCTTGACCGATCGGCGTACTCACAGCACGAAATCTTCGAAAGGCAACCCAGCGATGATCGCTGCCCATCCGACCCGGCGGTTCCGGTGACTCAACTCGACTCTCGACCCGTTGCGGATACGACGGACGACATTCCCGACGAACAACTCGTCGTTGCCCGCACGTGGCACCCGTGGCGCTGGGTGATCGCAGTCGCCACTCTGATCGTGGTCGGTCAGTTCCTGCACGGCTTCGTCACCAACCCCGGATGGGATTGGGGCACCTTCGCGCAGTACTTCACTGCGGCATCGGTGATGTCGGCGCTGTGGTTGACCATCCAGCTCACCTTCTGGGGCACGCTGATCGGCTTCGCCATCGGTATCGGCCTGGCGGTAGCGCGGCTGTCCGACAATCCTGTGCTGCAGGTTATCTCCTGGTTCTACATCTGGGCCTTCCGTTCCATCCCGTTGATCGTGCAGCTTCTGTTCTGGTTCAATATTGCGTATCTGTACCGGACTCTGTCGTTGGGCATTCCGTTCGGTCCCAGCTTCTTTCGATTCGACGTCAACAACGTCATCAGTGGATCGACGGCAGCCATCATCGGGCTGGCCCTGCACCAAGCGGCCTACTCGGCCGAGATCGTTCGGGCCGGCATCATCTCGGTGGACCAGGGGCAACTCGAAGCAGCAGCAGCGCTGGGTATTCCGAAGAGACGGGAGTTCTTCAAGATCGTTCTGCCGCAGGCGATGCGAGGGATTCTCCCCAACGCGGCCAACGAGGTGATCTCTCTGTTCAAAGGCACGTCGATCGTGTCGGTCATGGCCATCGCCGAATTGTTCTACCAGGTGCAGGTCATATACGGACGCAACGGACGCGTGGTTCCGCTGCTCATGGTCGCGACCGTCTGGTACATCATTCTGACGTCGGTCCTCTCGATCGTGCAGTTCTACGTCGAGCGGCACTACGCCAAGGGCGCGGTACGTAACATTCCGCTGACGCCGATCCAGCAGATTCGCCACAAGCTCGCCAACGTCACCTTCGCGCCGAGAGGGGCGACCCGATGACCACTCTCGATGCCTCCACGTCCACTGCCGCAACGAGATACGCGGTCGAGGTGCGTGGCGTCCACAAGTCCTACGGCGGGCTCGACGTGCTCAAAGGCATCGACCTCGTGGTACGTCCCGGTGAGGTGACCGCGATAATCGGCCCCTCGGGTTCGGGAAAATCGACCTTGCTGCGCGCTCTGAACCATCTGGAGAAGGTGGATCAGGGCACCGTCCGGGTCGACGGTGAGCTGGTGGGATACCGGCGCAAAGGCAACAAACTGCACGAACTCAGCAACAGGGAAATTCTGCGGCAGCGTTCCCAGATCGGTTTCGTGTTCCAGAACTTCAACCTCTTCCCGCACCTGACGGTGCTCGAGAACGTCATCGAGGCACCGATCTCGGCGCAGAAGCGCACGCGTTCCGACGTCGAACCCGAGGCGCTGGCTCTCCTCGAACGAGTCGGAGTGCACGCGAAAGCACATGATTATCCGCGACGACTCTCCGGGGGACAACAGCAGCGGGTCGCCATCGCGCGGGCACTTGCCCTGCGTCCCAAAGTCATTCTGTTCGACGAGCCCACGTCAGCACTCGATCCCGAATTGGTGGGAGAGGTTCTCGAGGTCATCCGCGGCCTTGCCCGTGAGGGCGCGACGTTGGTGATCGTCACCCACGAGGTGGGCTTCGCCCGCGAGATCGCGGACACCGTCGTCTTCATGGACGGCGGCGTCATCGTCGAACAAGGTTCTCCGACCGAGCTTCTCGATTCACCTCGGGAGGAACGCACCAAGTCGTTCCTCGCTCACGTTCTCTAACTCCCACACACCTTCACCTGCACCCACGAACGGGGAAAATCATGTCCGGATCATCTCGTCGGCTCGCGGTGGCCGCGTCCGCATTCGCTGTCCTCGCACTCACTGCGACAGCATGCAGCGAGCCCACTGCAGAATCTCAGGTCGTCACCGAGGACGGCGGATCGTTCGATCTTTCACCCGAGCAGGCCGACCGCGTTCGCGCCCAGAAGGTCGACGAGATCGCAGCCGAAGTGCCGCAAGCGATTCGCGATCGAGGCACCCTGATCGTCACCGGGGCGGGCGGTACCGCGCCACCGCTGCGTTTCTACGCGACCGACGACACCACGATCGTGGGGTCCGAGGTGGACTTCTCGTACCTGATCGCCGACATTCTCGGTCTCGACGTCGACCTTCAGGTCGCAGATTGGTCGCAGAACTTCGTGAAGATCGACTCCGGTGAGAACGACGTGTTCATCTCCAATGTCACCGTCACCGAGGAGCGCAAGGACAAGTACGACTTCGCGACCTATCGACTGGACAACCTCGCTTTCGAGGCGCAGAAGGACACCGATTGGACAGTCGAGAAGCGTCAGGACATCGCAGGAAAGAAGATCGGGGTCGGCTCCGGTACCAACCAAGAGCAGTTGCTGGTCGACTGGAACGAGCAGAACGTAGCCGAGGGTCTGGCTCCCGCCGAGATCGCCTACTACCAGAACACGTCCGACTACTACCTGGCGCTCGGGTCAGGCCGTATCGACGGGTACCTGGGACCGAATCCGTCGGCTGTTTACCACGCGGCAACCGGTGGTGAAACCAAGATCATCGGCACGTTCTCCGGTGCGGGAGACGCTTTGCAGGGTGAGATAGCAGTACTGACGAAGAAGGACAACGGGCTCATCGACGCCGTGCAGGACGCAGTGAATCACGCCATCGGAGACGGCAGCTATCAGAAGGTGATCGATCGTTGGGGCCTGCAGTCCGAGGCCGTACAGGAGTCCGTCATCAACCCGCCGGGGCTCCCACGTAAGGAAGGTTAGACAGCAGATGAGAGTAGTAGTCGTCGGTGGAGGAGTCATCGGAGCATCGAGCGCGTGGCAACTCGCAGTACGCGGACACGATGTGACGTTGCTCGAACAGTTCGGTGCGGGTCACGACAGAGGTGCCTCGCACGGATCGTCGCGCATCTACCGGCACGCGTACGCCGACGACTACTACGTGGCTCTTGCTGCCCGCGCCCTCACCCTGTGGCGCGATCTGGAGGAATCGACCGAGACCGAATTGTTGGAACTGACCGGCGCAGTCGACCATGGCGACCCGTCCGTGGTGCGGCCCCGTATCGATGCGTTGGGGAGAGCGGGAGTGGAGTTCGAGGTGCTCGAACCTTCAGCGGCCCAGTCACGTTGGGGAGGCATACGATTCGACACCGCAGTGCTCTACCACCCCGGTGCCGGACGGTTGCACGCAGACCGCAGCGTTGCCGCCTCGACGCAGGCCGCGCTCGATCGCGGAGCAATCGTCGAATACGAGACGCCGGTTCGAGAGATCCGCGGCAGTGAGGTGATCACCGACAGTCGCGCCTACGCGGCCGACGTAGTCGTGGTCGCAGCAGGCGCCTGGACGACGAAGGTAGCGCCGCTTCTGAGGCTTCCGCCGTTGGTCACCACGCAGGAACAGCCGGCGCATTTCGTTCCGGTGCAACGAGGACTGGAGTGGCCGAGCTTCATTCACCACCCGGGTGCCGAATTTCGTGGCGAGGGCATCTACGGCCTGTCGTCGGTCGACGGCGTCAAGATCGGTGAGCACGCCACCGGGCCCGTCGTCGATCCGGACACTCGAAACTTCGTGGCCGATCCGGCGGGGGTCGATCGCCTGATCGAATACGCACGCACGTGGTTGCCGGGAGTGCACGCCGATACGGCCGACCCGCTGACGTGTCTGTACACCAGTACTCCCGATTCCAACTTCGCAATCGCTCGCAGTGGCAACACCGTCGTCGCTGCGGGATTCTCGGGCCACGGATTCAAGTTCGCTCCCGCGATCGGAGAATTGGTCGCAGATCTGGTCGACGGATAATCGAGACAGGAAGCACATGAGCGCTACGTTCGATGTCAACATTCGCACTGGCGATACCGGTCCAGGACGCGTGCACTTCGTCGAGGTCGATCAGCACGATCGGCTGGCGACGCCCCTGCTGCAGGAACTGGCGATCGAATATTCGTCCCGGTACGGCCGTAGCCCCGGGGTCCAGTACGAGGAATTGACGTCGTATCCCGCCCGGGAGTTCGCACCGCCGGGCGGTGTGTTGTTGATTGCCTTGGCCGGTGGCGTTCCTGTCGCGGGAGGTGCATACCGGAAATACGACTCGGAAACCGCAGAGCTCAAGCGTATTTGGACGTCGAAACAGCACCGGGGCAGGGGATTCGGCAGACTGGTCGTGGCCGAGCTGGAACGCAGCGCACGTGATCGCGGATATCGCAGGGTCTACCTGACGACCGGCTGGAACCAGCCCGAGGCTGTTGCGCTGTACCTGGCAGCCGGCTACACCCCGCTGTACGACCGGAGTTTGCCCTCCGAAAGTGTCGGAGCGCATCCCTTCGAGAAGACTCTCGAATGAGCCCGGTTCAGTGATGCCCGCCTAGGCGCTGAGTGGGGTGCAGTATCGCCGAGCAACGGCTGTCAGCTCGACGTGTCGGCATTGTGTTCCAGGGCGGCACCGACCCAGAACTGCAGTGCCGGTTCGCTCGTCAGCGCTTCTGCATCGACGGTGATCCAACCTTCGCCCATCGACCGCCCCTTACCCATGACGGCATGGTGGGCCCAGTCGAGCTGGAGGTATTCGGATTCGCGCACCCCGTCCACACGAACCAGGAGAGCGCGACTTCCGGTGCCCACACACACACCACCATTTTGTCTCGCACCATGAACGCCAGACCGCCGAACATCTTCTGCTCACGCAGACTCTCCTGGTCCGAGAGGGCGTCGCGGATGCGGTCCGCAAGAAGCTCGTCGTACGCCATGCGCTCGTACTCCTCCTGTGATGGTCGTATCGATCGAACCCTTCCTGCGTGGTGAGCGCAACTGTGGGTGAACGCAATGGGGATTCCGGTGATACGAGTCCGTGCTGAGAGATCAGATCGCTGAGCCAGCTGTGCGACACCACGCTATGCGGCAAGTTACATTTGCAGCACAAGTGTGACGTTGTCGATTGTGCGTAACCACGACTCGCGGAGATGCAGGTGGCGGCGTTCAATATCCCCCAAGGCGGACGTGACGACCACAGCAGCGTTGCTTGCATCGGTGACGAAAGCCCGTTCTCGACGGTATTTCCGAACATGAGTGTCGAGCCGGTGTCCAATGTTGTGTGTTGACCCAGTGGGGATGATCGACATGAACGACTCGTGTGGCTTTGCACTGTCGTGCAGTTCGCCGAAGGACATGATCACCCGACTCCAGTTCGGTACCGCCGACCTGTGGCCCGAGAACGCGGCGCTTCCTGTCCGCTGGCGCTACATGGCCGATCTGGTGGACTCCGATCGAGGCGTTCTCGCCGAACTCGACGGTTCGGTGTCGACTCCGGTGTCGGATGCTCTCGCTGCGGCTGCGGAACTGTGCAGGCAATCGGCCGATGAGCCTGTGCCTGCCGGCGACTGGGCGCTCCTCGGACGTGCGTTGGCCTGGCTCGGCTCCGGCGGTTCCGATATCGATCGCGCACTGGTTGCCGTGGGAGAAGAGCTGACACTGATCGGTCTCGACGGTGCAGAACAGGACTTCTCTATCGCGACCTGGCTCTGCATGGACGTCCTCGTCCGATTCGCTACCGCCGGTGGAGCAATCGAGTACTGGGTCCTGCGCGTGAATGCCTCAGGGCTGAAAAAGTGTGAGTCGCAGAAGGATTCGGAGTCCTGCAGGAGTGGAGACGCCGGCCGTCCGAACGGTAGGTGTCGTTCCAGCCACGCTTCTCGAGTCTGTGGTCGGCGGGTTTTGCTACCCCGGTTGGCAACCGAGCCGACGCTCTCGTAGTATCGGAAACCGTAGGACCATCCAGAGCGACCGAGAGACCTGGCTCTATGACGTCGCAGCAACCCCCCGCTCGTCGGGTGAGGGTGCTACCGCCGGGACCGATGGAGGAATGCACGTGAACACCCGAGTTGCCGCAGGCTTCGTCAACGGTTGCCGCCGTCTTCATGTCGATCTGTGCCGCCTCAACGGTTCGACCTGTCGCAGCTGACATTTCGTCACAACTCGTACTTCACTCCTCACCTCATCATCTGCACGCACTCCTTCCTGGGCACCCCCAGCTCGGACGCAGGGCTGTGCGCGCGATCGACCAGATATCGGAGACACCTACGTGTCCACTCGTCCTGCATTCCTGGTGGCCGGCCTGATCGCCACTACAGCCACAGTCCTCGCCGGGTGCGCCGGTGGTGCCGCCACCACGGCCGCCGACGCCGGTCCGGCCCAGCCCGGCGGGACTCTGCGTTACGGCTTGTCCGGGGCCCCGACCTGCTCGGATCCCGCCCAGTCCGGCACCAACCAGACCATTTACGTCACCCGTCAGGTGGTCGATTCACTCACCGATCAGAACCCCGAAACCGGTGAGATCGAACCGTGGCTGGCCGAGCGGTGGGAGGTCGGTCCCGACGCGAAATCCTTCACATTCACGCTGAAGGACGGCGTCACCTTCAGTGACGGCACGGCGCTCGACGCGGCGGCGGTGAAGGCGAATTTCGACGCAATCGTCGGCCTGGGCGCAGCGAAGGCACCGTTGGCGGCGAGCTACCTGACCGGATACCAGGGCGCGACGGTGGTCGACCCCTCGACGGTGCGCATCGACTTCGCAGCACCGAATGCGCAGTTCCTGCAGGCGAGTTCGACCCCACAGCTCGGAATACAGGCGCTCGCTACCTCCGACCGATCGGCGGAATCGCGGTGCTTGGGAACCAACATCGGGTCCGGGCCCTTCACCTATGCCGACTACCAACAGGATCGATCGGTCTCGTTGGCCAAGCGGACCGGATACAACTGGGGTTCAGCGGTATTCGGTCACACCGGCGAGGCCTATCTCGATCGCATCGATTTCACCATCGTGCCCGAGTCGGGCGTCCGCACAGGAAGCTTGTCCTCCGATCAGCTGGACGCTGTCAGCGACGCATTGCCGCAGGACGCTCCGCAGATCGAAGCGACCGGCGGCCGAATTCTGACTACCTCGAACCCGGGAGTTCCGTTCGGCATTCAGCCCAACGTTACGCGCGGTGCGTTACAGGATCCCGTCGTGCGGGCCGCACTGGTACCTGCCATCAACCGGCAGGAGCTCGTCGACACCGTACTGGGGCCCGATTTCGAGCCGGCGACCAGCGCGTTGGCCAGTGCGACGCCGGGTTACACCGAACTAGCCGGAGTGACCTACGACCCGGACAATGCCAAGGCGTTGCTCGACGCGGCAGGGTGGATTCCCGGATCGGACGGAATCCGTGAAAAGGACGGGCAGAGACTGAGTTTCGAGGTCATGTACTCCGCCGTGTTCGCGGGGAACCAGGCGATCCTGGAGTTGACGCAGCAGCAGCTCCGTGCGGTCGGCGTCGACCTGCAGCTCGAGTTGGTGTCGACGTCCGAGGCGACAGCACGTCAGGGCACCAAGGACTACGACTCCACGTACTACAACAGCACCCGCGCCGACGGCGACATTCTGCGCACTACGTTCGCCGTGGACGGACGAAACCTGAACGCGCGCGGCCCGATTCCCGATCTGGATGCATCGCTGACCGATCAGCTCTCGACCACCGACGTAACAGCGCGCAACGACATCCTCGCCACCGCGCAGCAGCAGGTGCTCGACAACGGACTGTGGATCCCCACCATCGAACTGTCGCAGGCCGTCGGCGCGGCGTCGAAAGTGCAGGACCTGAAGTTCGAGGCCTCCGCTCGACTGCAGTTCTTCGATACCTGGCTGAGCGCATGATCCGGTACCTCGGGCAGCGCGTACTGCAGGCAGTGGCAGTGCTGTGGGCCGCGTTCACCATCTCGTTCGGCGTGCTGTTCCTGCTGCCGTCGGACCCGGTCAGTCTCGCTGTCGACTCGGCCGGTTCGGGCACACCGGTCGACGCGGCGGCCGTCGCAGAATTGCAGGCCCGCTACGGTTTGGACCAGCCGGTGTGGGTGCAGTACTGGCATTCGCTGACCGGGGCTGTGCAGGGCGACTTCGGATTGTCCATCGCCACCGGACAACCGGTGACGACGGCCATCCTCGGTGCCGTGCCGAGCACGCTCGGCCTCGCAGGCACCGCACTGGTATTGGCGGTCGTGTTCGGGTCGGCACTGGCGTACGCCGCGACGTACACCCGAACGCCGTGGCTGAAGAACCTACTGTTCGCACTCCCGCCGCTCGGGGTGGCAGTACCGACCTTCTGGGTGGGACTGCTGTTACTGCAACTGTTCTCGTTCCAGTTGAGGTGGTTCCCAGCCTTCGGTGACGCGGGAGCAGCTGCGCTGGTGTTGCCTGCGGTCACTCTGGCACTGCCGACCGGTGCGGTCATCGCTCAGGTGTTGGCCACCAGCATGTCGACTACCTGGAAGCAGCCGTTCGTCGATGTCGCTCGCGCCAAGGGCGTCTCGCGACTACGGGTGCAGACTCGGCACATAGCGCGGCTGTCGTCCATCCCGGCTTTCACGATCGCGGGTGTGTTGGTGGGGACGCTGCTCGCCGGATCGGTCGTCGTCGAGACGGTGTTCTCGCGGGCCGGAGTGGGACGGTTGACCCAGACCTCGGTATTGGCCCAGGACATTCCGGTGGTACAGGGCATCGTGGTGCTGACCTCGCTGGTGTTCGTTCTGGTGAACCTGGCCGTGGATCTGCTCTATCCGCTGATCGACCCGCGCATCGTGCGCGAGTACAAGCCTGCGCGCGCAGTCGCGGAACCGGAGAAAGCCCATGTCTGACATCTTGATACGTGATCTCCGGATTCAGGCGGAGGCGTCGCCCAAGGCAGAGCCGGTGCCGTCGACAGCTCGGCGTCGCCGGGTTGTGCAGGACGTCCTGAAGCACGTGTGGCTTGCCTTGTCCGCGCTCGTGCTGCTGCTCGCGCTGGGATTCGCACTCTTCCCATCCGTGTTCGCGAGCGGAGACCCGTTGGTAGGCGTGCCTGCCGACAAGCTCCAGGCCCCCAGTGCGGCACATTGGTTCGGCACCGACAACATCGGCCGTGACGTCTTCACCCGCGTGGTCCACGGATCCGGTCTGTCGTTGACTGCGACACTGCTCGCGGTCGGCATCGCACTGGTCGTCGGATCGCTCATCGGCCTGATCTCCGGGGCAGTCGGGGGCTTCGTCGACGCCGTGCTGATGCGCATCGTCGATGTGCTGCTGTCGATTCCGACGCTGTTGCTGTCGCTGGCCCTGGTCACAGCGCTCGGCTTCGGAACCGTCAACGTCGCTATCGCCGTGGGGGTCACCCTCATCGCCAACTTCGCCCGGGTCATGCGGTCGGAGGTGTTGCGTGTGCGTCGGTCGCTGTATGTCGAGGCGGCGTACGCCTCGGGTGTTCGATGGTTCGACGTCTTCCGCCGACACATCCTCCGCAACTCGTACGGTCCCGTGATTGCCCTCGCAGCAGTCGAATTCGGTATGGCGGTGCTCGCGGTTTCGGCGTTGAGCTTCCTGGGATTCGGCGCTGTTCCGCCGACACCGGAGTGGGGATCGCTGATCTCCGAGGGTCGGAACTTTCTGGCCACCGCGTGGTGGATGACCACCCTGCCGGGGCTGGTGATCGTGGCAGTCGTCCTGTCCGCGCACCGTCTCGGGCACGCACTCGAAAGGCGATCGGAATGAGCCCCATCCTCGAAGTCGACAACCTCTCGGTCGGCTACGGCACGACGACGGTCGTGCGCGGAATTTCGTTCACCGTCGAACGCGGCGAGGTGCTTGCCGTCGTAGGCGAATCCGGTTCGGGAAAATCCACCACCGCACACGCGGTCATCGGCTTGCTGGCCGGCAACGGTCGGATCCACAGCGGTTCGGTGACCTTCGACGGCCGGCGCCTGGACACCGCGTCGGACAAGACACTGAATCGGTTGCGCGGTCGGCATATCGGGCTGGTCCCGCAGGATCCGACCACCTCACTGAACCCCGTCGTACGCGTCGGAGATCAGGTGGCCGAGGTGCTCCGTGTGCACGGGCTGGCAGACCGGCGTACCGCGAAGCTCGAGGCGATACGCATTCTCACCGAGGCGGGCCTCGACAATCCCGAGGTGCGGGCACGTCAGTACCCGCAGGACTTGTCCGGTGGACAGCGGCAGCGGGTACTGATCGGTATCGCTCTCGCCTGCCGTCCCGAACTGGTGATCGCCGACGAACCGACCAGTGCCCTGGACGTCACCGTGCAACGACGCATCCTCGACCATCTGGATGCCCGCATTGCCGAGACGGGCGCCGCGGTTCTGCTGATCACGCACGATCTGGGCGTTGCGGCCGATCGCGCCGACCGACTGGTCGTCATGAGTGGTGGTGAGATCGTCGAAACCGGTCCGACTGCAGAGGTGCTGGCGAACCCCACCCACCCCTACACACAGAAGCTGCTCGCGGCCGCGCCGTCTCTGAACTCGACGCTCCGTCCGGCCAGGACCGTGGCGGGTGATCCGATTCTGTCCGTCTCGTCGGTGTCGAAGCGTTTCGCCATCGGACGAGGCGTTCACCTGGATGCGGTGCGAGACGCCACGATCACGGTCGAGCGGGGTCGAACCGTCTCTGTCGTCGGCGAATCCGGTTCGGGGAAGTCCACCCTAGCGCGTATCGCGATCGGTCTGGAAACACCCTCCGCGGGCACGGTCACGTTCGACGGAATCGACGTCACCGGACTTCGTGGCGCGGCGAGGCGGGAACTGCGGCGTCGAGTCCAGATCGTCTACCAGAACCCGTACGCATCATTGAACCCCAAGTTGCGCGTAGGCGAGATCGTGCGAGAACCGCTGGACGCGTTCAAGGTCGGGACGTCCCGAGACCGCTCGGCGCGGGCCGCGGAACTGCTCGACCAAGTGGCTCTGAGCAGTGACCACCTGGCGCGACGCCCGGCCGAGTTGTCCGGCGGTCAGCGTCAACGCGTCGCAATCGCTCGGGCACTGGCGTTGGCACCGGAGGTGGTGGTGCTCGACGAGCCCGTATCGGCCCTGGACGTCTCGGTGCAAGCGCAAATTCTCTCGCTGCTCGGCGACCTGCAATCCGAGTTCGGTCTGAGCTATCTGTTCATCTCGCACGACCTGGCCGTGGTGCGCCAGATCAGCGACACCGTGGCTGTGATGCAGTCGGGTGTGATCGTCGAATACGGCAGCACCGCTTCGATATTCGACAACCCCCAGCAGGAATACACCCGCGAGTTGCTCGCGGCCATCCCAGGAACAGCGACACAGAGAGTGGGTACCGGTGTCTGACAAGCTTTTCGTCACCGCAATCGAACCGAGGGGAACCGGCGCACATCCACAGGCATGGCGGCGACAGGATTCTCGCGCCGAGGAAGTGTTCACCGCGGCATTCTGGATCGATCAGCTCCGCGCGGCCGACCTGGCCGGGATCGATCTGGTATTCCTCGCAGACTCCTTCGCTTCCCGGACCCTCGAGGCGGTTGCCGTGGCAGCCCGGGCTGCTGCGCTCACCGAACGCATCGGTTTGATCCCGACGGTCACCGTCACCCACACCGAGCCGTTCCACATCTCCAAGCAGATCGCCAGTCTGGACTTCGCCTCGCACGGTCGCGCAGGTTGGCAGGTCGAGGTGTCCGGCGGCGCGGAGCAGGCAGCACTGTTCGGGCGTAAGGGCGAGCAGGACGAAGAGAGCCTGTGGCAGGAGGCCGACGAGGCCATCGAGGTCGTCACTCGGCTGTGGGACAGCTGGGAGGACGACGCCGAGATTCGAGACGCTGCGACGGGTCGGTTCGTGGACCGAGACAAGTTGCACTACATCGACTTCCAAGGTGAGAACTTCTCGGTCAAAGGGCCGTCCATCACGCCGAGGTCGCCTCAAGGACAGCCGCTGGTAGCAGTGCGCGCCCACTCCGCCGAATCCACCGCGGTGGCGGCGGCCAGAGCGGACATCGTGCGTATTGCTGCGGACTCGATCGAGGACGCAGCTGCCCTCGCAGCGCGTGTTCGACGGGCCGTCGTGGCCGAGGGGCGCGACCCGGTGGACGTGTTCGTGCTACTCGACGTCGAGACCTTGGTGTCGGAGACCGCGGCCGAAGAACTGGCGCAGCTCGACAACTGGGCGGGTCGGGTACGTTCGCCGCAATCGCTGCAGTACGTGGGCGACGTCGCTGGGCTGAACTTGCTACTCGGAGCGGCCGAATCCTCGGGACTGGATGGGGTCACCCTCGTGCCGCTCGCGCTTCCGTCGGGAGTGAAGACACTCCCGGCCACGGACAGTAGAACTGGAGCGACGGTGCGCGAGCGCCTCGGCCTGGCTCGTCCGACAAATCGTTTTGCAGCACCCGAAAGGAACAGTCGGTGACGATCTCGAAGCGGACCAAGAAGCAGATCCACCTCGGCGCGCATTTCCCTGGCGTCAACAACACCACCGTCTGGACCGACCCGGCGTCCAAGAGCCAGATCGAATTCGACTCGTTCGTCCACCTGGCCGAGTCCGCAGAGCGTGGGCTGTTCGACTTCTTCTTCCTCGCCGAAGGTCTGCGACTGCGCGAGCATCGCAACAAGATTCACGATCTCGACGTCGTCGGCCGCCCGGACACGCTCACGGTGTTGAACGCGTTGGCATCGGTGACGACGAAGCTCGGACTCGCCGGGACGATCAACACCACGTTCAACGAGCCCTTCGAGCTCGCCAAGCAGTTCTCTTCGCTGGACCACCTGTCCGACGGGCGCGCGGCGTGGAACATGGTGACCTCGTCCGACGCGTTCACCGGAGAGAACTTCCGACGCGGTGGCTACCTCGACCGGGCCGACCGCTACGTGCGAGCGAACGAGATCATCGACGTCGCCCGAGAGTTCTGGGATTCGTGGCAGTCCGATGCGTTCGTCGTCGATCGGGATCGAGGAGTCTTCGGCCGAGAATCCGAGATCCGCACGGTCTCGCATTCGGGTCCTCAGTTCGATGTGACGGGCCGTTTCACGTTGCCGCGCAGTCCGCAGGGACACCCGGTGTTGTTGCAGGCCGGCGATTCCGACGAAGGTCGTGAGTTCGGTGCGGCCAAGGCGGATGCGATCTTCACCATCCACGGGACGCTGGAGGACGGGCAGAAGTTCTACACCGACGTCAAGGGAAGGTTGGCCAAATACGGCCGCGAGCACGCCGACCTGAAGGTGCTGCCCGCCGCCACGTTCGTCCTCGGGGACTCGGCCCAGGATGCAGCCGAGAAGGCCGACCATATTCGGCACCAGCAGGTCAGCGGCAAGACTGCCATCTCGTTTCTGGAGCAGGTGTGGGGACGAGACCTGTCCGAGTACGACCCGGACGGACCGCTGCCCGACGTCGAGCCGAGTGGTGACGTGAGCATCACCCGTGGTCGCGCTCGCCATGGTGACCCGAGAACCCTTGCGCAGCAGTACCGTGAGCGTGCCGAGACCGAGAATCTGAGCATTCGGGAGCTCATCATCGCGGTGACGACCCGGCAGCAGTTCGTCGGGACGCCGGCACAGGTAGCAGAGGACATCGACAGCTACGTCCAGAACGATGCGTGCGACGGGTTCATCCTCGTCCCGCACATCACGCCGGCCGGGCTCGACGAGTTCGTCGACAAAGTCGTCCCACAGCTGCAGGATCGCGGTAGTTTCCGTACCGAGTACACCGGGAGCACGCTGCGTGATCACCTCGGTCTGCGTCACCCGTACCAACAGCGTGAAGGAGTGCGAGCATCGTGAGTGAATTCGAGCAGGACTGGAAGCAGTGGCACGCGGACCGGGAGTCGTCCTACGGCGATCCATTGGGATGGTTGTCGTTGACCGGATTGTATTGGCTCACCGACGAGTTCGAGATCGTTGCCGATCTGCCCGGCCGATGGCGGGCCGATGCGGACTCGGTGACCGTCGAGGGAGTGGACGGGGTGACGACTCTGAATCCGGTGGAGGGTGCGCCCGGGATTCTCGTCGACGACGGTGAACGCCGTATCGAGGTCATCCGCCGCACCAGCGCGGTAGCGCTACGGGTACACGATCCGAAGGCCTCGACCCTGCAGTCCTACAACGGAATACCGGCCTACGAACCCAACGAGGAGTTCGTCGCCCGCGCCACGTTCACGCCCTACGACGCGCCGGTCACAGTGACGACAGGTGCCGTGGTCGAGGGTCTCGAACACCACCACACTGCGGTGGGCACCCTGGATTTCGAGCTGGCCGGCACGGCCCAGCGGTTGGTTGCGTTCGGCGGCAACGGCACTGGTCTGAAGGTTCTGTTCACCGATGCCACGAGCGGGGTCACCACGTACCCTGCAGCGCGGATCCTCGCTGTGGCGGAACCCGAGGGTGGCTCCGTGGCAGTCGATTTCAATCGAGCAGCGAACCTGCCGTGCGCGTTCACCGACTACGCGACGTGCCCGGTCGCGCCGGCGGAGAACCGGCTGACGGTGGCTGTAGAAGCAGGGGAGAAGACGCCCGGATGACGCGCGTGCCGCTGTCCGTTCTCGACCTGGCACCGATCAGCGCTGGGTCGAGCACTGCTCAGGCGCTCCGAAATTCGCTCGATCTGGCACGACAGACCGAAGAGTGGGGCTACGAGCGCTACTGGGTTGCCGAGCATCACTTCGTCGCTGCGGCCAGTTCTGCGCCTGCCGTACTGGTGGGTTTGATTGCGGCCGCCACCAACCGCATTCGAGTGGGATCGGCAGCGGTGCAGTTGGGCTACACCACGGCCGCAGCGGTGGTCGAATCGTTCGGCACCGTCGATGCGCTGTACCCCGGACGCATCGACCTGGGGGTGGGGCGGTCGGGCCGGCGTCGAGCGGACGCGCTGGTCGGAGCAGAAGCCCACGACCGGACCGACTCCGCGCGGACAGTGGAGGGCGTGCTGTTTCCGGCTCCGTTCTCGCAGGCAGCGCTGCTGGAATCGCCGCGACTGGCGGCCTCCCTCGGCGCAGTCCGACAATCGCATGCCCAGAGCCCGGATTTCGCCGAACAGCTCGACGACATCACCGCGATGCTGTCCGGTACCTACGAGCGCGACGGGGTATCGCTGACAGCATGTCCGGGTGCGGGTGCAGAGGTCGAACTGTGGTTGTTCGGAAGCAGTGCCGGGGTCAGCGCGAGGGAAGCAGGTAGGCGGGGATTGCCGTTCGTCGCCAATTATCACGTCAGTCCCGGTACGACGTTGGATGCAGCGCAGGAGTACCGCGATGCGTTCGTTCCTTCCGCGACGCTGTCCGCGCCCTATCTCGCGGTATCGGCCGATGTCGTGGTGGCCGACACCGATTCGGACGCCCGTGAATTGGCGGCATCCTTTCCGCAGTGGGTGCACAGTATCCGTAGTGGTCACGGTGCCATCGAATTCCCGGACCCGAAAACGGTCGGGACTCTGACGGACGAGCAGTACCGGTTGGTCGCCGACCGCGTGGAGACGCAGTTCGTGGGATCTGCAGCAACGGTGTCGGACAGGCTCATCGGCCTCCAGAAGGCGACCGGTGCAGACGAACTCGTCGTGACCACGGTGACCCACGATCACGCCGACCGTTTGAATTCGTACGAGTTGCTGGGCAGAGAATGGGGACTGCCGCGGCTGCGCGTGTAGTTCCGAACGGCGTCACCCGAGAGAGGAAGAGCATGACTCGAGTAGCAGTAGCAACGGAATTCGGTGGACCCGAGGTTGTCGAGATCGTCGATCGCGCAGTACCCGCGCCCGCCGCGGGCCAGGTGAGCGTCGAAGTCAAGGCCATCGGGGTCAATCCGATCGACTACAAGCTCTACAGCGGCGCGTTCGGTAGTGACCGATCGACTCTGCCGCTTCCACTGGGCAGTGAGGCGGCCGGAGTTGTCGTCGCAGTGGGTAACAACGCGGAGGGGCCGAATGGACCTGTCTCCGTGGGAGACGAGGTGATCGTCTTCGGTGCCAAAGGCGCGTACGCCGAGAAGATTCTGGTGCCTGCATCCTCGGTGATTCCGAAACCGTCGACGTTGGACTGGAACGCTGCCGCCGGACTGCTGTTGGTGGCGGGTACCGCCTACGACACCGTCGAGACGGTCGGTGTGTCCCGCGGCGACACCGTTCTGGTGCACGCCCGGAAAATCATGCTGCGCTGCGCGAATACGGTGCCGTGCCGATCGAGTACGGCGAGGGCTTGCTCGACCGCGTACGGGCGGCAGCACCCGACGGCATCGATGCGGCGATCGATACCGTCGGCACCGACGAGGCGGTGGACGTATCCCTCGAATTGCTCTCGGATGCATCGCGTTTGGTGACGATCGCTGCGTTCGAGCGCGCCGGGACGGAAGGCTTCCCCTCCGTCGGCGGCGGGAACCCGAAGAGCGCCGAACGGCGGCGGGACGCTGCACCGTCGTTGGTACAGCAGGCCGGAGCCGGGGATTTCGAGGTCACGGTCGCCAAGACGTTTCCCCTCGCCGATGCGGCGAGAGCGCACGCCGAGCTGCAGTCGACGCACCCGCGTGGCAAGTTCGTCCTGATTCCTTGACGAGTACACCGGGCGCAGAACGCTTCACGAGCTCGTGCTCGGACCGATGAACTCCTCGGTCACTCCCTGGGTGATGCCGTCGCGGTGCCGATTGCCGGACTGCGCATTGCCCAGGGAGGTCGACCGGATCGGTTCAGCGGCTGTGCCGCAGTAGTTCTGCCGCGAGCTGGTCGTTGTGTCGGAAGAACCCGGCGTTGGTCCTCGGCCGCGGAAAGGCACTCGACCACGTGTGTCCGGCGACCCATGGACCCACCGCGTAGCGGTTCTCGGCCGCCTCTCCCGACGCGGTGATCAATCGGGAGCGTCCGTCGACTGCTACTTTCGCGGCGCTGTGCTCGGTGGCGCGGATGTCGGTGATGTCGCCGCGCGCATGCAGGGTGCGAAGCAATTCGTCTCCGGCGGCGGCGATCGATGCGACGGGTAAGCGCGCGTCGATCAGTGTTGCGGCGTGCACCACCACATCGTGTGCAGAGCTACGGGCAACGAACGACCCGTTCTCCGGGGAGAAGGTGACATCGGGGCCGAGGAAGTGAACGATGTTCGCCCGGCTGAGAGCCAGGAGTTGTTCGAGCCGTTCAGGTGGCGGACCGCTCGCGACGAAACTGAAGAACGAGTGCAGCCACCCTTCCACATCGCCTGCGACCGACTGCGCCGGAATGCGCCCGCGTCGCAACAACTCTCCGATGGTCATGTACACCGACAGCAGTGCCGAGAAGACGGCGGCATCCGAGCTGTAGTAGGGATCTGCTCGACGACGAAGGTCGGTCTCGATGTAGGTCTGCAGCTCGGTACCTACCTCGTCGAGTCCCTCGAAACGCCGTCCGGCAAAGGGCTTGTCGAGCCGTGTCAGATCGAGGCGGTCCTCGTCCTTCGGAACGAATTGCTCCACGAAGGCGGTGAGTTCCTGCGATCCCCAGGTGATCTCGCTCAATCCGATCTCGAACTCCGGCCAGGAGCGGACTGTTCGCTCGGGGTGGGCCGTGAACAGCTCGTAGTAATGAGCCCAGGCCAGTTCTTTGGATGCGAGCGGCCAGATTTCGTCGCGGAAGTGCAGAGGGCCGTGGCCGGGGAACGCGTCGGCGGTGAAGAACTTCGGCAGTGGCGGGCGCGCCGCGGCGATGTCGTAGGAGATCTTTGCGTGGTACGGAACTCCGCGCCGCGAACCCGCATAGAGAATCGGTTCGCGGCCCGAGGCGGTGTACTCGAGCACGCCGCCCGCGTTGCGGGCGAACGATCCACCGCGAGTTTCCGCGAGCAACACCATCCAGTCGATGAATGCCAATCCGAGCCCGGCAATCAGCACCGGTTCTCCCGCAGGCACTCGGCTGGGATCGAGATCTGCGGTGTATCCGGGACCGATGTACGTCAGCCCATGGGTTCGGGAGAACTCATCGAGCTGTGATTCACGTTGCGATGCAAGCGCATCCGGATGTCCCTGCGCCAAGAGCACGACATCGGCGTGGATGGTCGACCCGTCGTCGAGTAGTAGTACCTGGTCGGCGGTCAGATCCGCCACCCGTGCTCGATGAACGTGAACGTGCGTGTCGGTGTCGGTAACGGCGTGTTCGAACACCCAGCTGAGGTAGCGACTCTGCAGGGTCCGTGACGCGAAGGAGTGCGGACCGAAATCGCGAAGTTCGTCGTGTAGTTCGGGGTCCTGGCGCAGAGTGTCGGCATGTTCCAGAACCCACTGCGCCAGAGTCGGACCGGGGCGGATCGGACCGTCGACGACGGTGGTGTCGTCGGTGAACATGGTGACGTCGGCAGCCACCGAATTCATCCACAGCAACGGTGGTTGACTGCTACGCCAGATGCGACCGGCCCCCGGAGGGAACGGATCGACGACGTGGATGTGCAGCTCCGCATCGGACCGGCGCGCCAACAGTCGTTCGAGTACACCGGTGCCGCGTGGACCCGCTCCCACAATGGCGATAGTGAACGATTTCACCGGCGGCCCTCCATCTGGCACTCTCCCGCTACGACAAGTATGCACACGCCGAAACTCGTTGCTGCAGGGGCAAAAAATCACGATGAGCGAATGTCTTGCGCTCGGCCGGTCGACTACTCTTACTTCATGAACTCGTCCGCGGACCACTTGGTCGAGCAGTACCTCGATGCACTCCAACGGGCCGACGTCGATGCGGTCCTGACTCTGTTCGCACCCGGTGCGGTTGTGCACTCGCCGCTGTACGGACCGACGCCCGCATCCGACTTCTATCGCGCGCTTTTCGCGGACACCTCGGGTGCGACGCTGACATCGAAGGGCGTCGCCGAAGGTCGTACGTCCGAAGGCGCTCGACTCGTCACGTTCTGGTTTCATTTCGACTGGAGGTTGCCCTCGGGTGTGGCGGCCCCGTTCGACGTGGTCGACGTCGCCGAACTCGACGAGAACGGACGCATCTCTGCACTGTCCATCGTCTACGACACCGTGAATGTGCGTCCGGTCTTCGAGCGCGAAACCGGGTCCTCGTGGAGGTCGACGTAGGTCGCACGACCTGATCGGTGGCAGCACAGGCATGGGGTCCGGGCCCGCGAAGTGGTGACCTCGTGCTGACACTGTGCGTCTACGTACCGGCGTCTACGTAACGGCGTCTACGTCGTTCGAATCAGCGTGATCGCAACGGGTGTGCTCTACAGCGGATGAACCTAGGGTCCACGTATGACCTGGCTGAAAGCACTGGCGGCGGCGTTGATCGATCGACTCGGAGCTCAGCCTGCCTGCACCGCCGCGGCGCTGGACTTCGGAACTCGTGGTTGAGCCGTCCGGTGAAGATCGTCGGTACAGAGGAAGCAGGAACACGATGAGTGCGAAGGGCTGAACCGAGGATGACCGAGACGTTGTACTTCGCCGTCGAACTCGACGGGTTCGACGAGACACCCGCGCTCCTGAAGGAGAACGCGGCCGCCGCCGAACGCGCCGGCTTCACCCTGGTCACCTTCGGTGATTCCCTGATCTCGTCACGCGAGCGACTCGACGCCGGCAGTCGAGCGGCGTTCGTCGCCTCGACCACGTCCACCCTCGGCCTGGCACCCACGGTGCATACTCTGACAACCGAACCGTTCTTCCTCGCAACACAACTCGCGAGTGTGGACCACGCCTCGCACGGCCGCGGGGCCTGGGTGGTCGGCACCGACAACAGCGCGGTCACTCACGCGGCTGTCGGATCCGAGGTCCGCTCCGAGACCACCGCCGAAGTGCGTGACGTCATCGACGTGGCTCGGCGGCTGTGGGATTCGTGGGAAGACGACGCCGTCGTTCGAGACGCGGAGTCCGGCCGGTATCTCGATCCCGCGCGAGTGCATCACGTGCGCTTCGAGGGCGAATTCTTCGACGTCGTAGGGCCACTGATCACTCCTCGTCCGCCGCAGGGGCAGGTCGTCGTCATCGGCGACGCCGACCTGGGGATCACCGATCTGCTCGATGTCGCACTCGTACGCGGGGACGGGATCGGCGAGCAGGCCGACGCCGCTCGCCGCGACGGGGCCGCGCTGGTGTTCGCCGATATCGACCACCTGTCGAAGGCCGAGGCCCTCGCCGGTGTCGTAGACGGAGTCCGGCTGCACCTCGGTGGTGCGGCGTTGAAAGAGCTTGCGGTACCGGCGCATCTGATTCGTCGACCGACGCCGGGACTGTCGCTGCGGGAGAACCTGGGGTTGCCGCGTCCGGTCAGCCGCTACGCCGCGGCTGCGCACGAGTAGAGAAGAGCTGTCATGGGCATCATCGACCATCACCCGGACACCGGCGCACCGTTCGACCCGAACGCGCAGATTCATCTGGGCGTGTTCTATCCAGGGATAGGTGCGCAGACGGTCTGGGAGGATCCGAACGCCCCCGATCAAGTGGCCACCGACACGTTCGTCGAGGTCGCCGGCACCCTCGAACGCGGTTTGTTCGACGCGTTCTTTCTCGGGGACGGTCAACGTATCCGAGAGAACCGTGGCGACATTCTCTCCACCGACATCGCCGGCAGGCCCGACGCCATCACGCAACTGGCGGCTCTGGCGTCGGTGACCGAGCGCATCGGACTTGTCGCGACCCAGAACACCACGTACAGCATCCCGGTGGAGTTGGCTCGTCGGTTGGCCAGCCTGGACGCGCTGTCGGACGGGCGCGCCGGATGGAACATCGTCACCACCGACAACGCTTGGACGGGTGAAAACTTCAGGCGCGGAGGGTGGTTGGAGCACGAACGCCGTTACGAGCGCGCCACCCAGGTGGTCGAACTGGCGAAGCAGTACTGGGCAGGTTCTCCTGTGGAGTTCCACACCGATCTGCTCGAAGCGGTTGCGGCACCCAACGTTCGGCCCAGCGCGCAGGGTCGGCCGGTGCTGTTCCAGGCCGGCGATTCGCCGGGAGGACGGGACCTCGCCGCCCGGCACGCCGACGTCGTCTTCTCGGCCAACAACGCCTACGACGCAGCGGTGGCCTACGCCAAAGATCTACGTGCCCGGACGGTCGCCTACGGCCGACCCGCCGATGCCGTGAAGATCTTGCCGGGCGTCACCGTCGTACTCGGTGATACCGAAGCCGAGGCCGAGGAGAAGGTGCAGTGGCTTCGATCCAATGCGCACAACGGTGTTCGAGCCATCGCCTTTCTCGAGCACTACTGGGGCAAGGACCTGTCGGCTTACGACCCGGAGGGCCCACTACCCGACATCGATCCGGTGGACGCCGAGCTGGATCCGTCACGCGGCACGCTGTCCATCGACGCTCGAACCGGAAAATTGACTCAGATCGCGCAGTGGCGAGCCCTCTCGGAAGAGAAAGGGCTGTCCATCCGAGAGTTGGTGCTCGAAGTGTCGCCGGCCTCGCGCTTCCACTCGGGAACTCCTGCGGCAGTGGCAGACCACTGGGCCGACCTCGTGCGTCACCGTGTGGTCGACGGCTTCAACATCAACCCGTACCACTTGCGTGACGCCATCGGCGATCTGGTCGACAAATTGGTCCCGGCATTGCAGGAGCGAGGGGTGTTCCGTACCGAATACACCTCGACGACGTTGCGGGGACACCTGGGCCTCGACGGTGACGATGCTTCGGAGCGTGCACGGGCGTCGTAGCGGGCTGGGCACATTCCCATCTAACGATCAGGTCTCGGGTGAGGTCGTACGAGGTGTTCGACGCTCTACCATGGGCCTATGACTGCTGACCCGACCACGCCTGCACCGTCGACCAGCTCGGCGAACTGGAAGCGGCGCGGCATCCTGCTCGGTGCCGGCATCGTACTTCTGTTGATCGCCTACTTCGTTCTGGCGGCGTTCCTGCCGCGCTGGTGGAGCCTGCGCGTGGAGAGCCTGGCCGACCGAACGTTCACCAAGGGAATCCTGTGGGGCCTGCTGTTCGGAATCGTCTGCACCTTCGCGCCACTGGTGTTCTTCTGGAGTGCGTGGTCGGTCCGAAAGGGCAGGGCGGGAAAGCAGTTGGCGATCGGATCGGTGATTCTCGCAGTCGTCACCGCCATCCCGAACCTGCTGACTCTGACAATCGTTCTGGGTACCAGTAATGCCGCCCATGCCGGCGAACGCACCCTCGATACCAGCGCACCCGGCTTCCGCGGAGCGACGGCACTGGGCGCGATCATCGCGGTGGTTCTCGTCGCATTGCTCGTGTTCGTGGTGGTACGGCGTAACCGTCGACGCAGAACAGCGGCACTGACGCAGTAGTCGTGTGAGCTGATCTCAGGCGCTGCGCAACACCGACGGCTCGGTGATGACGCGAATTCCGGGCTCCGGATCGAATCGGTAGCCGGTGCCGCGGACCGTGGTGATCAGTCGGCCGTACTGCCCGAGTTTGGTTCGCACCCTGGAGAGATGGACGTCGACACTGCGGCCGCCGTCCGATGCACTCAACTCGGATCTGCTCACTACGACACGAGGATGCTGAGCGAGATACGCGAAGATCTCGAACTCGGTGTGGCTGAATCGAACGCTCTTGTCGGCGAGAACGACATCGCGCGCGGGTAGGTCGATGACGAGGGGAGCGTTGAGTTCGTTCACCCGGACATCGAAACGCGTCAGGATTTTGGCATGTGGTGCATAGCTTTTGGCGGCGACGCGCAGAGCGTCGGCGAGGGCGTGCAATTGCGGGCGAGTCAATCCCTGCAGGGATGACGTCCCGGAATCGGAGATACGAAGAACGACGGTCGCTTCGGTGCTCATGGCTGTGGCTCCTGTGACAAGTGCTGTCGACGGTGACAAGTGCTGTCGACGGTGGGGAGGTCGGATGGTCAGCGTGGGCAGCGACAGTTCGTGTTCACGGTGTCACAGTGAACGACGACGGCCGATCGGACCAGTAAAAAACTCACCGTGATTGCATCGGTTGACGTCGGCCCGTAGCGCGTGGTCCGATCGAGCGTGACCGATGTAGCGCAGTCCCGAACAGACCTCGTCACCCGCGCCGTCGACTGGAACCATCCCGACGCCGAATCGCTCCGTGCAGCAATGGCATCGGAGGTGGGTCCCCGATACGCGGACCGAGCGGCCTTGATGGCGAAGACGCAGGCCAACGCCGTGGACGAAGACGACGTGCATCGCACGTTCGTCGTCTATCGGTGCGATGCGCAGAACGTCGAGCAGGCCGTCGGACATGCCGCTCTGCGGTGGAACGGCCCCGACCTCGAACTGAAGCGAATGTTCGTTCATCCTGATCACCGCGGGTCCGGAGTCTCGACCGCACTGCTGCAGGCGTCCGAGAACGCGGCCCGCGACCAGGGATTGCGACGCTTGATTCTGCAGACCGGTGATCGGCAGCCCGACGCGGTGCGACTCTACGAGAAGAGTGGCTACACCCGCATCCCTGTGTTCCCGCCGTACGAACTGCTGCCGTTCTCCAACACCTTCGAGAAGCGTTTGTGACTCTCTACCGACGCAGAGTCATGAACGTAGGGTCATGATTTCGGCCCCGCTGTCGGTGATGACGACCGTGTGTTCGCTGTGGGCGGTGCGGCAACCGGTGGTGCTGCGCAACGTCCAGCCGTCGGGGTCGGTGACCAGCTCGTCGGTATCCGCCATCACCCAGGGCTCGAGCGCCAACATCAGGCCGGGGCGAAGGCCGTAGCCGCGGCCGGGCCTGCCGGTGTTGGATACGTGCGGATCCTGATGCATGGTCGATCCGATTCCGTGACCACCGAACTGAACGTTGATGGGGTAGCCGGCTTCGCGAAGAACCGTCCCGATGGCGTGGGAGATGTCGCCGATCTTGTTGCCCGGAAGTGCGGCGGCAATGCCCGCGGCCAACGCTCGTTCGGTGGCATCGATCATCGCCAGGCTCTCCGCCGGCTTGTTCTCGCCGACGACGAAACTGATAGCCGAGTCCGACGCCACGCCGCCGAGGATCACGGCAAGGTCGAGGGTCAGCAGATCGCCGTCGGCCAGGTTGTAGTCGTGCGGCAACCCGTGCAGCACAGCGTCGTTGACCGACGTGCAGATGTAGTGGCCGAACGGTCCGCGCCCGAAGGACGGCGCGTAGTCGACGTAGCACGACGTCGCACCCGCCCCGAGGATGATGTCCTTGGACCATTCGTCGATCTCGAGCAGGTTGGTGCCGACGGTCGCACGTTCGCGGACGGTCTCGAGAATTTCGGCGACGAGTGCACCGGTTTCACGGGCAAGGGGAATTTTGCTCGGGGGCAGGATTTCGATCACGGAAGGCCTTTCGGTTCGATGCGAATAACTATACCGGTATAAGTATTGGTGACGGAGTGGGTCGTGAGCAACTGCCGAGCCCGACATGGGACGCTGACCGACGTGTCTGATCACCCTCTCGACGATCCCATTCGTACCTCCCTCGGGGGTGCGCTGTCACGGTTTGCGATCACGCGCGGCCGAGTGATTCGCGCTGATCCCCAGGTCTCGCCCTTTCTGGCGCACCCCGACGTCCTGCAGCCACGAGACTGGGACGACATCGCAGTGCTGTTCGGGCCGCGAAGCATCGTGGGATTGCGGGGGTCGGTGGTGGATGTGCCCGAGGGGTGGTCTGTGGTCGACAGCTTCGGGATCGTGCAACTCGTGGGCACAGAACTCGAGACCCGGCCGTTGGCCGAGGCCGTAGAACTGACAGCCGACGACGTGCCCGAGATGCTCGATCTCGTGCGACGCACCGAGCCGGGCCCGTTCCTTCCACGCACCCGCGAACTCGGCACGTATCTCGGTATCCGACGAGGCGGCGCTCTGATCGCGATGGCAGGGGAGCGCATGCGTCCGCCGGGGTGGACCGAGATCAGCGCAGTGTGTACCGACCCGGCTCATCGCGGACAGGGCTTGGCCACCGAGCTGGTCCGCGCGGTCGGTCACGGCATCAGGGCCCGAGGTGACGAGCCGTTCCTGCATGCCGCCGCGACGAACATCCGCGCTATCGAGCTGTACCTCTCGATCGGATTCTCGCTGCGCCAGACCTCTCAGCTGACGCTGGTGAGAACACCGGAACGAGCGGCCGACGTCTGAGGTCAGAAGGGCGGCTCCTCGTCTTCTTCGTTGGTCGGTTCTGGCTCGGGGTTCGGGTTGTCGGGTGGGTCGGGGTAGGCGATCATGCCGGATCGTCTCGGTTTGGTGGGGATGTTCGGGCGGAGGTCGTTGCCGATGATGGGTACGGCTGTTCCGTTGGTGGGCAGGGTGATTCGGGTGGTCTTCGAGGTGGAGGTCCACAGGATCGCGCCGCCGGGGAGCATGACTGCTTTCCAGTAGCCGGCGGTTTTGACGCTGTGGTGGTATTCGCAGAGGCATTGGAGGTTGTTGACGGTGCTCCAGCCGCCGCCGAGTGGGTTGGCGTGATCGAACGGGATCACGTGGTCGAGTTGGCAGCGGTCCGCGGGGCGGTGGCAGCCGGGGAAGCGGCAGTGGCGGTCGCGGAGCCGGACGGCGGCGGTGGTGAGGGCGTCGGGTCTGTAGATCAGGGCGCGGTCGGTGAGTGGGTCGCGTCGGACGGATGTTGCGAGGGTGGGGTCGGCGGCGATCGCGGCTTCGAGTGCTGCGGCGAGGGATGCATTGCCGAGGTAGATGCCGGAGGGTGTGCGGTCAGTGGGTTTGTGGCCTGCTGTGGGGATCGTCCGGTTGGTGCGCTGGATCGCGGACGGCAGGTCGAGGGCAGAGCTGTGCCGTGTGCCCCGGCCGACGGGGGCGTGGGTACAGAACAAGGCTGCAGCGGAGGCCAGGGCATTCCGCCGTCGTTGCCGGGTGTCGTCATCGGCGGTCGGCTCGGGTGGGGTTGTGTCGGTTGTCGAATGAGATTCTGGTGCAGCTGAATCCGGGTCCGGTCTCGTGCCGGGATGCGATCCTGGGTCCGGTAGTGGCGGTAGTGGCGGTAGTGGCGGTAGTGGCGGTAGTGGCGGTAGTGGCGGTCGTGGTGCGGCGCTCGCTGCGCGCGACGTTGTGTGGTTGGTGCCGGTCCCGGTGCCGGTGGCGGGAGTATTGGGTCGAGTGGCTGCGTCGATACCGGACTGCGGGCTGTCCGCGGGATCAACTCCGGCGCCGCCTGCGCGTTCGACATCGTCAGTAGCATTGGCACTTGCGTCGTCAGTAGTATTGGCACTGGAATCGTCAAACACGTTGCCCGAGTGATTCGTTGGTGCTAGCGCGGTGGTTCCCGCGGCTGTATCCGACGCTGCAGTACCTGACGCGGCCTTTCTCGCGGGCGTGCCTGTGCTCGCATCCGTATCCGTTTGTGTTTCTGGCGTATGCGATTCGGCTACGTTCGATTCTGCCGAGTTCGACTGTGCCGGCTCGGGCTCTGCCGTGTTCGGCTCGTCTGTGGTTTCAGCGGAGTGTCGTTCCCATTCCCCGGTCTCCGGGTTCTGCACGGCCAGTCCGAGTGTCTCGGCGAGGGTGACGGCTTCGGTGAGCAGGATCTGCCACTGACTGTTGCGGGCCAACTCCCGTGCCAGATCGGGGTCGATGGATCCGTGCCCGGCCAGGTACGCCGGGTTCGCCAACAGTCCGATGAGGGTGGCGATGTCGACGGTGATCATCGTCAACGGCACCCGACGATCCGGCATCTCGGTCTCGGTCTCGGTCTTCGGGCAGTCCGCGCGTTGGCACAGGCATGTCAGCCTGGGTTCACCGTGCATTCGCGCCATGAACGCATCACACAGTCGTTCCTGTTTGCCGCGGGGGTCTTTCGGGCAGAGCGTATCGGCCATCTCCTCGAGCAGCTGCCATGCGGCGGCGGCCTCGGGCGCGGTCAATTCTGCTCGGATCCGCGCCAACTCCCCAGCCGCGGCGTAGGAGACATTGCGGAACTTCTTCGCGAATTCGCGTAGTGATGCTGCTTCCTCGGGCGCGACGCGCAGCAGAATGTCCCAGATCTCCTGCTCGCGCGGGCCCGGTGACGACCGTCGGGCTGCTTCGACGATGTCGCCCTCGACGGACTTGACGATGTCGTCGGAGAGGTTGTCGAGGATCCGGCACACCGTACGTACGCGGGGGAGGTCGATGTCGCCGGCCTCGAATGCCTTCTTCACCAGCGGCAGTCGGGTGTGCAGTGCCACGCCGACGGACACGTACGCTTCGGCGACGGTGGCGGAGCAGCTCAACGCCAGTGCCATCTCGGTGCGTCCGTACCGGCTGTACTGCCGATGCTTGGCATCCTGGGCGATGCAGGTGAGGTGGAAGTCGTAGCAGGCAGCGATCTTTCGGGCCGCATGCCGATTCTCTTCCCGCGCGGCAGCGGTCAACGCATCCAACGACACCACTGGTGCAGCCATTTTTTTCACCCCCCGGTGACCCACAGTTCAGAACGCGTGTTCGAACTGAAGGAAGAGTATCTCGACCCACCGACAGGTTTCGAGATCACGGTTGCGAGAGCGTCCCGAGCAGGCCTACCGTTAACTATGCGAACAACACCCACGGTCCACTACGACGACGGTCTCGTGCGCGTGGACGACAGCGGGGTCACGTTGCGGCACTACTACTTTCCGTTCGCGATCAAGAAGTTCGTCCCCTACGGCGACATTCGTGCCGTAGACACCGCCGTGCTGGGGAACTGGAACGGACGTTGGCGGCTGTGGGGCGCGTCGACAACCGACCAGTGGCTCCCGCTGGACGTCATGCGTCCGAAGAAGGACACTGCAGTGGTGCTCACCATCCGCCGCATCTCGCCGGTCTTCACCCCCGACGATCCTGAACTCGTTGCCCGACTCATCCGCGAACGCATCACCGCTCCAGCGTGACGCGCCCCGACGAGCGGTTCACCCTCGCCAGTGAACGCACCTTTCTTGCCTGGCTGAGAACCTCGCTCGGGTTGCTCGCCGGCGGGATCGCAATCGTTCACCTGGTTCCCGGATTCAGCACCGGCTGGGTTCGCACTGCACTCGGCCTGATTCTCATCGGCCTCGCGGCCGCCGCACCCGTCATCGGACTGCGGAGATGGATGCGAGTACGCGCCGCCCTCGAGAGCGGAGCGCCCATGCCCGAGTCCCGGGACCTGTGGATCTTCGCGGTCGGCATCGGCGCAGTAGCAGTATTGGCTGCGGTGGTCACTGTTCTGGGTATCCAGTAGCACACCGCTAACCGCCGCAGGTGCACAATCGAAGTACTAGACGACCAACGACAGGAGTTCGGCGTGGCGCAGGGTCTCAAGCTCGGGTACAAAGCATCGGCGGAGCAGTTCGGGCCGCGGGAGCTCGTCGAACTCGGTGTTCTCGCCGAGCAACACGGTATGGACTCCGCGACTGTCAGTGACCACTTTCAACCGTGGCGTCACGAGGGCGGCCACGCCCCGTTCTCTCTGGCCTGGATGACGGCCGTCGGCGAGCGCACGAAGACGATCCAGCTCGGGACGTCCGTTCTGACGCCGACGTTCCGCTACAATCCGTCGGTCATCGCGCAGGCGTTCGCCACGATGGGATGCCTCTACCCCGGGCGCATCATGCTCGGAGTGGGAACCGGTGAGGCGCTCAACGAGATCGCCACCGGGTTCACCGGCGAATGGCCGGAGTTCAAGGAACGATTCGCACGACTGCGTGAGTCGGTTCGCTTGATGCGCGAGCTGTGGCTCGGCGATCGCGTCGACTTCGAGGGCGAGTACTACACGACCAAGGGCGCGTCGATCTACGACGTCCCCGAGGGCGGCATCCCCGTCTACATCGCCGCCGGCGGACCCGTCGTCGCGCGATATGCGGGACGCGCGGGCGACGGCTTCATCTGCACGTCGGGCAAGGGCATGGAGCTCTACACCGACAAGCTCCTCCCGGCCGTCGAGGAGGGCGCAGGCAAGGCCGAGCGCGACGCCGGCGAGATCGACAAGATGATCGAGATCAAGATCAGCTACGACACCGATCCCGAACTGGCACTGGAGAATTGCCGCTTCTGGGCCCCGCTGTCGCTGACGCCCGAGCAGAAGCACTCCATCGACGACCCGATGGAGATGGAGAAGGCCGCCGACGAGTTGCCGATCGAGCAGGTCGCCAAGCGCTGGATCGTCGCATCGGACCCGGACGAGGCCGTCGAGAAGGTCAAGCAATACACCGACGCGGGCCTGAACCATCTGGTGTTCCACGCGCCCGGGCACGACCAGAAGCGCTTCCTCGAGCTGTTCGAGAAGGACCTGGCACCGCGCCTGCGCAAGCTCGGCTAGTTACGTCGAAGTGCGGGGATCGGCCGAGAGTGCGAACAATCGCATGTCTCGGTCGGTCCTTGTTTCGTACTCGCCGTACACCTCCACCATCGCGTCGAACTGTCGGTAGATGCGGGCCTTCTCGTCGCCGGTGATTCGGGTGGCTGTGACCGGTATCTTCCTGCCGCCGATAGTGACGACGGCCTTCGGATCGGCCAGAAGATTCGACGTCCATGCCGGATGGTGTTGTTGGCCGAAATTGGATCCGACGACGAAGATCCGATCACCCTCCCGGTAGTACAACAGCGGACTCGTCCTCGGCTTACCGGATTTGCGTCCGGTGGTGGTCAACAACACCACCGGAGCAGCGATCGGTCCGAGGACGGTGAATCGGCCGTTCGACTTGGTCAACAACCAGCGGTCGACGCCTGCGAGGTTCCTGATCACCCACGAACCGGGCTTGGTCGACGCGAACTTGACGGCGGGCTTGCGGATGAACGATGTCTCGCTGCCCCAGCGAACATCCGGGAACGGTGATTCGGCCATGGCTCATGGGACAACCCGACTGCGCTCGGTGTCAACACCCCACAGATTTGGCAGGAGTGGAGCCTGCGGAACGACCCGGGCTGGGCAGGAGTGGAGCCTGCGGAACGACCCGGGCTGGGCAGGAGTGGAGCCTGCGGAACGACCCGGGCTGGGCAGGAGTGGAGCCTGCGGAAGGACCCCCACTAGGCTGGCGGCTATGGCTGAGTCCACCGGCGCCGAGACGGCTGACATGTATCCCTCGAGTATTTATGTCGCGTCACCGGAAGGCGACTCCGGCAAGTCGACGATTGCGTTGGGTGTGCTGCAGATGCTCGCCGCGACGACGGCCCGGGTCGGTGTGTTTCGGCCTATCGCTCGCTCGACGGAGGAGCCGGATTACATTCTCGAATTGCTCGTCGAGCACACGACCGCCGATCTGAGTTACGAGCAGTCTCTCGGGGTCACTTACGAGCAGGTGCATTCCGATCAGGATGCGGCGCTGAGCGAGATCGTCAGTCGGTATCACGAGGTGGCTGCGCAGTGCGACGCCGTGGTGATCGTGGGTAGCGATTACACCGACGTCGGCAGCCCCAGTGAACTCGGGTTCAATGCGCGCATCGCGGTCAATCTCGGTGCCCCTGTGCTCCTCGCGCTGCGTGGCTCGGATCGAACTCCCGACGAGATCGCTCAGTTGGCGGCGCTGTGCCAGGCCGAACTGCGGCAGCATCATGCCCATCTCGCTGCGATCGTGGCGAACCGGTGCGATCCGGATCAGTTGGACGCCGTCACCGACGCGTTGGCGTCGGTGGACGTTCCGGCGTGGAGCCTGCCCGAGATCCCGTTGCTCGTCGCGCCGACCATGGCGGAGTTGCTCGTCGCGGTGGACGGCACGCTCTACAGTGGCGATTCGTCGTTGCTGCAGCGAGAAGCGATGCGGGTGATGGTCGGTGGTATGACGGCCGAGCACATTCTGGAACGGCTCACCGAAGGTGTCGTCGTCATCGCGCCGGCGGATCGGTCCGACGTACTGCTTGCACTCGTCAATGCCCATGAGGCGGACGGCTTTCCGTCCCTCGCTGGCATCATCATGAACGGCGGCATCGAGCCGCACCCGGCGATCGCACGACTCGTCGCCGGTCTCGGTCCGAGACTGCCGATTCTGACCACCGAGCTCGGAACCTTCGACACCGCATCGGCTGCGGCGCAGACGCGCGGCCGTGTTGCCGTCGGTTCTCAGCGCAAGGTCGACACCGCGCTGGGCCTGATGGAGCAGCGGGTGGACGCCAAAACCCTTCTGGGACGGCTCGATATCGCCATCCCGACCATAACGACTCCGCAGATGTTCGAGTACCAGCTGATCCACCGAGCGCGTGCCGATCGCAAGCACATCGTGCTCCCCGAGGGCGGCGACGACCGAATTCTGCGGGCCGCCGGAAGGCTGCTGCAACGCCAGGTCGCGGACCTCACGATCCTCGGCGAGGAAGGCCCGATTCGACGTCGTGCATCGGAACTGGGAGTGGATCTGGACTCGGCGACCATCCTCGACCCCAAGAACTGCGACTACGCCGAGGAATTCGCGCAGGAGTACACCGAACTGCGCAAGCACAAGGGGATGACGAT
Organism: Rhodococcus sp. 1R11; assembly: GCF_004563845.1. Lineage (NCBI taxonomy): Bacteria > Bacillati > Actinomycetota > Actinomycetes > Mycobacteriales > Nocardiaceae > Rhodococcus > Rhodococcus sp. 1R11. The sequence continues at coordinate 462,746 of NZ_SPNG01000001.1, read as the reverse complement.
CGAGCGTGCCCGCGAGACCATGGCCGACATCTCTTACTTCGGAACCATGATGGTGCACAAGGGTATTGCCGACGGGATGGTGTCAGGAGCGGCGCACACGACCGCGCACACCATCAAGCCGTCGTTCGAGATCATCAAGACCACCGAGGGCGTGTCGACGGTGTCGTCGATCTTCCTGATGTGCCTGTCCGATCGCGTACTGGCCTACGGCGACTGCGCCGTCGTGCCGGACCCGACGGCCGAGCAATTGGCTGACATCGCCATCTCCTCGGCGCAGACCTCGGCCCAGTTCGGTATCGAACCGCGAGTGGCGATGCTGTCGTACTCCACCGGCGAATCCGGCTCGGGAGCCGACGTAGACAAGGTGCGGCAAGCGACGGCCATCGTGCGCGAACGGAACCCGGAACTGTTGGTGGAGGGCCCCATTCAATACGACGCGGCCATCGAACCGTCGGTCGCGAAATCGAAGCTGCCGGATTCCGACGTGGCCGGCCGCGCAACGGTATTCATCTTCCCGGACCTCAATACCGGCAACAACACCTACAAGGCCGTCCAGCGCAGCGCCGGTGCCGTCGCTGTCGGGCCGGTACTGCAGGGCCTGCGCAAGCCCGTCAACGACCTCTCGCGTGGGGCACTGGTCGAGGACATCGTGAACACCGTTGCCATCACCGCCATTCAGGCGCAGGGCATCTCCCAGCAGGAGGCACAGGCGTGAGCATCCTTGTCGTCAACTCGGGCTCGTCCTCGGTCAAATTCCAACTTGTCGATCCCGATTCGGGCGATTCGCTGGCCAGTGGTCTCGTCGAACGTATCGGCGAAGCCGACGGGCGCGTCGAACTGGACTACCGCGGCGAGAGCGTCGAGCGAACCCAGCACATCGAGGACCACGGGGACGGGTTGGCTCTGGCGTTCGAGATGCTGTCCGACGCCGGCATCGAACTGGGTTCCGACGTCACGGCGGTCGGGCATCGCGTCGTGCACGGCGGCACGGTCTTCTATCGCCCCACGATCATCGACGACACTGTCGTTCAGCAGATTTCGGACCTGAGCAGCCTTGCTCCGCTGCACAATCCGCCCAACGTCCTCGGTATCGAGGTGGCGCGGAAGCAACTGCCGAACGTGCCGCACGTAGCCGTGTTCGATACGGCGTTCTTCCATTCTCTGCCCGACGCTGCTGCGACGTACGCGATCGACGCCGCCGTCGCAGCCGAACATGACATCAGGCGCTACGGCTTTCACGGCACCTCGCACCGCTACGTGTCCGAGCAGGTTGCCCTGTTCCTGGAACGCGATCTCGGGGACCTCAAGCAGATCGTGCTGCATCTGGGCAACGGTGCGTCGGCATCGGCGGTCGACGGGGGCCGCGCGGTCGATACGTCGATGGGTCTGACCCCTCTCGAGGGACTGGTGATGGGCACCCGCAGTGGGGATATCGACCCCGGTGTGATCATGCATCTGCGTCGTAGCGCTGGGATGAGTGTCGACGATATCGATGCCCTCCTCAACCGCCGGTCGGGTCTGATCGGACTGTCCGGGGTCAACGACTTCCGGGAACTGCAACAACGCATCGACGACGGCGACGCGTCGGCCCGGTTGGCATACGACGTGTATATCCACCGGCTGCGTAAGTACATCGGCGCGTACATGATCGGGCTCGGGCGGCTCGACGCCATCACGTTCACTGCAGGCGTCGGCGAGAACGCTGCTGCCGTGCGCGCCGACGCGCTGGCGAACCTGGAACACTTCGGCATTCGGATCGACCCCGAACGTAATGCCTTGCGCAGCAAGCAGGCTCGCGTGATCTCCGCCGACTCCTCGGCCGTCACGGTGCTGGTGGTGCCGACGAACGAGGAGCTGGCGATCGCCCGAGCGACGGACGATCTGGTTCGCTCCTGACGTACCGCTAGAACATCGAACGCGGACGGATCGCATTCGCCAAGTCCACCAACGAGAACCGGTGCGCGCGATCGGTTGCGCTGCGGGCCAGGGCCCGCAGCCCCTTCTCGGTGCCGCGCCGCAAACCGTCCTCGGTGAACGGAACACTCAGTATCGGTTCGCGTTCTGCCGTGGACGCGTGACCGGAGACGATCCAGTCCAGGGCCATCGCCAGGACCAACGTCCGCATCTGCAGCGCTCGGCTCTCCGCCTTGGGGAGCAGAGCCACTCGCCTTGCGGCAGAACGGAAGTCGGACTCCGACAGCTCGGCGCGCGAGCGATCCATCAGCAAGGTCAGCACACTGGTCATGCGCGCCATCGAGTAGTGCCGCGAGCTGATCGGCACCTGGTCCAGTGCAGCGATGGCCCCGGTCTGATCACCGCGGCGCTGCAGCTGCCGGGCCAGACCGAACGCCGAGCTGACGATGCCCCTGTTGGTGCGCCACACGGCCCGGTACAGGCCCTCGGCCCTGGCCCGCCACTTCTCGGCGTCCTCGTCGTTGCCGAGCGCGACATGCCCCAACAATTCCGATGTGGCACCGAGCGCCAGTTTGGGCGCGAGCTCGCCGGGCATCGCTCCGAGCACGTTGTCGAAACTCGTGAACGCAGAATCGTATTCGTGGTGCAGCAATGCGATCAATCCGGCGTACCACTGCACCCGCCACGGATCGGCGGCATGATCCTCGGATTGCACCTTCGACAGGATGTCGGTGGCCTCCACGACGTGCCCCAGATCGAGGTGCGCCTTGACCTCCGCGAGGGTGATCTCCAGGCTCGCTCCCGCGGGCGCGGAACCAGTGGCACCTGTGGTACCGGCCGACACCCGCTCGATGCCGTTCCGCTTGGCATGCTGGAGCGAGTCCAGAGTCTGCTGAGCTTCGACGTGTACGGCGGCGGCCAGCAGGGGAGCACTCGGATCGTTGGGATCGACCAGGGGAACCGGAAGCGCAGCAACCACTTCGGCTGCCGTCATGCGCTCGTGGCGCACTTTGCCGTCGACGTAGGTATCGGTACGACCCACCGACTGCTCCGTGCCGAACGTCGTACGCGGCGGGCTGAACACCGCGGACAGGCCGGGCCGCTCGACGCCTGTCCGGATGGCCAGGATCTCGCGCAGCACGCCGGTTGCCTGCCCCGCGAATTCGTCGGCGGACCGGAACCGCCGAGTCGGGTCTGCGTTGGTGGCTCGAAGCAGCAGGCGATGCAGCGACGGGAACTGCTGCAACACTTCCGATTCTGCGACCGAGGGCAGGCCGTCGAGGTACTTGCCGTTCTTCGACGGCATGTCCAGCGTCAGCACCGCGAGGGTGCGGCCGACGGTGTAGATGTCCGACGCCACTGTCGGCCCGGTCTTCACGATCTCCGGTGCCTGGTACCCCACCGTGCCGTACAGGTATCCGTAATCCTCGATGCCGGCCACCGCACCGAGGTCGATCAGCTTGATCTGGTCCTCGGAGACCATGATGTTCTCGGGCTTGAGATCGTTGTAGACCAGCCCGATCGAATGCAGATAACCCAGTGCCGGAAGCACTTCGAGAACGTAGGCGAGCGCCTGCTCGACCGGCATGCGGGCGTCGTCGCCGCACGCGGTCAGGATGTCGCGCAGCGAACGGCCACCCACGTACTCCATGACGATGAAGCCGACGGAGGTGCCGTCGCCGCGGGGTTGTTCGACGAAGTTGTAGATCTTGACGACGCCGGGATGCGCTACCTCGGCCAGGAATTGACGCTCGGCAACCGCGACCGCATGTGCTTCTTCGTCGCCGAAATGCAGTAGGCCTTTGAGCACCACCCAGCGATCGCTGACGTTACGGTCGATGGCCAGGTAGATCCACCCCAGACCGCCGTGCGCGATGCAGCCCTGAACGTCGTACTGGCCCACCACCCGATCACCCGGCTCGAGCAGCGGAGTGAAATCGAAGGTCGTGCCGCAGTGCGGGCACACGCCCACCGAGATGTCGGGCTCACCCGGTTCGCTGCGCCCCACCTTGGCGTTGCACTTCCAACAGAACCGTTTGTGCTGCGGCACCGTGGGATCCGACATCACCGCGGTCGCCGGATCGATCGGCTCCACCCGGGGAACCTCCACCAGGCCGCCGCCGAGACGACGCCGAATACCGGTGCTGCGGGAACGACCGGACCGAGACCGACCGGTTCTGGCCCGAGTGGACGCGCTCTGGGACATGCTGGACCTGGCGGCTGTGGATTTGGCAGCCGCGGACTTCGAGACAGCCGAGTTACTATCGCCTACCGGAGAATTCGGCCCCGGAGTCGGTGCGGTCCGGTCGTCGATCGGCGACCGGGACACCGCCTGCGTGCGTTCGACGCCGTCAGTCGGCGTGGCTTCCGACCGCGAGACCGCCTGCGTGCGTTCGACGCCGTCGGTCGGCGTGGCCTCCGGTCGCGACACCGCCTGAGTGCGTTCGACGCCGTCAGTCGATGTGAGCTGATTCCGTGACACCGCCTGCGTACGTTGCGCGGGAGCGGTGGGTTGCTGTTCGTCCTCATCCATGACGTGCGCCTCTAATCGCTGTACGACGCGGTGGGTGGACCGGGGGAGGGGCCGAGCACCGTCAGCCATTTGTTGTAGATGCGGTTCCAGGTGCCGTCGGACCTGATGCGTGCCAACGTGCCGTTGACGAAGCGCACGAGATCCTCGTTCTTCTTGTTGATGCCCACTCCGTACGGTTCCGGGCTCAGACTGTCGCCGACGATCTCGAGGTACGGGTCCTGTGCGGCCAGTCCGGCCAGGATGGCGTCGTCGGTGCTGATGGCGTCGACCTGTCGTTGTTGCAGTACCACCAGGCAATCCGACCACATGGGCACCGTCACCACCGTCGCGGCCGGTTGTACCCGCTGCAGGCGACGCAGCGACGTGGTGCCCTCCACGGCGCATACCCGCTTGCCCGCCAGATCCCCGACCCCGCGGATACCCGAGCCCTGTACCACCAGAACTCGGTGCTGCGCTTGGAAGTACACGGTGGAGAACTGGACGTCCTTACGCCGGGCGCACGTGATCGTCATCGTTTTCACCACGATGTCGACCGTCGAGTCCTGCAGGGCTTCGAGGCGCTGTGCGGATGTCAGAATCCGGAAGTCCAACCGGTTCGGGTCTCCGAACAGGTCGCGTGAGATCTCTCGAGCGATGTCGACGTCGAACCCGACCAGCTGCCCGGTCATGGGATCGCGAAAGCTGAAAAGGTTGCTGCCCGTGTCGAGGCCGACGACGAGGCGACCCTTGGCTCGGAGTGCATCGATGGTCGGCTGAGGAGGCAGTGGCGCGTCGGTGCCGGTCGGTAGCGGCCGCAGACTGGCCGTGGGGCGGGCGCACTCGTCGTCCGCCGGTGTTTCGGTGGGCCGAGCCGCGACGGTTGCTCCGTCGGGCAGAGGCGGTTCGGTGAACGTCGTATCGCTCTGTGCCGCAATTCTTTCCGGCGGCGAGCATCCGACGAGCAGGGCTGTCGCGACGAGGCCGGCGGCGAGTAGGCGTCTCACAGGTATTCACGCAGCCTCGGGAACAGGCCGACTCCGAATGCCACCGAGGCCACCACCGTGAGCACGTACGCGCCGTTGGACAAGCCCGACAGGACCCAGACGGATCGGTCGATGTTGGAGCGTAGTTCGCTTCGGGCACTGTCGATCCCGTCGACCAGCACATTGTCGAGAGCATTGAACGCGGCCGCCGAATCCGAATCACCCGATCCGGTCGCTATCGACACCGCACCGTTGAAGTCGCCCACCTCGAGCGCCGAATCGATGCGCGCATGCGAGGCCGACCAGTTGTTCAGGGCCTCGGTCACCTCGGGGTCGCCCTCGAACATGTCCGCGAGCCGAGAGACGTTGCCGGCGAACGACTGTCCGTAATCCTGGCTGCCACCGCGGCGGGCCAGGTCGAGTGTCTCGTCCGCCCTGGCCTGCTGGGCCAGAATGAAACCCGTCGTGTAGGACTTCAGCGGAGCCACCCCGCGGTCGATCGCGCGGTCGGTGGCGATCGACGAGATCAACCCCACCACCAACATCCACCCGAGCAAGCCCGCCAGAGCGGCCGTGGCACCGAGAAAACCGACATTGAGTGTGCGACGCGTCGTCCGGGACAGATACCACTGGGCGAGACCGGTCATCAGCAACAGGAACACCACCGACCCGATCGCGAAGTACGGGGGACTGGTGAACCTCTCCTGATCCGCCGAGACGCGAGAGGCCTGCTCGGTATACAACTTCTCGGCCAGCGGCAACAGACTCGACTGCATCATCGTCGACGCCTCGCCGAGGTATGCCGCACCCACCGGGTTCCCGCTGCGATTGTTCGCTCTCGCCGTCTCGACCAGCCCGCTGTACACCGGCAACCCGGTGGCGATCTGCGTCAGCACCGCGCTGGTGGCCTCGTCCTTGTCGGTGACCCCGGCGGACGCGGCGATCAATTCCGACGAAGCCTCACCCAAAGCCTGCGAGTACCGGTCACGCACCTCGGGTTGCTCGAGCCCGCCGGCGATGAATGCCGACGCGGCGGCCGCGTCGGCGACCGACAGGGCACCGTAGAGATTCTGAGCCGAGTTGGCGAACGGCTCGGTACGCACCAGCAGTGTCCCGAGAGTGTCGACTCGATCGGTCACCGCCGTCGACGCGAGATTTCCGACCGTCAGCGCCAACACGACCAGCGCGGTACCCATCGCGACCAACCGCGCAGGCGTCGAACGCATCGTGTATCGAACCGGTGGCTTGCCTGCAGCGGCACCGACGTGGGGTGCCGTTGTCGGGGGGACGGCAGCGGAGGGAGTAATGCCGGCCGCGATCACGCACCGAGCATATAAGCAGGCGGACCGCGCTGCAGCCACTACAGCACAGACACAGCGGCGAGGCGGTTCACCTAGGGTGGGGAGCATGCGCGGTGACGGGGACGGTTGGGTGATCGGTGAGAACGGTTCTCGGCACTGGGGCAAGCACGGCGCCGCCGGTTTGCTGCTCCGTGCGCCCTCCGATGCGGGCGAACCGATGGTGTTGCTGCAGCACCGCGCGTTGTGGAGTCATCAGGGCGGAACGTGGGCCCTGCCGGGCGGGGCTCGCGACTCGCACGAGAGCACCGAGCACGCGGCGGTCCGCGAGGCGCACGAGGAAGCCGGTATCGCGGCCGAACAGTTGAGCGTGCGCAGCGAGCGTGTCACCGCCGCAGTCCCGAGCGGTTGGTCGTACACCACGGTCATCGCCGACACCGATCACCCGCTCGCCACCGTCCCGAACGGTGAGAGCACCGAACTGCGATGGGTGCCGGAGTCCATCGTCGCCGAGCTGCCACTGCACCCGGGTTTCGCGTCGAGCTGGCCGTCGTTGCGTACCGAGCCGCTGCGCGTGCTGCTCGACACCGCCAACGTCCTCGGCTCCCGGCCCGACGGCTGGTGGAAGGACCGCGCCGGCTCGACGGATGCGCTGTTGACGTCCTTGGCCGCGACACTGCCGCGCACGGTGGAGCTACCGAGCGGCCAGTACGGCTGGCTCACCCGCATCGAGGCCGTGCTCGAAGGGCAAGCGCGCGACGCCCTGATCGACGATCCGCGCATCCCGGTGATTCTCGCGGACGGCAGTGGCGACGACACCCTCACCGATCAGGCCCACCGATCGACGGACCTGACCGCGTTGGTCACCGCCGACCGCGGCCTGCAGAATCGACTGCCCGGCGCGGTGCAGGTGCTCTCGCCGTCCGCCGTGCTCGCCTGGCTGTGACATCCGCTTTGTGACATCAGCCCAGTGACGTCAGTTCTGTAGCGCCTGTACCAGCGCGCGTGCGGCAGCCTGCGGATCGCGCGCCTCGGTGATCGCCCGAACGACCACGATGCGCTCGGCTCCCGCCGCTCGAACCTGATCCACATTGGTCGCGTCGACGCCGCCGATGGCGAACCATGGCCGCTCCGGCAGCGCATCCGCGGTGGCCCGCAGCGTTTCCAAGCCGGCGGCCGAGCGGTTGGGCTTGGTGGGCGTCGGCCACACCGGACCGACGGCGAAGTAGTCGACGCCGTCCTCGATCGCAGCGAGCGAGGACTGCGCGCGGTTCTGCGTCGAGCGTCCGATCACCACGTCCGGGCCGAGAATCTGGCGCGCATAATGCACCGGCAGGTCACCCTGGCCCAGATGCAGGACGTCGGCACCGGACGCCAGCGCCAGATCCGCGCGGTCGTTGACGGCCAGCAATGCACCGTGGCGTTTGGTGGCAGCGAGCAGAATCGCCAGCGCAGCGAGCTCGTCCTTGGCCTCGAGCGGCCCGAACTGGCGCTCACCGGCGGAGTTCTTGTCGCGCAGCTGGATGATGTCGACGCCGCCGGACAACGCGGCCTCGGCGAACTGCGCGAGATCGCCCTTGTCGCGCCTGGCATCGGTACACAGGTAGAGGCGAGCGGACGCAAGACGCTCGCGAGGAGTCTGGTTGCGGGCGGTCTGAGTTGGGTGCACGAAACGAACTGTATTCTCATGGCAGCCGCGACCGACGACGGAGTGGCCGACATATCGCGGGAGTCCCGAGGATCGTGGGGCTGAGAGTGGGTTCGCCGCCCTTACCGTCAATACCTGAACCCGATCATGCGGGCGCAGGGAGTGAGGACGTGAATCGCGTGCATATCGTCGTAATCGGCGGAGGCGTCATCGGGCTGTCGACGGCGCTACGACTGGCGGAGGACGGCCACCGGGTGGTGGTGCACGATCCTGCGCTGGGTCGAGGCGCGTCGTGGGTCGCCGGCGGCATGCTGGCCCCGCTGTCCGAGGGGTGGCCCGGTGAACACGAACTCCTACGGCTCGGTGCCGCGTCACTGGCGCGGTGGCCGGACTTCGCCGGACGCCTTCCCGGCCCGTCGGTGTTCTCGGCCACCGGATCGATGACGGTTGCCCTCGACTCCGCCGATGCCTCCGACCTGCGCACGATCGCCGAATGGGTGGGCGAGCAGGGACACGAGCTCGAGATTCTCGGCCGCGCGCAGGTGCGTGAACTCGAACCTGCGTTGGCGCAGAACATTCGGCTCGGATTGTTGGCACCGACCGAGCTGTCCGTCGACAATCGGGCCCTGGTCGCCGCGCTCGAGCAGGGATGTCTCGATGCCGGAGTGGAGTTCGTGGCAACCTCGATCGACGCAATTCCCGACGCCGACCAGGTGGTCCTGGCCGCCGGTTCTCGCTGCGCCGCACTGTGGCCGACACTGCCCGTCCGGCCGGTGAAAGGCGAGATCCTGCGGCTGCGTCGCCGACCCAGCGCCGCACCGCCGCCGAGCCGCACCATCCGCGGAACCGTGCACGGCCGCCCCGTGTACCTGGTGCCACGCGGTGACGGATTGGTCGTCGGCGCAACACAATACGAATCCGGTGAGGACACGCAGGTCACCGTGGCGGGGGTACGAGACCTGATCGCCGACGCGGAACGGCTGATGCCGAGCATCGGCGAGTACGAACTGTACGAGACCGCTGCAGGATTACGGCCGATGAGCCCCGACGGACTGCCGTTGATCGGCAGACTCGCCGACAACGTGATCGTCGCTACCGGACACGGCCGCAACGGCATTCTGCTCGCGCCGATCACCGCAGACGCCGTCGCCGCGCTGATATCGGGCGAGGCGCTACCCGAGGCGAAAGCCGCCACACCCGAACGCTTCTCGGACATCTCGAGCCCACAGATCGACTCTTCTCGAATCGAAAGGACACCATGACACAGGTTGCCATCGGCATCACCGTCAACGGCGAGGATCACCTGCTCACCGAGGACATGACCATGCGTCGGCTGCTCGAATTCCTGGGGCTGCCCGAGAAGGGCATTGCCGTCGCCGTCGACGGTGCTGTGCTGCCCAAGAGTCGCTGGGAGACCACCGACGTCCAAAAGGGTTGGACCATCGACGTTCTCACCGCAGTGCAGGGTGGTTGAGCGCATGACGGACGTGACCACTTCCGGACTGACAATTGCCGATCGCACCTTCACCTCGCGGCTCATCACCGGCACCGGGGGAGCGGCCAACCTCGCCGTCCTCGAGGAGGCGCTCGTGGCGTCGGGCACCGAACTGACCACCGTCGCGATGCGCCGCGTCGACGCCGCAGGTGGGACGGGAGTGCTCGATCTGCTGCGCCGGTTGAACATCGCCCCGCTGCCGAACACCGCGGGGTGTCGAGGATCGGCCGAGGCCGTGCTCACCGCTCAACTGGGCCGCGAGGCGCTCGAGACCGACTGGGTGAAGCTCGAAGTGATCGCCGACGAGCGAACCCTGCTGCCCGACGCCATCGAATTGGTCAGGGCAGCAGAGCAACTCGTCGACGACGGTTTCCAGGTGCTGCCGTACACCACCGACGACCCGGTGCTGGCCAAGCGTCTCGAAGACATCGGCTGCGTGGCCGTCATGCCGCTCGGCTCGCCCATCGGCACCGGCCTCGGCATCGCCAACCCGCACAACATCGAGATGATCGTCGAGGCGGCAGGGGTGCCGGTGATCCTCGACGCGGGCATCGGCACCGCCAGCGACGCCACCCTCGCGATGGAACTCGGCTGCGATGCAGTGCTGCTCGCGACCGCGGTGACCCGCGCCAAGGATCCCGCGCTGATGGCGTCGGCGATGAAGCATGCGGTGGCCGCGGGTTACCAAGCCCGACATGCAGGCCGCATCCCGAAACGATTCTGGGCGCAGGCCAGCTCACCGATGTAGCGGCTGCGTCGGCGGCGCGGCGCTTTGTGTGGTGCTGCGTATTTCGCAAACGCGAGCGCGTTTGCGAAACGCGCGCAGAATAGTGGCGAAAATGAGGGCGAATCCCCGCGCATCTGGCAAACGCGCGCGCATTTGCGGCCGCGCTCAGGCGACCACGCGACGCAGCCAGGCCTTCGCTGTCTCAGGGTCTGTGTCATCCAAAAGGATGATGCAAGTCGCGACTGTGGGGCGATGTGGACACGCCGTCGATCAGGGACAGTTGTCCCATGATCGAAGTGACAGGACTGACCAAGCAGTACGGAGCGGTGACGGCGGTCGACAACCTCACCTTCACCATCAAACCCGGCATCGTGACCGGCTTTCTCGGACCGAACGGTGCGGGCAAGTCCACCACGATGCGGATGATTCTCGGGCTCGACCGCCCCACCTCGGGGACGGCGACCATCGAGGGCAAGAGCTACAGCCACCTGAAGCAGCCACTGCGTACCGTCGGCGCTCTGCTCGACGCCAAGTGGGTGCACCCCAACCGATCTGCGCGTGCACATCTGGAATGGATGGCCGCCTCCAACGGAATCCCCAAGTCCCGCGTCGACGAGGTGCTGCGGCTGGTGGGCCTGTCCGAGGTAGCGAAGAAGAATGCAGGCGGGTTCTCGCTCGGCATGTCCCAGCGGCTCGGTCTGGCCGGCGCTCTTCTCGGCGACCCCAAGGTGTTGCTGTTCGACGAGCCGGTCAACGGACTCGATCCCGAGGGCATCGTCTGGATCCGAAAGTTCATGCAGCGCTTGGCAGCCGAGGGCCGCACGGTCCTGGTGTCGAGCCACTTGCTCTCGGAGATGGCGCAGACGGCCGAACACCTCATCGTCATCGGACGCGGCAAGCTGATCTCCGATTCCTCGGTGCAGGAATTCATCGACCACGCCTCCGAGGCCTCGGTACGCGTGCGTAGCCCACAGCTCGACGGCCTGCGCCAGGTGCTGACCACCGCCGGCCTCACCGTGCGTGAGCCGGACAAGTCCGACGAACTGCAGCCCTCGCTCGTGGTGTTGAACTCCACCACCGACGCGATCGGCGACCTCGCCGGCCGGGCCGGAATCACTCTGCACGAGTTGGCCTCTCAGCGCGGCTCGCTCGAGGAAGCTTTCATGAAACTCACCGGAGACACAGTGCAATATCACGGCTCGGGAGCCGAAGACCAGAACACTCAGCAAGCAATGGGCGGTGCACTCTGATGGGCGTCTTGGCAGCAGAAAGAATCAAGTTCACCTCGACCAAGTCGCCCTGGTGGTGCAGCGCGATCGTGGTGGTCTTCGGCCTCGGGTTCGGAGCCATTCTGGGTTGGGCCGCAAAGACGGCCATCGGCCCCGATGCGCCGGAAGGTCTACCACCGACCACCGCATACGACGTCGTCGGTAGCGGCGTCGGCGGACTCGGCATCATGGTGTTGATGATCCTCGGCGCTCTCACCGTCACCAGCGAATACCGCTTCGGCCTGATCCGAACCACGTTCCAGGCGATCACCAACCGGGCCTCGGTGCTCGGTGCGAAGGCTCTCATCGTCGGCGTGTACGGGGCTGTGCTGTCGCTGGTACTGGCTTTCGGCGCATTGTTCTTGGCCAAGTCCATCGCGGGTGAGGAAGCCGGGGCTCTGTTGAGCTTCGACGTCGACGGCACCTGGCGCGTCGTCTACGGCACCGCAGTTCTGGCGTTCGTGCAGATAGTTCTGGCCGTTGCCGTGGGTGCGCTGATTCGTCAGTCCGCCGGTGCCATTGCCGTGTTGTTGTTGTGGCCGTTGCTCATCGAGAACCTCGTGGGGATCATCCCGAAGGTCGGCGAGAAGATTCAGCCGTTCCTGCCGTTCAAGAACGCCGACCATTTCCTCGGCGGATCTGCGGGAACGGACTTCCACTGGGGTCCGATCGGCAGCCTGATCTACTTCGTCGTCTTCACCGCGGTGATCTTCGGAGTGGCAGTGTTCGTGGTCAATCGCCGGGACGCCTGACTCCTGCCTGGGTAGGGTGTCCGCTATGCGGATTTCCTTGCTTGCAGGTAGCGCCGTCACTGTCCTGATTCTGGCCGGTTGCTCGTCCTCCTCCGGTACGGGGGACGAGGAACCGGCCAGAGTTTTCGCGACACCCGACGGGTCCGGCCTGTCGGAAGCGGTCACCGAGGATGCCCTCGTCGGGCACCTGCAGGAACTGGAGAACATCGCCGCCGCGCACGACGGTAACCGCGCGGCCGGGACCGCCGGATACGACGCGAGTGTCGATTACGTTGTCTCCCAACTCGAATCGGCCGGATTCGACGTCACCACTCCCGAATTCGATTTCGACACCTTCGAAGCGCAGACGCAAACCCTCCTCCTCGCGGGCACCGAGATACCGGTGTTCGCGCTCAGCTACTCGCCCACCACGTCCGCCGAGGGAATCACCGCTCGCGTCGTCGGCGCGCCCGCCGGGGCAGATGGGTGCGAGGCAACCGATTACGCCGGTCTCGACCTGGCGGGAGCGGTGGCAGTCGTGCCGCGAGGGGTGTGCCCCTTCGGTGCGAAGCAGGCCGTCGCCGCCGAATTGGGTGCGGCGGCAGCGATCATCGTCAACAACGAACCCGGGCCACTGGATTCGGGAACGCTCGGTGATTCCGATACCGCGAAAATTCCGACCGGCGGAGTCAGTCAGGAGGACGGCGCAGCGGTCCTCGCGGCCCCCGAGGTCACGCTGACTCTCGTCACGACGACCGAGTCGACCACGAGCCGCAACATCATCGCGCAGACCACCACCGGCTCGACCGAGAACGTCGTGGTCGCGGGTGCCCACCTCGACAGCGTCCCCGAGGGTCCGGGCATCAACGACAACGGCACCGGCACCTCCGCAGTGCTCGAGACTGCTCTGCAGATGGGCAGTGCACCCGAGGTGACCAACGCGGTCCGGTTCGCATTCTGGGGTGCCGAGGAGAACGGGCTCGTCGGTTCGACCAAGTACGTCGAGGGCCTGTCCGACGAGGACAAGCGAAACATCGCGCTGTACTTGAACTTCGACATGATCGGCTCGCACAACCCCGGCTACCTCGCCTACGACGGTGACGACTCCGACAAGGTCGGTGAGCCTGCGGGACCGACCGGATCCGACGCCATCGAGCGCACGTTCGTCGAGCATTCGGCTGCCGACGGGATCGCCGTCGACGGCACGGATTTCGACGGTCGGTCCGACTACGGCCCGTTCATCGAGGTCGGCATCCCCGCAGGCGGGGTCTTCAGCGGAGCGGACGAGAACAAGACTGCCGAGCAGGCCGCGAAGTGGGGTGGCACGGCCGATCAGACGTTCGACGAGAATTACCACACCGATCAGGACACCCTGGCGAACGTCGACCGCGTGGCGCTGGTGAAGAACGGTGCCGCCGTGGCATACGGCATCGGTGTCTACGCGCAGTCGGTGGAAGGCCCCAACGGAGTACCGGTCGGGGCTGCGCGCGAGGCCGCGCGCGCCGAAGGGTAAGGGAAGTATGTGTAACCGTGAGTTACGCTCGATGCTGTGAACGCAGTCGTCTCCTCGGTGGTGGAGTGGGTCCGCACCACCAACCGAGCGCCCACCGTCGTCGGGGCGGTTCGGCGTGTGCGTCGCGCATTACCCGGTGACCCCACGTTCGGTGATCCGCTGTCGATCGACGGTCCGGGACGCGCACTGGCCGTCGCGCGCGTGGCGGATCGGTTCCTGGCAACGAACGGACTCGACGACGAGCCGGGTGCCTCCCGCGAACTCGGCCTCGGTGCTCTGCAGGTCTGGCAGGCCATCCTCGAGCGAGCCGGCCGGGGCCGCGGCGACGAGGACGTCACGATCGTCTTCACCGACCTCGTCGGATTCTCGTCGTGGTCGCTGCGCGCCGGTGATACCGCCACATTGACGTTGCTCCGCCAAGTCTCCAAAGCCGTCGAACCCGAGGTCGTGTTCCGCGGCGGTCACGTCGTGAAAAGGCTGGGCGACGGGATCATGGCCGTGTTCGCCGACGCGGGCAAAGCTGTCGACGCCGTGTTCGCAGCGCGCGAGGCCTTGAGCAGCGTGAACGTCGACGGTTACACCCCGACGATGCGCGTCGGAATCCACACCGGCAGCCCGCGTCAGGTCGGTTCCGACTGGCTCGGTGTCGACGTCACCGTCGCAGCGCGGGTGATGCAGACCGGCGGAAACGGCAACATCATGATCTCTGCCGCCGCACTCGACGCCGTGTCACCGGAGGTGCTCGACGCGTTGCGCGTGGTCGCCAAGCCTTATCGGCGCAGCTTCTTCGCGCCGAAGATCAAGGGCGCACCCGACGACCTACGCATTCTCCGACTCGTGCAGTCGCCACAGCGGTGACACCGGGCCGTGGCCGGCACCGAGGTCGTAGGACGCGGCCAGGCAACGGGTGACCCATTCTTTGCCGAACGCCACCGCGTCGGGCATCGAGTATCCGTGGGCCAGCGCCGACGCGATCGATGCCGCGAGGGTGTCGCCGCCGCCGTGATCGTTGCCGGTGTCGATGCGTTCGCTGGTGAATTCGAGGAAGGTGTCGCCGTCGAACAGTAGATCGGTGCTGTGGGTCGAGGTGCGGAGGTGACCGCCCTTGACCAGGGCCCATTGCGCGCCCAATCCGTGTAGTGCCTCGGCGGCGCGATGCGCGCTGGCATCGTCGACGACATCGATGCCGGTGATCAACCGAACCTCGTCGAGGTTGGGAGTCACCAGCGAGGCGATGGGAAACAGCGTGTGCCGTATCGCGTCGAGCGCCTCGGCGTGCAGTAGGGGGTCACCGTGCATGGACGCGCACACCGGGTCGACAACGAGCGGAACCGGGTGGTCGCGGCCGATACCCACCTCGGTGCACACTGCCGTGACCGCCTCGATGATCGCGGTGGACGCCAGCATCCCGGTCTTCGCTGCGCCGACGCCGATGTCCGATACCACCGAGCGAACCTGAGCCGCGACGATTTCCGGCGGGATCTCGTGGAAGCCCGTCACGCCGACGGTGTTCTGGACCGTCACCGCCGCGACGGCAACACATGCGTGCACGCCCAACATGGCCATCGTGCGACTGTCCGCCTGGATTCCGGCACCGCCGCCGGAGTCGGTTCCGGCGATCGTCAGCGCGCGGACGGGAGTCTCGCCGTTGGGCGTGAGCGGTAGGAACTTCACGAGAGACGACAGTACCGGCGGGCCGCGATCGGCAGGTTCTCGGCAGGCGAGACGCCGAAGGCGAATGTTGGTGAAAACATGGTGACACTTTGAATGTTGTTGTATCACAACGGCGCACGGGGACACTTATGAGCTGTACCAGCATCCGGTTCCGGATCGATGGACAAACCTACGCATCCGAAGGTTTGTTGGTAGAAAAGGTGACAGACCCACCGCGCGCATGTTTAATAGTGGTGCACGTCACATCTCGTGTCGGTTGCGAAGTTCCTCCACCACTCCACACCCAGCAAAGGAGGCGTCCATGCTTGCGAGTTCTCCCAGTGCTGATGTCTCGATCAACAAAGACCAGAACCGTTTCGAGCTTCGACTGAACGGCGACCTCGTCGGCATCGTCGGATTCTTCGAAGTCGAAGGAAACGGAGCCCGCGCGACACGAACGCATGTCGTCTCCTTCATGCACACCGTCGTCACCGAGGACTTCGGTCATCAGGGCCTGGCCGGCATTCTGGTTCGCCGCGCCCTCGACAGCGCGCGGTCCTACGGCTGGAAGGTCAAGCCGGTCTGCACCTACGTCCAGCGCTTCGCGGCAGCCAACCCCGAGTACAACGACATGCTCGTCGCTCTCTGAGTGCTGCTCGAACAGCCCCGCCGGTCACATCAGGGCTGGTTACGTTAAGGCTGGTTACGTTAAGGACTCGACTCGGCGTCGATCGGTGCACTTTCCCCGCGACACTCGGCCAACACTGGTCTCATTGGTGACATGAGTCACATCATTCCCCGCCGCTCCGACGCGGCAATCCCGGTCGAGCGCCCCTCGGTCCGCATCGAGGACAACGCCGACCACAACAGATTCGATCTGTTCGTCGACGATGATCTCGTCGGCATTCTCGGCTATCGGTTCGGCGTTGGCGACGACGCAGCCGGCGACGAATCGGTCGTCGCGCTGATGCACACGGTCGTCAAAGAGGAATACGGCGACCGCGGCTGGGCGGGAGTGCTGGTTCGCGCATCGCTGAACACCGCGCGCGACCGCGACTGGCGCATCGTTCCGATCTGCACCTACGTCCGTCGCTACCTGGCGCAGCACCCGGAGTTCCTGGACCTGGTGGTCGAATAGAGAGCACTGCTCTTGCCTGGATTGTGTCGAGGGTGAATACTGCTCCCTGTAGAGAGCGCCGCTCTCGAAAGGTTGGGTACTCCCGATGCGTGCAGCTCTGTATGTCTTCGTCGGCCTCATGTTCGGCCTCTACCCCGTATTGCGCCCCTACTCGGACGAGATGGGCAGTGCAGGAGCGGACGCCTTCGCATCCTCGAGTTGGGTGACGGCCCATACCTTCGCGATGCTCGGCTTCATCGCACTCGGACTGGTTGTGCTCTACGGCGGTCGACGGTCCGATCCGGCAGTGGTCACTACCTGGATCGGCGTCGGACTGCTTCTGCCGTACTACGGTGCGGAGACGTTCGCGCTGCACGCGCTGGGCATCGACGCCGCCGCGAACTCGAACCCCGGGCTGCTCGACCTTGTCGATCCGATTCGCTACTCGATCGTGCAAACGGTCATGTTCGGCCTCGGACTGGTGTCGATCGCCGTCGGGCTGGTGATGTTCGCTCTACGGAACCGCTATGCGATGGTGCTGGCCGCCGGATTCGTGTTGTATCTCCCGCAGTTCTACACCCCACCGGCCGTGCGGATCGCCCACGGAATCTTGATTGCCGTGGGAGCGATCATCGCTGCGCGAGCGGTGGCCGGCAGTTCGGTCCGCCCTACTCAGCCGATCTCCACGATCACCGGAGCATGATCGCTGGCACCCTTGCCCTTACGCTCCTCGCGATCGATCGATGCGCCGGTCACGCGAGCCGTCAGAGCAGGTGAGGTCAACGCCATGTCGATGCGCAGACCTTGCTTCTTCGGAAATCGCAACTGGGTGTAGTCCCAGTAGGTGAACGTCCTCGGCTCGGGAGTGAACTGCCGCGTCACCTCGGTGAACCCGGCGTCGGCGAACGCGGCGAAGGCATCACGCTCCGGCTGCGAGGTGTGTGTCTTGCCCTCGAACAGGGCGGGATCCCACACGTCGTCGTCGGTGGGCGCGATGTTCCAATCGCCGACGAGCGCGATCTGCGCCTGTGGGTCCGCCGCCACCCACGCCTGCGCGTCGGCCTTCAGTGCCGCGAGCCACTCGAGCTTGTAGGTGTAGTGCGGATCGGCGAGCTCGCGGCCGTTCGGCACGTACAGGCTCCAGATGCGCACCCCGTCGCAGGTCGCTCCGATGGCGCGAGCCTCGTCTGCGGCCTCGACCTCGGGATCCTTGCTGAACCCGGGCTGATCCTCGAAGCCGACCTGCACATCGTCCAAGCCGACGCGCGACGCGATCGCCACGCCGTTCCACTGACTGAGCCCGACGTGGGCAACCTCGTAGCCGATCTCGGTGAATCGCTCGTACGGAAACTGTGCGTCCTTGCACTTGGTTTCCTGCATCGCCAGTACGTCGACGTCGGATCGCTGCAACCAATCGACGATTCGATCCTGCCGAGAGCGGACGGAGTTCACATTCCAGGTAGCAAAGCGCACGGGAAGGAACCCTATAGAACGCGTCCGACAGGCTCGCGGCCGATCGCGTCGTCCGGGCGCGCGTAGCGATAGCGGTGATGCTCGCCGAATCCCAGATCGCGGTAGAGCGCCTGGGCATCGGTGTTGTCGACGGCCACCTGAAGGTATGCGTGCGTTGCACCGTTCTCGCGTCCCCACCGCACCAACTCGCCGCACATCAGCGTGCCGAGACCGTTGCGGCGATGCTCGGGGGACACCCAGAGCGAGGTCAAGCCCACCCACGTCCGACCGTCCGGGGCCGCGGTGACGGCCGCTCGGCCCACTGCGATCGATCCGACTCCTGCGTTCCCGATCGCCCCGAAGCCGAGGGTTCCGTTGTGTACGGCCGAGACCACCTCGGCAGCACCAGCCGACGCCTCACGGCCTTGGTAGCGCAGTGAGCGCAACCAGTCGGCGGTCGGTCCCGGGGACACGACGACAGGCGAGTCGCCTTCGCGTAGAACAAGATTCGAGATATCCGCCGCCATGACGACGGTCTCGTTGAACGTCGACCAACCTGCCGGTGCGGTCGCGAGACGGTCGGGGAGGGCGAGAATCGGCGACAGGCCTCGTGCGTCGTAGCGTGCGGAGATCGCAGCCACCGTCTCGGAATCCGCTGCTGCGCCGGGCTCGAGGGGTACCGCCGAATTGGCGCGTCCAGTGAAGCCGTGCCCGAAACGCAACTGCCAGCCGGCAATCCACTCCTGTTCGGTTCCCGGCCACCCGTCGGCCGCGGCCGCCTCCAGAGCCCGAATCTCCGAGGCGCGAACAGGCTTGGGGCCCAACGGCTTCAACGCCACCACGCGATCGGCGGCCACCTGTACCAGAGCGCCGTCCTTGGCACGGACCGACACCGCGACCGCGTCGGCCGACACCAATTCCCCGATGACGTCCGTCATCGGGTGGGTGTGGCCGGGTGGCAGTCGGTACCTCAGCATCACCCGCGTCCCCGGCGGAACGGTCACGGCAGCGATCAATCCTCGTCCTCGTCGTCGTGGCCGAAGGGGTCGTCGACGGTGCCCGGAACCCAGCTGAGGCCGGGGACGCCCCATCCGGAGCGCTTGATCACCTTCTTCGCCGCTCGCGCGTGGCGACCGATGAGCACATCGGTGTAGAGAAAGCCGTCGAGGTGACCCACCTCGTGCTGCAACATCCGGGCGAAGAACCCGCGGCCCTCGATGTCCACCGGATCGCCGTTGGCGTCGGTACCGGTCACTCGCGCCCACTCGGCCCGACCGGTGGGGTACTGCTCACCGGGGACCGAGAGGCACCCCTCGTCGTCATCGTCGGGATCGGGCATCGTTTCGGGAATCTCGGACGTCTCGAGCACCGGGTTGACGACTTCTCCGCGGCGGCGGAAAACCTTGCCGTCCGCGCCCTGGTCGGGGCAGTCGTAGATGAACAGACGCTTACCGACGCCCACCTGGTTCGCCGCCAGTCCGACGCCGTTGGCAGCCGCCAACGTCTCGTACATGTCGGCGATCAGCTCGGCGAGCTCGGCCGGCGACTCGGTGACGGGATCGGTCGCAGTGTGGAGCACCGGATCGCCGACGATCCGGATGGGAAGAATTGCCATGGTCGACAAGGATAGTGGGTGGCCCCCGGCCTACCCACCGGCCCGTCGGGAGCGGAGCCGGTGGACGAGTGTCGCACCGACGGTTCGGTCGTCTACGAACACGCCACGCGCGAGTACTTCGCGGGAGCCGGGTCCGGGCGGTCGAACGTGGTTGAATGATCCCCGAAGTACAACTGTGTAATTCGCTCGAAGTTCGGTCGGTACTCGTACGGGTGCCGGCAGCACTGGGGGAAGCAGATTTCCTCGGGGTCGGTTGTCGCACGGGCCCAGGGGAGTCGAGAAGTCGAGGAGTGGGATGGACGGCGCAGCAGCGCGTGACTCGAACCAGTCTCAGCAACCGGGAAAATCGGACGGCTCTCAGGATCCGAACGAAGTCGGTGCGGACGGCTTGAGCCGACGAGAGCACGACATCCTGTCCTTCGAGCGTCAGTGGTGGAAGTACGCCGGGGCGAAGGAAGAGGCGATCAAGGAACTCTTCTCGATGTCGGCAACCCGCTATTACCAGATCCTCAACGCGTTGGTGGACCGTCCCGAAGCTCTTGCCGCAGACCCGATGCTGGTCAAGCGACTGCGCCGCTTGCGCGCGAGCAGGCAGAAGGCCCGCGCCGCACGTCGGCTCGGTTTCGACGTCTGAGCGCCCGCGTCAGGTTTCGACTCTGCCGAGGGCTGTTGCTCCGTGGGGAACGTGCGAGCTCCGTTGAAAAGGTCTCGGTCGACGGTCGGCTAGGGTCGAGTACGTGAGCAGCCCCAACCCGGAACAGACCGGGCCACCCCTCCGTGCTCTGGCCATGGTGCTGATCTCGCTCGCGATCCTGTTCGCAGCGATCGGTGCATTGTCGCTGACCGGCTCGGATTCCGAGGATGCCGCCGCAGAGCCCCCCGCTGCGGCCGCGACGACGACTGCGGCCGGGCAAGCTCCGGTCGCGCAGTCTCCGGGTACCCAAGCTCCCGCCGCTGCGTCGTCGACCACGTCCTCCGCAGCAACCACCTCCCGCGCCGCCGCCGATGTCGAGGTGCGCGTGCTCAACAACTCCAACGTCTCCGGGCTCGCCGCCGGCACTGCGAGCACACTCACCGCCGAGGGCTGGACCGTTGCCGAGACCGGCAACTTCAGCGAAGCCCAGTTCGCCCAAACCGCGGTGTACTACGGCACCGATACCGGTGAGCAGCAAGCAGCGCAGACGATCGCCACCCAACTCGGCATCCCGGCCGAGCCCAAACCCAGTTCACTCGAATCCACCGCGGGTGTCGTCGTCATCGTGACCCAGTAACTCGCCGGCATGACAACCTGTCCGGTTCGGCCGAATCGGTCGGCACGTTATGATTTTGCAAGCCCTTCACCCTGCCCGAAAGAGGAGCACTCTTCGATGGACCTGTTCAAGCGACGCACTGCTGCGACCCGCTCTTTGCGTTACGTGGCCCCGGTCCTCGCGATCGCCGCTCTCGGGCTCTCTGCCTGCAGCAACGGCGAGGTCGCGTCCGACGCACCCGGCACGGTGCCGCCGGTGTGGACCGGTGAAGCAGACCCGTCCGCGGCCGCAGTCGCCGGTGACGGTCGGGCAGAGAGTGGCTCGGAAGGCAGCTCCGAGAACATGATCGAGGGCGTGCTCCGCAACGCGTCCGGTGCCGAGGTGGGCACCGTGTCGTTCGCGTCGGAGGGCGAGAAGCTCACCGTCACGGCCGAGGTCGAGAACATGACGCCGGGCTTCCACGGCTTCCACGTCCACACCGTCGGGGCCTGCGAGCCCAACTCGGTGGCGCCGACCGGCGGCGAGCCGGGCAATTTCCTCTCTGCGGGTGGTCACCTGCAGGTCGACGGACGCACCGAACACCCCTCCAGCGGCGACCTGTCGTCGATCCAGGTGGGCGAGGACGGCACGGGCCGCCTGGTCACCACCACCGATGCGATCACGCTGGACGACCTGCGTGCCGGTGGTGCCGGAACGTCGGTCATCGTGCACGAGGGAGCAGACAACTTCGCCAACATCCCGCCGCGGTACACGTTGCCCGACGGTGCTGCGGTACCCGACATGGCGACCCTGATGACCGGTGATGCCGGTGCTCGGGCGGCGTGCGCGGTACTGAAGTAGTTTGAACGCTCCCCGGATCGACTTCGCGAGCTCTCCGCAACCCACGCTCGGCGTGGAGTGGGAAATCGCGCTCGTCGACAAGAGCACGCGGGATCTGGTCAACTCCGCCGAGGCAGTCATGGACGGCGTTCGTGACCTCGCCGGCGACACCCCTCGGGTGACGAAGGAACTGCTGCGCAACACCGTCGAACTCGTCACCGGAGTGTGCGAGAACGTCGGGGAGGCCATGGAGGATCTCAGTGGATCGCTCTCGCTCGTTCGTCGGGCGGCCGATCCCTTGGGGATCGATCTGTTCTCGGCCGGGACGCACTCGTTCGCCGAATGGTCGACGCAGCAGCTGACCAGCTCCCCGAGCTACGACGAACTCATCGCGCGTACCCAGTGGTGGGGTCGGCAGATGCTCATCTGGGGCGTGCACGTCCACGTCGGCGTGTCCTCTCCCGACAAGGTCTTTCCCATCCTCAACTCGTTGCTGTTGCAGTACCCACACCTGTTGGCACTGTCGGCGTCCTCGCCGATCTGGGCGGGCAACGACACCGGATACGCCAGCAACCGAGCACTGATGTTTCAGCAGTTGCCGACGGCCGGTCTGCCGTTTCAGTTCGACGACTGGTCGCAGTTCGAGGGATTCGTTCGTGATCAGCTCAAGACCGGCGTCATCGAGCAGCTCGGGGGCATGCACTGGGACATCCGCCCCGCACCGAAGTGGGGAACCATCGAGGTCCGGGTGTGCGACGGGGCATCGACCAAGCGCGAGCTCGCAGCCCTCGTCGCGTTGACGCACTGCCTCATCGTGTATCTCGACGAACGACTCGAAGCGGGCGAGACTCTGCCGACGATTCCGCCGTGGCACGTTCAGGAGAACAAATGGCGAGCTGCCCGGTACGGCCTCGACGCCGAGATCATTCTCGACGCCGACAGCAACGAGCGGCTGGTCACCGATGATCTGCACGACCTACTGGAGAAATTGACGCCGACGGCGGTAAGGCTGAACTGCGTCGACGAACTCGCCGCGGTGGCGGACATTCCCCGACTCGGGGCCTCGTATCAACGCCAGCGTGCCGTGGCCGCGAAATCCGGCGGCGATCTGCGTGCCGTCGTGGAGTCGTTGGTCACCGATCTCCAATCGTGACCCTCTGTATTTAATTTTGCGTTCACTCAGCGTTTACGATCAACGGCGTGCTACAGGGGGACGTCGAGAGCGTCGAGGTCGACGCGACACGTGAGGACTCTGTTCGTCCTCTCATCGTCGGTGCCGTCCTCGTCGCGGCGTTCCTGCTCACGCTGCAGGTCGTCGCGTGGAAGTGGGCCTTCCCCGGCCCGCTGCCGAGCATGTGGAACGACATGTTCGGAACACCGAAGTCGATGTCGCTGCCGTGGGCGGCGCTCGTCCTGGCCACGGTAGGTCTGAACAACTCCACCCGCCTGCGCGTACTGGCCGTCGCTGCTGCGCTCGACGCCGTCGTACTGGGCGGCCGGTATCTGTTCGATGTGCCGCCGACCGTCGGGAACGGGCCGTCGCTGGTGCTGGTCGCGCTCGCGTTCCATGTCGTCCGGCGGCATGACGCTCGGGCGATGCGCGGCGTCGCCCTCGGCGCACTGTTGTTGCTCGCGACCAAGGCGGGTGATGCCTGGTTGCACATCACGACCTTGGTCCGGCCCTACGTTCTCGACGAATACGCATACGCCGCCGATCATGCGCTGGGAAATCCGTCCTGGGTGCTCGGCAGCATTCTGGACCGACTCGGCCCGGTCGCCGAGGGAACGCTGCACTGGATCTACATTCAGCTCCCCGTCGCGGCGATCATCGTTGCGCTGTACCAACTGCGTGGGGTCGCCGCGGGCTCGGCGTGGCCGAAACACTTCCTGTTCCGCACGTTCCTGCTGATCGGACTCGTCGGACCGGTGTTCTACCTGCTGTTTCCGGTGGTGGGCCCGATGTTCGCGTTCGAGTCGTGGCCGATGCAGTCGGTTCCGCTCTCGGGCACCCTCGGCGAGATCCCGTTCGATTCGCAGACGCCGCGCAACTGCATGCCCAGCCTGCACACCGCGTGGGCACTGAGCATCTTCATCCATTCCCGACGCGGTCCCTGGTGGCTGCGCACCGGCGGCACACTGTGGCTGGTGGGAACACTGGCCGCGACGCTCGGATTCGGTTACCACTACGGCGTCGACCTGGTCGCGGGCGCGATACTGTGCCTCACCATCGAATCGTTGCTGCGCGACCCGGAACGGGGATGGGACCGCGACCGGATCACGCTGGTGACCTACGGTTGCGTCGCGATGGCCGTACTACTGTTGAGCTACCGCTACCTCGCCGAGGAGTTCGCCGCGAACCCACTGGTGTTCGGTCCGCTCGTGCTCGGAATTCTGATCGGCATGGCGTTCGGATTCCATACCGCGTTCTTCGCCGATCGCTCGCGCTTCACTGATCGGGTTCGTTCGGTTCCATCTCGTTGACGATGAGCAGGCCGTCGCGCCCGCGCTGTTCCCGGTAGGCGACGCGTCCCACGGTGTGCGCGATCACCGGAGCGGTGACGAGCGTGAAGATGCCGACCAGCACCAGCATCCAGATATCGACATTGCCGCGCAGGCTGATGATCGCGCCGACCAACACCATGATCAAGCCGACCACCTGCGGCTTGGTGGCCGCGTGCATACGCGAGAGGGTGTCGGGAAAGCGCACGATGCCGACGGCGGCCGTGAAAGCCAGCAGAGCTCCCATCAGGATGAAGATCGAGGCAATGACCTGGGCTACCGTGCTCATTCGTCCCTCACTCTGAATCGCGCGATGCTGACCGACCCGACGAAGCTGACCAGGGACAGCGCAACGATGGCAGGCACCAGCGTGGTGTCGCGGCTGTAGACGGCCCACACACCGAGCCCACACATCGACACGGCGAGGATGGTGTCCATCGCGACCAACCGGTCCAAGGTGCTCGGGCCGTCGAGCAGCCGGAATGCGGTGAGGATCGCGGCGGCGAGCAGCAGCGCGCCTGCGATCGCCAATACGACGGTCACGACCAGTCCCCCTTCCTGTTGTCGTCGGTCATCTTGTCGTCGCGCGGGGTATCGAGGTCGCCCGATTCGGGATCGTCGCCGAGAACCCCGTGATATTGCTCGTACTCCTGGTAATGCAGGGGGCTCGGCTTCCAGTCGGAGTCACGCTCGAAGGCCGCGACGAACAGCTTCTCCAGGTTCCGGACGTAAGCGTAGAAGCCGTCCACGGCCTTCTGCGTCCCCATGTCCAGCACGTGCACGTACAGCAGGCGTCGGGTGCGATCGATCTCGAGGACCATCGTTCCCGGAACGAGATTCATCGCGTCGACGAAGAGGGTGAGCACCAGATCGGACTTGATGGCGATGCGGCAGCGCAGCACACCGGTGACCGGCGGTGCCTTCGGGCGGATCGCCAACCACGCCACACTGACGCTGGATTCGGCTGCGTAATAAAGGAATACGACTGCAAGCTTGACGAGCGAGAACACGTGGATGCGGCCCTCGACCGGCACCCGCGGCAACGGCAACAGCACCATGATGAGCAGGCCGACCGCGAGGCCACCGAGGATATTGGCAGCAGAGACGTTGCCCCACAACAGAACCCAGATAGCCGTCAGCCATGCCAGGGTCCAGATTCGCAGCAGGAAGGAACGGTTCATCTTCATCGGGTGCCCTCCTCATCCGCTCGTGCTTGTTCGTAGGCCTGATCGCCGACGAACTCGGCTCCCCGCACGGCGTCGATGTACACCGAGCGATCCCGCAGATCCGCCGCCGCCCGATCGCTGATGTCGATGATGCGGCCGGCGAACACCGTCATCGCCAAACCGACGACGACGAGGCCGATCGTCGGGATCAACATGAAGGCGGGCATCCGGCCCACATCCTCGCGGTCACCGAACTGGATGTCCGAGGAATCGTCGAGCAGGGCAGAGGGGCTGTTGTCCGCGAGATCGCCTTCGGGTGCGTCGGCGCGGGCTCGCCAGAACGCCTTGGTCCAGACACGAGCAACCACGTACAGCGTCAGCAGGCTGGTGACGGTGCCGCCGGCCACGAGCAACCAGGCCAGTACGCTGCCCTGGTCGCTGCCGGCCTGCAGCAGGGCGACCTTGCCGATGAACCCCGAGAACGGTGGAATACCACCGAGATTGAGGGCCGGCACCAGGAAGACAATGGCCAGCACCGGGCTGGCCGCGGCCAAGCCGCCGAGCCGTCGCAGGGACGACGAACCGGCTTGGCGCTCGATCAGGCCGACGACGAGGAACAGCGTCGTCTGCACCAGAATGTGGTGCGCAACGTAATAGATCGAGCCGGACAATCCCGATTGAGTCGACAGCGCGACACCGAAGATCATGTAGCCGATGTGGCTGACGAGGGTGAACGAGAGCAGTCGTTTGATGTCGCTCTGTGCGATGGAGCCGAGGATGCCGACGAGCATCGTCAGCAGGCCGCAGACCATCAGAACGTTGTCGAGTGAGCCGTCCGGGAACAGCAGCGTGTGTGCGCGAATGATCGCGTACACACCGACCTTCGTCAGCAAGCCGGCGAACACCGCGGTGACCGGAGCCGGGGCCGTGGGGTACGAGTCGGGTAGCCACGTGGACAGCGGGAACACCGCGGCCTTGATGCCGAACGCGACCAGCAACACCGCGAAGATGGCGGTGCGGGTGCCGGACGGGATGTCGTCCATCCGCACGGCGATGTGGGCCAGGTTCAGTGTTCCGGTGGCACCGTAGACCAGTGCGATGCCGATCAGGAAGATCAGCGAGGAGACCATCGAGACCATCACGTAGGACACACCGGCGCGAACCCGGTCGGCACTCGCACCGAGCGTCAGCAACACGAACGAGGCGGCGAGCAGTACCTCGAAGCCGACGAACAGATTGAACAGGTCGCCGGCGAGAAACGCGTTGCAGACGCCTGCGGTCAAGGCCAGATAGGTGGGCAGGAAGATCGATACCGGCTGATTCTCGCTGCCGTCGCGAATACCCTGTCCGATCGAGTACACCATGACGGCCAGCAGCACGATCGACGAGACGACGAGCATCATCGCCGACAGCCGGTCCACCACCAGCGAAATGCCCAGTGGTGAATCCCAGCCACCGACCTGCAGTGCGCTGGTCCCGTCGCGGTCGGCGAGATAGAGCATCATCGACGAGATCGCGACCACCGCGGTCAGCGCGGCGAGAGTGATGAAACGCTGCGCGCGGGGCCGACGTCCCAGCACCAGCGTCAGTGCCGCCGCGAGCATCGGGATGAGCACGGGCAGCGGGGTCAGGGCATCGATCACGCCCGGGGAGATCGTCACTTGTCGTCTCCCTTCGTGTCGTCGGTGCTGGAGTCGTCAGCGCTGGAGTCGTCAGTGCTGGGGTGCTCAGGTCGGCTGTCGTCTTTCTCGGCCGTGTCGAGGCCGTCGAGACCGCGCAGCTGGGGGTTGTCGTCGTCGTTGTCGAAGTCGCCGTCGTGCAGATCCTCGTAGCACTCGAGATCTTCGAGGTTCCTGATCTGTTCGAGTGGAATCGGATTGCCCTTCGAGTCGAAGGCGTCGCCCCCGAAGCTCGGTTCACCGGTGACCGGGTCGTCGGAACGGTCGCGGTCCGGTGCTTCGGCCATCGAACGGCGCTGGGAGACCTTGGTGTCCTCGGGGTCGTTCTCCAGGTCGTCCTTCGTGTTGAGCGTGAACGATCGATACGCCAGCGCGAGCACGAAGGCAGCGATACCCATGGTGATGACGATCGCCGTCAGGATCATGGCCTGAGCCAACGGATCGGCCATGTTCTGGTGCAGAGAGTTGTCCCGACCGACGATGGGCGGCGTACCTGCCGGGCCACCGACGGTGAGCAGCAACAGATTGACTCCGTTGCCGAACAGCAGCAGACCGAGCAGCATCTTGGTGATAGTGCGTTCGAGCAGCAGGTACACACCCGATGCGACGAGAACGCCGACGATGACGAGCATTCCGACATCTGCGGTCATGGGGCACTCACTCGGCCTTGGCTCTGCATTTCCACCTGTGCGTCGAGACGCGCGCCGAGACTGCGGAGCACGTCGAGTACCAACCCGACCACGATGAGATAGACACCGAGGTCGAAGAACAATGCGGTGACGAGCTTGATGTCACCGAGGAGAGGAAGTGTCACTTCCAACGTCGCCGACGACAGCGCCGGAGCGCCGAGGAACATCGACGCCACCGCGGTCCCGGCCGCGAAGATCAACCCGAGACCCAGGATCTTGCCTGCGTCGATCGGAACGGCCTCACCGAGCTCGTACCGGCCGCCGGCGAGATACCGCAGCACCAGCGCCAAGCCCGCCGTCAGTCCACCGGCGAAACCGCCGCCGGGGGCGTTGTGCCCGGAGAAGAAGAAGTAGATCGACAGCACCATGATCGTCGGGAAGATCAACCGCGTCGTGACCTCGAGAATCAACGAACGATGCCGCGGATCGATCAGATCGCCGCCGAGCAGCCACGTCGTCTCCGCCGCGTCGTTCGTGTCCGACGACGAGGCGGGGGCGTCGGACACCCGCGGAGCGCTGCCGAACCGGCGGTTGCGGAACACCAGGCTGGCCACGCCGGTCGCGGCGACGAGGAGTACGCAGATTTCGCCGAGCGTGTCCCAGGCGCGGATGTCGACGAGGATCACGTTGACGATGTTCTTCCCGTCGCCCAGCTCGTACGCGGCCTCGGGGAACTGCAGCGACACCGGGGCGGCGCTGCGGGCGTTCATTGCGAACGCGCCCAACACACTGACCGTGGCACCGACGGCGACGGCGAGCGCGGCACGGGGTCCGCGGGATCCGGCCGAGCCGCGGTCGTCGACCTCGGCCGGTAGCTTGCGCAGCACCAGCACGAAGACCACGAGGGTCAGCGTCTCGACGAGGAACTGAGTCAGGGCGAGGTCGGGTGCACCGTGGATGGCGAAGATGACGCCGCAGCCGTAGCCGGTGAGTCCGACGAGGATGACGCTGGCCAGACGGTTTCGCATGACAGTTGCGCCGAGGCCACCCGCGATCATGATCACTCCGATGACAAACTGGAGCGGGGTGTTCCACAGGGTGTACTCCAGGCCTGGCTTCTGCCCGACGAGCAACACGATGATCGGCAGCAGCACCAGGGTCAGCAAGATGGTGCCCTGGGTGAGGGGGAGCGAACCGCGCTGCGTGGTGCCGGTGAGGCGGATGGACAGGGTGTCCATGGACTTGAGCACGTTGTCGTAGATGCGGTCTGCGTTGCCGAGCGGTGGATGCTCGAACTTGAGTCGGTTGACCACCCGATGTGCGATGAACAGCCCGACGCCGCCGGTGACCACGACGACGGTCAACGCCAGCGGCAGGTTGAACCCGTGCCACAACGCCAGGTGGTAAGGCTCCTGCCCGTACGACGGCAGGGTTCGGGCGTAGGGACTGACGATGTGGTCGACGACCGAGGAGGCGAATCCGGCGATCAGACCCAGAACGGCGAGAAACGCGGGCGCGGCGAGGAACAATGCGGAGGGTGCGTGCATTGCTCTGACGGACGGGCTCGGACGCTTGAGCTGCTTGCGGGCGAACGCGCCCCAGACGAACCGAATGCTGTAGGTGACCGTCAGGATCGAGCCGATCACCAGGCCTGCGACGACCACCGCGGCGACCGTGGGGTCGAGCGTCGGAGTACTGATCACGGCCGACAGGGCTGTTTCCTTGCCGACGAAGCCGATCATCGGTGGTAGTCCAGCCATGCTGGCCGCGGCCAGCGCGGCTATCGCGGCGAGCCACGGGGCCTTCTTACCCAGGTGGGCGAGCTTACGAATGTCTCGGGTGCCGGTGGTGTGGTCGATGATGCCGACCACCATGAACAGCGTGGCCTTGAACATCGCGTGCGCGATCACCATCGTCAGACCGGCCAACATGGCCTTCTCGGATCCGATGCCGACCAGGACCATCAGGAAGCCCAGCTGGCTGACCGTGCCGAACGCCAGAATGAGTTTGAGGTCGAAGGCGCGGAGTGCTCGCCAGCCGGCCAGAATCATCGACAGCAATCCGAGGCTGATGACCGTGGCGCGCCACGGACCGGAGTCCGCGAAACCCGGAGCGAGGCGCGCGACCAGGTAGATACCGGCCTTGACCATCGCGGCGGCGTGCAGGTATCCACTGACCGGCGTCGGCGCGGCCATGGCACCGGGAAGCCAGAAGTGCATCGGCACGATGGCCGATTTGCTCAGGGCGCCGATGAGGATCAACACGATCGCCACTCCGGGCAGCCAGCCACCCGGGGCGTTCGCGACGACCTCGGACAGGTTGTACGACCCGGCGGCCTGGCCCAGGACGATGATGCCCACCAGCATCGCCAGACCACCTGCGGTGGTGACGAGCAGAGCCTGCGTCGCGGCGCGCCTGCTCGATGCGCGTTCTGCGTAGTGGCCGACCAGCAGGAACGACAACACCGTCGTGATTTCCCAGAAGATGTAGAGCACGAGCATGTTGTCGCTGGTGATCAGGCCGAACATGGCTCCGGAGAACGCGACCATCTCGGCGGCGAACAGGCCCAGCCTGGGCTCGTCGTCCTCGAAGTAGCGGGCGCAGTACAGCAGGATCAGCGAACCGATGCCCAGAACGAGCAACGACATGATGGCGGCGAGCGAATCGAAGCGCATGTCGATGTCCATCGACAGGCCGGGAACCCATTCGATGTGCAGCCTCTGGTCGGTGTTCCAGTTGCCGAACACCCAGATCAGGCTGAGCAGTGGCACCAGTGCCAGAGGGAAGAATGCAGTGCGTCCCCACCACCGGACGAGGAGCGGCGCGAGCAGCGCGGCGGCGGCGTGCGCAAGAAGAATAGCGAGCAAAAATCACTCCGTCGTCTCGGTCGCCTCGGCTTTCGGGCCGGGGCGGTGGTCGTAGGGCGGCGATGAGTAGGGTCGTGAAATTGTGTGAAATAGACCTGGATCTTCGAGGACTCGGTCTTTGAGAAATACGAACCGGCCACCGAACGGTGGCGGGCACGTTTGTCGGATTCCATCCTACTTTGCGTGGTCGACGGCGTGCCATGCGGTACAAACCGGACGTTTCCGATAAAGAGAGTCGATCGTCGATGAGTGATCCGAGACCCATTCGCACCGCCGGCCTTGCGTACGTTCGCCACCGCCGCATGCTTCAGGCGCGGTCGACGGGCAAGTCCGCCTTCTACATGGCCGGCGGCAAGATCGATCCCGGCGAGTCGCCCGAGCAGGCGCTGCACCGCGAGATCAGGGAAGAGCTCGACGCCGCG
The DNA here is from genome assembly GCF_004563845.1 of Rhodococcus sp. 1R11. Classification (NCBI taxonomy): domain Bacteria; kingdom Bacillati; phylum Actinomycetota; class Actinomycetes; order Mycobacteriales; family Nocardiaceae; genus Rhodococcus; species Rhodococcus sp. 1R11. The sequence goes on along the minus strand of NZ_SPNG01000001.1, from coordinate 431,489 downwards.
GTCATCGACGTGCGGCTGCTCGGAGTATTCGAGTGCCAGGCCTGGGGCCATCCGACGGGTACCCCGCTCGAGATCACGTGTTTCCTCGCTGATCTGTCGAACGAGCCGACGCCGACCAGCGAGATCGCCGAGATCCGGTACTTCACTCGCGACGAGTACGCCGCTATGCCCGATGTCGCCCCGGGGTCACTGATGGTGTTCGACCGAATGAAAGCCCTCGATTTGATCGACTGAAGCGGGTATGTTGGGTGTGGGAGAACGTACGTTCTCCACAACCGCCGCGAAGGAGTCTCCATGACCGACCTGTCCCAGAAGGCCACAACCCTGCTCGAGCTGCACCAGCCCGGCAACCCGGTCGTCCTGCCGACCGTGTGGGACGCCTGGTCCGCCAACCTCGCCGTGTCCGCCGGCTTCACCGCACTGACCGTCGGCAGCCACCCCGTGTCCGACTCGATCGGCAAGCCGGACAACGAGGGCATCACCTTCGACGAACTGCTCACCCGCATCTCCCAGATCTCCGCCGCCGTGGACGCACCGCTCTCGGTCGACATCGAGTCCGGCTACGGCGAGGACCCCAAGCGCCTGATCGACGGACTGATCTCCGCCGGAGCCGTCGGCCTCAACATCGAAGACACCGTCCACAGCGAGGGCGGCCGACTCCGCGAAGCACAGGAACACGCCGACTTCGTCGGAGCCCTCCGCGCGGCATCCGACGCCACCGACGTCCACGTCGTCATCAACGCCCGCACCGACCTGTTCGTCAAGCAGATCGGTGACGAGAACGATCGCGTCGACCGCGCCATCGCACGCCTGAAGCTGGCCGCCGCAGCCGGAGCCGACTCGCTCTACCCCGTCGGCTTCCACAACGACGACGACTACAAGCGTCTCGCCGAGGAACTCCCGCTACCCATCAACGCCATCGCCAACCCCGCCGAGGGCGACCTGTCGCACTTCGCATCCCTCGGTGTCGGTCGCATCAGCTTCGGGCCGATCTTCCAGATGGTGCTCGCCAAGCGCGCCGAAGAAGTTCTCGCCCGCTGGAAGTGAGAGCGGCTTCGCCGCACGTGCGTGAAACTTCGTAGCCTGCTACGAGTTTCCGCTCACGACCCGTAGGCCCGCAGATGCGCCACCTGCTCGGGATCGAGTGACGGTTTGACCGTCGCCCGAGCGGTGGCGACATCGTCGGCGGTGACGTCCGCTGCGTCCATCGACCGACGCATCGCCGTCAGTGCGGCTTCGCGCAGCAGGGCCGCGCAGTCCGCGGCGGAGTAGCCGTTGAGATCGTGCGCGAGGGATTCGAGATCGACGTCGTCGGCAAGTGGGATCGATTTGCCCGACGCCTTCAGGATGTCCACCCGCGCATCGGCATCCGGCGGCGGGACGAAGACCAGGCGCTCGAGCCTGCCGGGCCGCAGTAGAGCCGGGTCGATCAGATCGGGCCGGTTCGTTGCGCCGAGTACGACGACGTCGCGCAGTGGTTCGACGCCGTCGAGCTCGGTCAGCAGAGCTGCGACCACTCGGTCGCCGACACCGGAATCCGAACTCTGCCCGCGACGCGGGACGAGGGCGTCGACCTCGTCGAGAAATATGAGCGAGGGGGCGGAGTCTCGGGCGCGCTGAAACAGTTCGCGCACAGCCTTTTCCGAGGACCCGACCCACTTGTCCATGAGTTCCGCGCCCTTGACCGAATGGACGCTGAGCTGGCCCGAGCTGGCCAAGGCGCGGACCAGAAACGTCTTGCCGCATCCGGGTGGGCCGTACAGCAGAACCCCTCGCGGTGGCTCGATGCCCAAGCGCGCGAACGAATCCGGATGACGCAGCGGCCACAGTACGGCCTCGGTCAGGGCCTGCTTGGTCTCGACCATGTCTCCCACGTCCTCGAGGGAGAGGCTGCCGATTGCCAATTCCTCGGCACCCGAGCGCGACAACGGCCGGATCACCTGCAACGCGCCGATCAGGTCGTCGTGCATCAGCGAGGCGGCGGTGGCATCGTTGGATGCCCGCGCAGCCGCTCGGAGCGCCGCTTCGCGCACCAGGGCGGCGAGATCGGCGACAACGAAACCCGGTGTCCGTGAGGCTATTTCGACGAGGTCGACGTCATCCTGTGGAACCTTCTTCAGTAGATGCTCCAGCAACGCTCTGCGACCGGCGGCATCGGGGAGAGTGAGGGTCAGCTCGCGATCGCACAGATCCTGCCCGCGTAATCTGGCGTCGGTGGCCTCGGGATGTGCCGTCGTCACGATCAGTGCGAAGCCGGGAGTGTCGACGGCCCGGCGCAGCACATCGAGGACGAACGTCGACGCAGGCTCCGGATCGGACGGCAGCAACGCGTCGACATCGGTGATCAGCAACACCCCCGCGCCGGTCAGTTCGTCCACCGCAGCAGTGACGCGTTCGACGCGAGCCGACGCCTCCAATGCGCCGATCGACGGACCGTCCAGCACGACGCTTCGCCGTTCGCCGATGACGGCTCGAGCCAACGTCGTCTTGCCCACTCCGCCCGGGCCGGTGATCAGCACGCCCAGATGCGGAGAGGCACCGAGGGTGGCGAGCAGTTCCGACTCGTCGAGCGCCAGGCGTAGCCACTCGGTGAGTTTGGCCTGCGCAGCGCTCACGCCCACCAGATCGGCCGCACTGACGCGTGGCGGCGCCGCAGCTCCGAGCGTCGGAACCGATGTGGCCGAGACCGATTCAGGTGATCCCGAGGTGACTGCGCCGCGGCCCCAGCTCACCGCAGAATTGGGTTGTACGCTCACGGGACCGCCGGAGGGTTCGACGACCGAGACCGTCAACAGTTCGGTCGTCCACGCCACCCCGAACGTTCGCGACAGTGCCTGCGTGGCCGTCGACGTCGATGTGCCCGGTCCCAGATCCCGGGGGAGGAGCGACACGGTGTCGCCCACGGTGAGGACCTTACCGAGCAGCGCTTGGCGCAGGGTGGCGTCGGAAATGGAACCGGTGGCCAGGGCCGACCCGGTGACCGTGACGGTTCTCGCCCCGTAGACCGTCACGGGAGCGACTGCCACAGAAGCATTCTCGCGTAGCCCGGCATTGGAGAGCGTGACGTCGTCGAGCAGCGCGGTACCCTGCGGGACTCCGCTGGGAGCCTCGGCAACCACCGCAGCCGTACGCCGAGAACCGATCAGCGAGACTGCATCCCACTCCCGCAGACCGAGCGCCGCCAAGACCTCGGGATGGAGCCGGACGACGCCTCGTCTGGCGTCGGCAGCCGAGGTGTTCAATCGGGTGGTGAGAACGAGCTCGGGCGTTCGGGATTCGGTCACACGTCCAACCTAATGGGGTCGTCAGCTGCGCGGTCGGCGTAGTCCCAGACGCGCCTGCGACCGGCGCGCATTGCCGGGTGACCGTCGAATGGCGCGCCGTTCCGCGCGACGCTCGGCGGGCTTCGCATCCCATGTGTACGGGCGTGCAGCCGTCCAGCGCTGCGAGCGCACCGCAAACGGGATGTGCACGAGGTAGGCGAACACCAATCCCATCAGCAGGACCAACGGGAAGGTGATGAGCGCGGCAGCGAGCAGCGCGACCAGCACCAGCAAACCGGCGGCCAAGCGCGGCGGCACCGAGACGGTCTTGAGCGCAAGCGTGGGGATGGTGCTGACGATCAGACCTGCGGTGAGGATCGACCAGCCGGCGACGACGTAGAACGAGGCCCACCAGCCGTCGCCGAATTCCTCGAACGCAGCGATCGGGGCGAGCGCGATGAGTGCACCTGCGGGTGCGGGGACCCCGGTGAAGAACTCGCGGGCGTACGCCGGGGTGTCGTCCTCGTCGAGCAGGGTGTTGAACCGCGCGAGTCGGAGCACGATGCTCACGGCGTACACCAGTGCGACGATCCAACCGCCACTGCTGCCCTCGAGCAGGGTCACGTAGAGCACCAAGGCCGGCGCGACACCGAACGAGATTGCATCGGACAATGAATCCAGCTCGGCACCGATCTTGCTGGTGGCGTCGAGCAGTCGAGCGATGCGGCCGTCCAGTGCGTCGAGGATCGCAGCGGCACCGATCATCGCGAGCGCGGTTCCGAGTTGACCGTCGAGGGCGAACTTGACCGCCGACAGCCCGGAGCACAACGCGAGAATGGTGACGACCGACGGAAGCAGACGGATAGCAGCAGGCGGCTTGGCGCGTCTGGTGATCATGTCGTTTCTACTGGGGGAGCTCGGCGAGTACCGTCTCGGCACCGACCGCTCGTTGGCCGCGTTCGACGAGCAGTGTCGTCCCGGCCGGGAAGTAGGTGTCGACGCGGGAGCCGAATCGGATCAGGCCGTACGTGTCGCCGATGGAGAGCACGTCTCCGACCTTCGCGTTGTTGACGATGCGTCGAGCGATGAGACCGGCGATCTGAACCACGCCGACGTGGTGACCGGATTCGGTCTCGATGTGCATGCTGTTGCGCTCGTTGACCTCACTGGCCTCGGCCAGGTCTGCGGACTTGAACTGGCCGCGACGGTGCACGACCTCGACCACGCGTCCGCCGACGGGAACGCGCTGCACGTGCACGTCCAGAACGGACAGGAAGATGCTCACTCGCGGCACGGGCTGTGCACCGAGATCGAGCTCGGCAGGCGGGACGGCGGTGTCGACGAGGGTGACCAGGCCATCGGCGGGAGCGACCACGACGCCGGGCCGATTCGGTGGCACACGCGACGGGTGGCGAAAGAAGGTGGCGCAGGCTCCGGCGGCGACGAGCCCGGCATTGCGGACCCACTTCGACCGACGGCCGAGCACTGCGACGGCCAGGGGACCACCGACGAAGGGCAGTCCGGCGGGGTGCAGCGGTGGAACCGTTTCGCGAACCAGGTCGACGATGTGAGCCACTCCCGTGCGGGGTGGTTGATCAATCGGGGCGGGACGGCGTGCCACGGTCTCCTCTTACTGTCGGGCGAGCTCGGATGCGGGCAGAGATCGGACGCCGGGGACGGACCGGACGGCGAACAAAACGACTGCCGGGGCCCTCACAGAGTACGTGAGCGGCCCCGGCAGTCGGGAAGTGCGAGTGAAATCAGACGCGGCTGCGACCGGTCACGAGCTTGACCAGGAACAGCAGGATGCATGCACCGAGGATGCAGGTGATGAAGCTGAAGATCAGGCCGCCACCTTCGACGTCGACGCCGAAGACCTTGAGCAGGTATCCACCGATGAGGCCGCCGATGATGCCGACGACGATGTTCAGGATGATGCCCATCTGAGCATCCGTCTTCATGATCTTGCTGCCGATCCAGCCTGCGAGCCCGCCGATGATGATCCAGCCGATGATTCCGAGACCCAACATGTGTTGCCCCCACTTTCCGTGTGTTCGATTGCTTGTCGAAACCACGGATGCCCAGGGGCAACAAACCTGAAACCTTCCTGAGAAAAGTTATTTACGGCTCGACTTTTCGCTTTCGGTCTTGATTCGTCGGAGCGTGCTGTTCATGCCTTCGACCAACTCGACATCGAATTCGTCGATCCCGCCGAGGATCCGCTTGACCAGCAGTGACGACACGGCCGAGGTGCCGCTGGGGGCTTCCCGCTTCTCGACGACGGTGGTTCCGGTTGCCGTCGGAGTGAGTGTGTACGACCAGATCGTCTTGTTCTCGACGATGCGGAACGCCAGCGCCTTGTTCGGCTCGAAGGTGACGACCTTGGCGCTGGTCGGCCAGACGAGCAGGCCTTTGCGGTTGATGTTGAGCGTTCTGGTTCCTTTGCCGACGGGTCCGCCGAAGACCTTCATCTTCATGCACTGTGGGCTCCACTCGCCCATGCGCTGCAGGTCCGACACGACCGACCACACGGCCTGCGGACTGGCATCGATGTCGATCGTGGCTTCGAGGGTCTTGCTCAACGGGGGCCTCCGGGTAGTGGGAATAGCTGCAACTGATCGTCACACCAATTGTGTGCATCCTATGTGGCCGTGACCACACTCGGCCACCATGTGAGTGGAAGCTCGTAGCCCACTACGAACTTCCACTCACCTGGGTCGTTCCGCGGGCTCCACTCCTGCTCACATGCGAGCGGAGCGAGCTCCCCGCTCACATGCGAGCGCGGCGAGCCAGGACGAACGCATACAGGCCGTACAGAGCGATTCCCACGCCGGCGAGGATCAACAGAACCTGCCCGTACGGCTGGGCTCCCAGGGTCTTGACAGCACCATCGATTCCGGTGGCCTTCGACGGGTCGGACTGCAGTACCGCCACGACGACGAGGATTCCCGCTCCCACGAGCGCCGTGCCCTTGGCCGCGTATCCGGCGATGCCGAGTTTCACGACCGCTCCGCTCTGGCTGCCCTCGAGGTCGTCGAGGAAATTCTTCGAGACGCCCTTGTAGACGTGGTATCCGCCGACACCGATGACGACCAGGGCGATGACGATCAATACGAGTTTGCCGCCACCGGATTCCATCAGTCGCGCCGAGTAGCCCGCGTTCTGTTGTCCGCTGGACTTACCGGATCCGGTCGCGAAGCCGTAGGTGGAGAATGCGAATGCGATGTAGACGATGGCCAGCGCGGCCGCCTTGAGTCGGTCCATCGCGCTGCCCTCGTCGGAATCGGACTTCTTGCCGACGATCGCTTCGACGATGCGCCACAGGGCCAGCGCCACGAACGCGACGACGGCAACCCACAGTGCAATCTTTCCGCCGGGCTTGTCGGCCAGTTCGGCGAGTGCACCGGACTGGTCGGCGTTTCCGCCCTGGCCGAACGCCAATCGGACGGCGATGTATCCGATCAGGATGTGCAGCACTCCGCTGACGAAGTGGCCGGCCCGGGCCGCCTTCTCGAATGCACCGTTGTCCTGGACCGAATTGGCGAAAGATTTACCTGTTGCCGAATGCCCCGACGTGGATTTTCCCGACGTGTTCACGAACGTTCCCCGATCAGTTGATGTGGGCCGAGGTTTACCCCACGTATGGCGAGGGGAAACGGTCTTTCGGCGCGAAACGCCGTACGAGATCCCAGCCCGGCGTTAACGCCGGGCGGACACTGATCGATGTAGCAAGCGGAGTGTCGGGACCAACGAAGAAATTGTTCGGAGTGATCCACCGTGAAATTACAGTCGATAATGCGTCGTACCAGCAGTGATCTGCCCCTGTTGAAGACCGCCAAGATGAGCGGCAGCCCGCGCACCTGGCCGGCCGAGAAGCTCGAGCGTCTGCTCACCCCGCAGGAGATCGATCTGATCAGGCGCGGCCGAATCTGACCCTGTTGTTCCCAGGCTCGACGCCGTCACTCACCTCCCATATCGGGCCCCGTGGTGGCATGCTCATGAGGTTGACGAGCACCAGTCCTGGAGGGTCATGAAACCGGTCATTCTCAGCGTCGACGACGATCCCGGAGTATCGCGCTCGGTCGCCCGCGACCTGCGCCGCCGGTATGGCGAGCAGTACCGCATCGTCCGGGCGGAATCCGGTGCCGGGGCGCTCGATGCGCTCAAGGAACTGACGTTGCGCGGCACTCCGGTCGCGATCCTGTTGGCCGACTACCGCATGCCGAACATGAGCGGCATGGAATTTCTCGAACAGGCGATGGACCTGTTTCCGACGGCGCGGCGAATCCTGCTCACCGCCTATGCCGACACCGACGCTGCGATCGACGCCATCAACGTCATCGATCTCGACTACTACCTGCTCAAGCCGTGGGATCCACCCGAGGAGAAGCTCTACCCCGTCCTCGACGCTCAGCTCGAAGCCTGGTGTGCGTACGACCACCGGGCCGTGGAGGACACCAAGATCGTCGGCCACCGCTGGTCTGCGCGGTCTTCGGAGATCAGGGAGTTCCTCGCCCGCAATCAACTGCCGTACCGCTGGTACATGTCCGACGAATCGGAGGGTGCGCGGCTGTTGGCGGCGGCCGGAGTGGCCGACGACCGCCTCCCGGTGGTCATCACCACCGAAGGTGACGCGCTGATCGAGCCGTCCGATGCCGAGCTCGGCAACCGCCTGGGGCTGACGGTCTCGCCGTCCGAGGAGTTCTACGACCTCGTCGTCATCGGCGGCGGCCCGGCCGGTCTCGGCGCTGCGCTCTACGGCGCGTCCGAAGGGCTGCGCACCACGTTGATCGAGCGCACTGCGACGGGCGGGCAGGCCGGGCAGAGTTCACGCATCGAGAATTACCTCGGCTTTCCCGACGGCGTCTCGGGCGCGCAACTCGCCGAGCGGGCTCGGCGGCAGGCACTGAAGTTCGGTGCCGAGGTGGTCACCACGCAGGACGTCGTGGCCTTGGAGACAAACGGCGCTGCGCGGACCGTGCGGTTCGCCGACGGCCGTAGCATCAGCGCCCAGACGATCATTCTGTCCACCGGCGTCGCGTACCGCCGGTTGGAGGCCCCCGGAATCGACGACTTCACCGGTCGCGGAGTGTTCTACGGATCGGCGATGACCGAGGCAGCTCGCTGCGCCGAGCAGGACGTCTTCATCGTCGGCGGCGCGAACTCGGCAGGCCAGGCAGCGGTGTATCTCTCGCGGGGCGCGAGGTCGGTGACGATCCTGATCCGCGCGGCGTCCCTCGAGGCATCGATGTCGTACTACCTCATCAAGCAGATCGAAGAGAACCCGAAGATCAGCGTTCGGCCGTGTACCGAGGTCGTCGGCGTCTCCGGTGACGGGCACCTCGAGCAGATCGTGCTGCACAACAGGGCAACCGACGAGACGACGACGGTGGACGCGCAGTACCTGTTCCTCTTCATCGGCGCGGCACCGCGTACCGATTGGCTCGACGGCGTGCTCGTGCGTGACGATCACGGATTCGTGGTGACGGGCCCCGATCTGGTGGTCGACGGCCGCGGTCCTGCCGGGTGGACACCCGCGCGGTTGCCGCATCACCTCGAGACGAGCGTGCCGGGGGTGTTCGCGGCCGGGGACGTCCGGTCGGACTCGGCCAAGCGGGTTGCCTCGGCAGTGGGAGAAGGAGCGATGGCCGTGATGTTGGTGCACAGATACCTGGCGAACCCGTGAACGCGCCCCTGTGTGATCCGGAGGAGTTGCGGACACTGTTCTTGTTCGAGCAGCTCACCGACGAGCAGCTCGCCGAGCTGTGTCGTGACGGCCGCATCGAGACGATCGAGCCGGGACCGGTGTACGCGGAGGGCGACCCAGCCACGTGCTTCTACGTGTTGATCGAGGGGTCGGTGGTGCTCTCGAAGCTGTCGGGCGGGGAAGACCTGGTGGTCAATCGCACCTCGCAGCGCGGGGTGTATGCCGGTGCGTGGCAGGCATATCTGGGCGATCGGGTACCGCAGACCTACCAGGGTTCGATGCGGGTGACCGCGCAGTCCCGGTTCTTCGTCCTCGATGCCGACTGCTTCGCCTCGATCGTGCGCGAGTGGTTCCCGATGGCCCTGCATCTGCTCGAGGGATTGTTCTTCGGAAACCAGAACACCAAGCAGGTCGTCGAGCAGCGAGAACGCTTGTTGGCGTTGGGTTCTCTGTCGGCCGGGTTGACGCACGAGCTGAACAATCCGGCCGCGGCTGCGGTGCGGGCGACGTCCGCGTTGCGGAATCGGGTGGCGCACATGCGGCAGAAGTTGGCGATGATCGCCGGCGGGACCCTCGATCGCTCGAGCTTGTCGCATCTGGTCGGACTGCAGAACGAGGCCGTCGAACTGGTGGCCAAGGCTCCGAAGCTGACCGCGATGGAGGCGTCGGACCGGGAGGACGAGCTCGGAGAGTGGTTCGACGACAACGGAATCGACGGGGGATGGGATCTGGCCCCCACTTTCGTCTCGGCGGGTCTCGACGTGCCGTGGCTGGATCGGGTGTCGGCGACGGTGGGGGATCCGGCCATGCTCGAAGGGGCGATCAGGTGGCTCAACTACACGGTCGAGACCGAGTTGTTGATGAACGAGATCTCGGATTCGACCACTCGGATCTCCACTCTGGTCGGCGCAGCCAAGCAGTACTCGCAGATGGATCGAGCGCCCTACCAGACCGTCGACGTACGGGAACTGCTCGACAGCACGCTGATCATGTTGGGACGCAAGATCGGTGACGATATCCGCGTGGTGAAGGAATACGACCCGTCGGTGCCGCCCATTCCCGCCTATGCCGCCGAGCTCAATCAGGTGTGGACCAATCTGATCGACAACGCGGTGCAGGCCATGGAGGGCCGCGGCACGCTCACCGTCCGCACACTTCTCGACGACGATCAGGTGCAGATCGAGGTGTGCGACACCGGACCCGGTGTGCCGGAAAATATTCGGTCGCGAATCTTCGAGCCGTTCTTCACCACCAAGGCCGTCGGTGAAGGCACGGGACTGGGTCTGGACATCTCGTGGCGGATCGTGGTGAAGAAGCATCAAGGCGATCTGCGAGTGGTGTCTCGGCCGGGAGACACCCGATTCATCGTGCGACTGCCCGTTCATCCAGCAATCGAGGAGGCATCATGACGATCGACGGTATTGATCCGACAGTCCCGCCGTCCGGCCCGGGCTGCGTGGAGTGCACGCAGACGCAGGGGTGGTGGGTGCATCTGCGGCGATGTGCGCAGTGCGGGCACATCGGGTGCTGTGATTCGTCTCCGTCGCAGCACGCCAGCAAGCACGCCGAATCCACTCGGCACCAGTTCGTTCGCAGCTACGAGCCCGGTGAGGACTGGTTCTACAACTACGAGGACGAGCAGATGTACGACGGGCCCGAACTTGCTCCGCCGCAACATCATCCGCTCGATCAGACGGTTCCGGGCCCTCGTGAACGGGTGCCCTCGAATTGGCAGAGTCTGATCAACTGAGTGGGCTGGGCCGACTGAACAGTCGATTTCGCCCGGATGAACACCGCAAATCGAGTGCGCACTGTGGGTAATCTCGCAGCATGACCGTGATTGCGGAGGACCTGCTGCTGTTGTTGCTCGACGACGAATCGGGCAAGCCATCGGCCGATTCCACCAAGTTGCCCCGGGTTCTCGCGGGTGCGCTGGTCGTCGAGCTCGCCCTGGGCGGGTCGCTCCGCATCACCGGTCCCGGTGAGCAGACCAAGAAGGACCACGTCGTCGTCGCGGGAGATCCGCCCGCAGACCCGTTGCTGCGGCGGGTGTTCGATCTGGTGGCAACGGCGTCGCGGCCGATGAAGCCGCAGAAGGTGATCGAGAAGTCGCAGAAGAATCTGGCGAAGGAACTGGCTGCGCGTCTGGTCTCGCAGGGCTTCGTCACCGAGAAGCAGGACAAGGTCTGGGGGCTCTTCCCGACGACGACGTGGCCGGCTCGCGACACCTCGCGGGAGAAGGTGCTGCGGGATGCACTGCGCAGCGCTCTTGTCGACGGCACGACGCCGACGCCGCACTCGGCTGCCCTGATCTCACTGATCTCGGCAGTCGATCTGACGCACAAGGTCATCGTCGATGCCGACAAGAAGGTGCTGAAGACCAGGGCCAAACAGATCGCCGAGGGTGAGTAGGCGGGTGCAGCTGTCCGCAAAGCGGTCTCGGACGTCAATGCCGCGGTGACGGCAGCGATCATGGTGCCCGTCATCGTTTCGACCACGAGCAGCTGAGGCGAAAATGAGAAGTATTGCGATTCTGTTGTTCGACGACGTCGAGGTGCTCGATGCCTGCGGGCCGTTCGAGGTGTTCTCGGTGGCCAACAGGGTGGCCGAACGTGCCGGTAGCGCGGTGCCTTTCGAGGTGACGCTCGTCGGGCTTCACGATAAATCGGTACGCGCGCGAGGTGGGATGAGGATCGGCGTCGACACCACGATCGACGATTCACGGACCTACGACCTCGTCCTGGTTCCCGGCGGTGTCGTCGACTCGGTCGAAGCGGACGGCCGAGTTCTTCAGTGGCTGCAGCGGATTCGACCCAGCGCAGAAGTTGTCGCATCGGTGTGCACCGGTGCGTTCGTTCTCGCGGCGGCGGGCCTGCTCGATTCGCGTCCGGTCACCACGCACTGGGAGGACCTCGACCTGTTGCGCACGCGCTGGCCCGGGCTGGCCGTGCACGAGGGGGTTCGGTACATCGACCACGGCGATCTGGCGACGTCGGCCGGTATCAGTGCGGGCCTGGACCTCGCGCTGCACCTGGTCGCGCGGTGGACGAGCGCCGATCAGGCTCTCGCCACCGCGGGCCAGATGGACTACGACTGGTCAGGCGCTGAGCACCCGTAGGACCAGGGCGACGACGGCGAATACGGCCAGTCCTGCCGCCGGTCCGAATTCCTTGTCCTTGACGCGCAGGTGCGCGACGACTGCTCCGACGAAGTACGCGATGACGCCGATGGCTGCCGCCACTCCGATCGGCCATGCGAACAGGCCGACGAGCAGGCCGATGGCACCGAGTATCTCCGCGTAGGCCAACCACGGAATCTTGTCGGCGGGCACGCCCACCTGCTCGAGCATCGGGACGACGGAGGGGTTGCGCGTCAGCTTTCCGACGGCGGAGAACGTGAGTGCCACGGCCAGCAGCACCGACACGACGACTGTTGCGATGAACATGAGCCCTGCTTTCATTTCTGAGGCCACTAGTGAATCAGAAGCGGCAATGCAGACAGTAGCACTTCGGTACGGTGGGGTCATGGCCCCGAACGAACCCACTCACGAACCTCGTGCCTGCGACGGAGCCCTCACCAAAGCGTTCGGCTTCCTCGGCAAGCGATGGAACGGAATTCTGCTGGCCACCCTGATGAACGGGTCGATGGGATTCGCGGATCTGCGGCGGGCCGTCGGCGGAATCAGCGATTCGGTTCTGTCCGAGCGGCTCGGTGAGCTCGGCAAAGCCGGGTTGGTCCAGCGAACAGTGGACAACGGACCGCCGCTCTCGGTGCAGTACAGCCTGACGCAGTCCGGAGCGGCGCTGCTGCCGTCACTGCAGGAACTCACCGATTGGGCTTCGAAAAATCTCTGACCCCCGCGATCGTGTCGCGAGGGCCAGAGGTCGGTGGGTGAGAAGGTGATCAGTCCGCGTTCTTGCTGACGTTCTGGCCTTCGGCCGAATCTGCGAACTCCTGGGTGTCGAACACTTCGCCGCCCAGAGGATCGACCGGCGCGTTGTCGCCTGAGTACTCGACAGCACCCGTCTCGGGGTGAATCTCGAGTTGTTCGGTGGGCACCTCCCGCACGGCCAGTACCAGGCTGCCGTCGGTGCGCGGCGTCGTCATCCCTTCTCGAGACGGTGCCAAGCCGGAGAACGTGGTCGATATTCCGGCGCTGGCGCGCTTACGCAGTGTGGGTGACGACGTCGGCGCATCGAGCTCGTCCTCCGCGACGTCCGGCGTCGCGGTGACGTGGAGGTACCGCGGGGTGGTGGCGACGTCGTAGCGGAAGGCCTTCAGCATCGACACGCAGGCCAAGACGAGCACGATCGAGAACGGCACCGCTGTGGCTATCGACATCGTCTGCAGGGCCGTCAACGATCCTGTTCCGCCGATGAGGAGCAGCACCGTTGCTGCCACGCCCTCGAGAATGGACCAGTACACACGGGTGATCTTCGGGGGTTCGAGATCGCCACCGGTGGAGAGGATGTCGATCACCAGCGAGCCGGAGTCGGAGGACGTCACGAAGAAGAAGACGATGACCAGGATCGCCAGCACGCTGCTGATCGTGGCCAACGGCAACGTGTCGAGCAGCTGAAACAGACTCGTGTTGGTGTCGACGGCACCGTCGACCAGTAAGTCGCCGTTCTCGCGTTGGCGCAGAATGCCCGCGTCGCCGAAGATGGTGAACCACAGCGAGCCGATGACCGTCGGTGCCAGCAAGACGCCGAACACGAACTCACGAATGGTGCGGCCGCGCGAGATGCGGGCGATGAACATGCCGACGAACGGTGCCCAACTCATCCACCAACCCCAGTAGAAGATGGTCCAGTCGCCGGTCCAGCCGTCGTCGGAGAACGGGGAGGTGCGCAGCATCAACTCGGGCAGAGCCTGAACGTAGCCGCCGAGGTTCTGGACCCAGGACTGCATGAGGAACAGGCTCGGCCCGGCGAGGAGGACGAACAGGGCCAGACCAGCGGCCAGTCCCATGTTGATGTTCGAGAGCCATTTGAGTCCGCGAGAGACGCCGGACACGACGGAGAACGTCGCGAGGCCGGTCACGCCGGCGATGATGGCGACCGTCACCCAGTTGTTGGTATCGACCCAGCCCAGGTAGTCGAGGCCCGCGGAGATCTGCTGGACACCGAATCCGAGCGAGGTGGCCACGCCGAACAATGTGCCGATGATCGCGACCGCGTCGATCGCGTGACCGATTCCGCCCTCGATGCGCTTGCGCCCCAATAGCGGCTCCAGCAACCAGCGCACGGACAGTGGGCGGCCCTTGCGGTAGGTCATGTAGGCCAGCCCGAGTCCGACCACGACGTAGATCGCCCAGGCGTGCAGACCCCAGTGGAACAGGGTCAGCTCCATCGCCTGACGGGCGGCCGGGTCGGTACTGCCGGGAACACCGCCGGCCTCGGGTGGGGTGACGTAGTGGGACAGAGGCTCGGCGACGCCGTAGAACACCAGGCCGATGCCCATGCCGGCGCTGAACAGCATGGCGAACCAGGACAGGACGCCGAACTCGGGCTTTTCGTCGTCACGTCCGAGGCGAATATTGCCGACCTTGCTGAGTCCGCAGTACAGCGCGAAGACGACGAATCCGGTGGTGACGAGGATGTACCACCAACCGACGCCGTTCGTGATGGCCTGGTTGAGATTGTCGAACGCATCCGCGGCGGTGCCTGCGTAGATCACCGAGAAGGCGATCATGACGAAAATGACTACGGACGCGGGCACGAAGACCGGTTTGAGCAGTCCTCCCCACGCTTCCTTCACAGCTTTCATTTACTTGACTTCCTTGGAACGAGTTGAGGTGATCGGCCGACCGCTATCGGTGTGCCGTTCTATTTCTCTTGTTTTGGTCAAGTACCGGTAAACACCATAGGGGACATCGTCGCTGGTGGCGAAACTGCCGCACGCTCCCGCAACACCACCGAGTCGCCGGAATGTGCTCTGCGGACTACAGTTCTGTCGATGCTGCGGACCCGTCCGATCGTCTCTCTCATGAGCCTGTGGGCTGTGAGTGAGGCTGGGCAGCAGGTGATTCCATGACGGCCGGCCGGTTGCAGCCGGGTACCGATTTCGCCGGTTTCCGGGTGCAGCGCCGCCTCGGGGTCGGCGGCATGAGTGAGGTGTACCTCGTACTCGGCCGCGGACACGATCGGCTCGAAGCTCTGAAGATCCTCGACCGTGACGCTTCGCGGTCGCCGCGACTGCGCACCAAATTTCGGACCGAGGCCACGGTGGCCGAGCTGCTGGTGCATCCGAACATCGTGTCGGTGCACGAACACGGTTGTTTCGAGGGACAGTTGTGGATGTCGATGCACTACGTCGACGGGTACAGCGCGGCGCGGTTGGTCGCCCGCGGACAGATTGCACTCGACGTTTCCCGCGTGGCGCGCATCGTCGCCGAGGTAGCCAAGGGGCTCGACTACGCCCACTCGAACGGCGTCCTGCACCGGGACGTCAAGCCGTCGAACATCCTCATTTCCACCGAGCGGGTGGACGGCTACGAGCAGGTGTTGCTGTCCGACTGGGGAATTGCGCGTCTGGTCGACGACTCGGCGCCGCTGGTCGTCGGTGGAACGGTGCTGGCGTCCATTCATTACGCGGCACCGGAACTGCTGCGCGGGGGAGTGCTGAGTGCGCAGACCGACGTCTACGCATTGGGCGCGACGCTGGTCGAATTGCTCACCGGGAGAACGCCGTACCCGCTGGCCACGCCGCTCGCGATCACCTCGGCTCATCTGTCGGCCGACCCGCCTGCCGTGACGCGGCGGCGGCGATCACTACCGCGGGGACTCGACGCGGTGGTCGCACGCGCGTTGGCGAAGGAGCCGGCGGATCGATTCGAGACCTGTGTGGAACTGGCCGACGCCGTCGCTGCCGCCATTGCCGCAGGGATTCCGGAACCACCCGTGCGACGCTCGCCGTTCACTCGGTCGCGGTGGCTCAGGTTTTCTTGACCGATCGTTCTTGACTGAATGGTCATCTATCTGACAAGCTCGACGTGTGGGACGAACCAGAAGTTTCGACGAGGCCGAGGTCGTGGCTTCGGCCGCCCAGCAGTTTCGGGCCAACGGCTACGAGGCAACCTCGCTCGACGACCTGCTGAGGGTCACCGGACTGCATCGCGGCAGCCTCTACCAGGCTTTCGGTAGCAAGCGAGGGGTGTTCCTCGCGGCGCTGACCCGAACCGAACGGGATCTGGATCTACTACTGGTGGCTCTGCTGGAACTCGCGCCCTCGGACGACCACGTGCGTGAGATATGTGCGCGGAGCCTGCGCGGACTCGACGCCGAGGACGCCGCCCAGATGCTCGGCGAACGCTTGCTCGGGCGCGCCCACGTCACGTTGTCTGCCGCCATCGAAGGAGAAGATCAATGAACACTGTCACCGTCGTCGATGCCGCTTTGATCGTCGAGCCGAGAGGGCTGGACAAGCTGTGGTCGTTCACCCGTCGACTACGGATACCGTTGACGCACGTTCGCGGCGCGACCCACGATCCAGGAGCTGCCGACGAGCCCAAGGGAATCCGGGCCCCCGGGCTGGGCTTGCCGGGCAAGACCGCCGGCACTTTTCATCGTGACGGCGTCAAGACGTTCTACAACGTGACGGGGAGCAGGGACACGATCGTGATCGAACTGCAGGACGAGAAGTATCAGCGGCTCATTCTGTCTGTCGACGATCCGCGTGCAGTGGTACGGCAGATCAACCTGGCGGCCGCGTGATCGACCCTCCATGAGCAGGGCCCCGGATCGAGTCGATGCGGGGCCCAGCGGCTCGGGGTGAGGCGGACTCACTGCTCCGGTTCGGTCGGACGGTTTGCCACCACCGGGTACTGACCGGTGTAGCCCATTCGTTCCTCGGCCACGGACAGCACCTTGGTGCGTACCAGGAACCAGCCACCGATCAGTGCGGGAATGATGACCACCAGGGTGGCTATCGTCCACGATCCGATCGGAGCGTCGAAGGCCATCAGCACCAGCACGCCGAACAGGAACACCAGCGTCGCGTAGCTGGTGTACGGCGCCCCGAACAGGCGGAACTTGGGTCGCTCCACGATGCCCTTCTTGGACCAGCGATACAGCTGGATCTGGCACAGCACGATGGTCGCCCAGCTGGCGATGATGCCCAGTGCAGACATGTTCAGCACGATCTCGAAAGCCTCACCGGGGGCGATGGCGTTGAGCGCGACACCGAACAGGGTGATGAAACAGGTGAGCAGAATGCCGCCGAACGGCACTCCACCCTTGGTCATCTTCTTGGTGAACTCCGGCGCGCTGCCGTTCATTGCCATCGACCGCAGGATGCGGCCGGTCGAGTACAGGCCGGCATTCAGGGAAGACAGCGCCGCGGTCAGCACCACGATGTTCATGATGGTGCCCGCACCGCCGAGTCCGATGCTCGAGAAGAACGTCACGAACGGCGAGGTGCCGGCCTGGTAGGCGGTGTACGGCATGAGCAGGGCCAGCAATACCAGTGAACCGACGTAGAACAGGGCGATGCGGGCGATGACCGAGTTGATCGCCCGCGGCATGATCTTCTCCGGGTTCTCGGTCTCGCCGGCCGCAGTTCCGACGAGTTCGACTGCGGCATAGGCGAACACAACACCCGAGATGACGATGACCAGCGGCCAGGCGCCGGTCGGGAACAAGCCCCCGTTGTCGGTGATGAGGCTGATACCCGGCATCTGCGAGCCCACCGGGATGCGTCCGGCGAGGAAGACGATGCCCACGATCAGGAACGTCACCAAAGCGACGACCTTGATGATCGCTGCCCAGAATTCCATCTCGCCGAACCATTTGACCGAGACCAGGTTCACGCTCATGACGATGACCAACGCGATCAACGCGATGACCCACTGAGGGATCACTTCGAAACTGCCCCAGTAGTGCATGTAGGTCGCGACGGCGGTGGTGTCGACGATGGCCGTCATCGCCCAGTTCAGGAAGTACAGCCAGCCTGCGACGAACGCTGCCTTCTCGCCGAAGAACTCCCGGGCGTACGAGACGAAGCTGCCCGAGGACGGACGATGCAGCACCAACTCGCCGAGGGCGCGCAGGATGAAGAAGACGAAGATTCCGCAAAGGGCGTAGGCGAGGAAGAGGCCGGGTCCGGCGCTGGCGAGGCGTCCGCCCGCGCCGAGGAACAGGCCGGTACCGATTGCGCCGCCGATCGCGATCATCTGTAACTGCCGAGGTTTGAGGGTCTTGTGATAGCCCTCTTCCTCGTGGTCCATCGCCGAGTTGTCGTACGAGGTGTCGACCGTATCGGACATGTTTCGATCCTTGCTGTCGGATTTGTAGGGTTTTGTCCGAATTTTTTGACGTCGAAGCTGATGTCACTCAACGGTATTGGCGTCAAGGGTTCGATGCACGGTATTCGAATGTAAACAATGCGTACGGGTGTGAACAGTGCGTGACGAATACCGGCTCGGCTGAGCATCTGCTCGAGGACTGCCTCGTGCGGTGGCGTCGGGCACAGGGGCGGTGGTGGTTCGCTCGAGGCGGACGACCTTGCACTCGCCATGGGCGAGTGCTAGAAATGCAGTTGGCACTCTCGACACGTGAGTGCCAGGTCGGGACACGGTGAGGCCGGGGAATCAACGACACCCCTGGTCGTCCGTCGCGGGCACCGAGCTCGGCCAGCAATGTGTCACCCCCAATCCGGAGGATCACTTCGCAATGGCCAAGATCATCGCGTTCGACGAAGAGGCACGCCGTGGCCTCGAGCGAGGCCTCAATGCCCTCGCCGACGCAGTAAAGGTGACGTTGGGCCCCAAGGGTCGCAACGTCGTACTCGAAAAGAAGTGGGGAGCTCCCACGATCACCAACGATGGAGTTTCCATCGCCAAGGAGATCGAGCTCGAAGATCCCTACGAGAAGATCGGTGCCGAGCTCGTCAAGGAGGTCGCCAAGAAGACCGACGACGTCGCAGGCGACGGCACCACCACCGCTACCGTTCTCGCTCAGGCACTCGTCCGTGAAGGCCTGCGCAACGTCGCAGCCGGCGCGAACCCGCTCGGCCTCAAGCGCGGCATCGAGAAGGCTGTTGCAGCCGTCACCGAGTCGCTGCTCGCGTCCGCCAAGGAGATCGACACCAAGGAGCAGATCGCTGCTACCGCTGGCATCTCCGCAGGCGACCCGTCCATCGGCGAGCTCATCGCCGAGGCAATGGACAAGGTCGGCAAGGAAGGCGTCATCACGGTCGAGGAGTCCAACACCTTCGGCCTGCAGCTCGAGCTCACCGAGGGCATGCGCTTCGACAAGGGCTACATCTCGGCGTACTTCGCCACCGATGCAGAGCGTCAGGAAGCCGTCCTCGAAGACGCGTACATCCTGCTCGTCAGCTCCAAGATCAGCACCGTCAAGGACCTGCTGCCGCTGCTGGAGAAGGTCATCCAGTCCGGCAAGCCGCTCGTCATCATCGCCGAGGACGTCGAGGGCGAAGCTCTCTCCACCCTCGTGGTGAACAAGATCCGTGGCACCTTCAAGTCCGTCGCCGTCAAGGCTCCCGGATTCGGTGACCGCCGCAAGGCACAGCTCGCCGACATCGCCATCCTCACCGGTGGCGAGGTCATCAGCGAAGAGGTCGGCCTCTCCCTGGAGACCGCCGGACTCGAGCTGCTCGGTCAGGCACGCAAGGTCGTCATCACCAAGGACGAGACCACCATCGTCGAGGGCTCGGGAGATTCCGACGCCATCGCCGGTCGCGTCAACCAGATCCGCGCCGAGATCGAGAACTCCGATTCCGATTACGACCGCGAGAAGCTGCAGGAGCGCCTGGCCAAGCTGGCCGGTGGCGTTGCAGTCATCAAGGCCGGAGCGGCAACCGAGGTCGAGCTCAAGGAGCGCAAGCACCGCATCGAAGATGCAGTGCGTAACGCCAAGGCAGCCGTCGAAGAAGGCATCGTCGCCGGTGGCGGCGTGGCACTGCTCCAGGCAGCGCCCGCACTCGACAACCTCAAGCTCGACGGTGACGAGGCAACCGGCGTGAACATCGTTCGCGTCGCACTGTCCGCTCCGCTCAAGCAGATCGCATTCAACGCCGGCCTCGAGCCCGGCGTCGTTGCGGACAAGGTCTCCAACCTGCCCGCCGGTCACGGCCTCAACGCCGCGACCAACGAGTACGAGGACCTGCTCGCTGCAGGCATCAACGACCCGGTCAAGGTCACCCGCTCGGCACTGCAGAACGCAGCGTCCATCGCGGCTCTGTTCCTCACCACCGAGGCCGTCGTCGCCGACAAGCCCGAGAAGGCCGGAGCGCCCGCAGGCGATCCGACCGGTGGCATGGGCGGCATGGACTTCTGAGTCCAGCCCCTCGCTGAAAAAGCCCGACTCCGCTCCGCGGGGTCGGGCTTTTTCGTTCGAATCGGGTGCAACCAGCCGCGCTCAGCGCGGTCAGCTGCACCCGATTCCGAAGCAGTCAGTCCCGGTGATACGCGATGTTGATGACATTGCCGTCGGGAGCGCGAACGAAGAAGCGGCGCACACCCCACGGCTCGGTGGTCAACGGGTACACGATCTCGTAGCCCAGTTTCTGCGCTTCGGCGTACGCGCCGTCGACATCGTCGGTGAGCACCGACATCACCGAATCCTCCGGTGCGCTGGCATCTCCGGTCACCAGTTGAACGCTGACCGGGCGGTCGGGTGACGTCAGCCGCGTCACCCACCCCATGTCGAACTCCTCCGAACGCAGCCCGAGAAACTCGGAGTAGAACGATTTGGCAGCGTCGACGTTCGGAACCCGCAGATTGGTGATGATGCTCGTCGTTCTCATCGAAGCTCCTTCATGCACGGATCGATCGACAGCGTGGAGGTTCGACGCTAGCAGCGTAGTTGCCCACTGATCGGTGGTTGAGTGAGCCGCCGCATTGTGGTTAGGGTCGTTCATGACTCGTCTCCGCGCAATGGCCGCCGCACTTGCCGTGACCGCGGCCTTAGCGGGCTGCTCCACCTCGGGAACCGCCACGCCGGCGTCGGCACCGACGACCACCGAAGTCACGGTCACCACCGAGCGCGCCGAGCCGACGTCTACAACGCCGACCACTACCTCGAGTGCCGCCGAGCCGTACGTTGTCGGCAGCACCAGGGTCACCGGATCCACGGAACATGCCACCTACGACGTCGCAATTCCGCAGCTCAGTGGTGGAAATCCCGCTGTGACGACGGAGTTCAACGAGTCGATGCGCGCCGCGCTCCAGGATCAGATCGATGGTGACTACGGGAACGACTTCGCCCTCAGCGACGGCTACTCGACGGGTACGACCTACGTCGGGCGGCGCGTGATCAGTGCCGAACAGATCACCGATTGGATCGCCGTACCGCCCGGAGCGCACGGTAATTCACTGCTTGCGACCGTGACCATCGACGCCGACACCGCGCAACCGATCTCCCTCGGTGATGCCTTCACCGACCTCGATGCCGGTCTGTCGCGGCTGTCCGAACGAGCAGCGGAGATTCTTCCGACCACCCGCGCGGGCGAAAGTTTCGAGCGCTCGGGCATCGAGCCGACGGTGGCCAACTTCGCGAACTGGACGGCATCGCCGGAGGGAATGAACATTCACTTCGGTGACTACCAGGTGGGGTCCTACGGCATCGGCCTCATCACGATCACGGTCCCGTGGACCGACCTGTCCGACGTCCTCGCTCCCGGCATGCAGGCTGTTTTGAGTAGCTGAATGTCGGCTCACCCCGCAATGCGAGCATGGACCCATGATGATTCGCGCAGGGGTGCTGGAGGTTGCGTACGACCGCTTCGGTGATCCGTCCGGCCACGCAGTGGTGCTGCTGCACGGGTTTCCCTACGACACCAGGTCCTACGACGACGTCACCAGGCTGCTCGCCGAGTCCGGTTACGACGTCGTGGTGCCGTACCTGCGCGGCTTCGGACCGACCCGGTTCGTCGACGCCGACACGAAGCGCTCCGGTGAACAGGCCGCGATCGGCCACGATCTCCGTGAGCTGATCGTCGCGCTGAAACTGAACAGGCCCATCGTCGCCGGCTACGACTGGGGTGGGCGAGCGGCATGCGTCGTTGCTGCCATGTGGCCGGAGCTGGTGTCGGGTCTGGTGAGCGTGTCCGGGTACCTCGTACAGGACATCGCTGCGGCTGTGTCGACGCCGGTGCTGCCACACCTCGAGAAGCGGTACTGGTATCAGTACTACCTGCACTCCGAGCGGGGCCGAGCCGGGCTGGCGGCCTACCGCGCAGAGATCGCACAAACGCTGTGGACGGATTGGTCGCCTACATGGCGGTTCGGCGACTCCGAATTCGCGGCCACTGCACCCTCGTTCGACAACCCCGACTTCGTGGACGTGTCCGTGCACTCGTATCGGCACCGATACGGCATCGAGGGCGGGGACGCCGCCTACGCAGAAACGCAGGAGTTGCTGACACAGCAGCCGAGGATCACGGTGCCCACGGTCGTGATCGATCCGACCGAGGACACCGTTGCCTCGTTGTACGGCAGCCCGGACCACCCGGCGCACTTCACCGATCTGATCGATGTTCGTCAGGTCGAGTGCGGCCACAACCCGCCTCAGGAGTTGCCCGGGCAGTTCGCCGACGCCATCGTGACGCTGGGCCAGGTGGTCCGGGATCGGCAACGGCCCTAGCTGAACTAACTAGTCGACCGCGAGCTCGCCCAGTTCGTTCCAGTCGGTGCCGTCGACCTCTTGGCTGATGATCTTCGGCGTCTCCTGCAGGTACGGCGGGAGATCCTTCTGGGCCTGCTTGAAGTGATCCGAATTCACATGTGCGGCACCGGCGTCCGGGTCCTTGAATGCCTCCACGAGGACGTACTCGGTGGGGTCGTCGAGGGTGCGGGACCAGAAGTACCAGAGGCAACCTTCCTCGGCCTGGCACGCTTCGGTGAAATCGCGTGAGATCTCGGGCCAGTTGTCGGCGTGCTCGGGCTTGACCTTGAACTTGGCGGTGATGAAGATCAACGTTGCTCCTCGTAGTTGGGGTTATGCCGGTGGGTTGTACCCGATTTCAGGGTACGAGAATCGCGCGGCCGCGAACCCGTCCGTTGTCGAGGTCGTCGATGGCGCTCTGAAAGTCGTCCAGTGAGTAGGTCTGCGTGTGCAGGTTGACGGCACCGCGTGCGGCGAGGGACATCAGATCGCACAGGTCGTTGTAGGACCCGACGAGATTGCCGACGATGTTCTTCTCCGCCGACACCAGGTCGATCGTCGGCACGTCGACGTTCTCGCCGTACCCGATGACGTGATAGTCACCGGCCCGCCTGGTCATCGCCAATCCCTCTGCCGTGGAACCGTTCTCGCCGACGAAGTCGAGAACCACCTCGGCTCCGAAGCCGCCGGTGAGTTCCATGACCTGATCGACCTGACTGCCGTCGGCGACCACCGCGTGATCGGCCCCCAATGTGAGCGCGAGTTTCACGGCATCGGCATTGCGGTCGATGACGATCAGCTCGGCGGGCGACAGCGCTTCGAGTACCTGAATGCCGATGTGGCCGAGGCCGCCTGCTCCGATGACGACACACTTGTCGCGTGGAGTCAGCCGCCGGGCCGCCTTCGCGGCCGCGTGATAGGCCGTCAGGCCGGCATCGGCGAGCGCAGCGACCGCAGACGGTTCGAGCGAATCATCGATCTTGACGACGGTTCGAGCATTGGTCCGCAGATAGTCGGCGTATCCACCGTTGGTGTCGATGCCGGGGAAATCGCTCGTCTCGCAATGGACGTCGTCTCCGGATCGGCAGGCGCGGCACAACCCGCACGTGACGAGTGGATGCAGAATCACCTTGTCGCCCTCGCGCACGTTGGTCACGGCCGAGCCGACGGCGTGGACCCACCCGGCGTTCTCGTGCCCGATCGTGTACGGCAGTGTGACGCCGGACTTCTCGGCCCACTGGCCTTCGAGGATGTGCAGATCGGTACGGCACACGCCGGCACCGCCGATCCTGACGATGACGTCGAGTGGACCCTGTACTTCCGGAATCGGAACCTCGGTCATCTCCAGATTCTTGTGATATCCGACGACCTGGACGGCGCGCATCGAACTCATGAAACATGCTCCTGTGTAGTGCGGAGGGGGACAGTGAGAGTGGTAAGAGGAACGAACGCGCCCTCCTCGCGAGGGACTTGTTGTTCCTCTGCGCCGGGGTAGCGGGTCTGCAGTAATCCGCGGCAGAAGTGCGCATTACCGTCGATCGAGACGCGGGTGGCGCGGGCGCGTCGCATCACCATCGTCAGGTCGCCGGTGTGCGGGCGACCTGCATGATCGACCAGTGCCGGAGCGGCCGGGTCGACCCTCAGCCCGAGTGCCTCACGTCGGCGAAGCAGCGCGGTCGAGGTGCGATCGTCCGCTAGATCTCCGAGAACCACTGCAGCCAAGTCATTTTCGGTCGAGTCGGGATTGGCGCGCAACCATGCCATGAGCGACCGTTCCATCGCCGCCACATAGGCCTTGCGGCGGAACGTCGCTCGTAGTTCGTCGAGATCCTCCTCGGCCTCGTGACCGAAAGTGCCGCGGTAGCCCGCGTCGGCGGCGAGCCCGGCGTTGATCTTGTCCGAGTCGTGGTGATCGTCCAGTTCGACGAGAACGTGCTCGGTCCACGGCAGCGCCGTCAACACATCCTTCGCATCCCCCGACATCAGGTACGCGAAATTCGGTGAGCAGAACGACGTGGGCAACCGTAGATGAACGTGGACGGTGCCCTCGTCGACTTCGAGCGACCGGACGAAGCCGAGATCGGTGATGGGCTCGTCCAATTCGGGATCCAGGACGACACCGAGGGCGGTGTACGCCTCGTCCTTCCTGGTGGTCACAGCAGTCGTCACGTCACACCGCCGCAAGGTCGGCGCGTTCGGGCTGGCGCGGTCCGGTCTCGGTCTCGTCGGCGTCGGGCAGCTGCAGTTCTGCAGGCACCGGGATGTCGTAGAGCTTGGCGGCGTTGAGTCCGAGCACCTTCTTCTTCTGCTCGAGTGTGATCGGTGCGTATTCGTCCAGGGACTCGTGGATCTGGAAGTCGACGAACCCTTCGACCAGCCACTTGGGCGTCCACAGTGCGTAATCGGAGGAGAAGAAGATGCGGTCCTCGCCCAGCCAGTACAGCAACTCGCCCATAATCTGCCCGAAGTACTTCGGACGGGTGTGCATGAACGGAATGGCCACGGCGAGGCCGGCGTACACGTTGGGCTCCTGGGTCGCGATCCAGCAGAAATCCTCGAGCCGCGGCAGGCCACAGTGTTCGACCACGAAGTTCAGATCGGTGAAGTCGGTGGCCACGTGATCGACATCGGCGACGTCGAACGCGTCGCGGTCCAGGGGACGGATGGTCGGCCCCTTGTGCACATGGATGTTCTTGATGCCGACCTCGCGGCACACTTCGAGGTAGCGCCGCGTCCAGTCGTCGTCGAGCTTGTAACCGCGAGAATCACCGTGCCACTCGGCGGTGTACAGCTTGACGCCCTTCAGCCCGAAGCGTTCCGCATCCGCGCGCAGTTGGTCCAGTCCACGCTCGCCGTTACGCGGGTCGAAGTGATGGTTGTAGGTCAACTTGTCCGGGTGAGCTGCAGCCAGCGCCGACGCTTCCTCCGTCTGCCCGAACCCGGTCTTGTAGAACTCCCCGAGGTGCGCCGGCTGGAAGATCGCGTGATCGACGTATCCGATCTCGAACAGGTCGTGCATCAGCCGCTCGCCGCCCTGGTAGAGGTACTCGTCGTACGTCCACAGCTCGCTCTCGGGGGAGAGGTTGCGGTGATAGTCGTAGAAGCAGTCGATGAACTGCTTGCCGTGGATGTTGCGTTGGTTCTCCTGCCGCGCATCCCAGAGCGCGACGTGGGCATCCACGATGAAGTAGTTTTCGCCGTTCTTGCTGTACATGGCTGACCTCCAGAGACTGTGCGTGACGTCTGTCACAAGTGATCTGTCGACGACGGTAGGCGCGGCGGAGGCTCGGCGACGTGGCGCGATGTCTCAATTCGAGACGCTGGTTCCCGATACGTGGCAACCGGCGAATGTAACCTGGATCACATGGGAGATTCCGAGGGTCTCGTACGGGCCCGCTTGCATTCGGAGCCTCTCGCTGCCGTGTCGCATCGGTTGCTCGCATCGTGGCACCGAAGCCAGGAATTCGGAGTGCCGCTCGAAGACGTCGCGCCCGCATTTTCGGGCACCTACGACGGCGAATCGCTGTTCTACCGATGTGGGCGCGAGGTGCTCGACGGTCTGCGCGACACGTTGGCGAACGAGCCGGTGTCGATGATGCTGACCGACGCCGAGGGCCTGGTGCTCGATCGGGTGAGCGCGGACCGCGAGCTGTTGGCAGCGCTCGACCGCGTCCATCTGGCCCCAGGCTTCTCGTACGGCGAGAATCAAGCGGGCACCAACGGCCTCGCCCTCGCACTCGCCGATCGAATTCCCGCAGTGGTGCGTGCCTCGGAGCACTACTCGCTCTCGCTCACCGGATACACCTGCGCCGCGGCACCGGTACTGAATCCGATGACGGGCACCGTGGAGGGCTGCGTCAACCTCACCACGTGGTCGGAGTCGTCGACGGATCTGCTGCTGGCCCTTGCCCAGTCGGCGGCAGGGAACACCGCGGCAATGATGCTCGCGCGAGCGCAGGGACAGCACGCGCGTCCGGCACCACGTGGGACGGTCTTTCGCGTCGAAGCGTCATCGGGTCGGCCGGGTGCGGGCAGCGTCCCGACGCTGTCGACGCGGTGGAACCAGGCTCTCGCGTCCTCCGAAAAAGCTCTGAGCCAACATGATTCGGTCCTACTGGTGGGAGAGCCGGGCGCCGGACGTGCCACGATTCTGGCCCGAGCGCTCCGTACCATCCGCCCACGGGGACGAATCCTCAGTGCCGGAGTTCCGGCGGCACGCGACGTCGATGCCTGGCTGGACCTGTGGACGCCCGAGCTGCCCAAGCCGGACACCGCCGTCATCGTCCGAGACGTGGACCGGCTTCCGGCGCGAGGGGCAGACGCTTTGGCGGAACTGATCTCTCGCGTCGGTGACGGCGTTCCCGTCACGCTGACGGCCTCCGATTACGACGCTGTTCCCGCTGCCCTGGCGCAGTTGGTGCGTTCGGTCGTCGAGGTCCCGCCGCTGCGCGATCGGCCCGAGGACATCTCTCCGCTCGCTCGGCATCTGGCGTTGCGGGCGCGTGGACGCGAGGTCAGCCTGACCGTCGACGCCGAACGAGCCCTCGTCGGATATTCGTGGCCGGGGAACGTCACCGAGTTGGCGACGGTGATGCACGAGGCGGCGGTCCGCGCCGACGTCGTCGGCGTGAACCACCTGCCGCCCGAGGTGCTTTCGCGGACCACGCAGCGTCTGACACGAATCGAGACGTTCGAACGCGACGAGATGATTCGAGTACTCAGCCGGCCCGGCATCACGATGAATCAGGCGGGCGAGGAACTGGGAATGAGTCGGGCCACGATCTACCGCAAGCGAGACCGCTACGGCATCACGCTGCGTTCCCACACGTAGCGTCGGTGGACCTGCGAGAAAAACTCCGACTTCCGAGCCCGCGCGGCCGCGGGTACATCTAGTGTCGCTGGTATGGCATCTCCGGCAATAGAACTCGAGGTGGGCACGCGCACGGTGCGCATCTCCAACCCCGATCGGGTGTACTTTCCCGAGAGCGGTGCCACCAAGTTGGACCTGGTGAACTACTACCTGAGCGTCGGCGACGGCATCGTCCGCGCGTTGCGGGAACGGCCGTGCATGATGCATCGCTTCCCCAAGGGCCTCGCCGGTGAGAAGGTGCACCAGAAGCGGGTGCCGCACGGAGCCCCGCCGTGGTTGGAGACCGTCGAGGTGACGTTTCCCCGCTACAACCGCACCGCGGACGAGTTGTGCGTGACCGAATTGGCGCACGTGGTCTGGGCGGTCCAGATGTCGACGGTGGAGTTCCATCCGTGGAACTCACGCCGTGCCGACGTCGAGATGCCCGACGAATGGCGCATCGACCTCGATCCGATGCCCGACTGCCCCTTCGATCGGGTGCAGCGCGTCGCCGGGGTGGTGCACGAAGTTTTGGGAGATCTCGGTGCCGTCGGCTGGCCCAAGACCTCGGGCGGTCACGGTCTGCACATCTACGTTCGCATCGACCCCGCCCACGGGTTCAAGGACTTACGAAGGGCTGCACTGGCATTCGCGCGGGAGGTGGAGCGCCGCGCACCCGAGGACGTGACGACGACGTGGTGGCGCAAGGATCGCGACCCGTCGAAGTTGTTCGTCGATTACAACCAGAATGCGCGCGACCACACGATCGCCAGCGCGTATTCGGTGCGGGGAAACCCGAAAGCGACTGTGTCGACGCCCATTTCATGGGCCGAGGTGTCCGACGTCGATCCAGGTGAGTTCACGATCTTCACGGTGCCGGCCAGATTCGCCGAACTGGGCGACCTGCATGCGGGTATCGACGACGCGGTGTTCGCTATCGACGAGTTACTCGAATGGGCGGAGCGCGACGAGCACGAGGGGCTGAGCGACCCGGAGAAATAGCCGAACTCGCAGTTATGTAGGGAGATCCGCGGAAATCCGTACATAACTGCGAGTTCGGCAGCAACAAGACAGCTCTAGTCGGTGCCGGACTCGATTGCTGCGTGGTCGAGGGCTGCGGAGTCCACCGAGTTTTCGGCGCTGCTGGCGGCGATGGCGTCGGCTCCACCGGGGGCGAGTTCGCCGATCAGGTCGCCCCAGGCGGTCAGCTGATCCTGGGCAGCGTATTGCTCGAGTTTGCTGCGCGAATCTGCGATGTCGAGGTTGCGCATCGTCAACTGGCCGATGCGGT
The DNA here is from genome assembly GCF_004563845.1 of Rhodococcus sp. 1R11. Lineage (NCBI taxonomy): Bacteria > Bacillati > Actinomycetota > Actinomycetes > Mycobacteriales > Nocardiaceae > Rhodococcus > Rhodococcus sp. 1R11. The sequence continues at coordinate 402,754 of NZ_SPNG01000001.1, read as the reverse complement.
CGCCGGGGAAGAAGGCCTGGCCCTGGCTGCGTTCCATCGACAGTTTCTCGGGGTGGTAGCTGAAGTTGCTGCCCTGGGTGTCGACGATGGTGAAGTCCTGACCGCGGCGCAGACGAACCGTCACGCTGCCGCTGACGACGTTGCCGACCCAGCGCTGCAGGCCCTCGCGCAGCATGAGTGCCTGCGGATCGAACCAGCGGCCCTCGTAGAGCAGGCGTCCGAGGCGGCGGCCCTCGTTGTGGTACGAGGCGATGGTGTCCTCGTTGTGGACGGCGTTGACGAGCCGCTCGTACGTGATGTGCAGCAGTGCCATACCCGGGGCCTCGTAGATGCCACGGCTCTTGGCCTCGATGATCCGGTTCTCGATCTGGTCGGACATGCCGAGTCCGTGACGTCCGCCGATGGCATTGGCTTCCATCACCAGGTCGACGGCGCTGTCGAAGGTCTTGCCGTTGATGCGGACGGGACGGCCACGCTCGAAGTCGACGGTGACGTCCTCGGGTGCGATCTCGACCTCGGGGTCCCAGAATCGGACACCCATGATGGGCGAGACGATCTCGAGGGAGGTGTCGAGGTATTCGAGGCTCTTCGCCTCGTGGGTGGCACCCCAGATGTTGGCGTCGGTGGAGTACGCCTTCTCCGCCGAGTCACGGTAGGGGAGGGTGCGCTGGGTGAGCCACTGCGACATCTCGTGCCTACCGCCGAGCTCGGCGACGAATGCCTCGTCGAGCCACGGCTTGTAGATCCGCAACTCGGGGTTGGCGAGCAGGCCGTAGCGGTAGAACCGCTCGATGTCGTTGCCCTTGTACGTCGAGCCGTCGCCCCAGATGGAGACGCCGTCCTCCTGCATCGCGCGCACCAGCAGCGTGCCGGTCACGGCGCGGCCGAGGGGAGTGGTGTTGAAGTACGTCTGCAGCGACGATCGGATATGGAACGCTCCGCAGGTCAGTGCCGCGAGACCCTCCTCGACCAGCGGTTCGCGGCAGTCGATCAGCCGGGCCTGCTCGGCGCCGTACGCGAGGCCGCGGGCGGGCACGTCGGACAGATCCGGCTCGTCGTACTGGCCGATGTCGGCGGTGTAGGCAAACGGGATCGCGCCGTGCTCGCGCATCCACGCCACGGCCACCGAGGTGTCGAGACCACCGGAGAATGCAATGCCGATTCGTTCACCGACCGGGAGAGAGTTCAGTACCTTCGTCACGGCCAGCAGCTTAGTGGGGGTCGTTCCGCAGGCTTCACTCCCGGCCTAGTCGTAGGCCGCCCGGGCCGAGTCACTAGTGGTCGGCCCGATCGGCGAGCGACTCCACTGCACCCCGGACGGCGTCGAGGTGCGCGGTCATGGCGCGGGCCGCTGCGTCGTACTCGCCGGATCGGATGCCGGCGACGATGGCGTCGTGTTCGATGTTGGACTGCTGCTGTCGGTGTGCGACGAGGTTCAACGTTTCGGACTGCCGCGTCAAGGCATCTCGGATGTCGACGACGATCGACTCGAACACACGGTTCCTGCTGGCCCGCGCGATCGCGGTGTGGAACTGCGCGTCCAACAGGACCCAGGCCTCGTGGTCGTCCTCGGAACGCATTTCGTCGGCTAGGCCGGAGAGCACCGCCAATTCGTCGTCGGTGCGTCGTTCGGCCGCCCACCCGGCTGCGGGTACCTCGACGTGGGGGCGGGCCTCCATGAGTTCGCGTGCCTCGTAGTTGCCGATGTCGAGGTCGCTACCCACTCGGTCGCGGACGACGAAGGTGCCGAGTCCTGTCTTGGTTTCGGTCAGACCGAGCGCGTGGCACGAGCGCAGCGCCTCGCGGATGACCGAACGACTGACGCTGTGCCTCGCGGCCAGCGCCGCCTCGGACGGGAGCTTCTGCCCGACGGGGAGTTTGCCCGACGAGATCGCGGCACGCAGGTCGGCAAACACTGCTTCGGCGGCGCTCATGCGGGCATTGGTGGGCGCACTGACTGCCCAGCTGTCCGACAGGTTCATGCAGTGATCCTATCCCGGGGTTGACCGACGAGGTGTTCTGCGCCACACTCTACCTGTCAGACAGCCGGACAGCTGGACACCCCATGAAGGAGCGCACCCACCGTGGCCGATACCCGCATCGAGAAAGACCTTCTCGGCGAACGCGAGATTCCGACGAGCGTCTATTGGGGGATCCATACCCTGCGTGCGCTGGAGAACTTTCCCATCACGGGGCGGCCGATCTCCACCAACGCACACCTCGTACGCGGGCTCGCAGCTGTGAAGTGGGCGGCCGCGGCGGCCAATCAGGATCTCGGAATTCTCGACGCCACCCGCGGGGAAGCGATCCGGGCCGCGTGCCAGGAGATTCTCGACGGTCAGTGGCACGAGCAGTTCGTCGTCGACGTCATTCAGGGCGGCGCGGGTACGTCGACCAACATGAACGCCAACGAGGTCATCGCCAACCGGGCGTTGGAAATCCTCGGCCACGCGCACGGTGACTACTCGATGCTGCACCCCAACGAGCATGTGAACGCCTCGCAGTCCACCAACGACGTGTATCCGACGTCGGTGAACATCGCGACCATCTTCGCTGTGCACGAGCTGATCGCATCGATGAAGGTGCTGCGAGATTCGTTCTCCCGCAAAGCAAGCGAGTTCGCCACTGTCGTCAAGATGGGCCGCACCCAGCTGCAGGACGCGGTGCCGATGACACTCGGCCAGGAGTTCGGCACCTACGCGATCATGATCGACGAGGACTGCTCACGTCTGGAGGAAGCCGCGCTGCTGGTGCACGAGATCAACCTCGGTGCCACGGCCATCGGCACCGGGCTCAATGCCCCTGCCGGATACACCGAATCGGCCGTCGCGCACCTGCGCACCATCACCGGCCTGCCGTTGGTCACCGCAACGGACCTGATCGAGGCAACGCAGGATGTCGGCCAGTTCGTGCATCTGTCGGGTGTGCTCAAGCGCGTCGCAGTGAAACTGTCGAAGATCTGCAATGACCTTCGGCTGCTGTCCTCCGGGCCGCGCGCGGGCTTCAACGAGATCAATCTGCCTCCGATGCAGGCGGGTTCGTCGATCATGCCCGGCAAGGTCAACCCCGTCATTCCCGAGGTTCTCAATCAGGTTGCCTACGAGGTGATCGGTCACGACGTCACCATCACGATGGCTGCCGAGGCAGGGCAGTTGCAGCTCAACGCTTTCGAGCCGATCATCGTCAAATCTCTGTCCGACGGTATGGCGCATCTGAGTGCGGCCTGCCGCACCGTCGCGCATCGGTGCGTCGACGGCATCACCGCGAACGTCGATCTGCTGCGTGAGCGGGTGGAGAACTCGATCGGTCTGGTCACCGCGCTCAGCCCGTACCTCGGATACGTGGAATCGACTGCCATTGCGCAGGAAGCACTGGTCACCGGCCGAAATGTCGTCGACCTGGTGCTCGAGAAGGGCCTGCTGGCCCGGGAAGAACTGGATCGTTTGCTGAGCCCCGAGCATCTCGCGAACCTGCGGGTGGCTCCCACCGAGCATTCCGTTGCTCCCGAGACGTCGACGAGGTAATGCGATGAGCACCGAGAACCCGACCCAGAAGCAGGCCTTCAGCGAAGAGGGCCTGGGGTATCGAAAAGAGTTGGCTCCGCGCCAGATTCAGATGATCGCCATCGGCGGCGCGATCGGCACCGGCCTGTTCATGGGTGCCGGTGGGCGACTGCGCGACGCCGGGCCCGCATTGGTTCTGGTCTACGCACTGTGCGGATTCTTCGCGTTCCTGATCCTGCGCGCACTGGGTGAGTTGGTCATGCACCGCCCGTCCTCGGGATCGTTCGTCTCGTACTCCCGCGAGTTCTTCGGCGAGAAGGTCGCGTTCGCGGCCGGATGGCTCTACTGGATGAACTGGGCGATGACGGCCGTCGTCGACGTGACGGCAGTGGCGCTGTACATGAACTTCTTCAAGAAGTACTGGGCACCACTGGGCAACGTCGATCAGTGGGTGTTCGCGCTGGCCGGCCTGGTGTTGGTTCTCGGTCTGAACCTGGTGTCGGTCAAGGTGTTCGGTGAGCTCGAATTCTGGTTTGCGCTCATCAAGGTCGTGGCCCTGGTGACGTTCCTCGCGATCGGCACCTACTACGTCATATTCGGTACCCCCATCGACGGTCAGGCTCCCGGTCTGAGCGTCCTCACCGACAACGGCGGTCTCATCCCCAACGGACTGCTTCCGGCGATCGTCGTGATCCAGGGCGTCGTATTCGCCTATGCCTCCATCGAATTGGTCGGTACCGCCGCCGGAGAGACGCAGAACCCCGAGAAGGTCATCCCCAAGGCGATCAACACCGTCATCGTCCGCATCGTCGTCTTCTACGTCGGCTCGGTGCTGCTGCTCTCGCTGTTGCTGCCGTACACCGCGTATCAGGCCGGTGAGAGTCCGTTCGTCACGTTCTTCGGAGCGATCGACGTCGAGGGTGCCGACGCGATCATGAACCTCGTCGTGCTCACCGCGGCGCTGTCGTCTCTCAACGCCGGGCTGTACTCCACCGGTCGCATCCTGCACTCGATGGCGGTCGCCGGTTCGGCACCGAAATTCGCGGCCCGCATGAACAAGCAGGGAGTTCCGTACGGCGGCATCGCATTGACGTCGGTGGTGACGCTGCTCGGCGTCGTCCTCAACGCCGTCGTGCCGGCGCAGGCGTTCGAGATCGTGCTGAACCTCGCCGCGCTCGGCATCATCAGCGCGTGGGCCGTCATCGTGGCGTGCCAGCTCAAATTCTGGTCGCTGTCCAAGACCGGCGCTGTCACTCGGCCGGCGTTCCGGCTGTTCGGTGCCCCGTACACCGGCTACGCAACGCTAGGCTTTCTGGCGTGTGTGATCGTGCTGATGGCCTTCGACAAACCCGTCGGTACGTGGACCGTGGCGTCCATCCTGCTCATCGCGCCGATGCTGATCGCCGGATGGTACATGTGCCGCAACAGAATTCGAGAGGTGGCCGCCCGTAATGAATGAGGAGTGGAGCCTGCAGGAACGACCGGACGGTTCTGAGTTCGTCGCGTTGTTGACTACCGGTGGGACGATCGCCAGTAGTCGCGACGAGCACGGGGTTTCTCGGCCGGTCGCAGGCGTGGGCGTCGACATGGACGGCGTGGTGGTGCGCGAGGTGATGTCGAAGGACAGTTCCGCCCTGGACTTCGCCGATCTCGACACCATTCGCACTGCCGTGGTCGACGCGTTGGCCGAGGACGGCTGCGCCGGAGTGGTGGTGTTGCACGGTACCGACACCATGGAGGAATCGGCGTTGTACGTCGACCTGTTCCACGACGATGCGCGTGCGGTGGTGTTCACCGGGGCCCAACGGACCGCCGATCATCCGGACCCCGACGGCCCCGGCAACATCGCCGCGGCGGTGGCGGCGGCGCGGTCCGAGCAGGGGGTGCTGATCGCGTTCGGCGGACGAGTACTGCCGGCCCGTGGGGCGATCAAGAAGCACACTTCCGAACTCGACGCCTTCCGGTCGGCAGCAGTGCCGAGGCCGGACCCGCTGCGGTGGCAGCCCGTCGCGGGAGTGCGCGTGGACGTCGTGGCCCTGTACCCGGGCGCGGACGGAGTACAGATCGATGCCTGTCGCGAAGCCGGGGCGTCGGGCATCGTGCTCGAGGCGTTGGGCTCGGGTAACACCAACGCTCTGGTGGTGCACGCGGTGAAAGAGGCCGTCGCCGCTGGGCTGCACGTTGTCGTCACGACGCGGGTGCCGTTCGGCGAGACCTCACCGACGTACGGCGGCGGAGGCGGCGGCCACGATCTGCTCGACGCCGGTGCGGTCTTCTCCCGCGAACTCCGGGCCGGACAGGCGCGCATCCAGTTGGCGGCGCTGGTTGCCACCGGAGCACGTGATGTGGTTGTCCACGATTCGTTTGCATAGGCGGGATCCCGCCTGCGGAGCAAAATAGTGGACACTCAGCGCACTACGGAGGCGTGACATGGGCACGATCGAGATCGAGTTCGCTCCGCACTGGGTGAACGCGTCGTTGGTGCGCACGTTGGCGCGGCCGTTCGTGACGATCGACGGCGTCGAGCATCGTCAGTCGTGGGCCGAGCCGTCCACCTACGAGCTGGCATCGGGTGGCCACGAGCTCACCGCATTCATCCGCTACCGCGGCATGACGTCCGCGCTCGGCACCGGGCGGCGACACGTCGAACTCGGTGCAGAACAGCACCTTCGGCTGCGAGCTCGCAACGGGTGGGCGAATCACATGCCGTTCGAGTTACAGCTCCGACTCGCCCCAGGTCTCGACGCGTAGTTCGTCCCCGACCGAGATGGTTCCTTCCACGATCACCGAGAACTTTGAGCCGAAGGCGACGCCCTTCTGCCGGGCCCGGCGGTAGGTGCCGAGAGTGCGCAGGGGTTCGGGTCCGGTGCGAACACCGGTGCTCTGCTCCACCGTGGTGACGGCGCAGCGGATCGCCAGCTTCGTGTACGCCAATCGTGCGTCGCCGATCGAGATGTCGCGAAATTCGTCCTCGACATGAGCGTCATCTCCGCCGTCGACGACGATGTTGGGCCGAAATCGGTCGATCGGCAGCGGGGCATCGAGGCGGGAGTTCAGACCGGCCAGCGTGGCGGTCGAGAGGATGTGCACGGCGGCGCTGTCGGCGAAGTGGGCCGAGCCGGGACGCATTCCGTCGGTGACGCGGCCGTGATCGCGGGGCGCAGCGACGAGGCGAGAGGGCTCGCCGATGACGTCGGTGAGCCAGGCGGCGATGTCGTCGCCCTGGTCGATGCCCCGCAGCGGCTTACCGAACATTGTGACCTCGCGGCCCGCGGAATCACGATCGACGACGGCGGTGACGCTCCCTGCCGTCTCGTGGCGCAGTGTCAGTGAGCCGTTTTCCACCGAGCAACGAACGACGGCCAGTACGGGATCGGTGCGTTGGCTGCGGAACGAGCCGTCGGAGTCGACGATCATGAACGCTCGGTCGTGTTCGAGACCGGCTGTGCTCACCCGGGTCGAGTTCAGGGCCGTACCGGCACATCCTTTGACGGGATAGGTCACCAGAGACGACACGCGCACCCGTCGAGGATACTGGGACACATGACTCGTGCTCTGTTGATAGTCGATGTTCAGAACGATTTCACCGAGGGCGGTGCCTTGGCCGTGGTCGGCGGTGGGGAGGTGGCGCGCAGAATCAGCGCGTACCTCGCCCGGAGCGGCGACGACTACGACCTGGTGGTGTCCTCACGCGACTGGCACGACGGCGACAGCGACAACGGTGGACATTTCGCGACCGACGCCGCCCCGGACTTCGTCACCACGTGGCCCGTGCACTGCGTGGCGGGCACGGTCGGCGCGGAATATCACCCGGACTACCGAACCGGCAGTGTGGATGTGCATGTCTACAAGGGGCAGGGCAGGCCGTCGTACTCGGCGTTCGAAGGCGTCACAAACAACGGAACATCGCTGTCCGAGATCCTGACCGCCAATGAGGTGACGGCCGTGGACGTCGTCGGTCTCGCCACCGATTACTGCGTCCTGGCGTCGGCGAAAGATGCAGTGGCACAGCACCTGAACGTTCGCGTTCTCACCGATCTGGTGGCCGGGGTCGCTCCCGAGACCTCCGCAGCTGCTCTCGACGAACTTCGCGGAGCCGGCGCGGCCGTGGTGTGAAACAGAGGTGGTCTAGGAGTCGATCGTGGTGGTGATGGACGTGACCGACGGTGCCGCGGGGGTGCTGCCGAAGCCGAACGTCACCGGGGGACTGACGGGCGTCAGCGAGCCGAGGTCCTCGCCCTGCCAGGATGCGACGACGTCGACGACGCGGTGTTGGTTCCTGGCCCCGTAGTATTCGCGCCGGCCTCCGCCGGCGCTGCCACGAGTTCGTACTCCGCGCAGTATCACTCGGGCGATGGGGTCGCTGATCGTGCAGAACCACGGTGCGGTGGACACGGCGTCCGGGACGAGGCTCAACGCCCGGCCGAGAACCGTCGGTCCGGCCACTCGAATGCGTACCGACAGATCCCCGGCGACGACGGACCGCCACCCGTCGGGCTGTTCGGAGAAGGTGACCGGTACCAGCTCGGTGGAATCGAACGAGTATGTGGCCGTGACGAATTCACGGACCGCCTCGCTCGGGGCCACGAGTAGGCGTCGACCGTCCGCGAATTGGACCATCACATCGGTGAATTCGCCGAGGGGCGAGCGCGTCCAGTGGCCGACGACGATACGCACTCCTGAGGCCGTACCTACCCCGTAGATCTCTCCGTGAAACCGTGATCTGGTCATCTTCGTGCACTCTCACCTAGGTAGCGCTATGCGGTGCATAGTGGAGGTCATGGCGTCCTCGCAACCCACTGTATTCGTCCTGTTCGGCGCGACCGGAGACCTCGCGAAGCGAATGGTTCTGCCGTCGTTCTACCAACTCCACGTCGAAGGTCTGCTGCCCGAGAAATGGATCCTGATCGGTAACGGTCGCAAGGACTCGTCCGACGACGAGTTCCGCGACCACGTGAAAGATGTGCTCGACGAGTTCGCCGAGAACGTGGCCGACGACGATTGGTCGGCGTTCTCGAAGCGAATCCGGTTCGCGGGCAACGGCTTCACTGTCGACGATCCCGGCAAGCTCCCCGACGTCGTCGCCGACGCCAGGAAGGAGATCGGTGACGACGCCCAGCTGGTGCACTACATCGCGCTGCCGCCGAGCACGTTCGTCGATTACACCGAGGCGTTGGGGGCGCACGATCTCGCCGACGGTGCAAGAGTGGTGTACGAGAAGCCGTTCGGCACCTCGCAGAAGAACTTCGAGGAACTCGACGAAGCCGTGCACAAGGTCGTCGACGAGAGCCAGGTCTATCGCATCGACCACTTCCTCGGCAAGGAAGCGACGCAGAATCTTCACGTGCTGCGGTTCGCCAACGGCATGATCGCCGGCATCTGGAACGCCGAGCACGTCTCCCAGGTGCAGATCGATGTGCCGGAGACGCTCGACATCGACGACCGCGCCGAGTTCTACGACGCCACCGGAGCCGTGCTGGACATGTTGGTGACGCACCTGTTCCAGGTCGCGGCCGAAGTAGCGATGGAACCACCGAACTCGTTGAAGGCCGAGGATCTGCAATCGGCGCGCGAGACGGTGATCGGAAAGTTCCGTCCACTCGACACCGACGAGGTGGTTCTGGGGCAGTACGACGGCTACCGCGACGTCGACGGAGTTGCCGAGGATTCGACGGTCGACACGTTCGTCGCGGCCAAGTTGTGGGTGGACACCGACCGCTGGCGCGGAGTTCCGTTCCTGCTCCGCACCGGAAAGATGTTGGGGGTGAGCAATCAGCGCGTCTCGCTCGTCTTCCGGCAGCCGGCCGACAGCCCGCTCACCGACCTGCCGCACGACGGGGCCGTGCTCACGTTCGACCTGTCCGGAGACGGCAGCATCGACATCGGCATGACGGTCAAGGAACCGGGACCGGATTTCGACCTGTCCGTCGGTCACCTGTCGTTGCCGCTGAAATCGGTGCCCGACGCGGAGCCACTGAGCCCGTACTCCCGCCTGATCCTCGACGTGTTGAACGGCGACCGGTCGCTGTTCACCAGACCCGACGGCCTGGCCCACGTGTGGGAGGTGGCGGCACCGCTGTTGAACGATCCGCCCGCGGTGAAGAATTATGCGCCGGGTTCGATGGGGCCGACAGAAGCCGACGATCTGGCTGCGCCCTGCGGTTGGCTGATCACCGGGAAAACAGACGACTGAGTCGCTATTTTCCCGCCCCGAAACAGCCGGTGGGTCCTTTATGTCCGAAACGGTGGAATGGATCGCGTCTGGAACGTTATGTTCCTGTGGCCTGGTCACACTCCGACTCGGGCCACGACGTGTCTTTCGAAAGGCTCAACCATGCTCCTCGATCTCCTGACCGGACTCCTGCCCATCCTCGGCGGCGGCGAAGACGGCGGCATCACCGGACCCATCACCGGTGGCCTCACCGATGGTCTCGGTGAACTTCTGGACGGACTGCTCGGCGGAAGCACCGGTAGCTTCGGCTCCAGCTAGACCTCGAGTCGACACTTCCGACGACAAGGCCCCGCTCCTCTACCCCGAGGATGCGGGGCCTTTCTGCGGTCGTGGGTGTTCACGGGCGGCGCGGCATCAGCATCAGTGCCGCCAGATAGATCAGCACGACCGTGCCACCGCTCAGAACTGCACCGGCGACGGTGGCGACGCGAACGAGGTTGACGTCCCAGCCGAAGTAGTCGGCAATACCGCCGCAGACGCCTCCGATCATCTTCTGCGAGTTGGACAGGGTGAATTCTCTGGGTGAACTGCTCTCGAATGTCATGGTGAGAAGTCTGCGTCGTCGATGCCTGTGCGCACATCGGGGCTTTCACCCATATCGACCCGGAGAATCGAACGTTCGAGGAACGGGGCATCGAACAAGTTCGGTGACTGTTACGACGCAGTCGCTCGACCTGTTGTCGGCGCGAGGATTACGGTCGGATGTGTCGGGCGCTTCCGGTCCGTCCCCCTTGCGGACCGGAAGCGTGTCCGATGCGTCCGGATGCGCCGGGTGTTCACCGAATCGCCATGGGCCGGTCACCGATGAGCACTAACTTTCGGCGCATGACCGACTTCGATCTCCGCAACGGCGTGACTCCACGAAAGAATCTCAGCGACGTGCAGGACATCACGACCGCCGTGGATCTTGCCGATACTTCGAGGTTCGTCGTCGACGACTCCGATGACGACGACCCGGTGCTGCTGACGGTTCCGGGTGGTCACGTCGTCGACACCTGGCGCGAGAACTACCCCTACGACGAGCGCATGACCCGCGCCGAGTACGAACTCGAGAAGCGTTTACTGCAAATCGAACTGCTCAAGCTGCAGATGTGGTCCAAGGACACCGGACGACGCCACGTCATCATCTTCGAGGGACGCGACGCCGCCGGTAAGGGCGGCACGATCAAGCGGTTCATGGAGCACCTCAACCCCCGCGGCGCACGCGTCGTCGCGTTGGAGAAACCGTCGGTGCGGGAATCGACGGAGTGGTATTTCCAGCGGTACATCGGCCATCTGCCTGCGGCCGGGGAGATCGTGATGTTCGACAGGTCCTGGTACAACCGTGCCGGTGTCGAACGGGTCATGGGATTCTGCACCGAGGAGCAGCATGCTCAATTCGTCCGGCAGGCACCGCTGTTCGAGCAGATGCTGGTGGACGAGGGCATCAGCTTGACCAAGTTCTGGTTCTCGGTGTCGCAGCACGAGCAGCGCACGCGCTTTGCGATCCGCCAGGTGGACCCGGTACGGCAGTGGAAACTCTCGCCGATGGATCTTGCATCACTGGACAAGTGGGATGCGTACACCGCTGCGAAGGAGGAGAACTTTCGCGCCACCGATACCGACGTGGCACCGTGGACCGTGGTCAAGAGCAACGACAAGAAGCGCGCGCGGATCAACGCGATGCGGTTCGTGCTCAACAAGTTCGACTACGCCAACAAGGACGCCGAAATCGTGGGTGAAACAGACCCGCTGCTCGTGGGTCGCGCGAAAGACGTCCTCGGAGAATAGTTCCCGGCCATGAACCGGGATCTGCTCGGCGAAGCTCTTGCGTCCCTGCAGTATCCGAGCCGAGAGTTCGTGCCGCGTTGTGCACCGCGCCGGTGGTTGCGGTAGGAAAGTGGTAGGCCGTATCACCTACGGCTGTACGAAGAGACGAGCATCAGGAGTTCTCATGGGTTCAGCTGCACAGTTCATCACCGACATTGCCACCGGAGTCTACGACGGCATCGTCGACGCGATCGTCGAGCAGATCGTCGGCGTGCTGACGTCGGGTAGTGCCGCCTGATTCGTCGGTATACGAGTCGCGGTCGCTGTCGGGGGCGGCCGCGACTTTTCGGTTCCGTGACCGTTTTGTGACAGCTCACCAATATTTCTGACTTTTCGACGTCAATGCGTGTGCGAAACGTTATCCGTTCGGGTAGAAATCTTCATGCAGAGGTAATCGAGTGACGACCGTCACGTTCGATCTGCACATCCCTCGAACAACAAGGAGCCTGTCGCATGTCCGCTGAACTCGGTGACCTCTTGGCAATCTTCATCCAGCTCTTCTCGGGTATCAGTTCTTCCTCCGACTGACATCCCTGGCTCCGCGCCGTAGGCCTCGGCCTGGACGGCCGACCGGAGCCGGATCGATGAACAGTAAGGCTCGCGACGCCGCGTCGGCGGCGAATCCCCCTCTCTCGAAGGAGTTTTGATGGAATTTCTCTCGCTGTTGCTGCAGTTGCTCGCTGTCGGCAGCTCCGAAGGAACAGGTTCGGTCGTCAACATCCCCGGCACGCTTCCCAGCTGAAGCGCGACCCCGAAGCCGGGCCCGACATACCGTCGGGCCCGGCTTTCTTGGTTTCGAAGTGTCATTCGTTCGACCGAAATATCTTCCAACGGTCGATGATTCGCTGCCGACCGGGTAGACCTGAACCTCATCGTCGATGCGCTCGGTATCGACGGTAGAAGAGGGGGCACCATGCTCGAAGCCATAGTCGGGTTCATCAACAGCAAGCTTTTCTGGATCGGCTTGTCGACCGGCAGCTTTTACCCGATCATCCTGTGAGCCAGAGCCCTGGGGAAGGTGCTGCCGCACCCGTCATAGGGTGGGCCGATGCAGACGGTTCCGATTCAGATGCCCGACGGTTCGACGGTGCCGGTGACGCTGTTTCCGGGTGAGGGCCGAGACGACGCGCCCGTCATCGTCGTTCTCCCGGGTCTCGGCATCCCCGGCGGCTACTACCGGCTGTTCGCCGAAGCGCTCGTCGCCCGCGGATTCCATGCTGCGATCGGCGATCTTCGGGGCCAAGGGGACAGTAAGCCGAAGCCGAGTTCGTCGAGCAGGTACGGATATCAGGAACTGGTTTCGGTCGACTTTCCGGCGATCTTCGAGGTGGTACGCGAGCAGTTCCCCGCCGCAACCCCGTATCTGCTGGGCCACAGTATGGGCGGACAACTGGGCTCGATGTATGCCGCCCGTATTCGCGGCAGGCTCGGCGGCTTGATCCTGGTGGCATCCGGGTCGCCGTATCACCGCGGTTTCGGCAGAACTCGTGGAGTGCCGCTCTACGTCGGCGCTGCAGCGATGGCGATCACCAGCAATATTGCCGGATTCTGGCCGGGAGACCGCATCGGGGTCGGAGGATTCGGCCGTCAGTCGAGGGTGTTGATCGACGACTGGTCGCGGTTCGCCCGAACGGGCTCGATCGAGCCGTCCGGTGCCGACATCGACTACGAGGAACGGATGGGCCGTCTGACCCTTCCGGTCTTGGCGGTGACCATCGAGGGCGACGATCTGGCACCCAAGGGTTCGATGGAGAATCTGACGGCCAAGCTCGCCAACGCCGACATCACCACCGAACACATCGACGAGCCGTTGGGCCACAACGGGTGGATCCGCAATCCCACGGCGGTGGCCGACCTCGTCGCGCGGTGGATGCACCGCTGACACAACCCCGTGCCGACCGATACGGTCGTTTGGATTAATTCATGCGATAAGTTCCAACTCGAAGCCCGTTCTGGTGTAGAACGCTATTGTCTCAACTTTTGTTCGGCCGAGGATAGCGAGCACGTGTATGAACGGCCTGGGGGCTACAGCTCGTCGGATCGGCACGGGTGTGCTCGTGGCCGCGTGTATCACCGCGTCGGTCTCGCAGGGCACAGCCCTCGCTGCGCCCGTCGCGGACGACGCGTCGTACGTGGTGCGTACGGAGGAAACCGACGCCGTCGCGATGACGGCGTTCGTGCATTCGGCCGCGATGGATCGAACCATCCCGCTGAAGATTCTTCGTTCTCCGGACCGGGTGACGCCGAGCCCCACCGTGTACCTGCTGAACGGCGCGGGTGGAGGGGTGGACGGTATGGACTGGTACACCCAGACCGATGTCGTGTCGTTCTTCGCGGACAAGAACGTCAATGTGGTCACTCCCGTCGGCGGCGCCTACTCCTACTACACGGACTGGTAGCACGGCGATCGCGTGCTCGGCCGCAACAAGTGGGAGACCTTCCTGACCCGCGAACTGCCTCCGCTCGTCGACCAGCTGCTGAAAACCAACGGCCGCAACGCCATTGCCGGCATCTCGATGGCTGCGACGTCGGTGCTCAATCTGGCGGCGCACAATCCCGGTCTCTTCCGGGCGGTCGGCTCGTACAGCGGATGCGCCTCGACCACCGATCCGTTGGGCCGGGCGTACGTCAAGACCGTCGTATCGATGGCGCTCGGAGCCGACGTGAAGAACATGTGGGGCGCGGACGACGACCCCGACTGGGTGCGCAACGACGCCGTCGTCAACGCCGACAAGCTGCGTGGCACGGCGCTGTACATCTCCAACGGCAGTGGCCTGGCGGGGGCATCGGACACGTTCGACGGAACCAATCCCAACGGCCCCGGTTTCGTGCTGCTGAATCAGATGGTGGTGGGCGGTGCCATCGAGGTCGCCACCGGCGACTGCACCCATCGCCTGAAGAGCGCCCTCGAAAAGCTCGATATTCCAGCCCATTTCGAGCTACGGGAGCGTGGGACGCACTCGTGGGGATACTGGCAGGACGATCTCCACAATTCGTGGCCGATGTTCGAGCAGGCTCTGGCCGACTGACGTCACCGGCTCTCGAGGTGCCGCCACAGGAACTCGTACGTCAACGCGGTCTTGAAGGCCAGCTGCGCATTGTCCGACGCGCCGCCGTGGCCGCCCTCGATGTTCTCGTAGTAGCTCACGTCCTGGCCGAGCTCGGCCAGGCGCGCAGCCATCTTGCGCGCGTGTCCGGGATGGACTCGATCGTCTCGGGTGGACGTGGCGATGAGTATCGGTGGGTACTTTCGCTCGGACGCGGCCACGACGTTTTGATACGGGGAGTACTGCGAGATGAACTCCCACTCGTCCGGGTCGTCCGGGTTGCCGTACTCGGCCACCCAGGATGCTCCCGCGAGCAACAGGTGGTACCTCTTCATGTCCAGTAGCGGGACCTGACATACCAACGCCCCGAACAGTTCCGGGTACTTCGTTTCCATGATGCCCATCAACAGGCCACCGTTGCTGCCGCCCTGGGCGGCCAACCGATCGGCGGTAGTGATCCCTCGGGCCACCAGATCGCGGGCGACCGCGGCGAAGTCCTCGTGGACGAGATGCCGGCCCGCCCGCAACACCTGGGTGTGCCAGGACGGTCCGTACTCGCCGCCGCCGCGGATGTTGGCGACGACGTAGGTGCCGCCGCGCTCGAGCCAGGTTCGCCCCATGGCTCCGCTGTAGCCGGGCGTCATCGAGATCTCGAAGCCGCCGTAGCCGTACAGCAGTGTCGGGCCGGGGCCCGCGTCGCCGCGTCGCACCACGAAGTAGGGGATCGCGGTGCCGTCGTCCGACTGCGCGAAGAACTGCTGCACTGCCATACCGTCCGCATCGAAGAATGCGGGAGCCTGCTTCAGTACCTCGAGCGCGCCGCCGACCGTACCGACCAGCAGCGTCGCCGGGGTGAGGTAACCCGAGGAGGTGAGGAAGAACTCGTCCCCGTTCTCCTCGGCGTCCGTACCGATGATCTCGGTCGACGCCAGCTCCGACAGCCCGTCGACGGTGGTCGTGTCCCAACCGTGCGCACCGGGTGTGAGCACATGCAGACGAGTACGGACATCCTGCAGCGTCACCAGCAGCAGATGATTCTCGGTCCACGCGTACTGATGCAGGGACGTGTGCTCGTCCGGAGTGAACAGAACCGCGAGAGATGCTGTGCCGCTCATGAATTCGTCGAAGTCGGCAGCGAGTAGGGCGCCCGCCGGATGGGTGACACCGTCGTAGGTCCACTCGGTCATCGTCCGAACCAGCAGCCAGTTCTCGTGGACCGAGGTCGATGCGTCCGTCGGCGTCGGAATGCGGGTCACCGCCGTACCGCCGAGCACGTAGGTCTCGGAGTTGTAGAAGTCGGTGGACCGCTGCACGAAGTCGCGCTCGAATCCGGGCGTGCGGTCGTGCCACGCGGAGACCGAGATGTCCTGGGATTCGCCCTCGTAGACGGTCTCCGCGTCGGCGAGCGGGGTGCCTCGGTGCCATCTCTTGGTGATCCGCGGATAGCCGGATTCGGTCAGGGACCCCGGTCCGAAATCGGTGCCGACGAAGACGGTGTCGGCGTCGATCCAGCCGATGTCGGTCTTGGCCTCGGGCAGCGTGAAACCGCCGTCCTCCGCAGCGCGGAACGTGCGGGAGTCGAGATCGAATTCGCGTACCACCGTCGCGTCGGCACCGCCGCGGGACAGCGTCACCAGCGCGCGCAGCTGGTCGGGGCGCAGTACCTGAGCGCCGCCCCACACCCAGTTCTCGTCCTCGTCGGCGGCCAGGGCATCGAGATCGAGCAGGACGTCCCACTCGGGTTCGTCCTTGCGGTACTCGTCCATCGTGGTGCGTCGCCAGACTCCGCGGATGTGCTCGGCGTCGCGCCAGAAGTTGTAGAGGAACTGCCCGCGCCTGCGTGCGTACGGGATCCGCGCATCGGTGTCGAGAATCTCGCGTACACCCGCCACGGTGGCGTCGAAACGCTCGCCTGCCAGCGCCTCGATCGTCACCTCGTTCTTCTCGCGTACCCACGCGAGTGCGTCGTCGCCGGTGACGTCTTCGAGCCAGAGGTACGGGTCGTCCGAGAAAGCCATGGCACAGTTCTAGCAGCACACGTGCGGTCGGGTGCAGGACGCGTGCGAGGCTACCGGCTGGTAACGAAGACCAGGTCGAGACAGTGTCGGAGGGCACGACTACGCTGGGGACTCGTGACCTCACACTATGACGTCGTTGTCCTCGGAGCCGGTCCCGGTGGGTACGTCGCTGCTATCCGCGCGGCACAACTCGGACTCAGCACTGCCATCATCGAGAAGAAGTACTGGGGCGGTGTGTGCCTCAACGTGGGCTGCATCCCCTCGAAGGCGCTTCTCCGTAACGCCGAGCTGGCGCACCTCTTCACCAAAGAGGCCAAGCTGTTCGGTATCTCGGGTGAAGCATCCTTCGACTTCGGCGCAGCATTCGACCGCAGCCGCAAGGTTGCCGACGGGCGCGTCAAGGGCATCCACTTCTTGATGAAGAAGAACAAGATCCCCGAGTACGACGGCCAGGGCACGTTCACCGATGCCAACACCATCGAGGTCGAACTGTCCAAGGGCGGCACCGAGACGATCACGTTCGACAACGCGATCATCGCGACCGGCAGCACCACCAAGCTGCTCCCGGGAACCGAACTCAGCAAGAACGTCGTCACGTACGAAGAGCAGATCATGACCAAGGATCTGCCGGGATCGATCCTCATCGTCGGCGCAGGCGCCATCGGTATGGAGTTCGGGTACGTCCTGAAGAACTACGGAGTCGACGTCACCATCGTCGAGTTCCTCGATCGCGCGCTCCCCAACGAGGACAAGGACGTCTCGAAGGAGATCGAGAAGCAGTACAAGAAGCTCGGCGTCAAGGTCATCACCGGCGCAGGTGTGCAGAGCATCGACGACGACGGCTCGAAGGTCACCGTCGAGATCAAGCACAACAAGTCCGGTGAGAGCGAGACCTTCACCGTCGACAAGGTGATGCAGTCCGTCGGTTTCGCTCCTCGCGTCGAGGGCTTCGGTCTCGAGAAGACCGGTGTCGAGCTCACCGATCGCGGTGCCATCGGCATCACGAACACGATGCAGACCAACGTCCCGCACATCTACGCCATCGGCGACGTCACCGCCAAGCTCCAGCTCGCCCACGTGGCGGAGGCGCAGGCCGTGGTGGCTGCCGAAACCATCGGTGGCGCAGAGACATTGCCGATCGACGACTACCGCATGATGCCGCGCGCCACGTTCTGCCAGCCGCAGGTCGCCAGCTTCGGTCTCACCGAGGACCAGGCTCGCGAAGAAGCGCAGGCTCGTGGATCCGACATCAAGGTCGCGAACTTCCCGTTCGCCGCCAACGGCAAGGCACACGGCCTGGGCGACGCGACGGGCTTCGTCAAGCTCATCGCCGACACCGAGCACGGCGAGCTGCTCGGTGGCCACCTCATCGGACCGGACGTCTCGGAGCTGCTGCCCGAGCTGACCCTGGCCCAGAAGTGGGACCTGACGGTCAACGAGCTGGCCCGCAACGTCCACACGCACCCGACGCTGTCGGAGGCACTGCAGGAAGCGATCCACGGGCTCGCAGGCCACATGATCAACTTCTGATCTCTGCTCTGGAACGACGAACGGCGGCGACCACTTCGGTGGTCGCCGCCGTTCGCTTCGTTCTAGGGGCTAGGACTTTCGCCAGTGGTCGAATCTGCCCTTGATGTCCGACGCCACGTCACCGATTCCGTTGCCGACGGCGTCGACGGCACCGGTGAAGCCGCTGCCGATGTCGCGGACCGTCTTGATCAGCGGGTCCTCCGACGTGTCGAAGTTGTTCTTGTACGTGCGGGCCGCGTTACGGAACTCCTCCGACACCTTGGCCTCGTGGTCGGTGGACCTGCGCGGGTAGTCGCCGCGAAGGACCGCCGCGTACTCGCCGCTGTCGACCCACTTCTTCAGCTCCGCAGCACGCAGCACCGAGAACGGGTGCGAGAGAAGTTCGAGATTGAGCAGCTTGAGCACGCCGTCGCGCAGATCTCCGCTGGCCTCGTACTCGGCGGCCTGAGCGAGGAAGGCGTCGACGTCGATTTCGCTGATGCGTGCGCCGCCCGCCAACTTGAGCTGCACGCTGATCGCGGTGTGCACATCCTGTCCGCACAGCAAACCTGCTCTGTCGCCGGATAATTCGGATTTGCGCTGCCATTCCATCAGCCCCGCAATGACCGCGCGCAAGGCCCAGCCGCCCACCGGAACCCAGCCGACCGTGCCGGCGAGGCGCATCAGATGCATGAGAACGGTGCGGTACACCGCGTGGCCGGACAGCGCGTGGCCCAGTTCGTGACCGACGACGAACCGCTGTTCCTCGTAGGTCATGATGTCGAGCATGCCGGTGGTCAGGACGATGAACGGTCGATCCATTCCGATGGTGAACGCGTTGACCATCGGCGACTGAACCACGAACAGCTCCGGAGTTTCCTCTGCGCCGAGAATCTGCACACAATCGGCTCGAAGATCGTTCAGATCCTTGAACTGGCGTTCGTCGACGCGCACCGCGGTGGCCAAGTACATCAGGCGATGCTGTCTCTCGCGCAGCAGTCCGGACAGCGTTCGCAGTACCGTGTCGAAGCCCTTGAGGGTACGGAGAGTGACCAATGCTGCTCGATCCGATGGGTGTTCCCAAGTGCGAGAAGAGATATCGGGAAACTCGATACGAGTACGGTCCGGTGCGTCTGTCACTCTGTGGCTCCCAGTCTGATCGGTCTGTTTCCTAAAGTATCAGTAAAAAGCCCCATCGCTTCTTTCTCGGCCACGGTGAGGTCTCGCATCGCCGGGGGAGTAGCAGGGTCGGTAGTGCTAATTCTTGGTGGCGCTGACGAACTGGGCGAGACCGCGGATGTCCTGCTCGATGTCGGTCATGCCCGCTCGCGCGAAGATGTCGGTGAACTGATCCTTCGGGAACATGCGCACCCCCACAGCGGCAGAACCCAGACCGACGACGGTACGCAGCGGTGCCGGGCCCAGTTCGCAGCTGGTCATGATGGCGATGCGTCCACCCGGCCGCAGCACTCGAACGAGTTCGTCGACGATGCGCATCGGTTGCGGTACGAGATACAGTGCGGCATAACAGCATACGGCGTCGAAGGTTGCGTCGGCATACGGGAGATCGGCGGCATCGCCGCGTACGTATGCCGCGCGCGGCCCCCGATTGTCGCGGACTGCGCGAGCGATCATGGCCTCGGAGATGTCGAAGCCGACGGCAATACCGTCTTCGGTCAGCTGCTCGGACAGGAACCTGGTGAAGTTACCGGGGCCGCAGGCCACGTCCAGGACTCGCTGTGGCCCGCGCAATCGCAGGTCGGCGACGGCCTTGGCGCGTTCGGCGGACATGGGTAGCCCGCCGATTCCCATCATCGACACTCCGAACGGGCGCCAAATGTTCTCGTAGATCGCCGCGACGCCGCGGTTGTTCATCGCTCGGCTGGCCATCGTCGGATTGGGGGCTTTGGCGTCGCCCATGAGTTCGACGTAGCCGCCGTCGATCCGGGCGCTCGCACGCACAGACGCCGGTTCGATCATCGCCAGAGCGCGGCTCAGTGCAGTCGCGGGTGTCTCACTCATCGTCGTGGCGGCCGGTCGCCGTAGTCGCGTTCGACGCGGAGGGTGCCCAATGTGGTTGCCAAACCGTCGTATTGGGTGACCAGCAAGACGAATTCGATGAGGCGACGTTCGTCGAACTGGGTCGACAGTTCGGACCACGTGGCGTCGGTGAGCGTCTTGGTCTCGATCAGCTCGTCGACTGCAGCGAGGATGGTGCGGTAGCGAGTCGACAGCCCGGGTGCGTGCGGGCCGGTCATGATCAGCCCCAGCAGGTCTCGGTCGATGCCGGCTCTACGGCCCAGGCGGATGTGGTGGTCCATCTCGTATGCCGATTCGCGCAGGTGCGCCACCCGGAGAATCACCATCTCCGATTCTTTGCGGGAGATCTTTCCGCCCGGCATCAGGTGGCCGCTGTAGAACAGCCACGCCCGGTACAGGCCGCCGGTTCGACCGAGAGTGGTGAACAGGTGGGGGTTGGGTACGCCCGCGCCCTTGGCGATGACCTTGCAGATGACCCAGTTGACGGGGCCGAGAGTGCGGGCGGTACCGGACGGAATGCGTGGAGTGGTCACGATCACATCCTACCGACTGGTAGCTCCGCCGTCCGGGGGCGCGGCGGGGTGACGATCTAGAGGGTAGGCTAACCTTTTTTGTGTCTCGCATTGTTCTACCCGGAGGTCCCTCGAAGTGGTGCAGTTCAAGCTCGGTCTGACAGCGTTGGCCATCACCGCGCTCGCGGTGGCGGCAGGAGCGACGGCATGCTCGTCGGCCGATACCGCCGACGGTTCCGCCGGCGAAGCGACTCGAACGGTCGAGACCGTTCGAGGCTCGATCGACGTTCCCGATAATCCTCTGCGGGTCGTCACCCTGGAACCGGTGGAACTCGACACCACGGTCGCGCTCGGCATCGTGCCCGTCGGCACGGCGGTGCTCAGCGAAACCGCTGGCGTACCGGCCTATCTCGGTACGGAAGCGGCCGACATCGCGACCGTGGGCACGGTGGCCGAACCGACCATCGAGGACATCGCGGCCGCGCAACCCGACCTGATTCTCGGGACGGAGACTCGGCACGCGCAGTACTACGACCAACTCTCCGCCATCGCGCCGACGGTGTTCATCGCCTCCCAGTCCGATCCGTGGCGCGACAGTGTCCGATTCGTCGGGCGCGTTCTCGGCAAGGAAGCGAAGGCCGAGGAACTGCTCACCGCATACGACGACCGGTGCGCCGAGATCGCCGAAAAGCACGACACCGCCGGGAAAACAGCGCAATTGATCAGGCCGCGCAGTGGTGAGCTGACCCTGTACGGGCCGTCGTCGTTCGCCGGAAGCACGCTCGAATGCGCGGGATTCACCACGCCGCCGCGGCCGGAATGGGCCGACGAGATCTCGGTCGACCTCTCGCCCGAGCTGGCGGCTCAGGCGGCCGCGGACTTGATCGTCGTCACCGCCGATAACCCGTCGGACCCCGCCGCGATCCCGTCGTCGATCACCGACAACGCTGCGACACTGCCCAATCCGCATGCGGTGGACCTGTCCTACTGGATCACCGGAGTGGGCCCGAAGGGCGGGCAGACCGTGCTCGACGACATCGACCGAATCCTGTCGGCTGGCTAGTCGGGTCGTTCCGCAGGCTCCACTCCTGTCGGGCTAGTCGGGTCGTTCCGCAGGCTCCACTCCTGTCGGATGCCGACTGACGCGTCAGAGTCGGACGGCACCCGCCAGCGCCGCGGCCTGACGGGCGCGTTCGACTACCCGATCTCGGGACGAATCGATATGTGCGACAAGCGCTGCCAGCGCCTTGTCCAGTCGACCGGCCAGCAGGTGCTCGACGATCGCGAGATGCTGATCGATTGCCGAGACCACGGCCGAGGCGTCGAGACCACCGAGAATGCGCACGGGGCGCACCTTGGCGTTGACGGCGCACAGGGCCTCGGTCAGAGCCGCATTGCCCGACGCGGCCGACAACGCGACATGGAACTGCTCGTCCATGGCTACCATGTCGTCGGTGGTCTCCGGCGGGTGCGCGCGCAGCCCGGCCCACGTGGTCGCCAACGCCGACAACGCAACCCGATCGAACGACTGCCGCGTCGCGCGAGCGATACCGCGGGACTCGAGAGTCGACCGCAGCTCGTACAGATCCGGTAGGTCACCGAGCCGGGGACGATAGGGATGCAGACCGGCCTCGTCGCGCACGACCAGACCGTCGGCCTGCAAACGCGCCAGTGCCTCCCGCACCGGAGTGCGCGAGACACCGTACATCTCGGCGAGACGCTCCTCGCCGAGGCGTTCCATGGAGCCGATGGCACCGGAGATCAGATCCCGGCGCAGTGACGAATAGACCTTCTCGCGAAGGTCCTTGCGCGGCACGATGCGCCCCGTCAGATCGTCATGGCTGCGCGCACGTCGGCCTCGGACTCGGCACCGCCGACGCCGGTCGACGTGATGCGGCCGGCTTCGAGGATGTAGTAGTTCTGCGCCGATTCCAATGCGAAGCCGATGTGCTGCTCCACCAACAACACTCCGAGACCGCCGCGGCGGGTGAGCTCGAGAATGGTGCGTTCGATCTCGGCGACCACCGACGGCTGAATACCCTCGGTCGGCTCGTCGAGAATCAACATTCGTGGTTCGGTGATCAAGGCTCTCGCGATGGCGAGCTGTTGGCGCTGGCCGCCGGACAGTAGGCCGGCTCTGCGATTCAGCAATTCCTTCAGCGCCGGAAAGAGGTCGAGTGCCTCGTCGATCAGTGCCTTGCCGCGCTTGCGCCCGTCGGCCACCACCTGCAAATTCTCCGCTGTCGTCAACTGGCCGAACGACTGCTGGCCCTGCGGCACGTAGGCCAGACCACGGGCGACGCGGGCACTGGGACGCAACGCACTGACGTCCTCACCGTCGAACAAGACCTTGCCCGAGTTCACTTTCAACAGCCCGACCGCCGCGCGCAGCAGCGTCGTCTTGCCCGCGCCGTTGTGGCCCATCACCGCCGCGACACCGTCTGCCTGAACCGTCAGCGACGCACCGTGAACGACCTCGCTGCGGCCGTAACCTGTTCTGACGTCGACCAGTTCAAGCATGATCGGCTCCTTCTTCTGCGATGTGCTCGAGTTCCTCGCCCGCCGCGGCGGTGCCGAGATAGACCTGCTGAACCTTGGGATCGGCCTGCACCTCGGCCACGGTGCCCTCGGCCAGAACGCGTCCGGCAGCCAGCACCGTCACCGAGGTGGCGAACATGCGCATGAAGTCCATGTCGTGCTCCACCACCACCACGGTCCGTTCACCGCCGATGCGTTGCAGCAGCCGGCCCGTCTCCTCACGTTCCTCGTGGCTCATGCCGGCGACCGGCTCGTCGAGAAGGAGTACATCGGCGTTCTGCACCAACAACATGCCGATCTCGAGCCACTGCTTCTGGCCGTGCGCCAGAATTCCTGCGGCCTTGTCTCTCTGGGCCGTCAGACCGATCGTCTCGAGGGCCTCCTCGATCTGCGGCAGGACCGATGCTCGACGGCGCAACATCGTCAGCACGGATCGTCCGGACCCAGCGGCGATGTCCAGGTTCTGCAGCACCGTCAGATTCTCGAAGATGCTGGCTGTCTGAAAGGTTCGACCGATACCGAGCCGGGCGATCTGATGCACCTTCTTGCCCAGCAGTTCCACTCCGGACTTGGTGACCGAGCCGGTGGCCGGAACGAGACCGGTGATGGCGTCGATCAGCGTGGTCTTGCCGGCTCCGTTCGGGCCGATGAGGAAGCGAAGATCGCCCTGCATCAGCGTCAGATCGACGTTGGTGTTGGCCTTGAAGCCGTCGAAACTGACCGTCAGATCGCGGACTTCGAGGTACTGACTGGACATGCCGGCGTTGCCGCCGAACGTGGGTTGCGGGCCTTCGACATGGATCATCGTGCGAGCTCTTTCTCTGGTTCCGCGCTGGCCTCCGGGACCGATTCGGGCTCTTTCTTTCGCTTGCGCAGTGCGAAGAGTCCGGCGATGCCGGCGGGGAAGAATCCGACGACCACGACGAACAGCAGACCCTGCGCATACGTCCAACCGGACGGGAACTGCTCGGACAGCGTGGTCTGCGCCCACGCGACTCCGAGCGCGCCGAGAACCGGGCCGAGCAGGGTGGTGCGGCCGCCGATGGCGACGCCGATGAGAAACGCGATGGACGGGACGATGCCGACGTCGTTGGGGGAGATGATGCCGACGATCGGTACGAACAGTGCACCGGCGAGACCGGCGAAGAACGCTGCGGCGACGTACGCGACGATCTTGACGTTCGCCGGGTCGTAGCCGAGGAAGCGCACTCGCTCTTCCTGATCGCGGACGGCCACCAGCAGTTCGCCGTAACGCGAGTACATCAGCTGGCGGGTGATGGCGACGACCACGAGCAGTACGCCCGCAGCGATGAAGAACAACATCTGCTTGTTGGCGGGGTCGTTGAGGTTGAACCCGAAGAACGTGCGGAACCTGTTGAGCCCGTTGGATCCACCGGTGGTCTGCTGCCCGATGAGCAGGATCGCGAAGGCAGCGGCCAGGGCCTGACTGAGGATCGCGAAGTACGCGCCCTTGACTCGACGCTTGAACACGCCGAGGCCGAGTACCAAGGCCACCAGTGCCGGCACGAACAGGATGCCCAGGATCGTCGTAATGGGTGAGGTGAACGGCAGCCAGTACGAGGGTAATTCACGGATACCGGCGATCGACATGAAGTCCGGTACCGCGTCGCCGCGAAGATCTGCGTCCGAGATCTTCAGGTGCATGGCCATGATGTAGGCACCGATGCCGAAGAAGACGCCCTGGCCGAGGGTGAGCATTCCGCCTCGGCCCCAGGCCAATCCGATACCGACCGCCACAATTGCGTAGCAGATGAACTTGCCCAGCAGATTCAACCGGAAGTCGCTGAGGACGGCGGGAGCCACAGCGAACAACAGGATTGCGGCGAGCGCGAAACCCAGCAGAGCGCCGCGCTTGGCGATGAACTCGCTCATACCAGGCTCCTTGTCTTGACAGCGAACAAGCCCTGCGGGCGGGCCTGCAGGAAGATCACGATGAGGACGAACACGATGACCTTCGCGATCGAGGCCGTGGTGCTGTATTCGATGAACGAGTTGAGAATCCCGAGGGCGAAGGCGGCGATCACCGCGCCCTTGATCTGGCCGAGTCCACCCACGACGACCACCAGGAAGGCGTCGATCAGATAGCTTTGTCCCACAGTCGAACTGGTCGAGCCGATCAAGGTCAGTGCCACGCCCGCGACGCCGGCCAAGCCCGAGCCGAGAAAGAACGTCGAGATATCGGTTCTGCGGCTCGAGATGCCCGAGGTCTCCGCGAGATCGCGGTTCTGCACCACCGCGCGGATGCGTCGGCCCATAGCGGTTTTCTTCAGTGCGATCGACAGTGCGACAACGGCGACGACCGCGAGGACGAGAATGAAGATTCGAGTCTTGGGCACCACGGCACCGAGGATGTCGATGCCGCCGCTCAGCCATTCCGGGGAGACGACGTTGACCGCCGGAGCGCCGAAGATGTCGCGAGCGAGCTGCTGCAGGATGAGCCCGACTCCGAACGTGACGAGCAGGGTGTCCAGTGGGCGGTGGTACATGCGCTGAATCAGCGTCACCTCGAGCAGTACACCCATCGCGCCGCCGACGAGGAAGCCGACGATCAGCGAGATGAACAGCGATGCGCCGCCGGTCGAGACGATCTGCTGCACAACGTAGGCCGTGTACGACCCGGCCATGATGAACTCGCCGTGCGCCATGTTGATGACGCCCATCTGACCGAACGTCAGTGAGAGCCCGAGGGCGGCGAGCAAGAGAATGGATCCGATCGACAGGCCGGTGAACAACTGTCCGATCACGACGTCCATGGGGGAGCTCCTTCGGAGCATGTGAGTGGAACTTCGTAGCAGGCTACGAAGTTCCACTCACATGGGTGGTGGTCAGTTGAGGTCGGAGGCCCAGTCGTAGGTCTCGAGGAACGGGTCGGGAGCGATGGCCTCGGGGGACTCCCACACCGTGTAGATCAAGCCGTCGGGCCGGATCTCACCGATGCGCGCGGTCTTGGAGATGTGGTGGTTGTCGCCGTCGATGACGACCTCGCCCTCGGGAGCGGCGAAGCTGACACCGTCGGCTGCGGCCTGAATGTCGGCCACCGCGAACGAATTTGCCTTCTCGACCGTGTTCTTCCACAGGTAGACCGAGGTGTACGCGGCTTCCATGGGGTCCGAGGTGGGCTTGTCGGCGCCGTACTTCGCCTTGTAGTCGGCGACGAACTTGGTGTTCTCCGGGCTGTCGACGGTCTGGTAGTAGTTCCAGGCAGTCAGCTGGCCCGCGATGTTCGCGGCTCCGATGCCCGCCACCTCTTCCTCGGCGATGGACACCGAGATGACCGGCATGTCAGCAGCTTTGAGGCCGGCATTGGTGTACTCGCGGAAGAATGCGACGTTGGAATCACCGTTGAGGGTGTTGAACACCGCGTCGGCGTCGGCGGAGCGCACCTTGTTGACGATGGTGGAGAAGTCCGTCGAGCCCAGCGGGGTGTAGTCCTCGCCCTTGATCTCGATTCCGTTGGCGGCCGCGTAGGCCTTGATCTCGCGATTGGCGGTCTGCGGGAACACGTAGTCGCTACCCACCAGGTAGAGGGACTTGACGCCCTTCTCCTTCAGGTAGTCCAGGGCCGGGATGATCTGCTGGTTGGTGGTGGCTCCGGTGTAGAAGATGTTCTTCGACGCCTCGAGGCCCTCGTACTGCACGGGGTAGTAGAGGAGCGCGTCGTTGTCCTCGAACACCGGCAGCATCGCCTTGCGCGACGACGACGTCCAGCCACCGAAAACTGCTGCGACACAGTCGCTGCTGATCAGCTTCTCGGCCTTCTCGGCGAACACGGTCGGCTCGGATGCGCCGTCCTCCGCGACGACCTCGATCTGCTTTCCGTTGACGCCACCCGCCGCATTGATCTGCTCGACGGCCAGTGCGATCGAATCACGCACTGTCACTTCGCTGATCGCCATCGTGCCGGACAGGGAGTTGAGCGAGCCGACCTTGATGGTGTCACCGGAGGTATCCACACACGAGGTGGACGAGCCTCCGCCGCCCTCGGCGGTGGTGGTGTCGCTCGCCTTGCTACCGCAGGCAGTGGCAACCAGGCTCAACGCAGCCAGTGCTGCGGGAACGACCATGACGCGCTTGACGGACATGCGCTTCGAGACAGCAGGCATCTACGGCCCTTTCGGAAGGTGTGTATACGGAGATGTATTCGCGATTGCGAACAGTAAAGGCAACTTATTGCGTTGGTATTTTCTGCGGTGACGAGTCTGTTTCTCGCGTTACGAGTAGGTAAAGGCGAGCTAATGACAAGACTGCTTGACATTGTATGACAAGCAGAGTTGACTTTTGGTCATGCCCGGATCCAACAACGTTCGCGCGCATCGCAAACAGGCACGCATCACGCAGGCCGAACTCGGCACCATCTGCGGAGTCAGCCGACAGAGCATCGTCTCCGTCGAGGGCGGCGACTACGCACCGAGCGTGTACCTGGCACTGCGATTGGCCCGCGCACTCGACACGACAGTCGAAACACTGTTCGGCGACGACGAAGGGAAACGATCATGAGCGCATTCACCAAAGCTGCCCGCTTCGTGGGAGACCTGGACGACGACTTCTACGCCGACGAACTACAACGTGACATCTGGAACGAGGCCTCGGCCGTCGGATACCAATCACTGATGTGGATAGCGATGATCGCGGGCGCGGTACTTCCCTTCGCGGCGGGAGTCACCGGGGCCTGGGTGTCGTTGGGCATCTTCGTGGCTCTGACTGCCGTCGCGAGCGTGATGTTGGCGTATGCCCGAGCTCGGGGGATCGACATGTACACCTCGCAGGAACTCCGGCGCGCTCGAATCGCATGTGCGGGCGTGCTGCTGATCCTTACCGGCGGCGGGGCAATGATCCGTCTGCTTGCTCATTACGGCGACGGCGATTTGGGGTCTCTCGCGGTCGGAGCCGCAATCGGCGCGCCCGTGGGTCTGGCTGTCGCAGTGGTGGGTGTGAAGATGCATCGGTCCCGACAGCGCCGGGCCGAGCATGCTGCGGAGCTGGCCGAGCAGCGGGCCTTCGATACGGATGAATGAATTGGGTCTCGAATATGTCGCACGATCTGTTACAGGGTGCAAGGATGCGTAAAGGCTTCGGTTGGACCGTCTCCGTTTCGCAGATTTGCAGGCCGGAGGGTATGTTCTGACCGATGACATCGCGATTTCCCGGTGTTGCGGCTGTAGGGGTGCTGTTCGGCAGCGGTTTCGGTAACGCGGACGGATGCACGTTCGATGTAAAGGGAGGCTCGGGTGGACGCCGATGACGACGTGTAATACCAATCCGTCCTCCGTCGCGCCACGAAGTACCAACGAGACCGTGTCGGGCGTCCACCTTCCGGTGGAGCATGCAAACAGGGAAGTCGAGACCGTGCGCAGAGAAAAGAGCTACCTCAGACTCGTTGGGTCGAGCACTCCCACGATCGAGGTTCTGGGCGGCCCCAGAAGCATCACCGTCGATGTGGACAACGTTTTTCCGGGTCAGGTATGCGAGGTCCTGCACAACGGCATGCTGTCGCTGAGCCCGCGCGTCGTCGTGGAAGACAACGCGACGAGCATCACCATCACCACGTTCGCGCTCAAGCCGGGTGAGTACAACGTCTCACTGCGTCTGGACGGACGCCTGGATTGCGTCACCGAATCGCAGACTGCTGTCGTCGGCGAGCAGTTCGAAGTTCGACGCAGCTCGTAGAAATTCGCTCGCAGGACATCGATGCGGCCCGTAGCTCACCGAGCTACGGGCCGCTTTGCGTTCAGTCCTCGACGATGAGCGACGGGGTGTCTCGGTGCAGAATCGCACCCTTGAAGAACTCGGGTTGCCGGAGCGCCACTACGGCCATGATGGCGATGCCGAGGACGATGATTCCCACTCCGATCAGGAACACCATCCCGATGCCGAACAGGGATGAGCCGCTGCCGAATTCGGGGTCCCAGGCGTCCACGGAGGTTTGGACGAACACCACCACCATGCCGACTCCGCCGAGGAGCGGTGCGAGGAATTTGAAGAAGACGTTGCGGGCACTGGTGAACAGCTCGTCTCGGAAGTACCAGACGCAGGCGAAGGCGGTTATCCCGTAGTAGAAGCAGATCATCAGTCCGAGTGCGGCGATGGTGTCGGTGAGGACGTTGTCGCTGACCACCCGCATGACGGCGTAGAAACCAGCGGATGTTCCGGCGGCCACCAGTGTGGCGAACCCGGGAGTGCTGAATCGGGGTGTGATGGAGGCAAATCGCTTCGGCAGGGCCTGGTAGTGGCCCATCGCCAGTAATGTGCGCGCCGGCGAGATGAACGTGGCCTGCAGGGAACTCGCGGAGCTACCCAACACGGCGAGAGACAGCAGAATCGCGAATGGACCCATGACCGGCGTCGCGAGCGCGGCGAACACGTTGTCGGTGGTGTCCGGGTTCTGCAGGCCGTTGCCGGTATCGCCGGTGCCGGCGAAGAGCAGGGTGGCCACGGCGGTGAGCAAATACAGCACGATGATGAAGAACACCGTCACCAGCGCTGCTCGGCCGGGTATTTTGGCGCTGCCTGCAGTTTCTTCGTTGACCGTCAGGCAGACGTCCCAACCCCAGTACATGAAGATCGACAGCGACAGCCCCGCGGTGAAGGCCGAGAAGCTGGGAATCCCGAACGGGTCGAACCAGTCGAGGCTGAACGAGATGTCCTGGGCACCCTCGCCTGAGCCGACCTTGACGAACGCAGCGACGATGAACCATGCCATCACCAGCAACTGAAACCCGAGCATCGTGTACTGGACGCGCTTGGTTTCCTGCATGCCGCGATAGCAGAGCCAGGCAGCCAAAGCCATGAAGATCAGACACGTGACGATGTTGACGAGCTTGTTGCCGGTGAGGTCGGCCAACGAGTCGTTACCGGTGAGTTGAGCGAGAAACAGATAGAAGAAGTCGACGGCCACTCCGGCCAGGTTGGAGAGCACGATGATGGTCGCCGCGATGAGGCCCCACCCGCCCATCCACCCGACGTACGGACCGAACGCTTTCGACGCCCACGTGAACGACGTGCCGCTGTCCGGTTCGGCGGCATTGAGTTCACGATAACCCAACGCCACCAACAACATCGGGATGAATCCGACGATGAAGATTGCCGGCAGGTGCACGCCCACCTCGGTGACCGTCGGTCCGAGCGAGGCGGTCAACGCATAGGCGGGTGCGATGGTCGAGATACCCAACACGACGCTGGCGAGCAAACCCAGCTGACCGGCCGAGAGGCCTTTGGACTCGACGTCCACGATCGACTTCTCACTCATTGCCGGCCTCTTTCGGAACGACGATCATCGGAACGGGAACCACCCGAAGCATTTTGGCGGCAACCGATCCCAGGAAGAGTCGGTGCGGACGCGCGAGCCTGGACGACCCGACCATGAGCACGTCACCGTCGTGCCAGTCCAGCGACGCAGCGGCCTTCTCGATGCCCGAGCCCTCGGCGATCAGAGACGTGACCTCCACGCCTGCAGGAACTCCGGCCTGCACCGTCTGCAAGATCTGCTGCGCCTTGGAGACATCGGTGGACTGGGGGCGTCGGGCGGATTCCGTACTCGAGGCCACGAGGGCCAGCAGGCGTAGGGGAAGCTGACCTCTGGTGGACAGTTCGGTTGCCGCCGCGACGAGTTCGGCTGCGCCCGGACGATTTCCGACGGCGCAGGTGATCTCGCGGACGCGGGGCGGGGGAGAGTGGCGATATCCACGGGGTGCCAGGGCCACGGGCACGTGTGCCACGTGGAGCAGATCGCTGGTGACGGTGCCGATGGAGTGGCGTCCTAGCAGGCCGTCACCGGCAGCGCCGACGACGATCATGGACGCGTCGGTGTCGGTTCCGGCGCTACGGAACTCGGTGTCGCCGGCCATGTCGAGCAGACCTTGCGCGAACGACTCGTCGAACAACAGGTGCGTTCGTGCCTCGACGTCGTCCGGTACCAGCGCACGTGCTTCGACCAGCCAGTCGGTGGCCTGGTCGATCAGGATGTCGTCGTAGGAGGCCTCCACCGGAGCCCTGGACGGAACAGGACGCTCCTGGGGGAGCACGAGACAGATGTCCAACGAAGCCTGCAACGAGCGTGCGAGCGTCACGCCCAGAGCGATCCCATCCGCCCCGCTCGGTGTCGCCTGGTACCCCACGATCAAACGCATGGGCGAGCCTTTCGTGAGGTCGAACGAACTAGTGACAGGTGCTGCCGGGATCGGTGTGGCAATGCTTCGGCTCCGATGCGGCGACGTCGAGTGAGGGGTTGCGATCGAAGAAGCCGAAAGGCTTGAGCCAGAACGAGACCGTGTCCGCGGGCATCACCGGCCAGTCCTCGGGCCTGGTGATGTGATGGATGCCGAAGGTGTACCAGACCACCACATCGGTGTTCTCGATCGATCGGTTCTTCTCGGTCCACTCGGGCAGGCCGTGGTCGACGCCACTCTGATTGACGAACTCGCCGCTCGGCCAACGCTCGTCGGGTGAATTGGGTGTGACCCACACGGTGTGACCGATCACCTGGGAACGCTGGAAGATGGGCGAGGCCGGATCGAACATCGCCGGAATCGCCGAGCCGGGCACCAACTTGTACGCGGGCCGGGTGCCGAGACCGTTGGTGACGTTGTCGTTGACCACCTTCCACGCCTTCTGCGTGTTCCAGTCGTAATCCTGCTTGCCCTCGGACTCGGTGGTGAGCGGGGTGTTCACTTGCGTCAGGGCCAGGCCGTACGGATTGTCGGGACCCATCGGCACCATCTGGGTTCGGCTCGAATAGACGGTGTTCTCGGTGCCGTCGATGTCCAGATCGAGCCGGGCGACCAGGAAGTGCTGGTGGTACGGCGCATACGTGCGATTGTCGATCAGCGTGCCCGACGGATGAGCGGTGCCCTCGTCGAAGTGCGTGACGACCATGATGCCCGTCGCGCGGACCTCGCACTCGATGTTGCCGTCCTGATAGAACCGCCAGTAGACCAGGTACTCGTAGTTCGCGACGGTGGCGTGGAAGCTGACGGTGAGACGGCGCATTCGACGCACCTCTGCCCCGGCGTCGTGGTCGACGTGCTTCCACAGCACCGCGTTGTCTTCCTCGTGGATACAGATCGCGTTGGTGATCGTGTACGGCTCGCCTTTGCTGTTGTGCAGCACGGCGTCGAGGTACCGTATCTCGCCGAGACAGTCGCAGCCGAGTTCGAGCGAGGTCGTCATGAAACCCAGGCCCCACTCGCCGATGTCGAACGCGGTGCGCCGATAGTGATCCTCGGTGTGGTCACGATACGGAACGATCATCTCCGCGAACGACATTCGGTTCGCGACGGATCGCACGTTCCCGTTGTCGTCGTAGGTGACGGCGTGCAGCGTCATGCCCTCGCGGTAGTTGAATCCCACCCGCAGCGACCAGTTCTGCCACGTGAGCTTGTTGCCGTCCAGCTCGAACGACGGGCCGTCCGGCTGGGTGATCTCGAGCGGCTTCAGCGGCGGCCGGCTGCTCGCGTTGCGGATGCGCTCCGGGATGTGGCGGGGCACGTACTCGCCCATGATCTCGGGCCGCTCGACGCGGTACGTGTCCTCGATTTCGAGCAGTTCCATCGTGTTGACGTCGATGACGCAGTGGAAGCCGCCCACCGGCCCCGCGTACGGATTGGCACCCGCGGCGGCTTTGACCCACGTGTCGGACCAACCCAGGCGTCGACCCTTGTACTTCTCGGGCGTCACCGCCTCGCCGTAGGTCCAGGTGTCCATGAACACCAGATCGAGATCGGTGATCCCGCGATCGGCAAGTGCGGCAATCACATCGGGGTGCGCGCGCAGGGCCGCGTCGGCCTCTTCCCACTCGTCGACGGTGAAGTTGGGCTGCACGTCCGGGATGTGGGTCCAGGATTCGGTGGTCGTGTTGTCCAGTGACACCACGGCTTTGAACGTGGTGTTCTCGGCCCGGTTCAGCACCACCGACACTGCGCGACGAGCAGGGACAGTACCGTCCGCATCGAATGCGGCCACCTCGGACTTGGCCGGTTCGATCATCTCGATCGAGGCGAATCGCCACCCGTCGCCGACGCCGTGTTCCCGGCCCAGAACCTCGGCGACTGTGGAGAATTCGTCGCTCGAGAGTGGGTCCAGGGGATGGAATGTCATGCGATGGTCTCCGTCGAGCTCATCACGTGCTTGATGCGGGTGTAGTCGTCCACGCCGTACGCCGAGAGATCCTTGCCGTAACCGGAGTACTTGAAGCCGCCGTGCGGCATCTCGGCCACCAGTGGGATGTGGCAATTGACCCAGACTGCACCGAAGTCGAGAGCTGCCGAAATGCGAAGGGTGCGGGCGTGATCGGAGGTCCAGACGCTCGACGCGAGACCGAAGTCGACGTCGTTGGCGAGCTCGATCGCCTCCGCCTCGTCGGAGAACTTCTGCACCGTCAGCACCGGGCCGAACGTCTCCTCCTGCACGATGGGATCGGACTGCTGCACGCCCGTGATGATCGTGGGCTCGTAGAAGAATCCCTTGTCGCCGATACGTTTTCCGCCGGTGACGACGGTTGCGTGTGCACCGACACCGTCGACCTTGGAGCTCACCTGACCGAAGTGGTTGACGTTGTTGAGCGGGCCGAGGAAAGTGTCGGGGTCGTCGGGCAATCCGACCTTCAGTGTCTTCGCCTTGGCGACGAGGGCGTCGACGAGCGAGTCGTGTACCGACTCGTGCACCAACACGCGAGTGACCGCCGTGCAGTCCTGGCCGGCGTTGAAGAACGCGGCCTCGGCGATGCCGTCGGCGGCCTTGGTGAGGTCGACGTCGTCGAACACGATGGCCGGTGCCTTGCCGCCCAGCTCGAGATGCGCGCGCTTGAGCTGCTTGGCGGCGGCGACGGCGACAGCGATGCCTGCCCGCACCGAACCGGTGATCGAGACCAGGCCGGGCGTCTTGTGCTCGACGATGGCTGCGCCGGTGCCGCCGTTGCCCAGAACGATGTTCAGCACTCCGTCGGGGACGATGCCCTTCGACAACTTCGCCAGCACCAGGGTGCTCTCGGGGGTGGTGTCGCTCGGCTTGAGAACGACGGTGTTGCCGGCTGCCAGCGCAGGCCCGATCTTCCAGATCGCCATCATGAACGGGTAGTTCCACGGCGTCACCTGCCCTACGACGCCGATCGGCTCGCGGCGTACGTACGAGGTGAACCCGTCCATGTACTCGCCGGCCGACTTGCCTTCGAGCATCCGGGCAGCCCCGGCGAAGAACCGAATCTGATCTGCTCCGACGGTGACTTCCTCGGCGGCGATGGTGGCCTTCGGCTGACCGGTGTTACGACTCTGCGCCTCGACGATCTCGTCGCTGTGGGCCTCGATGGCGTCGGCGAGCTTCAGCAGTACCTTCTGCCGCTCACTGGGAGTCGTCTTGCCCCAGGTCTCGAAAGCTTTGGCGGCAGCCGACATTGCGGCGTCGACGTCGGCCGCGTCGGAGATGGGGGAGTGGGCGACGACCGTCTCGTCCACCGGGCTGATCACATCGAGCATCTCGGTGCCCGAGGGCGTCACGAATACCCCGTCGATGTAGTTCTGCAGGACAGGCACCGTCATGACAACCCCTAGCGTCGAGTATTTCGGTTCTGCAAAGCCTGCACCTACGCGCGAAACTTTGCCACCCGACAAGATTTACACGACGACGCAATCGATCAGGACGAAACGTCGGTGGAATGGTCTTCTGCAGGAGATGCTCAGCGGATAGCCTGTGGCAGTGCACAACACCGAGGTGGGATACCAGCAGATCGCCGACGACACCTGGGCCTTCATGCGTCCACCGGGGAGTTGGGGGCAGACCAACACCGGGCTCGTCGTCGCACCGGGTTCGGCGTCGATGCTGATCGACACCGTCTGGGACGTGAACTGGGCCGAGCGGGTTGTCGCTGACACCGCCGAGTTGGTTTCCGCCGCACCCATCACCGAGGTCCTCAACACGCATTCGGACGGTGATCACTGGTGGGGAAACGACAGCGTGCCCGCCTCCGCGCGCATCACCACCAGCGCGGCGTCGCTGCACGCGATGAAGGCGGAGACTCCACCGAAGGGTGTATCCGCATTCGCGTCCTTCGGCAAGGCGGTCGGCTGGGTGCCGGGACCGATCGGTGCGATGGGCTCCTACATGGACCGTGTTCGCGGCGACGCGCTGTTTCCGTCGGCGCTGCCCCGCCTGCCTGATCACACCTTCGAAACCACCGAGACCATCGATGTCGCAGGAAGATCGGTTCACCTGCGCTATCTCGGTCCGGCGCACACCGAAGGTGATCTCATCGCTCACCTCCCGGACGTGGGGGTCGTATTCGCAGGCGACCTGCTCTTCATCGACGCCACCCCGGTGCTCTGGCACGGACCGCTGCAGAACTGGATCGACGCCCTCGACCATCTCCTCGAACTCGACGCCGACGTGTACGTTCCCGGCCACGGCCCCCTGTGCGGCACCGACGAAA
Organism: Rhodococcus sp. 1R11; assembly: GCF_004563845.1. Lineage (NCBI taxonomy): Bacteria > Bacillati > Actinomycetota > Actinomycetes > Mycobacteriales > Nocardiaceae > Rhodococcus > Rhodococcus sp. 1R11. Next base: position 367,110 of record NZ_SPNG01000001.1, on the reverse strand, counting down.
TCCGCGCCGTGCGCAGCTATTGGACCTGGGTGGCCGAGGCCGGACGGGCGTGCTTCGACGCGGGCCTCGGCTCCACCGAGGCCGCCCTCAACCTGCTCAAATCCCCCGAATTCGGGCACTACGCACACTGGGATTCGCCCGAGCGACTCATCCTCAGCATGAGCACGCTCTACCGCCTGTGGCGAGGAGAACCCGCTGCGCAGCCCACGCTGACGCGTCGAGCACGCGCGTTCGCCGACGCGGGACGCTATCTGCGGGAGAGCTAGTGTCGGCCTTCCGGTGAGAATGCTGGTTACCGGGCTCCGAACTCCTTGGTCAAGGATGCGGCGAGCGCGAACAGTGGGGTCGGATTCGGTTGTTCTGCACACGGTTCGAGTACGACAGTGGTAGCGCCCGCGTCGATCCAGCGCTGCAGATTACTCATGGCGGCATCGGAATCGGATTCGACTGCAACATAGACGACGATCTCGTGACCCGGGCCCGCGGCGATGTGTCCGACGGCAGTCCGCAGCTGATCCGGGTCCGTCTCGCTCGTGAGAATGGTGCCGACACTCCTGCGGCCGCTCAGAGCAAGGGTTTTCGGGCCGGTGGCCCCGACGAGAAGCGGAGGTGCCAGCAGCGGAGGCCAGTCGAGCTGCACATTGTCGAGCGAGACGTATCGTCCCTGCGTGGTGACGCTCTCGCCCGCGAGGAGAGCGGTGAGTGCTGTCATCTGCTCGTCGAGTAACGTCAGCGGAGACTGCACTCGTGCGCCGATCTGGCCCATCCACGACTGGACGCCGTGGCCGAGTCCCACACGAAGCCGACCCGGATGGACCCTAGCGACGGTCGCGATCTCCATGGCAGTTGACGCGACGTTCCGCATCGGAGTGGGCAACACCCCAATGCCGACGTGCACGCGATCGGTGCTCGCGAGAATCAGTGCAGCAGTATACAACCCGCCGGAGAAGAAGCAGTCTTCCCACAGCCAGACCTCGTCGACGCCCGCGGCATCGGCTGCGCGAGCCGCGTCGACCAGTTTCTCCGGGGCGATCTCGGGCCTGAGTACAACGCCGATTCGGGTCATGGGGTTCTCTTTCTGATCAGCGAACGAGATACGGGGACACCGAGCTTCGGTGCTCGTCTATGTCGAGGTCCTTGCCCAGCGGTGGGAACGCACGTTGCGGGCAGTTCGAGCGTTCGCAGACCCGGCAACCCGCTCCGATCGGAGTCGCGACCGCCGAGCCCTGCACGTCCAGTCCGTCGGCGTACACGAGCCGTCCGGCATGGCGAAGTTCGCAACCGAGGCCGATGGCAAAAGTCTTGCCGGGCTGACCGTATCGAGCGGCGCGGCGTTCCACCGTTCGCGCGATCCACAGGTAGTTGCGGCCATCGGGCATCTCGGCGATCTGCGTCATGATCTTGCCGGGATACGCGAACGTCTCGTACACGTTCCACAGCGGACAGGTGCCGCCGCTGGAGGAGAAATGGAAGCCGGTGGCGGACTGCCGTTTCGACATGTTGCCTGCGCGATCGACTCGAACGAACGAGAACGGAACACCGCGCATCTCGGGGCGCTGCAGCGTGGAGAGTCGGTGGCAGATGGTCTCGTAACTGACCGAGAAGAAGGCCGAGAGCCGCTCGATGTCGTATCGGAAATCCTCGGCGACATCATGGAACTGGTGATACGGCAACACCGTCGCGGCCGCGAAGTAGTTGGCGAACCCGAGTACTGCCAACTTCTTCGACGCCTCGCTCGTGAAGTTTCCCTCGTCGGCCATCTTGTTCAACAGGTCACCGCATTCGAGATACGCGAGCTCGGCGGCGAACTTGAAGACCTTCTGCCCGCCGGAGAGGTGGGGAGAAATCTCCAACACCCGCGTCTGCGGGTCGAACCGATGCAGCACGTTCTCACCGAGGTCGATGCGATTGACAATCTGCACGTCGTGCACCGTGCGCAACCGCTTCGCGATCTCACCACCCACGTCGGCGCGATGAAACCGAATTCTCGACGTCAATGCCTCTGCGGCGGTATCCAATTCGTGCAGATAGTTCTGTCGTTGATAGAAGTAGTCGCGCACCTCTTCGTGCGGCTTGCTGATGGAGCCGCTGCCACTGCCGTCCGAATATCGTTCCTCGGTCGCTGCCAACAGCTGAGCCGTCGTATTGCGGTATCGGCGATGCATATTGACCATTGCCCGAGCCAGCTGTGGGTGCGAGCTGACCATCTGCGCGATCTCGTGCGGATCGGCGTCGATGCCCATGTCCTGGTCGAGCGCGACCTCGCGCAACTCGGCAACCAGCCGGGTGTCGTCCTCGGAGGAGAAGAACGAGGTGTCGACGCCGAAGACCTCCGAGATGCGCAGCAGAACCGGAACCGTCAACGGGCGCACGTCGTGCTCGATCTGGTTGAGATAGCTGGCCGAGATGCCGAGCTTCTGCGCCAGAGATACCTGGCTCATGCTGCGTTCGCTGCGTAGCTGCCGAAGGCGCACGCCGACGAAAGTCTTGGACACGGTTGCCAGGCTACGCCTGCGAAGAATTGCCTTAACACCGTTCGCAACTAGCTGCTGGGTCACGATTCGGTGACCTTGGGGAACATTAGCCGGAGTAAAGGCGTATACCGATATACGAGCTATTCATCACGCACCTCGAGGAGCGGTCATGTCCAATCGTCAGCGCACATCGGAAATCGTCAGGGACGTCGTCGTCTTCGTCACCGGAGCCGTTCTGGTCGCCTCCACCGTCTGGCTTCCCGTCCAGGGCGACCAAGAAGTCACCGGAGCCATCCTGGTGCTCGGCATCCTCGCGGCATCGTCGGCGCTCTGGGCAATCGGATCCGCGTCCAGGCAGAGCCACTGGACTCACGTCGGCCTGGGTGTGTTGCTTGCCGTCTCGCCCGCGCTGATGGTCTTCCCCTCCGGACTGCTGGCCGCGGACCTGTTCGCCATCGTCGGCGGACTCGTGATCGCCGCCATGGGTGCGTTGGGAGTGGTTGCGTCGCGTAGGGCCCCGGTCACCTCGCGAGTGGTCGCGACGAGTGTCGACCGTAACGGCGTTCGCGTCTGAGTCATTTCTGCAACTGATGCTCCGCTGCCCGGGGCAGGCGCGACGAATCTCGTGCTCGCTCCGGGAGTGGAGCATTCTGTGCATTCAGCGCCGGGTCGGCCACTGCGACCGGCCTGATGCAACTGGTGCTCCACTTTTCGCGGTAGATCCGGTAAATCCCGTGTACGGCCCAGCGAGTGGAGCATTGTGTGCAGTCATCGCCGCGATGCCCGCCGTCGTCGAATGACCGCTGCGATCTCGCCCGCAACGCGATCGGGTGCAGTGAGCACATCGAACGCCGAATAGCGCAGCACCAACCAGCCATCGAGGACCAGCGCGTTCTGTCGTCGACGATCCTTGCTGAATACGGCTGCCGCACTGTGGAATTCGCGACCGTCGACTTCGATGATCGTTCGGCTGCGGCGGTCGACGAAATCACACACGAACGGTCCGACTGCAGCGTTCATCTCCAGGCGCAGGCGGAGCCGATGCACTGCGCGGCCCAGGGCGCGCTCGGGCTCCGACGCGAATCTCGATACCGCGAGCCGCACCTGACGAGCCAGCTCGACGTTCCCGCGCCGACCCGGGAATCGGTCGAGTAGGCAGAGCAGCGAAGCCGGGTCCATTCCGAACTTCAGGCGCTCGTCGATCAGCAACTCGGCATCGGGGCGGGGGAGTAGCGCCAGGCAGTCGAGCATCGTCTGCGCAGAGATGGTGCAGGGCAGCGTCGCGACCTCGTCGACGAGCGTGGAGTCCATGTCGCGACGGTGCAGCCGAAGCCAAGGCGGAGGTCGCAGCCGCGCAGATCGAGGGACGGTGGCGTCGAGCATTGTCGGTTCGGTGGTCCAGCCGCGCAGGTATGCGGCCGATCGATGACTGAGGACGGCGTCGGGTCGCCACAGCGTGATCGCCCGACATCGGTCCATCGTCGACGGCTCCCCGCGCATATGGACCGTCGGCAGGACGCGGGTGAAGCGACGCGAGATGGTGCTGGGGTGAATCCCTGCGGCGACGAGGTCCCCCCAAGTGGTGGGGGTGGAGCCTGCGGAATGACCTGCGGGGGTGGGAGTGGAGCCTGCGGAATGACCTGCGGGGGTGGGAGTGGAGCCTGCGGAATGACCTGCGGGGGTGGGAGTGGAGCCTGCGGAATGACCTGCGGGGGTGGGGGTGGAGTCTGCGGGGTTGCGGTGTGTCATGGCAGCAGCATCGGTGTCTCGCTGTACGGCGTTGATCGGTCGACCTGGGGAAATGGAATGGCCTGTGCATGGCCGGTTGCTTGTGGATGGTGCAATTCCTGCTCCACTCGACGCACTCGCACGGGGGATTCTCCAACGAGAGATGGCGAGTGGATCACGTCGTGCAGCGTCCACATCGTGGGACGGAATCGGTGTGACGTCCATCACTGCGAAGCTGTTTTCTGACTCGATTCAGACGCTTGATTCAAACCGTACAAGCGTCCCGTAAAGAATTTTGTTCATTCCGTTCACCAACTGGGGATTTGACACTACCGACGAGTAACCACGCTGCCCGATCGGCGAGGTATGTGAGCCCCGAAAATTCGCAGACTTAGCAAAGGGCTCTGGAAAGCTAGCCAAGATTGGCACTAACAACTGGTAGACGCCTGTTTTTGGGTGTGCCATTGTTTTGGAGTACACCAGAAGGGCCTGGCAACGATGTGAAGATTCGTCTCGCGGCAGGCCGAGAAGCAGAGAAGAGACTGGAGCTCCGATGTCGACCACCGGCACCCCGAAGACCACCGCCGAGATTCAGCAGGATTGGGACACCAACCCGCGCTGGAAGGGCGTCACCCGTAACTTCACCGCGCAGCAGGTCTCCGACCTCCAGGGCACTGTGGTCGAAGAAGCCACACTCGCTCGCCGCGGCAGCGAGATCCTGTGGGATCTCGTCAACAACGAGGACTACATCAACTCGCTCGGTGCCCTCACCGGTAACCAGGCCGTGCAGCAGATCCGCGCCGGCCTCCAGGCGATCTACCTTTCCGGCTGGCAGGTCGCCGGCGACGCCAACCTCTCGGGCCACACCTACCCGGACCAGAGCCTCTACCCGGCCAACTCGGTGCCGTCGGTCGTCCGTCGCATCAACAACGCGCTCCTGCGCGCCGACGAGATCGCCAAGATCGAGGGCGACACGTCCGTCAAGAACTGGGTTGCACCCATCGTGGCCGACGCCGAAGCCGGCTTCGGTGGCGCACTGAACGCATACGAGCTGCAGAAGGCCATGATCGTGGCCGGTGCTGCAGGCGTGCACTGGGAAGACCAGCTCGCATCGGAGAAGAAGTGCGGCCACCTCGGTGGCAAGGTGCTCATCCCCACCCAGCAGCACATCCGCACCCTGACCTCCGCTCGTCTGGCCTCGGACGTCGCCGACGTCCCCTCGGTCATCATCGCCCGCACCGACGCCGAGGCAGCCACGCTGATCACCTCCGACGTCGACGAGCGTGACCGCGAATTCCTCGACGGAACCCGCACCGCGGAAGGCTTCTTCGGCGTCAAGAACGGCATCGAGCCCTGCATCGCTCGCGCCAAGGCCTACGCACCGTACGCAGACCTCATCTGGATGGAGACCGGCGTCCCGGACCTCGAGGTCGCCAAGAAGTTCTCCGAGTCGGTTCGCAGCGAATTCCCGGACCAGCTGCTCGCCTACAACTGCTCGCCTTCGTTCAACTGGAAGGCGCACCTGGACGACGCCACCATCGCGAAGTTCCAGAAGGAACTCGGCGCCATGGGCTTCAAGTTCCAGTTCATCACCCTCGCGGGCTTCCACTCGCTCAACTACGGCATGTTCGACCTGGCACACGGCTACGCCCGCGAAGGCATGACCGCGTTCGTCGACCTGCAGGAGCGCGAGTTCAAGGCTGCCGAAGAGCGTGGCTTCACCGCCATCAAGCACCAGCGTGAGGTCGGTGCGGGCTACTTCGACCGCATCGCCACCACCGTCGACCCCAACACCTCGACGGCTGCCCTGAAGGGCTCCACCGAAGAAGGCCAGTTCCACTAGAGGTACCGCCTCCCCGGATCTTCAGCGCACTAGTCAGGCGGTCCGCAACTTTCGTTGCGGGCCGCCTGTTCTGTACGACGAAGGTTTTGGGCGTACCCGATCAGAGTTACCCTCATCTCACTAAAAGCTGTTGTGCTGCAACATTATTGGCTAGGAGTTTTCTGTGACGGTCGAGAGGGTGGGGATCGTCGGAGCCGGGCAGATGGGTGCTGGAATTGCAGAGGTCTGCGCCCGCGCGCACGTCGACGTGTCGGTCTACGAACAGAGTCGCGAACAGGCGACGGCCGGCCGGAGCCGCATCCTGCAATCACTGGACCGCGGAGTGAGCAGCGGCAAGATCACCGAGCGTGAACGAGAACATGCCGTCTCGCGGTTGCGGTTCACCTGCGATCTCGGGGACTTCGCAGACCGTCAACTCGTCGTCGAAGCAGTCGTCGAGGACGAGAAGGTCAAGTCGGCAATCTTCGCAGAACTCGACGCGGTGGTGTCCGACGCGAATGCCGTGCTCGCCTCCAACACCTCGTCCATTCCGATCACGACGCTCGCGTCGGCCACCACGGCACCGCAGCGCGTCGTCGGACTTCATTTCTTCAATCCGGTACCGGTACTGCCACTCGTCGAGCTGGTCACGACGAGCGCGACGTCCGATGCGGTGGCCGACCGTGCCGAAGCCTTCGCCGGAGATGTTCTCGGCAAACAGGTGGTGCGGTCCGCGGATCGCTCGGGCTTCGTCGTCAATGCACTTCTGGTTCCGTATCTGCTCTCGGCGATCCGCATGGTCGAGTCGGGATTCGCGACCAAAGAAGACGTCGACAAAGCAACGGTTCTGGGTCTGGCTCACCCGATGGGACCGCTCGCCCTCGCGGATCTCGTAGGTCTCGACACCGTCAAGTCCATTGCCGACTCCATGTATTCGGAATTCGACGAGCCGCTGTTCGCGGCACCGCCGCTGTTGCTGCGCATGGTCGAGGCAGGACAGACGGGCAAGAAGACCGGGGCCGGGTTCTACCGCTACGAAAACGGCCGCGTAGCAAAGTAGTGGGCGTCTCGGGCGGGTCGCCGCGCAGCGGCCCACCGAGCGCTATTGTCGGTCTGCCGATGCAAATCCTTCGATCCCAGGGAGCATGTCAGTGAGCAAGTCCAAGAAGTCGAACGGTCTGGTGCCCAAGGCATTCGGAATCGGGTTGGCCGCCACCGGCGCGGCCCATTTCGTGGTCCCGGAGGCCTTCGAGGGAATCACCAAGCTGCCGTTCCCCAAGGACACTCGAACCTGGATCAGTCGTAACGGGGCCACCGAACTGGCGGTCGGCGTGGCGATCGCCTACCCCAAGACCCGCAAGATCGGACTGGTCGGTCTGGCAGCGTATGTTGGGTGGCTCGGCGTCAATATCGCCAAGAACAGCTGACGTTACTGTTGCGAACGACTCGTTCGGAGTAGGAATAGCCTGGTCGTAGCGGTAGCTGTGTTGCGTTTACACAGATGCGTAGGTAGCAATGTAGATATGACTTCAGCTACCGCTTACCAGGCCACCGCTCCGGACGCTCCGCTCGAGAAGGCGACGATCGAGCGACGCGCAGTCGGACCGAACGACATCCTCATCGACGTCAAGTTCGCGGGCATCTGCCACTCCGACATCCACACCGCCCGAAACGAGTGGGGCGGCACCACGTATCCCGTCGTTCCCGGGCACGAGATCGCCGGCATCGTGGCCGAGGTCGGCTCCGAGGTGACCACCCGCAAGGTGGGCGACCGCGTCGGCGTCGGCTGCTTCGTCGACTCCTGCGGCAAGTGCGAGGCATGTCTCGACGGCGACGAGCAGTACTGCACCAAGGGTGTCGTACAGACCTACAACTCGACCACCTACGAAGGTGAGTTCACCAACGGCGGCTACTCCACCCAGATCGTCGTCACCGAGAAGTTCGTTCTCGGAATTCCGGAAGGCGTCGAGCTCGACGTCGCCGCGCCGCTGCTGTGCGCAGGCATCACGTTGTACTCGCCCCTCAAGCACTGGGGAGCCGGCCCAGACAAGAAGGTCGCCATCATCGGAATGGGCGGCCTCGGACATATCGGCGTCAAGATCGCTCACGCCATGGGCGCGCACGTCACCGTGCTGAGCCAGACGGATGCGAAGGAAGCAGACGGCAAGGCCTACGGTGCCGACGAGTACTACGCCACCAAGGACACCACTGCTCTAAAGGATCTGCAGGGCAAGTTCGACCTGATCCTCAACACCGTCTCGGCCAACCTGCCCATGGGCAAGTACCTGGGACTGCTGGCCCGCAACGGAACCCTCGTCGAGCTCGGCGTTCCCGAGAAGCCCCTCGAGGTGCCTGCGTTCAATCTGCTGGCCAACCGTCGCTCGTTCGCCGGTTCCATGGTCGGCGGCATCGCCGAGACCCAGGAAATGCTTGACTTCTGCGCCGAGCACCACATCGGTGCCGAGATCGAGGTCATTCCGGCCGAGAAGATCAACGAGGCATACGACCGCGTCGTCAAGTCCGACGTGCGCTACCGCTTCGTCATCGACGCAGCAACGCTCTGATCTCCGACTGACAGTACGAAAGGGCCCGCGACGCGATGTCGCGGGCCCTTTCGGTCAGCTTTCGGCCAGTCGCTTCTTCTCGTGTTCGACGTCGAAATCGGCTGCGGGCCAATCGAGATCGAGCTTTTCGAGCGCGTCGATCAAGATCTCGGTGACCGCCAACCTGCTGTACCACTTGCGGTCGGACGGGACGACGTACCACGGTGCGTGGTCGGTATCCGTTCGATCGAGCACCCGCTGATACGCCGTCCGGTACTGCGGTAGGAATCCACGCTCGGTGACATCACCCGGGTTGTACTTCCAGTGCTTCTCGGGTCGATCGAGCCGCTCCTGCAATCGCTTCTTCTGCTCGTCCGCCGAGACGAAGAGAGCAACTTTGACGACGACAGTGTCCTCGTCGACCAATTCCTTCTCGAAGGCGTTGATCTCGTCGAATCGCTTCTCCCACACCTGCCGTGGCACGAGGTCGTGAACCGCGACGACGAGAACGTCCTCGTAGTGGGACCGATCGAACACCCCGATTCGGCCTGCTCGCGGAAGGGCTTTTCGGATGCGCCACAGGTAGTGGTGTTGCTTCTCTTCTTGGGTCGGCACTCCGAACGACGCGAGGTCGACGCCCTGGGGATCGACCATCCCGATGACGTGCTTGACCATGCCGCCCTTGCCTGCGGTGTCCATGCCCTGCAACACCAGCAAAACCGACTTGGTGCCGCCCGCGCGCCCGTGGGCATAGAGCTTTTCCTGGAGCGCCGCCAGCACCGCACCGCGCTGCTCGAGGACGTCGTTGCCGTGTGCCTTCTTGCCGTCGAACCCCGGAGTAGCGCTGAAATCGATGTCCTCCACCCGTGGAGAAGCGCCGGCGCGCAGTACATCGACGGGGGACTGAGTCCACAGTTTCGGGTTGTCGGCCATGGGCGTCAGACTACGTCTCTACCATGGAAATCATGGCCCCTACCATCGCAAAAGCCGAGACCGTGTCGCGTGAGCAACTACTCGAATTCGTGCGTCCACGACACCACCACACACTGATCACCCGCAAGCGCGACGACGGCCTGCAGGTGTCCCCGGTGTCCGCAGGCGTGGACTCCCAGGGCCGCATCGTCATCGCCACGTACCCCGAGCGCGCCAAGGTGCACAACATCCGCCGCACGCCGGCCGTCACCGTGTTGGTGCACAGCGATGACTGGAACGGCGACTACGTACAGATCGACGGGACGGCCGAGATCATCGATCTGCCCGACGCCGTCGAACCGCTCGTGGAGTACTTCCGCAGCATCGCCGGCGAGCACTCGGACTGGGACGAGTACCGCGCGGCGATGGTGAAGCAGGGAAAGTCGTTGATCCGCATCACGATCGACACCTGGGGACCGATCGCCGCGGGTGGTTTTCCCCCGGGAAGAGTGTGACAAGCCCGCCGGGGAGGGTGTGACAAGCCCGCCGGGGAGGGTGTGAGCTAGGCCTTCAGTGGTGCTGCGAACAGCGGCACTGCGTTGTCGAGTGCGTAGCGGGTGCCTGCGACCGAGGCGGCCGAGAATGCGTTGGACAGGTCGAGGTCGCCGAGCACGACCAGACGTCCGTCGCGGGCCGACGGCAGTCCCTGGATCAGTGGGCTCTCGGTGATGACCTCGGGTCCGCTGCCGATGGGGAACATTACGGTCAGGTCGGCGTCGAGCTTCGCGATGTTTTCTTCGGAGAGGTCGACGCTGAATTTCCCGGGTTGGGCGAGGTCCTGGATGGCCGGGGTGTTCGTCAGTCCGAGTGCTTCGAGGAAGTCGACTCGGGTGTCGCCGCGTACGTAGGCCCCGCTCTGGCCGCTGTAGAGCGTGCCGACGGCGACGGTCTTGCCGGCGAATTCTGGGTTGGCAGCTACTGTGTCGGCGAATTTGGCCTTGGTGTCGTCGATCAGCTTCTTGCCTTCGTCGACTTTCCCGAGCGCCTCGGCGACGATTTCGGTCTGCCCGTCCCACGTGGTGCCGTAGGCGACGTCGGTTCCCGGTGGGGCCGCGACGGTGGGGGCGATGTCGGACAGCTGGTCGTACACGGCTTTGTCGTTGGTGCTTCTGGTCCACAGGATCAGATCCGGTGCCAGGGCAGCGACCGACTCGACGTCGATGTCGTAGGTGGCCAGAATCGTGGGGTCGGTGTCGTACTTTTCGGTGACCCAGGGCCCGAGGCCGTTGCCTCCGACGCCGAGCCAGTCACTGGCCCCGACGGGTTGCACGCCGAGGGCCAGTGCGGTCTCGGCGTCCGACCAGCCGAGCGCAACTACTCGCTGGGGGTTGGCCGGCACCTCGACCTCCCCGAACATGTCGGTGACGACGGTGCCCGCAGGAGCCGAATCGGCAGAGTCGTCGCCGGAGTTGCCGGATCCGCACGCGGTCAGGGTCAGAGCAAGGGCCATGGCTGCCGCGGGCAGGGCCAGAGATCGAGAGATGCGCATAGGGCACGCTAACCTATCAAGCGCGGAAGTGCTCCACGATCTTCGCGCAGAAGGCCGGCAGGTCGTCGGGGTTACGGCTCGACACCAGGTTGCCGTCCACGACCACTTCCTCGTCCACGACGGTGGCACCGGCGTTACGAAGGTCGGTCCGAATGCTCGGGTAGGACGTCAGCGTGCGGCCCTTCAGTACGCCGGCTTCGGCCAGAGTCCACGCGCCGTGGCAAATGACTCCCACTGGCTTGCGCGCCTGAACGAACGCGCGCACGAACTCCACGGCGTCCGCATCCACGCGCAATTGATCGGGGTTCGTGGTGCCGCCGGGCAGGATCAACGCGTCGAAGTCGTCGACCGATACCTCGCCCGCGATCTTGTCGACACTGAACGTGTCGCCTGCGTTCACATCGCTGTTCATCGCTTGGATGTCGCCGTGATCGAGCGACACCAATGTGACTGTGCCACCGGCATTTTCGACGGCTTGACGGGGCTGAACCAATTCGACCTGCTCGACACCGTCGGTGGCGAGTACGGCAATGCGGCGTCCGGACAATGTTTCGTTGCTCATGCTCGTTCGGATTACCGGCGCGATCGACTTTCAAACGAGAACCGTGCGCGCGACGATGGTACGAATGAACACATGAGTGAATCACCCATCGAATCTCCGACCGAGGATCGCGTCGAGCAGAATCTGCCGATCGCCGACGAACCCGACGAGCCCGATGCCGGCGACCTCCCCGTCGAGGCCGACGCCACGGACGTCATCGAACAACGGACCGAAGTTCCTCTCGACGACGAGTACGACGAGCGCTAGGACTTACCCGGCTCGTCGTCCACCAGAGGATGCGGCTGCGATTTGAACTTGGCCGGTGAGCCGTCGGCCATTGCCACGCCGTGGATGCCGCCCCACATCATCATGCAGAGGTAGTCGATCAGGTCGTCTGCGGACATGGACTTGTTCGAGATCCACCAGTGCGTGGCCAGCTGGACCGCGCCCACGATGGCGAACGCCCACGGCACCGATCCGCCCGAATCCATCTCGCGTTGGCGCAGCCGCTCACCCAACACGGTGGAGAGAAGTTCTGCGATCATGCGCTCGGACTCGGCCACCACGTCCCGGTTGTTGCCGGCGTTGTTGGCCATCACGTACAGGTACACCTCGGGATCGGTGGCCACCGTCTCGACGTAGGCGGTCACCACCACCCGGGTCAGCTCGTACTCGTCGAGCTCGTGGGAGATCGCGGAGTAGATGCGCGGCGCGAGAGTCGTCTCGACGTACCGTGACATCGTCGCGCTGGTCAGGTCGTTCTTGTCGGTGAAGTACCGGTAGAGCACCGTCTTGGAGATACCGATCTCCGACGCGATCTCGTCCATTCCGATCTCGCGACCACGCAGCCGGATCGCGGCCAACGTACCGTCGACGAGCTCCTCGCGTCGGGCAATCTTGTGCTCTCGCCATCGACGCTTGCGGCCGTCCGGTTTTTCGGTTTTGGGCTTGTCCGCATCCGCCTCGGGGGCGTCCTCCGGGGCTGCCGCCGCACTATTTTTCACCACGTCACCCACCTTATGCGTCGAGTACGACACAGGAGGGGGCCGTCCCCGGTTGATCGGTTGCGATTCTGGGCACAATGTCGGGTGTGCAGCTCATGAATTTCGACGACGAGACCAAGCGTCGCGACCTCCGCAAGATGAAAACCGTCGCGACGGGATTCCTCGTCTTCGCCTCGATCGTCTATCTCTTCTGCCGCTGGCAGGAATCCACCGGGGCCGGGGCGTGGGTGGGGTACGTCCGAGCGGCGTCGGAGGCAGGCATGGTGGGCGCGCTGGCGGACTGGTTCGCGGTGACGGCCCTGTTCAAGCATCCGCTGGGCATTCCGATTCCGCACACCGCCCTGATCAAGAAGAAGAAGGACCAGCTCGGTGCCAGCCTGAGCTCGTTCGTCGGTAGTAACTTCCTCGCGCCCGAGGTGGTCTCGGAGAAAGTTGCGTCGGCTCAGGTGCCGCTGCGGCTCGGCACCTGGCTCGCCCAACCCGACAATGCGGAACGGGTGGCGGCCGAGGCGGCAACGGTGCTGCACGGCGTGGTCGACGTGCTCAACGACGAGGACATCACCGCTGTCATCGACAGCACCATCGTGCGCCGGTTGGCCGATCCGCAATGGGGGCCGCCGATCGGCCGCATCCTGGACGAGCTGCTTCGCGAGAATCGTCAGCTGCCGCTGATCGACATGCTGGCCGAGCGGGCTCATCAGTGGGCACTGGGCAGCCAGGAGATGATCGATCGGGTGGTCGCCCGGGACTCGCCCAACTGGTCGCCGAAGTTCGTCGACACGCTGCTGGGGGAGAAGGTCTACAAGGAACTCGTCGAGTTCACGTGGAAGATTCGCTCCAATCCCGAACACGAGGTGCGCCTGGCGGCGAACAAGTTCCTCGTCGACTACGCCAACGATCTGCAGAACGATCCGGCCACCATCGAGAAGGCCGAGAAGCTCAAGGCGCAGATCATGGGCCGCGAGGAGATCACCGGGCTCGCCGCGTCGACGTGGAAGGTGGCCAAGCGTCTGATCACCGAGTCGGTGGACGATCCGACCAGCACGTTGCGGAACAAGATCAAGGAGAACACGGTCAATTTCGGTATTCGTCTGCGCGACGACGACGAATTGCGCGGGAAGGCCGACGGATGGCTGCTGGGTGGGGCCCGTTATATCGCTGCCAATTACGCCGACGAAATCACGACGATCATCGGCGACACCGTCGCGCGCTGGGACGCCGAGGAAGCGAGCAGGAAGATCGAACTGCAGGTCGGACGGGATCTTCAGTTCATCCGGATCAACGGCACCGTCGTCGGTTCCATCGCCGGACTGGCGATCTACACCGTCTCGGATCTGATCTTCGGGCACTAGTGCTAGCAGAGTGCTTGCAATAGTTAGCACCCTTCGGTACCGTCGAGTAGGACACCGAAACCAGGAGGCCGAGATGGCCGAGAACGAGGGGGATCTGGTCGCCAAAGCGACCGAGGCGACGCAGGTGGTCGCCGAGGCCGGAGACCTTGTCGCCGCAGTCGTCACGACTGCAGCCCAGGACATCGGAAGCTACATCCGGTCCCAGCGAGAAGCCGCACAAGTGTCGATGCGGCAACTTGCGAGCCGGGCCGGAGTGAGCAACCCGTACCTGAGCCAGATCGAACGCGGACTACGCAATCCGTCCGCAGAAGTGCTCGCGCAGATAGCCAAGGGTCTGCGTGTCTCCTCGGAGGTGCTGTACGTCCGGGCCGGGATCTTGGAAGCGCGTCCCCACGGTCCGGTGCGCGAAGCTCTGCTCGGCGATGAGCACATCACCGAACGGCAGAAGCAAGTGCTGATCGAGATCTACGACTCGTTCTGTCGTGAGAACGAGTCGACGCAAGAGCCCGAAACCGACGAACAGGAGACACCAGATGTCTGATTCCAAGAACTTCGAGAACGTCAAGACCCCCATCTTCGCAGCCGTCGGTGCCGGCGACGCGGTCGTCCAGGCGGTAGCGGACGTCGTCGCTCAGGTGCGTTCGCGCGCCGAGAGCCGCACCAGCGAGGTCAATGCTCGCATCGCAGACCTCTCCGAAGAGGTCACCGAAGGCGTCGAGTCGCTCCGCGAGCGCCTGACGAACCTGCCCGCAGAGCTGCCCGACGAGATCGCCGAGCTCCGCGAGCGCTTCACCCCGGACGAGCTTCGCAAGGTAGCCGAGGCGTACCTCAAGGTCGCGTCCGACTTGTACACCTCGCTCGCCGAGCGCGGCGAAGAGACCGTCGAGCGCATCCGCCGCACCCCGGCAGTCGAAGATGGCCTCGAGCGCGCCAACTCCGCCGCCAACGACGTCGTCGACCTCACCGAGCAGGCGCTGGGAACCGTCGCCTCGCAGACCCGCGCAGTCGGCGAGCGCGCCGCAGCTCTGGCCGGCATCGCGTCGGACAAGGTTCGCGAAGGTGCCGACGAGATCTCCGAGGCCGCCGACGAGCTCGCCGAGAACATCGACGAAGCCGGCGACGAAGCCAAGGACAAGGCCGTCGAGGCGTCCGACAAGGTGAGCGGCGTGGCAGGCAAGGTCGAATCCAAGACCCGCGGCACCGCCGACGCACCGATCAAGAAGGCTGCCCCGGCACCGGCCAAGAAGACGGCACCGGCACCGGCCGCCAAGAAGACCGCACCGGCACCGGCTGCCAAGAAGGCTCCGGCCAAGAAGACCACCAGCTAAAGCACTCGTAAAGAAAACGACCCCTGCACCGCACAGTGCAGGGGTCGTTTCTCGTACACTGGGCGACGTGATTGCGAGCAGCTTCTCCCAGACGATCTTCTTGATCCTGCAAATCATCTCGATTGCAGGAGCGGCGTACGCAATCTTTCACGCCCTACGCCAGCGCGCCGACGCTTTTCCGGCCACCGGCAAGCTGACCAAGAATGCCTGGTTGGGCATCCTGGCCGTAGGACTGCTCCTGACGCTGATCGGCCCGATCGTCATCATGTTCTGGATCATCGGCGTCGTCGCGATCGCGGTGTACCTGGTGGACGTGCGTCCCAAGATCGACGGCATTCAGCGCGGACCGCGCTGGTAGAGGGGCTTCGGCACTCGATCGGCGCTGGGCGTAACCTCTACCGCACCCGCTCGGGGGTCACAGGTAGAGGGGAATATCAGTGGTGTCACGCAAGGTAATCGAACGCTCGTTGCTCGGAGTCGGAGGCATCGCCGCGGCCGCTAGCATCGGGGCCTTCGTCGTTCGGCGACGTCGACTGCATTCGTTCACGAAGACAACCGACGTGCGACCCGACGAGTTACTGCAGCACCCCATCATCGAGCCGCACGTCACCGAGGTGGTCACCGAAGACGGAGCGCATCTGCACGTACGAAGCTACGGTGACGCAGATGCGGAACCGATCCTCTTCAGTCACGGGTGGACCTGCTCGGCCGACTACTGGTTTCCGCAGATCAACGCACTCGCCGGCCGCTACCGCGTCATCGTCTACGACCAGCGTGGACATGGACGCAGCGACGTCGGAACGCGTCCGCTGAGCCCCGACGTACTGGCCGACGACCTGTCGGCCGTGCTCGCGGCCACCGTGACCGAGGACAACAAGACCGTCCTGGTGGGGCACAGCATGGGCGGCATGTCGATCATGGCGTGGGCCGGAAGCTACCCCGATCAGGTCGACCGTCTGGTCAGCGCTGTGCTGCTCGCCAGCACGGCGACGGATTCCCTGGTCCGAGAGACCACCGTCATCCCGTTGCCGCAGCGCTTCCCACGGGTACCCGCCCCGGTGGGACGCGCTGTGCTGAGCTCGGCGCTGCCGCTACGGCCGTCCCCGGTGACCCGCCAAGCCATCAAATACATCTCGATGGCCCCTGGTGCCACGCCCGCCGAGGTGGCGTTCTGCGAGAAGATCGTGCTCGAGTGCGCGCCGCGTACCCGGGGCATCTGGGGCGCTGCGCTGAGCGACCTCGACATCCGCGAGGCGCTCGAGAACATGTCCGTGCCCACCAGCGTGCTCGTCGGGTCTGCGGATCGACTGACCCCGCCGGTGCATGCGCGCAAGCTGGCCCGAGCACTCGACGACCACGACCACCTGAGCCGGTTGATCGTGATTCCCGGAATCGGCCACATGAGCTCGGTGGAAGCGATCGACGAATTCAACGCCGAAGTGGTTCGTCTGCGGAACCTGTGACCCGAACGATCTAGCTGAACACCACGGTCTTGCGGCCGTGCACCAGCACTCGATCCTCGAGGTGCCAGCGCAGGCCACGGGAGAGCACCAGCTTCTCGATGTCGCGCCCCTGGCGCACCATGTCGGTCACCTCGTCGGAATGGTCGACGCGGATGACGTCCTGCTCGATGATCGGACCTGCGTCGAGCTCGGCCGTCACGTAATGGCACGTCGCACCGATGAGCTTGACGCCACGGGCGAACGCCTGGTGGTACGGCCGAGCACCGACGAACGACGGCAGGAAGCTGTGGTGGATGTTGATGGCGCGACCGGCCCAGTGCTCGCACAGCGACTCGGGCAGCACCTGCATGAAACGCGCCAACACCACCGCATGCGGGTCGTAGGAGTCGACGAGCGACCGAACTTCCTCGAAGGCCGGTCCGCGCTCGGACGGGTCCTTCGCGAACTCGACGTGATGGAAGGGTGTTCCGTGCGCCGCAGCGACGGGCTCGAGCGACCTGTGGTTGCCGATCACGGCCGAGATCTGGGCGGGTAGTTCCCCGCCCGCTGCGCGTCCCAGGAGATCGTGCAAGCAGTGCGCTTCCTTGCTCACCAGCAGTACGACTCGCTTCTGTGCACCCGAATCATGCAGTGCCCATTCGGTTTCCGGTCCGAGCTCGGCAGCCACCTCGGCGAAACGGGCCCGCAGATCCTCGACACTCATGCTCACCGACGAGGCCCGCACGGCCTGACGCGTGAAGAACCAACCGGTATCGGGATCGGCGTGATAGGCGGCCTCGACGATCCAGCCGCCGACCTCGGCGAGGAACGTGGAGATACGGGCGACGATGCCCGTCTTGTCTGGGCAACCGAGGGACAGAACGTAGCGGCGATCCTCGGACACGGAAGAACTCATGGGGGAATTCTCTCAGGGCGCTCGCAACCCGGTTGCCACCAGTGTCCCGAGATCGATCGAATCGATGCCGCGCGTGCCCAGCCACGTACCCGGCAGACCCCGGACCAGGCTGCGGCCACAGCCGAGAATGGTGGACCGACAGGGCCGCGACATGCGGTGCTGTGAAAAACTGGGTTCATGACACTCACCCGCGCCGCCCTCGCCGGAATGGTCGATCACACCCTGCTCAAGCCGGAGGCCACGGCCGCCGATGTGGAGGCCCTCATCGAGGAAGGTCGCGAGCTGGGAGTGCTCGCCGTGTGCGTCTCGCCGTCGATGCTGCCGATTCGCGCCGAGGGAATGCTCACCGCAGTAGTAGCCGGATTCCCGTCGGGCAAGCATCATTCGCTGATCAAGGGATCCGAGGCGCGTCTGGCCGTGCAGCAGGGGGCCGACGAGGTCGACATGGTGATCGACGTCGGCGCGGCCATTGCCGGGGACTACAACGCCGTGCTGGCCGACATCGTGACGGTCCGCGAAGGCATCGGCGACGCCGTACTGAAGGTGATCATCGAATCGGCAGCGCTGTCCGACGAGGCGATCGTCGAAGTGTGCCGCGCCGCCGAGAAGGCCGGGGCTCACTTCGTCAAGACATCGACCGGATTCCATCCCGCAGGCGGTGCCAGCGTCGAGGCTGTGCGGCTGATGGCCGAGACCGTCGGCGGACGATTGGGTGTCAAAGCCAGCGGCGGCATCCGCACCACGGACGCCGCCCTGGCCATGATCGACGCCGGTGCCACGCGGTTGGGGCTATCGGGCACCCGCGCGGTACTCGACGGTTTGGGGTAGAGCGACTGCGTCGCATGTGAGTGGAACTTCGTAGTGGGCTACGAGGTTCCACTCACATGGATTACGCAACCAGCGAGCAACCCTCGGGCGTCTGCTGATTCTGGTTCTGCTGGGTGGCCGGGATGGTGTACTGGCCGCCTTCGAGGGCGAGCTCGATGCCGGAGTCGGTGACGGTCAGCGACGTCGGAGCCATGTCCAGCGGGTAGGTCTGCAGGCTGTCGGTGAGCACGCCGACGACGGAATCGACCAGATCGGTGGGGATTCCCAGGCCCAGAATCGACGCGTCGACGGTCTGGACGTCGACCTTGCCGCCCGTGACCTGCGGCTTGACGGTCAGCTTCGCGAGCGCGCCGACGGCGAACTCCAAGGTGCCCGCGGATGCATCGGACGTGACTCCCGAGACGATGGCACCGATGCCTTGGCTCTGCAGGGTGCGGGTGATGCCGTCGGTGGACCAGGAGATGTCGGCATTCGAGCTCCCGATGGTGCCGCCGGAGTCGGCGCTCTGGGTCAGGTCGAGATCGTTCGCCTCGGCGTGCACGACCATGCCCTCGGCCGGGCCGAACCGAGCGTCGTCGCTGTCGACGGTCACCGACGAGACCTTCTTGTCGACCAAGGACAGCAAGACCGGCTTGAAGCCGAGCCCCACCTCCACCTGGCTGCCGAGCTCGGACTCGAGCTGGCCGGCGAGGCAGGATTTGATCTGCTGCCGAACGAACAGTTCTCCGCCGATGACGGCGACGAGGAGGACGACAACGACGGAGACTGCGATCAGCGGTACTGTGCTGCGCCTGGCTGAGGATGTCATTCCCGGCAGTCTTCCCGATGTTTCTGAGCAAGCTCTGTGAAACTCGCCGAGTCCGGGGATTCGATTCGAAAGTTTGTGATGTGTAACACATCCTGACGTACTCTTGCTTCATGAGCACGATAGGACCGAGTGTGCAGGAGCTGCACTCGCTCGCTACCCGGCAGGACGGCTACTTCACCGCCGAACAGGCCGGTGAACTCGGCTTCGATTCGGCGATGGTGCGCGTCAACGTGGCCACGTCCACGTGGACTCGCGTCGAGCGCAACCTGTTTCGGCTCGGACAGTGGCCGCACAGCGAACTCGAAGTGTTCGCCATGTGGTGCGCGTGGTTCGGCGGCGAGGCAGTGATCTCGCACCAGAGCGCCGCCGAATTGCACGGCTTCGGACACCTGCACCCGCAGTTCGTGCACCTCTGCGCGTTCGGCGATCTGCGACTCACCGACACTCGCCTGGCAGTGCACCGACTGCGGCTCGAACCGCGTGACGTCGAATCGGCCGGCACGTTCAACATCACCACTCCCGTGCGCACCGTCCTCGACCTCGCTGCGGGTGGCATCTCGCAGATCACCCTCGACGAGGTGGTGGGCGACGCCGTGGCCATCGGTCGCGTCGACCCGCAGGCGCTGTACTCCGAGGCCAGCGGCAGCACCGATCGAGTGGCCGAACGCGTCGAACTGGCGCTGTCCGCCTGTACGTGATCGCTAGCCCGCGTGCACGATCCGGGTGCGGGTGACGACGAAGCCTGCGCGCTCGAAGGCTGCCCGCATGGGTGCGTTCGCTGCATCGGTGGTTCCGACTATGCGGTGTTGCCCGTCGTCGTGGTGTATCCGGACCATCTCGGACAGTAGATCGTCGACGTAGCCCTGACCACGATGCTCGGGGAGCACCCCGAGATAGCTGATGGCCGCGTCGTAGGCATTTCTGGTCGGGACGACGAAGCCGACCGTGGTGCCGTCGAGTCGGCCGGCGATCTGCCAGGACTCCCGCCGCCCCGGTAGCGAACCGTAGAAGGCGAGATCGTCGGCGGCGAGTGCGGCGACGCCGTGCTCGGCAACCATCTCTCGAGTATGGGAGTCGAGGCTCCCGTCTGCGACGGCCTCGAACACCTCGAGGAACTCTGCATCGGTGCCCGCCGAGAAGTGCAGTCGGGTCGACGTCTCGGGCCGCGGGGCGTCAGCTGTCCGGGCGAACGAGACGCGTTCGGTCGTGCGGGTGAATCCGCCTCCGTACGCAGCCGACGCGCGCCATGCCAACGCCCTCGACAGGGAACTATCCTTCGAGCTCCCTACCGGCACATCGACATTGAACTCGAGTGCGGTACTGCGATCGAACGCCGCACGGGCGGCACCGACCAGGGCAGCGCCGACGTCGTCCGGTCGCTCCTCGTCCGGGGCGACCGACAAGCAGTCGAGCGTGACCGGGCTGGTTGCGTCGGAACGGCCCCACCACACCGCGCGCCCGACCGGACGGCCGGCGCGTTCGGCGAGCCATGTCCATTCGAACCGGTAATTGCCCGATGCCATGTCCTCGTGGAGGCGAGCTGAATCGACCCACTCGACTGGTTCCGCAGTGCGCCACTGCTCGAGGACCTCGAGGTCGCCGGGCTCGCAGGGCCTCACCGTGAGAGGGCCAGGTGTGTTCATGCGGATCTCCTTCGCAGCAGGATCGGTCACCTCGGGGCGACCGTCGGCCAGGGCACCGTGAGCACGTTGTCTCGCATGCGGCGGCGGGGGAGTGTTACCGGGAGTCCTTGCTCTGCAAGCACTTTCAATGCCGCCCGCCAACGCAGTCGGGGTCCGAAGGGTGCCAGTGGTGCCGAGACCGACCACGCGCGGTCGGCGCGGCGGAGCACATCGTGGATCAACTCGCCCTCGATGTTGCGGTGTATCAACACTTTCGGAAGCCGCTCCGCGATGTCCGACGGCATCTCGACATCGAACGGGTCCCAGGCCAGAGTCAGGGATCGCGGCCCATCGGCGTCGAGCAGTACCCATGCGCAGCGCCGACCGAGTTCGTCGCAGGTGCCGTCGACCAACAGGCCGCCGGGTGCCAGGCCCGACAGAATGCGATGCCAGGCACCGGGAACCGCGTCCTCGGGATATTGCCGCAGCACGTTGAAGGCCCGCACCAGATTCGGTCGCAGTCCGGCCAACTCGAAACCGCCCCGGGCGAATTCGACGCCGCCGCTTCCTTCGACCACCCGCGCGGGATCGATTTCGAGGCCGGTGACGCGGAGATCGGGCCGAATCGTGCGGAGGCGTCCGGCGAGTTCGAGGGTCGTGTTCGGCATGGCCCCGTAGCCGAGGTCGACGACGAGGGGATCCGGTGACCCGAGCAGGACGCGTCGCACATCGGGATCGTGCATCAACCACCGGTCGCTGCGGCGCAACCGGTTGATGCCGGTGGTGCCGCGAGTGATGACGCCTTCAGCAGGAGTGGAGCCTGCGGAACGACCCAGATGAGGAGTGGAGGCTGCGGAACGACCCAGATGAGGAGTGGAGCCTGCGGAACGACCCCTGTGAGGAGGCTTCAGTGGGCTAGGCGTTCTTCTCGAGCCAGGTGGCGGTCACTTCGCCCTCGCCGCGCCACAGGTCGATGAGGTTGACGAGCATCAGCTGTTCGAGTTTGCCGCCGATGAACGGCAGGAACACCTTGGCTTCGGAGGACGTGCGCAGCGTCGAGCCACCGTTGGTGGGGAACAGTGAGGTGGTGCCCTTCAGTGAGCCGGGTCCGGCCGGAATCGACGCGTCGTAGTGCCCCGCAGTGGTTTCCCCGTACGCGTCGAAATGCACGTTGCGGGTGATGACCATGTCTTTCTTCATCACAGTCTGTGCGATGTCGGGCAGTTCGGTACGGGGGATGACGTGGTGCATCACGATGTCGATTCCGGCGTCGGACACCTCGAAGCTCTTCAGCTCGTTCTCCGAATACTTACGCATCTCCTCGATGCGCGCGTCCCAGTGATCGCGACTGGACAGCGCTGCATAGACCTGCTGCGTCGAGTGGGTGAACCGGGCAGAGTAGTTCATTCGGCGAGCCATAGTGCGCCAGGTTACCCAGGAGTGGAGCCTGCGGAACGACCAGGTTGGGTCCGCAGGAGCGGAGCCTGCGGAGCGACCCGGTTAGCTGTTCGTGTTCGCGGCGATCCAGTTACCGGTGAAGTCCTGCTCGTTGTCGATGAGGGCGAGGACCTGCTCGCTGATCATCGCTTCGATCTTCCCGCCGAAGATGGGGACCTTGACCTCGGTGGTGCCGGCCAGAGCGACGGTGGTCGTCTCGCCCTTACCGTCGAGGGTGGTGGTGCCGGTGATGCGCGCGGGTGCTCCTTCGACGGTGGCTCCGAAGGTGCCCGCGGCGTGGGTGCCGTCGAACCGTCCCCAGCTCTCGGTGCGTTCGATGATGAGGTCGCCCTTCTTGAAGGCGGTCACCGCGGACGGCAACTCCTCTTCGGGGACCGACTGGGTCATGACGACGTCGATGGTGCCGTCGCCGACGGTGACGCTCTTCAAGCTGGCACCGGGGCCGCCGATCTGCTCGATGCGGTCCTTCCAGTACTGCTCGGACGTCAGCGCTGCGTGGACCTTGTCGGCGGAGGCGGGCACAGTCGAACTGTGCTCAATAGGGCGAGGCATCCCCGCAGGTTACCGGGTGACCGAGGACGTTCGTGCGCGACCGGTAGCGTGAGAGTTCGTGCCTACTGCAATTTCCGAACTCACCACCATCCGGGTGGGCGGACCAGCCCGTGAATTCACTGTCGCGACGAACGCTGACGAACTGGTGTCACTCGTGCGCGACGCGGACCAGGCGGGAACAGACGTGCTGGTCGTCGGCGGGGGATCGAACCTGGTCGTGGGCGACGACGGGTTCGACGGCCGGGTGGTTCGGGTGACCGGCTCGCGGTTGGAGATCGACGGCGAACGGGTGACCGTCGACGCCGGTGTCGAGTGGGACGCCGTCGTGCAGGCGACGATCGATGCGGGTCTGTCCGGGATGGAGGCACTTTCGGGGATTCCTGGAACGACCGGCGCGACGCCGATTCAGAACGTCGGGGCCTACGGTGCGTCGACGTCCGAACTGTTGCACAGCCTCACCGTCTACGACCGGCAGACGCAGGAGACGTCGGTGTGGACGCCGGAGCAGTGCGGATTCGGAACGCATCGGACGTCGGTGTTCAAGCGATCGTCGCGCTACGTGATTCTGGATGTGACGTTCGCACTGAAGAAGACGACCGAGTCGCTGCCGGTGCGGTACGCGGCGTTGTCGGAGCGGCTCGACGTGCAGATCGGAGATGTCGTACCGGTGCCGGACGTGCGCGCGGCCGTGCTGGCTCTGCGCGGCGAACGCGGCATGGTGCTCGACGCAGCAGACCACGACACGTGGAGCGTCGGATCGTTCTTCCTCAACCCGGTATTGCCGGAGGTGCCCGAGCAGGCTGCCCACGCGCCGAACTTCCCCGACCCCGCAGGTACCAAGATTCCGGCGGCCTGGCTGATCCAGAACTCGGGCTTTCCCCGCGGGTACGGCACCGACTTCGGCCGGGGTACGGCCGCGCTGTCGACGAAACACGTGCTGGCCATCACCAACCGGGGCGGGGCCACCGCGTCGGACATCATGGCTCTTGCCGCGCACGTCCGAGACGGTGTGCAGGAGAAGTTCGGGGTCACGCTGACCCCCGAGTGTGACCTCGTCAACTGCGCGCTGGGTTAGAGCCGCCGGAAACGGCGCATACGATGGAGCTTTGCAAGTGAAAGCTCGTAGGAGGTAAATCAGTGCAGGTCACCAGCGTGGGACATGCGGGATTCCATATTCGGACCGACGCCGGGAGCATCCTGTGCGATCCGTGGGTGAACCCGTCCTTCTACGCGTCGTGGTTCCCTTTCCCCGACAACTCGGGCCTGGACTGGGACGAGTTGGGTGATTGCGATTACCTCTACGTCTCGCACCTGCACAAGGATCACTTCGATCCCCGCAACCTGGCCGAACACGTCAACAAGGACGCGACGGTGTTGCTGCCGGACTACCCGGTGCTCGATCTCAAGCACGAGCTGGAGAAGCTCGGCTTCCACAAGTTCTACGAGACCACCGACTCGGTCAAGCACACGCTGACCGGGCCCAAGGGTGATCTCGACATCATGATCATCGCGCTCCGCGCACCCGCCGACGGCCCGATCGGCGACTCCGGCCTGGTGGTGTCCGATGGGAAGACCGTCGCGTTCAACATGAACGACGCGCGGCCGGTGGACCTGGACATGATGACCGAGCAGTTCGGTGCTGTCGACGTCCACATGCTGCAGTATTCGGGCGCGATCTGGTACCCGATGGTCTACGACATGGTCTCGCGCGCGAAGCGGAACTTCGGCATCCAGAAGCGTCAGCGCCAGATGGATCGTGCGCGCCAGTACATCGAGCAGGTCGGCTCCACCTGGGTCATTCCGTCGGCGGGCCCGCCGTGTTTCCTCGATGACGAACTGCGCTCGCTCAACGACGTCTACGGCGACCCGGCCAACGTGTTCCCCGACCAGATGGTGTTTCTCGAGCAGATGCGACTGCACGGCCACGACAAGGGTCTGCTGATGATTCCGGGCACGACGGCCACGTTCGAGGGCTCGGACCTGAAGTCTCACGAGCATCCCATTCCGACGGCCGATGCCGAAGCCATCTTCACCACCGGCAAAGCCGACTACATCGAGGCCTACGCCCAGCGTCAGGCATCGGTCATTGCGGCCGAGAAAGCCGGCTGGGCACCGGCCGAGGGCGAGCCGCTCCTCGAGCCGCTGCGCGGACTGTTCGAGCCGATCATGGCGCAGACGGATCTGATCTGTGATGGCATCGGGTACCCCGTCGGGATCACGATGGGCGACGAGACGGTTGTGCTGGACTTCCCGAAAAGGATTGTCCGAGAACCTATCTCGAACGAGAAGTTCCGTTACAGCTTCACGATTCCGCCGGAACTCGTCCGCACCGCGGTGCGCGATCAGGAGCCGGACTGGGTCAACTCGATCTTCCTGTCCACCCGCTTCCGGGCCCGACGCGTCGGCGGGTACAACGAGTTCCTGTACACGTTCTTCAAGTGCCTCACCGACGAACGCATCGCCTACGCCGACGGCTGGTTCTCCGAAGCACACGACGACACCGCCACCATCACGATGGGCGGCTACGAGATCCAGCGTCGCTGCCCGCACCTGAAGGCGGACCTGACGAAGTTCGGCATCGTCGAGGGCAACAAGCTCACCTGCAACCTGCACGGCTGGGACTGGAACCTGGACTCGGGTCGGTGCCTGACGTCGAAGGGGCACGAGCTGCGCTCGCGGAAGCTCTGATCGGTTCGTGACGGTTCCCTGTGAGACTGCCCCCAAAAACGGTGGGAAATGTGGGGTGGTCCGCAGACGCAGGTACGTTGGACAACGTGCATGAGCAGGTAGAACAGACAAAACGGACGCGGGCGGTGTGGTTGATCACCGTGCTCGTCGCATTGGTTGCGCTAGTAGCCGGGTGCACCGTCGGATCGGGCGACAAGAGCCCGGGTGCTTCGGCACCGACGACCGAGGCAGCGCCCGTCGCGCAGATCACGCAGAACCCAGCCGAAGGTGCCACCGACGTCAGCCCGGTAGCTCCGATTTCGGTGTCGGTGAAGAACGGAACACTCACCCAGGTCGAGTTGACCAACCCGGACGGCAAGGTCGTTCAGGGCGCGTTGGCACCCGACAAGGCGTCCTACGCCGTCACCGAGCCCCTCGGGTACGGGGTGAAGTACACGTGGTCGGGTTCCGCCGTCGGCGCGGACAACAAGACCGTGCCGATCGACGGTAGCTTCACCACCGTCGAACCGGACAGCCGCACCTCGGTGAGCACCAACATCGGCGACGGCCAGGAAGTCGGCATCGCAGCGCCGATCATCCTGCAGTTCGACTCGACGATCGAGGACAAGGCTGCCGTCGAGAAGGCGTTGACGGTGACCACGAACCCGCCGACGCCCGGTGCATGGGCATGGTTCCCGGACGACAACGGCTCACGCATTCACTGGCGTCCCACCAACTACTGGGCTCCCGGCACGACCGTCTCGGTGAACGCCAAGCTCTACGGCGTGAACTACGGCGACGGTGCCTACGGGGCCGACGACGTCACCCTGAACTTCAGCATCGGACGCAGCCAGGTCGTCGTCGCCGACGCCACCAGCCACCGCATGCAGGTGGTCCGCGACGGGACCACGATCATGGACATTCCCGTCAGCTACGGCGAAGGCAACGAGGACCGCAACGTCACCCGCAGCGGCATCCACGTCGTCACCGAGAAGCACGAGGACTTCCTGATGTCGAACCCGCCGTTCTACGAGAACGTGCGTGAGCGCTGGGCGGTGCGCATCTCCAACAACGGCGAGTTCATTCACGCCAACCCGCTGACCACCGGCGTGCAGGGCGCATCGAACGTCACCAACGGATGTATCAACCTCTCGACCGAGGACGCGCAGCAGTACTTCGGCACCGCGATGTACGGCGATCCGGTGGAGGTCACCGGCACCCGCATCGACCTCTCCGCGGCGGACGGTGACCTGTACGACTGGGCCATCGACTGGCCGACCTGGGAGTCGATGTCGGCTCTTCCTGCCGGTGGGGCACCAGCAACGACGACACCCGCAACGACGGCACCCGCGACGACAACGGCACCCGCGCCCGCTGGGTGAGTGCCTACGGCAGTGGCGTGGTTATGTACCCCAGGGGGCACATAACCACGCCACTGTCCATTGGGTCGTTCCGCAGGCTCCACTCCTGGCTATCTGGTCGTTCCGCCGGCTCCACTCCTGGCGCGCAGCGCACTACTACTTGCGGGAGAAGCGCCCCGGACCGGCCTGATCGCGTGGCTTGATGATGATCTGGTCCAGGTTGACGTGGGACGGGCGCGAGGCCACGAAGCCGATCACCTCCGCGATGTCGCTCGCGACCAACGGCGTGATGCCCTGGTAGACCGCGTCGGCCTTGGCTGCGTCACCGTCGAAGCGGACGAGTGAGAACTCGGTTTCCACGGCACCGGGCGCGACCTCGGTCAACCGCACGGGCTTGCCGAGGAGTTCTCCGCGCAGCGTCCGATGCAGTACGGCCTGAGCATGTTTGGCGGAGGTGTAGCCCGAGCCGTTGTCGTAGGCCTCGAATGCCGCGACGGAGGTGATGGTGACGATCAGGCCGTCTCCGGAATCGATCAGCTTGGGCAGCAACGCTTTCGTGACGCGGAGCGTGCCGAGAACGTTGGTCTCCCACATCCAGCGCCAGTCGTCGAGGTCGGCGTCGATCACCGGGGCCAATCCCTTTGCACCACCGGCATTGTTGATCAGAACGTCGACGCGGGGGATCACCGCAGCGAAGGCCGCAACCGAATCCTCGTCCGTCACATCGAGTTCCAGGGCCGTGCCGCCGATCTCCGACGCCAACTCCTCGAGCCGGTCGAGCCTGCGTGCGCCGATCACCACGTGGAATCCGTCGGCGGCGAGTTGGCGAGCAGTGGCCGCGCCGATGCCGGAACTCGCTCCGGTGACGACGGCGATGCGGGTATCGGGTGCGATGTGTTCGGGCGAGGTCATGGGGAAATTCTAGTTCGGGAGAAACAACACTTCTGGACGGGCCCGATTGGACATCCGGACTTCGAGTGCTAATTTTGGACTCATGTCCGCCAGCGAGACCACCGCGATGCGGGTCACCTATGTGACCGCGTCCCTCGGGTCTCGCCTCCCGCTTCCTCGGGAACTGTGTTGTCTCGGCCAAGGAACCTGTCTCTAGCCCTTTCGCGCTACGGACAGTCGATTCGCGTGACGTGGACCTCTGGGGTCCGCCTCACCCCTTGACCTGCATCACTTCGCTCTTTCGTCGACGTTGCACACGAGACGAAGGATTCCACTGCTGAGGAACAAGACGGATGTCCGTATCCACGCTGCACCACCACTCTCGCCCCACCGCGCTGCGCTCGCCGGCGCGGTCCACCTCCCACACCCCGCCGCGATCGCGGGTCCAGCTCGTTGCGCCCGATCTGCGGATTGCCGACAGTCCCGCGGCGTCGGTACTGCGGGTCGCGTGCGTCGAGGGTCCGATCTCGCGCGACAGTGCCGCTCGCACAACGGGTTTGAGCATAGCCACGGTCAATCGTCAGGTGTCTGCTCTGCTCGGCGTCGGATTGCTGCGCGAGCGCGCGGACCTCACGGCCGCCGGTGCGATCGGACGCCCCCGGGTACCGTTCGAGGTCAATCACGAGCCGTTCTCGACCATCGGGATCCATATCGGTGCCGTCGTCACCGGAATCATCGTCAGTGATCCACGCGGAAAGATCCTTGGGGCTGTCGAGATTCCCACGCCGAGCGGGTCCGCCGATGCGGCGCTCGCCTCGATCACCCGCAGCGCCGGGGCCTTCGCCGGCAGATGGCATCGGCGCACCCCACTGTGGGTGGGGGTTGCCCTCGGCGGCCGTGTCGACACGACGACCGGCACCGTCGACCATCCGCGTCTGGGCTGGGAGAACGCCCAGGTGGCGGGCGTCATCGGCGGTGGGTTGGGGCTACCGATCTCGGTTTCCGGGCACGTCGAAGCGATGGCGGCGTCGGAACTTCTGCTCGCGCCCCGCGTATCCGACGCCGCTACTCCGCCGAGCAGCACCGGCACCTCGCTCTACTTCTATGCCCGCGAAAGCGCAGGTATGGCGCTGACGATCGACGGCCGCGTGCACACTCCGTCCAGTGGACCCGGGTCGATCGCTCACCTGCCCACCGGCTCGTCGGTGCTGTGCAGCTGCGGCAACCGGGGATGCCTCGAAGCGGCCGTCAGCGATCGCGCGATCGTGACCGCAGCGATCGACCGCAAAATTTTCGCGAGCGTAGCCCGCGGAGCGACCCATACGACTGCCCCGCAACCCCGGCCGACTATCTCCGCCGTGTACCGAGCCGCAACCGACGGCTCGGAGGCGGCCCGAGAATTGCTCGTCGAACGGGCCGTCACGTTGGGTCGAACGGTTGCCCTGCTACGCGACATGTTCAATCCGGATCGGGTGGTACTCGGTGGCCAGGCGTTCACGGCGTATCCCGCCGGGATTCCGCACGTGGGGGAGGCCTTCGCCGCCAATTCGACGTTGCCGCGCAGGGACATTCGGGTCACCGGTTTCGGCGACAGGGTGCAGGAGTTCGCCGCGACGGTGGTCTCGCTCAGTTCCCTGTACTCGGATCCACTGGCCTCGATGCGCCGAGCAGCCGCGTAAGTTGACCCCACATGAGCACCCCTGCAGCAGGACCGGTTCGGCAGGCCACCGGCATCGACGGAGCGAACATCGTCTACCGCGTCACCGGTGATCCGGCGGCGAGACCGCTGGTTCTGCTGCACGGGTGGGCGCAGAGTTCGGCGTGTTGGGGCGACGGGCTGCTGGCCGATCTGTCCTCGCGCTATCGCGTCGTTGCCGTCGACCTGCGTGGTCACGGTTACTCCGATGCCCCCGCGACCGGATACGACGACTCGAAGATCTGGGCCGGGGACGTGGCCGCGGTGCTGGACGCCGAGAACATCACGGCAGGCGCAGTGCTGCTGGGGTGGTCGTACGGCGGGCTGGTGATCTGCGACTATCTCGCGACCCACGGCTCGGACGCGATCGCGGGCATCGTGCTCGTCGGCGCGATCACGAGTATCGGCAGAGGCGAGGCAGGCGGACGGGTGGGCACGGCCATGCGGGCAGCGATCCCCGGGGCGATGGCCGAAGAACCGCGTGTCGCGATCAAGGCGCTGGGTGGTTTCGGCAACGCGTTGACGGGCCCCGTCGAGGGAAAGGGCACCGAAGCGCAGGCGCTGTTCGGGTTGACCCTGTCCACCCGACCGCGGGTTCGCGCGGCGTTGTTCGATCGCACCGTCGGCCACGACGAGCTGCTGCGCAACCTCGATATCCCTGCCTTCGTGCTGCACGGAATCGACGACACCGTCGTCGATGTCTCGGCCGGTCGGCACGCCGCGGACCTGATTCCCGGAGCCGGCGCGTCGTACTGGGACGGCGTCGACCACGGCCCGTTCGTCGCCGATCCAGAGCGCTTTCTCGGCGAGGTGAGCGAATTCGTCGACGGTCTGGACGGGTGAGCAAAAGCGCAGGCCGTGCGAAGTGGCAGACGTGGCGACGTAATGTGGAGGCGTGCACGCTGAAGAAGTGACTGGACGCCGGCTGAACAGGGTCGCTGTGTTGTCCTTGCATACCTCCCCGCTGGCGCAGCCCGGAACGGGCGATGCCGGGGGAATGAACGTCTACGTACTGCAGAGCGCCAAGCAGTTGGCCGAACGCGGCGTCGAGGTCGAGATATTCACCCGCGCGACGTCGTCGAGCGACGCGCCGGTCGTCGAGGCCGCTCCCGGGGTGCTGGTACGCAACATCGTCGCGGGGCCGTTCGAGGGTCTGGACAAACACGACCTGCCCACTCAACTGTGTGCTTTCGCGGCCGGGGTGCTCCGCGAGGAAGCTCGGCACGAGCCCGGCTACTACGACCTGGTTCATTCGCATTACTGGCTGTCGGGTCAGGTGGGGTGGTTGGCGCGTGACCGCTGGGGAGTGCCGTTGGTGCACACAGCGCACACCCTCGCAGCCGTCAAGAACGCGTCCCTGGCTCAGGGCGACGCACCCGAGCCCGCGGCCCGCCAGATCGGTGAGCAGCAGGTGGTCGCCGAGGCCGATCGATTGATCGCCAACACCACCGAGGAAGCGAAATCGCTCGTCGAGATCTACGGGGCTCGGCAGGAGTCGATCGACGTGGTTGCCCCGGGAGCCGATCTGGCGCAATACAACCCGGGAGACAAGCGGGCCGCACGTGCCGCGCTCGGACTCTCGCAGGACGAGGCCGTCGTCGCGTTCGTCGGGCGGATCCAACCTCTCAAGGCCCCCGACGTTCTGGTCGCAGCGGCTGCCGAAGTGCTGCAACGTCATCCGAGCATGCCGCTGCGGATTCTGATCGTGGGCGGCCCGTCCGGCAGCGGGTTGGATCGACCCGACAGTCTGATCGATCTGGCCGATACGCTCGGGATCACCCCGCACGTGACGTTCCTGCCGCCGCAGCCGTCCGCTCGTCTGGCGCAGGTGTATCGAGCCGCCGACCTCGTAGCAGTGCCGAGCTACAACGAATCGTTCGGTCTGGTGGCGATCGAAGCCCAGGCCTGTGGAACACCGGTTCTCGCAGCCGATGTCGGCGGGCTCGGCGTCGCGGTGCGATCGGGTGAAACCGGGCGACTGGTGCAGGGACACCGCATCACGGACTGGGCCGACGCATTGGCGTCGATGCTCGGCGACCGAGCGGCGTTGTCCGAGATGGCAATTGCCGCACCGCTTCATGCGCGTAACTTCTCGTGGGAACACACCGCGGACGGCCTGATCGAGAGCTACCGGCAGGCCCGATACCACTTCGATCGGGGCGAGGCACCGAGTGAATTCTCGCCGCGTCGAGTCCGAGGATTGTCGAAATTGCGCAGATCGGGAGCAGTGACTGCATGAGCGAAACCGCCGAACTGATCGATCGGGTCCTGAAGGATCGCGAACTGGACTACACGCGGCGCGGCGAGGTGTTCACCGTCGAACTGCCCGGGGAACGCAAACTGAAGACGACGACGATGGTGACCGTCGGACACCACGGGGTGCGCATCGAGGCATTCGTGTGCCGCAAGCCCGACGAGAACTTCGAGGGCGTCTACAAATACCTGCTGCGTCGCAACCGTCGGTTGTACGGAGTGCACTACACGATCGACAAGGTCGGTGACATCTACCTGGTGGGCCGAATGTCGTTGCGCGCCGTCGACGGTGACGAACTCGATCGGATCTTCGGTCAGACCCTCGAGGCCGCCGACGGCGACTTCAACGTGTTGCTCGAACTGGGTTTCGCCGAGTCGATCAAGCGCGAATGGGCCTGGCGTGTCTCGCGGGGTGAATCGCTCGCGAATCTGAAGGCGTTCGAGCACCTGGTGGCCAATGGCAGCAGCGACAAGCCGGAACATCCGTAACTCGCCGGAAACGGCTGGGTATTGCCCTCGGTAACGTCAGGTTCCTAGCCTGAGGTCATGACCAGGCCCGAGGACTCTCGCCCGCCGCTGCTGCAGATGTTCGGTTACGGCATGCAGCACATCTTGTCGATGTTCGGCGGTGTCATCGCCGTCCCGATCATCGTCGGCGGTGCTGCGGGCCTGTCCGGGGCCGATCAAGCGCTGCTCATCTCGTGCGCGCTGTTCGTCAGCGGCGTCGCGACCGTGCTGCAGACCGTCGGAGTTCCGTTCTTCGGCTCGCAACTGCCGCTGGTGCAAGGCATCTCGTTTGCATCGGTGTCGACGGTGCTGACCATCATCGGCAACGCGGAGGACGGTAGAACCGGACTGCGCACGGTGCTCGGAGCAGTTCTGGTCGCCGCGCTGATCGGTTTGGCGATCGCCCCGTTCTTCTCGAAGATCGTCCGCTTCTTCCCGCCCCTGGTGACCGGAAGCATCATCACCGTGATCGGGCTGTCGCTGATGCCGGTGGCCGCGCGCTGGATCACCGGCCAGGAAATGGTGGGCGGTGCGCCGAATCCCGATTACCTGCACCCCGGCAACATCGGACTGGCGATGTTCACCCTGCTCGCAATATTGGTGATGACCAAGATCAAGCTGCTCTCGCGGATGTCCATCCTGCTCGGGCTCGTCGTCGGGACGATCGCAGCATTGATCCTGGGCAAGACGGATTTCGGCGGTGTCGGGGACGCTGCGGTGGTCGCGGTGCCCACCCCCTTCGCTTTCGGCTCGCCGATCTTCGCCGTCGGCGCGATCGTGTCGATGACGATCGTGATCCTGGTGGTGATGGTCGAGACCACGGCCGACATCCTGGCTGTGGGAGAGGTCGTCGGAACCGACGTCGACTCCAGACGTGTCGGCGACGGTTTGCGCGCAGACATGGTCTCCTCGGCCGTCGCCCCTATCTTCAACACGTTCCCGGCCACGGCGTTCGCGCAGAACGTGGGATTGGTTGCGATGACCGGTATCAAGAGCCGCTTCGTCGTCGCCCTGGGCGGCGGCGTGCTTGCGTTGCTGGGGCTTTCGCCGATTCTCGCGGCGGTGGTCGGCGTGGTCCCGCTGCCCGTGCTCGGCGGTGCCGGAATCGCGTTGTTCGGAACCGTCGCCGCCAGTGGAATCCGCACCCTCGGCAAGGTGAACTACGACAACAACGCGAACGTCGTCATCGTGGCGGTGACCTTGGCTTTCGGCCTCATTCCTGTTGTTGCGAGCGACTTCTGGGACGAGTTCCCGGACTGGTTCGTCACGGTGTTCCATTCCGGAATCAGTGCCGCAAGCATTGTCGCAGTGGTGCTCAACGTATTCTTCAACGTATTCAAGCCCGGTACGCCGTCGAATCCATCGGTGGTCGCTGCGGGCCCGGCAGTGATGGTGCGCGAGGACGAAGCACGGGTACTCGGCAAAGGCGGAACCTTGCCCGGCAAGGTCGCGCCCGAGTCCGATACCTGAGTGAAATCCTGCGCACCCAGGTTCGCGCGAGTACCGTCCCGAAACAGACGAAACACACATCGATATTGGAGGACATCTTGTCATTCGTTACCCGCACGAGTACGCGGAAGGCAGCACTCGGCGGCGTCGCGTCGCTCGGTGCCATCGCCCTGATCGCAGGCTGTGGATCCGCACCCGAGAACGAAGGATCGGGCGGGGGCGGCTCGAGTGACTTCCTGCCCTGCATGGTCTCCGACAGTGGCGGATTCGACGACAAGTCGTTCAACCAGCTCGGATTCGAGGGACTGACCGAGGCTGCAGGCGAGCTCGGCGTCGAGCCGCGCACCGTCGAGTCCGCGTCGCCCACCGACTACGCCCCCAACATCAACAACCTCGTCGATCAGGGCTGCAACCTGATCGTCACCGTCGGATTCGACCTGGCCGACGCCACCAAGGTCGCGGCCGAGGCGAACACCGACATCGATTTCGCGATCATCGACGACTCCACGATCGATCTGCCGAACGTCAAGCCGCTGACCTACGACGCGTCGCAGTCGGCATTCCTGGCCGGTTACGCCGCCGCCAGCTACAGCAAGACCGGAGTCGTCGGCACCTTCGGCGGCTCGCAGCTGCCGACCGTCACCATCTTCATGGACGGTTTCGCCGACGGTGTGAACTACTTCAACGAGCAGAAGGGCAAGGCAGTCCGCGTCATCGGCTGGGACGTGCCTTCCCAGAACGGCTCGTTCACCGGTGGATTCACCGCCAACGAGGTCGCCAAGAACACCGCCCAGGGCCTGATCGACCAGAACGCCGACGTCATCTTCCCCGTCGGTGGACCCATCTATCAGAGTGCGGCGCAGGCCATTCGGGACTCCTCTCGTCCGGTCGCACTGATCGGTGCGGACGCCGACGTCTTCGAGTCGGACCCGTCGGTCGGCGACCTGCTGCTCACCTCGGTGACCAAGGGCCTCAAGACCAGTGTCGACGAGGTAGTGGCCAACTCCGGTGCAGACAAGTTCGACAACGCTCCGTACGTGGGCACCCTGGAGAACGACGGCGTCGGCATCGCACCGTTCCACGACTTCGAGTCCCAGGTCGACCCCGCACTGCAGGGTGAACTGGACACGATCAAGGCCGGCATCGTCGACGGGTCCATCACCGTCGAATCGCCGTCGGCACCCAAGTAGCCCCGGTCGTAAAGGGATATGAAGCTCGAACTTCGCGGTATAACCAAACGATTCGGCTCGTTGATCGCCAACGATCACATCGATCTGACGGTCGAATCCGGCGAGATCCACTGCCTCCTCGGTGAGAACGGTGCAGGCAAGTCCACGTTGATGAACGTGCTCAGCGGCCTGTACCGCGCCGAGGAGGGCCAGATCCTGCTCGATGACGTCGAGCAGCAGTTCGCCGGACCGGGCGAGGCCATGACTGCAGGAATCGGCATGGTGCATCAGCACTTCATGCTGATTCCGGTGTTCACCGTTGCCGAGAACATCGTGCTCGGCAACGAAACCACCTCGCTCGGTGGACGACTCGACCTCGTGGCAGCACGAAAGCTGGTACGAGAGATATCCGCGAGGTTCGGCTTCGACCTCGACCCCGATGCTCTCGTCGACGATCTGCCCGTCGGCGTGCAGCAGCGGGTCGAGATCGTCAAGGCGCTCTCTCGAGAAGCCAAGGTGCTCGTGTTCGACGAGCCGACGGCCGTGCTGACGCCGCAGGAAACCGACGATCTGATGCGGATCATGCGGGAACTTGCGGCGTCGGGCACCACCATCGTGTTCATCACCCACAAGCTCCGTGAAGTACGCGAAGTAGCAGACAAGATCACCGTCATCCGGCTCGGCAAGGTCGTCGGCGAAGCGAAGCCGACGGCAGGTAACACCGAACTCGCCGCGTTGATGGTGGGACGTGATGTGCAGCTGACCGTTTCGAAGGAACCGGCCGAGCCGGGTGCTGCCGCACTGGTCGTCGAGAACCTGTCGGTGTTCGACGCCCAGGGCAACAAAACCGTCGACGACATCAGTCTCGAGGTCGCCGCGGGAGAAATCGTTGCCATCGCCGGCGTGCAGGGCAACGGGCAGACCGAGTTTGTCGAGGCGCTACTCGGCTTGCAGGAGAACGTATCCGGAAAGATCGCCCTCGACGGCCGCTCTCTCGTCGGAGCGACAGTTCAGCAGGTGCTCGACGCCGGCGTCGGGTTCGTGCCCGAGGACCGGACCGTCGACGGCCTGGTGGGGGAGTTCTCGATCGCCGAGAACCTCATGCTCGACCGTTCCATCGGTGAGCCGTTCGTGCGGCGCGGAGCGGTTCAGCGGGACTACCTCGACACGTTCGCGTCGGAGAAACTGAGCGAATTCGACGTGCGGGCACCGGGAATCGGAACCGCCGTCGGACGTCTGTCCGGTGGTAACCAGCAGAAGGTGGTGCTCGCGCGCGAACTGAGTCGCGATCTGCGACTGTTCGTCGCCGCGCAGCCCACTCGCGGAATCGACGTGGGATCCATCGAATTCGTACACAAACGCATCGTCGCCACCCGGGATTCGGGGATCCCGGTCATCGTGGTGTCGAGCGAACTGGACGAGGTCGCCGCACTGGCCGACCGCATAGCCGTCATGTATCGAGGAGCAATCGTGGGAATCGTCCCCGGGGATACGTCCCGCGAAACACTCGGATTGATGATGGGCGGCGAGCGCGGTGAGTGAGACCGAGCAACCGTCGAAAGCTCATGTCGTACTTCGGCAGATCTTCACCGGCAGTGCGATCATCTCGGTTCTCGCGGTCCTGCTTGCGCTGATCGTCGGTGCCGTCCTCATTGCCGCGACCAACTCCGGCGTCCAGGAATCGGCAGGCTACTTCTTCTCCCGTCCGTCCGACATGCTGACTGCGATCTGGGATTCGGTCTCCGGCGCGTATTCGTCGCTGTTCCAGGGGTCGGTGTACAACTTCCGTCGTCCCGGGTTCGAGAACGGCATCCGGCCGTTGACCGAGACGTTGACGTTCGCGACACCGCTCATCGTCGCCGGACTCGGTGTGGCCCTTGCTTTTCGAGTCGGAATGTTCAACATCGGTGGTCGTGGCCAGATGCTCATCGCCGCCGCATGTGCGGGCTGGGTCGGTTTCGGGGTGAGCCTGCCTGCCGGCATCCATCTGCTGGTGGCCGTCGTCGCAGGCGTCGTGGGCGGTGCCGTCTGGGGCGGTATCGCAGGATTTCTCAAGGCCCGCACCGGTGCCCACGAGGTGATCGTCACGATCATGCTCAATTACGTTGCGTTCTATCTCATTTCGTACCTCCTCCGTACTCCCGGTGCGCTGCAGGCTCCGGGATCGAACAATCCCAAGACGGCCCCCATCGAATCGACGGCCGTGTTCCCGAAGCTCTTCGGCGACAAGTACAACCTGCATCTCGGGTTCGTTCTGGTCATCCTCGTGACGGTCGCGGTGTGGTGGCTGCTCGAACGATCGAGCCTCGGATTCCGATTCCGTGCCGTCGGTGAGAACCCACACGCGTCACGCGTCGCCGGAATGAACGTCAACCGCATCTACCTCTACGCGATGATCCTGTCCGGAGCTCTCGTCGGTCTGGCCGGTGTCGCTCAGGTGCTCGGTACGGTCACCACCGGCTTCAGTGCCGACATCGACGCCGGTATCGGATTCGACGCCATCACCGTGGCCCTGCTCGGGCGATCCAAACCGTGGGGCGTCTTCTTCGCGGGAATCCTCTTCGGCGCGTTCAAGGCCGGCGGGTTCGCCATGCAGGCGGCCGAGGGCGTGCCCATCGATATCGTGCTCGTCGTGCAGTCGGTGATCGTGCTGTTCATCGCCGCCCCGCCGTTGGTGCGAGCGGTGTTCCGATTGCCCAAACCCGGTGAAGAGAAACTCGCCAAAGCCGAGACCGCGAAGGTGGGTGCACTGTGACCACATCCGTCGACTCACCCGCAGAGACGGTCCTCGGTCGTAGTTGGAAGGTGCCCACGATCCTCGGGGTCGTGACACTGCTGGCGTTGGGGCTGTTCGTGGTCCGGAAAGGCTCGGGGACAAGTACATTCGCTTTGGCCTCGGAAGACGACTTCTTCGCACTGCCCGCCGTCGGGGTGCCGTCGTACGGCACCGGCCTGGTCGTGGTCGTACTGCTGGCCGTCATCACCGGCTACGCGGCGCTGCTGGCGTCGCGTTACCGGTCGACGCCGCTGTGGCTGCTCGCCGTGTTCGCGGTGCTGTTCGTGTTCGGATTCCTCGCATGGGCCGCGGACGGGGAGACGATCCCCGTACCCGGATTGCTCATCGGCGCAGTCGCTCTGAGCACACCGCTGATCTTCGGTGCGATGGGAGGAGTGATCTCCGAGCGCGTCGGCGTCATCAACATCGCCATCGAAGGGCAGCTACTGGCAGGGGCGTTCGTCAGCGCCGTCGTCGCGTCGATCACCGGTTCGACCTACGTGGCGTTGCTCGCCGCTCTGGTCGCCGGCGCACTGACCGCATCTCTGCTGGCCGTGTTCTCGATTCGCTACTTCGTCAATCAGGTCATCGTCGGTGTGGTGCTCAACGTGCTCGTCGTGGGATTGACGAGTTTCCTGTACTCGGTGGTGCTCACCAAGAACGCCGAGACGCTCAACTCGCCGCCGCGCTTCGCCCGCATCGACATTCCGGTGCTCTCGCAGATACCGATCCTCGGGCCGGTGCTGTTTCGGCAGACGCTCATCGTGTACCTGATGTACATCGCCGTGGCCCTGGTGTTCTTCGGCCTGTTCCACACCAAATGGGGGCTGCGACTGCGCGCGGTCGGTGAGCACCCACAGGCCGCCGACACCGTCGGAATCAACGTGGCTCGAACGCGTTTCTGGAACGTCTGCCTCGCCGGTGCCATCGCCGGGCTCGGCGGTGCGTACTTCACGCTCGGCTCCGTCGGTGCCTTCGGCAAGGAGATGACCGCAGGTGCCGGCTACATCGCACTCGCCGCGGTCATCTTCGGCCGGTGGGATCCGGTGCGGGCCACCCTGGCCGCATTGCTGTTCGGATTCGCGTCGAACCTGCAGAACGTGCTGGGCATCATCGGGTCCCCAGTGCCCAGCGAATTCATGTTGATGCTGCCCTACGTGGTGACCATCTTCGCCGTCGCCGGGCTGGTCGGCCACGTGCGAGGACCGGCCGCGGCGGGCAAACCGTACGCGTCGCGAAGTTAGCGCCCGCTCAACCTGACTCAGCGGTAGGGTCGCTGTCCGATGTGACCGCTTTCACTGTAGGGTTCGATCATTGTTGCCGCAGTTTTTCGAAGGAGAGCCATGAGCTTCCGCAGTCCCTTTCCCGACGTCGAGATCCCGAATCTGAGCGTCTACGACTTCCTGTTCGGCTCCATCGCCGAATCCGATCTGGACAAGCCTGCGCTCATCGACGGCACGTCGGGTGACGTCACCACCTACAAGAGCCTGATCGGCCAGGTCGACGCGATCGCCGGGGCGCTCGCTGCCCGCGGGCTCGAGGTCGGCGACGTCGTCGGACTGCATTCGCCGAACCTCCCCGCATTCGCCTCGGTGCTGCACGGCATTCTGCGTGCCGGCGGAACTGCGACGACGATCAATGCGCTCTACACCGCCGAGGACATCGCCAAGCAGCTCAGCGGCTCGGGCGCGAAGTTCCTGTTCACCGTCTCCCCGCTGTACCCGCAGGCCAAGGCCGCCGCGGACAAGGTGGGTATCGACGCCGATCACGTCATCGTGCTCGACGGTGCCGAGGGCCACCCGAGCCTGCGCGATCTGCTCACCCAGGGCGCGCCTGCTCCCGAGGTCTCGTTCGATCCGGCGACGCACGTAGCCGTGCTGCCGTACTCGTCCGGCACGACGGGGGTGCCGAAGGGCGTCATCCTCACGCACCGCAACCTCGTCGCCAACGTGGCCCAGATGGAACCGCGCGTGGGCATCGACAGCAACGACGCGATCCTGGCACTGCTGCCGTTCTTCCACATCTACGGCTTGACGGTGCTGCTCAACATCGCCCTCAAGCTGCGCGCACATCTGGTGACGATGCCGAAGTTCGACCTCGTCGAGTTCCTGCGCATCATCCAGGACCAGAAGCTGACGTACCTGTTCATCGCCCCGCCGGTGGCCGTCGCGCTCGCCAAGCATCCGATGATCGATCAGTACGACCTCTCGAGCGTGCACACCATCTTCTCCGGCGCAGCACCGTTGGACGAGGAACTCGGCAAGGCCGTCGCCAAGCGCTTGAACACGCGGGTGCGTCAGGGCTACGGCATGAGCGAGCTCAGCCCGGTCAGCCACGCGATCCCGTTCGATCGCGACGACATGCCGCTCAGCTCGGTGGGCCAGCCACTGGCCAACACCGAGAACAAGCTCGTCGACCCGGGCACCGGCAACGAGATCGAGCTTCCCACAGAGGGATTGAGCGAGCCCGGTGAGCTGTGGGTCAAGGGACCGAACGTGATGGCGGGTTACCTGAACAATCCCTCCGCCACTGCGGAGACCCTCGACTCCGACGGTTACCTACACACCGGCGACATCGCCGTCGCCGACCACGAGGGCGTCGTCTACATCGTCGACCGCCTCAAGGAACTGATCAAGTACAAGGGCTACCAGGTGCCCCCGGCGGAGCTCGAGGCGCTGCTGCTCACGCACGAGGAAATCGCCGACGCGGCCGTCATCGGTGTTCTCGACGACGAGGGCGAGGAAATCCCCAAGGCTTTCGTCGTCCGCCAGCAGGGTGCCACGATCGACGAAGAGGGCATCATCGCGTTCGTCGCCGAGCGCGTCTCCCCGCACAAGAAGGTCCGACGCGTCGAGTTCATCGACACCGTGCCGAAGTCCGCAGCGGGCAAGATTCTCCGCAAGGATCTGCGGGCATCGGAAGCCGCAGGCAAGTAGCTCGTTCCTCGCACGATTCAGCCGCGCCCTCCACCATGCTCGACGGTGGAGGGCGCGGCTGTGTTCGTCTCACACCGGAGCACTCATCGAATGCCGACGACTGGCATGGAGGTAGTGGTCGACGGCGATCAGTGGGGGACGGTCGACGAGAGACAGCGGTGCCACGCTCATCGAGAGCTGAGTTCCGGTGGTCGAGAAAGTGGTGAACCCGGCTCCGGAATCGCTCAGGCCCAGGCGCGAGAACATCGTGGCGATGATCTGTCGACTCATGACAGCCAACTCCGACGTCGGCCGATTTCGATGCCGTCGGGTTCCCAATCCGACCTGGCCTATCGCGCCGATACCCAACCGGTCGCACGTATCGATCAGTACACCGATCTCGACGCCGTAGCCGGGGGCGAACGGAAGTGCTTCCAGGAGGCGACGAGTCGCGGCGTATTCACCGCCCAAGGGTTGGAAGACACCGGCGAGTTCGGGCCGAAGCGCCGTCAGCAGCGGACGTACCGTCAGCTGCGTGACGCGGCCGCCGCCGTCCTCGTCGGTGGTGTCACCGATCGTCAGGGGTCGACGGTAGAAGCCTTTGACCAACTCGACGTCGTCGGACATGACCAGCGGCCCGACGAGGGAGGGAACGAAGTGCGAACCGGGATCGACCAGATCGGAGTCGACGAACACCACGAGGTCGCCCGAGGTGGCGGCCACTCCGCGCCACAGCGCTTCACCCTTGCCGCGAACCACGGGTGTGCCGGGTAGCGCGTCCTCCCTGGAGACGACGGTGGCGCCGGCGCAGCGGGCCCGCGCCGCGGTGCGGTCGGTCGATCCCGAATCCAGCACCACCAGCTCGTCGATCAGGCTGCCCAGATGGGGAGTCATCGAGGCGATGACGCCGGCGACGGTCTCTTCCTCGTCGAGAGCGGGCAGTACGACCGAGACGGTCCGGCCACGTTTGGCCCGGATGATGTCTGCCAGTGGCCACGGTGAGCGGGCCCAGGTGGCAGCCAGAGCCGGAGTGCCCGCAACGTCGTTTCGGTTCATCGCATTTCCTTCGTCATCGCTCGAGGAGTCACGGCTCAGGGCGTGCCGGTCGGCAGCCCCAACGACGGTGCGATCACCGACCACGAATCGTGCAGATCCTGTTGCCAGTAGGCCCAGGAATGGGTCCCGTTGGGTCGGAAGTTGTAGGTGGCCTCGATCTTCAACTCCTGCAACCGTTTCTGCATCTGTTGCGAGCACACGTCGGTCGTCGCCTCGATCACTGCGCCGACGGCGAGTTGCTGGGCGAGCTTGCCGTAATCGCTGCCGATACCCGGGCCGCCCGGCACGTCGAACGCGCCGGGAGTTCCCGTTCCGGACGAGATGTAGAGGGCGATGCCGCGCAGCCCCTCGGCATTGACGTAGGGGTCGTTGGCAATCCAGTCGGCGCTGCCCTGTGGCCCCCACATGTTGGCGGTCGACCCACCACCGCGGGCCTCGACGACGGACCTGACGTACATCGCGCCCACCGGGTCGCTCGTACGTGCGCATCCACTGAACGCGGCGACGGATCGATACACCGAGGGATGGGCGATGGCCAACTGCAGAACGGACGTGCCCGCCATCGAGATACCGGCGACCGCATTGGCCCCGTTGCCGTCGAGCAGAGCATCCATCAACGGAGGAAGTTCGCGACCGAGGAAGGTGGACCACATGTTTCGGCCCAGTACCGGATCGTCGTGCAACCAGTCGGTGTAATAGCTCGCAGCGCCGCCCCGCGGAACCACCACGTTGACGTTCTTGTCTCCGAAGAAGCCGGCGATGTCGGTCTGGTCGAACCAGCTGCTTCCCCCGTCACCGCCCGCCGCTCCGTTGAGTAGATAGAGCGTCGGTGAACCGGACTGCGCCGACCGAAATACGTCGAGTTGGATATCGCGGTCCATGGCTGCCGAATGCACCCACACGATGTCTCGTCGGGCGGCGATTCCCTCGACGCCGACCACCGACGAGGTGGTCTCGGCCGTGGCCGACCCCGCCGTACTCGATAGGAGAA
The DNA here is from genome assembly GCF_004563845.1 of Rhodococcus sp. 1R11. Taxonomy (NCBI): domain Bacteria; kingdom Bacillati; phylum Actinomycetota; class Actinomycetes; order Mycobacteriales; family Nocardiaceae; genus Rhodococcus; species Rhodococcus sp. 1R11. The sequence continues at coordinate 324,500 of NZ_SPNG01000001.1, read as the reverse complement.
CGACGACGGTAGCGAGCACGCTCAGAGCCGACAAGGTCGCCTGACCGAGGCGAAATCGACTGGGCATCAACGGTTCCTGACATTGTGGGAGCCGCGCACGACAAACCTCCGGCGAGCGCGATGTGCCTTTGGACGGTAATGCGAATCACTGGTGTCGACAACAATGTTGACGATCCTTCAGTTCTGACACAGATATCCCGCGAATCGTTGTCAATTTTCCAAAATGCTCGTCGACGGGGTTTCTCGGCCTCTGCCCGGATGATGCACTGGCCCCTCCGACGCACCTCGCCGCGTCGAATCGCTCTGTCTCCTTCGAAAGGTTGTGTCGTGGTCGCATTCGGACTCATCGACGAGTGGAAGCCCGCTCCAGGACCGCTCACCACATGGTCACCCACCGCCGCCTCACGAGCTGCCGCCGCGGCTGCGCCCGTCCACCCGGCACCGCCCTCGCACATCCAGCAGGCGTATCTCGAAGCCGCATACCGTAACCGGGGATCGTCGTTCCGGTTCTCCCGGCTGTGCCTGGTGACGTTCAAGATCGAAGGTGCACTGGACCGCACCGCGATGGGACGAGCTTTCAACACGTTCGTCACCCGACACGATTCGTTCCGCAGCTGGTTCTCCACGACAGCCGAGGGTTCGACGCGCCACCTCGTCGACGTCGCCGACATCGCGCTCGAAGCGACCGATTTCGGAACCCCTGCGGACTCCGAGGCCATTCGGCGTCACGTGCAGGACAGCACGCCCGGTCCCGAGAGCTGGGACTGCTTCTCGTTCGGAACGATCGAACACGACGATCACTTCGTGGTGTACGCGGCGGTCGATCACCTCGACACCGACGGCATCTCGCAGGCCCTGACCTACTACGAACTGCGCCAGCTCTATCGCAACGCGGTGACGGGGGAGTCCGACGGCCTGTTCACCCCGGGCAGCTACCTCGAGTACTGCCAGCGCGAACGTCTCGAGAGCGACGCGACGACCCTCGAGAGCCCTGCAGTTCGGACCTGGATCGACTTGGTCACCGACAATGGGGGCGATCTGCCGACGTTCCCACTTCCGTTGGGACGCAGCAGTGTCGACTACACGCGGACCTCGCACAGTTCGTTCCCGTTGTTCGACGGTGCCACGGCGCGGGCAGTGGACGAGGCGTGTGCAGCCGTAGGAGTCAAGTTCATCGGCGGAATCTTCGCCGCCGCAGCCCTGGCGGAGTACGAGCTCGCCGGCCGGGGCAGCTACCTCGGTCTGACGCCCAAGAGCACTCGGGCGACCCCGGGCGAATTCGCGTCGATCGGGTGGTATTCGAGCCTGATTCCGGTGCAATTCGACCTCGGTGAGCAACCGACGTTCCGTACCCTCGCAGTGCTCGCACAGGAAGCATTCGACTCCGGAAAGCTGCTGGCGAACACCTCGTACCACCGGGTGCTCGAGCTGGCCTTGCCGGAACACGGAATCACGACGCAGCCGGGATGGACCGCGCCGATGATCTCGTACGTCGACGTTCGCAAGTTGCCGGGCGAAGCCGAACTGGACGCGGCGGGAGCGGGTCTCTACGGCAACCGCGGCAGTTCCGAGGAAGTCTTCATGTGGATCAACCGCTTCGAGGACCACACCGGCGTCGAATTCCTGTACCCGGGCACGGACGAGGCCGATCGTTCGATCGACCTGTACTTCTCCAAGATCTCCGAAATCTACGCCGCCGTGGTCGACAAGGGTGACTACATTCCGCAGCCACCCGAGGCTCACGTGTTGGCCCACGAGCTCTCGGACGTCAGCAGGGTATGACGCTCCCTCGCCGCGGGTCGTGGCTGACTCTGGGTGCCTGCCTGCTGGCCGTCACGATGCAGATGATCGACGTCACCGCCGTCACCGTGGCGTTGCCGACGATCGCGCGTGACGTCGACGCGTCGGGCACCCAGCAGGTCTGGATCCCGACGGCGTATCTGCTCGCGTTCGCCTGCGCGCTGCTCACGATGGCGCGCGCAGGTGAGGTGTTCGGGCGCAGAACGGTATTCGTCACCGGCACTGCACTGTTCGCCGTGACGTCGGTGCTCTGCGCCTACGCGCCCACTGTCGAATTGCTCGTCCTCGCTCGCGTGCTGCAGGGGCTCGCGGGAGCGGCGATGTCGGCGCAGACGGTGGCGATCGTGACAGCGGCCTACTCCGGCACGCGGCGCACCACCGCGTTCGCACTGTACGGTGGCACCGCGGGGCTGGCCGGACTCGCGGGGCCGTCCATCGGCGCAGCGCTGCTCCACCTCGACATCCTCGGAACCGGTTGGCGAGCACTGTTTCTGATCAACGTCCCGATCGCGGCGTCGGCAGTCGTTCTCGGCCGTAGGTTCGTGGCATCGGGTACCGAGCAGGTCCCGGCCGGACACGGCGGGCGGTTCGACCCGGTCGGTGCCGTCCTGTGGTCTATCGGGGCCCTGCTGATCGTCTGTCCCGTCATGATCAGCTCGAGTGTCACCGCAGCATTGCCCGCGGTTGCGCTCGGTCTGACGACACTGGCCGGGTTCACGATGTGGGAGCGTCGTCGACGGGCAGCAGGAGCGCACGTCATGGTGAACATCGGCGTCTTCGGTGAGCGCGGATTCTCCGTGGGATGCGCCGTATCGGCTCTCGTCTACGGGACCTTCACCGGGTTCGTTCTGACGATGTCGGTGACACTGCAATCCGGACTGGGTGAGAGCGCGTCGACGGTCGGAGCGATCACTGTTCCCTTCGCGCTCGGGGCGGTGCTCGCTTCCGTGGCCGCGCCGATCTCGTTCCACCACTGGGATTCTCGCGTCGTTGCGGCCGGCGCTGCCGCCATGGGACTGGCTCTGCTCGTTCTCGGCGTCGCCACCGAATATCTGGACCGCGCCGGCTTTCCCTGGTGGGCGGTCGTGCCGCTCGGGGTGCTCGGCGCGGGTCTCGGGTCGGTGATCGCGCCGTTGCAGAGCACCATCGTCGCGGGGGTGGCCCCGCACGCCATCGGCTCGGCATCGGGGATTCTGCCGACCGTCCAACAAGTGGGATCGGCTGTGGGAACCGCGGTGACCGGGGCCCTGTTCTTCGGTCTGCTTCCTGCGGAGCCGGTTGCCGCGGACTATCTGGCGTCTCAGCGGACGGTGTTGTTCGGGCTGGCCGCGACCATGGTGGTGGCCACCGCAGTCGCGGCCGCGCTGCCCCGCGGCGTCGTCGAACACAGCTCGTCGATGGTATCCCAGGGTGTGCCGTGAATATTCGTAAGTGATTGTCCTGCAACAGTATCCGACAATGTCTCACCCGGACCAGGAGTTCGGGCCGATCGAAATCGAGAAGAGTTACACCATGCTTCGCACCCTCGTGACCTCCACACTCGTCGTCGGGCTGATGTCGCTGTTGTTCGTATCTGCTCCCCATGCGTCGGCCGCGCCCGGTGATCCGGCCCCGGTACCCGGCACGTTGTACGCGGCGGCTGCGGACCTGAACGGGAAGAACAACGGCGATGTCGTTGCCAGTCGGCGGTTTTCGAGCCCCCTGTATCCCGGTGCCGACATCTGGCAGCTCCAGTACCGGTCGTCCGATTCCAGAGGCGACGCCATCGCCGCAGTGACAACCGTGCTGGCACCGATGAACCGTGCACCCGGTGGGCCTCTACTGTCGTACCAGCCGTTCGTCAACGCGCTCGGATTGCAGTGCGCACCGTCGGAGTCCCTGTTCGGTGCCGACCCGACGACCGGTGTGCAGGAGCGTGAATTTCTCAACCTCGCGCTGATGCGTGGATGGACCGTGGCGGTACCGGACCACCTCGGGCCGAAAAGTGCCTACGGCGCAGCCAAGTTGGGCGGTCAGATCACGCTCGACGGCGTCCGCGCCGCACAGCGCGTGCCGGAACTCGGTTTGGCAGCGAGCCCGGTAGGTATGGCCGGTTACTCCGGCGGCGGAATGGCGACGGCCTGGGCCGCGGCGCTCGCCCCCGGCTATGCACCCGAGCTGAACATCGTGGGTGCCGCAGCCGGAGGTGTGCCTGCGGATCTGGACAACATCGCTCGCGCGTTGGGTTTTCAGCCCCATCAGGCATTCGGTCTCGCGTTCGCGGCCGCCCTCGGACTCGAACGTGAATACCCGGATCGCTTGCCGATCACCGCGCAGCTCAATCCCACCGGTCTGGCGTTGAAGGATCAGGTGTCGAATGCGTGCACGCCGGTGATCCTTGCCACCGGAGCCTTCAAGAGTGCGCTGGCGGTGTCGACCACTACGTCGTTGGTGGACAGCCCCGAGGCGCAGCAGATCATCGACGAGAACAGTTTGGTCAAGTACGCCGGTGTGCCGACGGCACCCACACTGCTGTGGGGAAGCGACAACGATCCGCTCATTCCGATCGGTGCGTTGCGTGACACCGCTGCTCGGTACTGCGCGAGTGGTGCCACATTGCAGTTCGACGTCGTGCACGCACCGCAGCACATCCAGGCGGCGTTCGAGGGTCTTCCCGCGGCACTGACATTCCTGGACAACAGGTTTCGGGGTGTCGCGCCGCCGACGAACTGCCTCCGATGAGAAGACTGGCAACCGTCGTCGCTGCAGTGACGACGGCTCTGGTCGCGGCTTCCGCGCCCGGATATGCAGCGGATCTTCCGGTCCTGGCACCGCAGACGCTCGGCGACTTCTCGGTGCAGACTCGATACTTCGACGTCGCAGTGGGTCCCGAACACGATCAGCACTGCACCGTCGTCGGAGATGTCTACGTTCCTGTCGGGCTCGGACCGGACCATCGAGCTCCAGCCATTCTGACCAGCAACGGTTTCGGCGGGTCCAAGGACGACCAGGCCGGTGCCGCTGCCAGATTCGCCACTCACGGCTACGTGGTTCTGACGTACTCGGCCCTGGGTTTCGGCGGCTCGACGTGCAAGATCTACTTCGCCGATCCCGACTACGACGGCATGGCCGCGTCGGCTCTGATCGGCTATCTCGCCGGTGAGAGCGGTGGGGTGTTCACCGATCCCGCGCGGACGGTGGCCGCCCCGGCACTGGATGTGGTTGGACTCGACGCACCGGGTGACCCGCGCGTCGGCTACCTCGGCGGTTCCTATGCCGGCGCAACGGGATTGGCGACGGCATCGGTGGATTCGCGATTGGACACCGTCGCGTCGATGATCACCTGGAACGATCTGGCGCGGTCGTTGGCACCGGACGGGGCCGGCCACAGAACCGTCGGGCCGGTCAAAAGCGTGTTCGGTTCGGCATTTCTGGCCGCCGGTGCCATTCTGACCGGACCAGGCGGGTACGCAGCCGATCCGGCACGGGCACAGGGGTGCCCGAACTACGCCCAGTGGGTGTGCGACGCCGCGTCCGCCTTCACTGCCAATCGCGAACCCGACCCGGGAACTCTGGCGGCCATGCGTCATGTCTCGCCGGTGGACTATCTCGATCGCGTCGATGTGCCGGTGTTGCTCACGCAGGGGCAGAAGGATTCTCTGTTCAGTCTCGACGAGGCCGCAGCTACGTTCGAGACGCTGCGGGCGCGGGGAGTGGAGACGTCCATGGTCTGGCACTCGTGGGGACACAACGATCGGAAGGGTTATTCGGGGGAGTTCGACATCAAGGCCCCCGACCCGTTCACCCAGCACGAAGCGGCACTGGTAGGCAATTGGCTCGACCGACACCTCAAGGATCGTGACGTCGACCCAGGACCTGCTTTCACCTACTTCCGGGACTGGGTGCCCTACACCGGCGTCGCGTCGCCGGCCTACGTCGAATCCGAGGCATTTCCCGTCGGTGCTCGCCGCACGTTCCGATTGTCGAATGGATCGCTGTCCGAGGGTGATTCGACGGACGGTACGTGGACGCAGACGATTCGAGGTGCAGGTACGTCGATGCCCACCACGTTCGGACTGCCGAATCTCGCGGCGGAGTTGCCCGTGCCGCGGGTCTCGCTACCCGGCTCTGCCGCGAACTGGATGACGCCGCCACTGACCGAACCCGTCGACGTCGTCGGCGCACCGACATTGTCCATCGGTCCCACGGTGTCCGGTCCCGCGACCGTCTTCGTCACCGTGCTCGACGTAGCGCCCGACGGTGCTCGGAGCCCGATTCACGGACTCCTTGCACCCGCCGTACTCACCGGATCCGGCGAACCGGTGACCATCTCGCTACCCAGCATCGTCCATCGATTCGACCGCGGTCATCGCGTCGCCGTCGAGATCACCGCGTCGGATCCGTCCTTCGCAGGTGGGCCGGGTCCAGCGGACGTGACCGTGTCCTCGACGGATCCGATCAACCAGTTCTCTCTTCCCGTAGTTCCGTGATCTTCGATTTTGCTCACCCGAAAGGCACGCTGTGATCCGAAAATTCTTTACCCTGGGGTCCATCCTGGTGGCACTCTGCGCGTCTCTGTTCGCAGTGGGCACAACAGCTTCGGCGGCTCCCGCGCCGACGGCCCCCGACCCGGACGTCTTCTACGCGGCACCGGCCGACATCGCCGATCACGCGCCGGGTGACATCCTGGCCAGCCGACGGGCCGACGCCTGGATGTACCCCAACACCGACATCTGGCAACTCAAGTATCGGTCTACCAACTCCGCAGGTGCACCGGTTGCCGCGGTGACTACCGTGCTGATGCCGCGAGGCAAAGGCGCGGGAACCCCACTGGTGTCCTACCAGGCCGTCATCAATGCCCTGGGCGTCAAATGTGCTCCGTCACATGGTCTTTTCACATACGAGATCGGTGAAGCGCCGAGCCTGTACGTCGGTATGGTCGCCCGCGGTTGGGCGGTTGCGGTGCCGGATTACCTCGGCCCGACCGGTGCCTACGGAGCCGCGGAGTACGAAGGTCGTTTGACGCTCGACGGGGTTCGGGCCGTACAGAACTTCGAGCAGTTGCCGCTGAAGGACAGCCCCGTTGCACTGTTGGGTTACTCGGGAGGCGCACTGGCGACCTCGTGGGCCGGTGCCATGGCACCCACCTACGCGCCGGAGCTGAACATCGTGGCCAGCGTGCACGGCGGAACTCCGGCCGACCTGGGATTGATCGCACAGAACCTGGGCTACAGCGCGATTCCGCACCCCGCCTTCGGAATGGCACTCGCGGCATCACTCGGACTCGAACGTGAATATCCGACCGAATTCCCCGTCTCGGAGAACCTGAATGCAGCAGGCCTGGCCCTGCGAGATCGCGTGAGCAACGAATGCAGGCGCCCCATCATCATCGGCGGAGCGTTCAAGAGCGCGAGGGATCTGTCGAACGTCGACATCGCGTCCCTGCCCTCTGCGCAGGCGGTACTGAAGAAGAACAGTCTCGTCGACTACGAAGGCGTCCCCACTGCCCCGGTGTACATCTGGCACGGCATCAACGACTTCATCACCCCCTACGCGCCGGTGAAGGAGACGGTCGACCGCTACTGCGCAGCCGGGGCCACCGTGCAGTTCCGGGCATATCCACTCGCCGAGCACTTCAGCGGATCCATCGTCGGACTGCCCGAGGCCTACGCCTACGTGGACGCACGATTCCGCGGGGAGCCGGCACCGTCGAACTGCGCCTGATCTCCGCTCGGTGGTGACCTCACACCGTAATTGCCGACTGCGCGCCCTTGCCCTCGAGTGAGCGGGGGCGCGCAGTCGGTAGTAAATGAGTGAGGTCGCCGGGGAACCGAGGTGGCGCTCGCCGCGTCCAACCAGTTGTGAGAGCAACAGGATGCTGGGTGACGGGTGTGGTCGGCCTGATGATGCTGGTCGCCGGATGTGGTGAGTCCACGCCGAGTGCACCGAATGCTGCGTTGCCGACGTCGACCAGCGTTACGCCGATCGCCACCGAGCCCTGGGACCCATGCACCATCCCGGACCATGCCGTCGAGGCCGCGGGATTGGATGTGGGGAGCAAGACCACGAACCTGTTCGGAGACGCACCGCTGTCGAACGACTGGAAGACGTGTATCTGGACAGACCCTGATCCTGGGTCGTGGTACTACCTGGGCGCGTTCTCGGGCTTCCACTCACTGGACTATTTGCGAAGAAACGATCGATTCGGCCAGTTCTCGAAGGTCAACGACCTCGGCGGTTACCAGTTCTTGCGCGCTGACCGTCCGGTCGGACGAAGTTGTGGCATGGCATTCGCGGTGGAGAAGGGTCTGGTGTATTTCGTCCTCGACACTCGCGCGGCGAGCGAGCCAGCAAGAGATCCGTGTGTGGAAATCGAGAACATTACGCGCACCACGCGCGCATCGCTCCCACCTATTTCGAACTGAACTGGAGGGTATGACTGTGGGACAAGACTCCGGGGATCTGTTCGACTCGATGCAGAACTGGCGACGCTTGTCGGATCAGGCCGCAGCCGGAATTTTGGATATACCGGAAGGCGTTGCGGCGCAGTGCGACGCCGCATGCGTCACGTACATCGCCCACCTGGAGGGCATGGTGCAGAAGACGGAGTTTCTAGTCGATCTCGACGCATTCGGAACGCTTCCGTCAGCTCGACAGCTGGGTCGCAAGTTCAAGCGACTGGCCGATGGTGAGGAACGGTCGGCGGCTGTTGCGATCAGGCAACACATCGAGGTCATAGAATTGATGCGCTCGGTGTTTCGTCGCTATTTCGTCGACACCGAAGAGGTCGATCGCAGCGTGGGCGCTCGGGTCGGCGAGATCGGAGCAGCGCTGGGGGAGTAGGTCCGCAACCTCACACCCCTTCTCCGGACCTCGGATCCCCGCTATGCGCGGAACCCCGGCGCGCGGTCGCAAAAAGGGAGGGAGGTTCCGTACATTGCCAATGCCAGACCGTCGACCCTGCCCGAAATGTCCGTAAAGGCAACTCCAGCAACGCAATCGCGACAACATTCGCGAATCGGATGCCTTACTCTGCCTTCGTGAATCTTTCCACGGCCCGGCTGGTACAGATGCGTCCGCGCGATCCGAACGAACCGCATCGCGCAGCGAGTCCACTCGAATTGTTCTTCGACCTCGTGTTCGTCGTGGCCGTCAGTATCGCGGCGGTGCAACTCCATCACGCGCTCACGGAGAACCACGTCGCCGACGGTCTGCTCAGCTACGCGCTCGTGTTCTTCGCGATCTGGTGGGCGTGGATGAACTTCACGTGGTTCGCCACCTCCTTCGATACCGACGACTGGCTGTATCGAACGCTGACCGTCGTGCAGATGGCGGGTGTGCTGGTGCTTGCCGCCGGAGTGGAATCGGCGTTCGTGGACAAGGATTTTGCGGTCGTAGTGCTCGGCTACGTCGTGATGCGCGTGGCGATGGTGACGCAATGGGTTCGAGCGTCACGGACCGGTGACTACAAGAAGACCGCACTGACATACGCGACAGGCATTGCGGGCGTTCAGGTTCTGTGGATTCTCTGGCTGGTGCTCTTCGACGGCACAGCCGCCGTCGTCTTGTTCTTCGTGTTGGCAGCCGCGGAAATGGCGGTTCCACTGATCGCCGAACGCAACGGCTCGACGCCGTGGCATCCGCATCACATCACCGAGCGATACGGGCTGTTCACGCTGATTTTGCTCGGCGAAAGTCTGCTCGCATCGGCCAACGCCATCATCGAAGCGCTGCACGACGAGACGGCTCTGGCACCGTTGATCTCGATTTCCGTCCTCACACTCGTCGTCACCGCGAGCCTGTGGTGGATCTACTTCTGGCCGCCGCATCACCGAGCAATCGGACAGTTCGGCAACTCGCTGATCTACGGCTACGCGCACTACTTCATCTTCGCGGCCGCCGGCGCGTTCTCGGCCGGCATCGAGGTCGAGATCGACGTGCTCACCGAACACAGCAAGCTCGGCGACGTCGCCGCGTCGTTCACCGTCACTGTTCCGATCGCGGTATTCGTCCTCGGAGTGTGGCTGATCGCCATCCGAGCCCACGCGGATCGTGTCGTCAACATCGCAGTTCCGGTCGGTGCCGTGCTCGTGTTGTTCGACCCCGTCATCCCCATCCCGATCACCCTCACCGCGGTCGTCATGATCGTCGTCGTGGGCGTGCTCGTCGCACGCAGGCCGGCGGAGTCAGAGCATGAGAAACTGACCACATGAGTATCGGAACCCTGATCCTGCTTCGTCACGGCGAGAGCGAATGGAACGCGTCCAACCAGTTCACCGGCTGGGTCGACGTGCGACTGACCGAGAAGGGCGAGGCCGAGGGCAAGCGCGCCGGCCAGCTCCTCGCCGAGGCGGGCGTCCTGCCCGACCTGCTGTACACCTCACTGCTGCGTCGCGCGATCAGCACTGCGAATCTCGCGCTCGACGCGGCCGAGCGGCACTGGATCCCCGTCGTTCGCGACTGGCGTCTGAACGAGCGTCACTACGGCGCACTGCAGGGCCTGAACAAGGCCGAGACCAAGGAAAAGTACGGCAACGAGCAGTTCATGCTGTGGCGTCGTAGCTACGACACCCCGCCACCCGCCATCGAGGTCGGCAGCGAGTTCAGCCAGGATGCCGATCCCCGTTACGCCGACCTGGACAGCGTTCCGCTGACCGAATGCCTTGCCGACGTCGTCGAACGGCTCATCCCGTACTTCGAGGAGACGATCGTCGCCGATCTGAAGGCCGGCAAGAACGTGCTCGTCGCCGCACACGGCAACTCGCTGCGTGCACTCGTGAAGTACCTCGACGAGATCTCCGACGCGGACATCGCCGAACTGAACATCCCCACCGGCATCCCGCTGCAGTACGACCTCACCGAGGTCGACGGGAAGCTGAAGCCGACCAACCCGGGCGGCACCTACCTCGATCCGGAAGCAGCGGCTGCGGGTGCGGCTGCCGTGGCAAACCAGGGCGGTAAGTAACTCCGCCACGCACAAACCGGCAGTTTGTCGAAACTGCAGGTGAACGAACGAAGAACACTGCCGACGAGGGCTATGACGACCAGGGAAATGCCTGCACCCTGCGTATGTGAGCCGTCCATCGAACGTACGATTCCGGTGTGAGTGTTGCATCGGCCGTACTACTGGCAATTGCCGCGGCCTTCGTGGGATACCTCGTCGGCGGTGTTCTGATCCCGTACCTCAACACTCGGCACTCCGAGCGTCGCCGCGCTACCTCCGGATTGACGATGTCGCAGGTACTGGACCTGATCGTGCTGGCGTCGGAGAGCGGTATCGCCGTCGTCGATCAATTTCACGACGTTGTGCTGTCGAATCCTCGGGCCGAGGAGCTCGGTCTGGTGCGTAACCGTTCCATCGACGAGCGGGCGTGGGCCGCGGCGACGAAAGTGCTGTCCGACGGCAATCCCGTCGAAGTCGATCTCAGCGCCAAGGCCCCCCGGCCCGGCCGCGACAAGATCGCCGTTCGGTGCGTCGCGAGACTGCTCAGCAAAGAGGACCGACGGTTCGTCGTTCTCTTCGCCGACGACGATTCCGAGCAGGTGCGGATGGAGGCCACGCGTCGCGACTTCGTGGCCAACGTCAGTCACGAACTCAAGACACCGGTCGGTGCGATGAGTTTGCTGGCCGAGGCGCTACTCGAATCCGCCGACGACCCGGACTCCGTCCGGCACTTCGGCGGCAAGGTCGTCGCCGAATCCAAGCGCCTGGGCAACATGGTGACCGAGCTGATCGCACTGTCGCGTCTGCAGGGGGCCGAGAAACTGCCCGATCTGGAGGTCGTCGACGTCGACACCGTCGTCAACGAGGCGATGGACCGATCCAAGCTCGCCGCCGAGAACGCCGGCATCTCCGTCACCACCGACCATCCGAGCGGGCTCGAAGTGCTCGGTGACCAGGCGCTTCTGGTGACGGCCCTGGCCAACCTCATCCAGAACGCGATCGCGTACTCCTCCGACGGTTCACCCGTCTCGGTCAGTAGGGCACTGCGCGGATCGAACGTCGCGTTCGCCGTCACCGACCGCGGAATCGGTATCGCCAAGGCGGACCAGGAACGCGTCTTCGAAAGATTCTTCCGCGTCGACAAAGCTCGGTCGCGGGCCACCGGCGGCACAGGCCTCGGCCTGGCTATCGCCAAACACGTCGCAGCCAACCACAACGGCAGCATCTCACTGTGGAGCAAGCTGGGCACCGGATCCACCTTCACCCTCCAGATCCCCGCGTACTTCGAAGAAGAAGACGACGCCGCGGTTACAGAAAGAGAGAATCAGTGACCAACGTTCTGATCGTGGAAGACGAAGAGTCGTTGGCCGATCCACTGGCCTTCCTGCTCCGCAAAGAGGGGTTCGAGGCCACCGTCGTCGGCGACGGACCGTCGGCTCTGGCCGAATTCGACCGTGCCGGCGCGGACATCGTGCTGCTCGACCTGATGCTTCCCGGAATGAGCGGCACCGACGTGTGCAAGCAATTGCGTTCGCGCTCAGGCGTTCCCGTCATCATGGTGACCGCGCGCGACAGTGAGATCGACAAGGTCGTCGGGCTCGAACTCGGTGCCGACGACTACGTCACCAAGCCGTACTCGGCTCGCGAACTGATCGCTCGTATCCGCGCCGTACTGCGCCGCGGCAGTGACGCCGAGGTCGACGGCGGCACCGACACCGGAGTGCTCGAAGCCGGGCCGGTGCGGATGGACGTCGAACGCCACGTGGTGATGGTCGGATCCGATCAGATCACGTTGCCGCTCAAGGAGTTCGACCTGCTCGAATACCTGCTGCGCAACTCCGGCCGGGTCTTGACCAGGGGCCAGTTGATCGACCGAGTGTGGGGTGCGGACTACGTGGGCGACACGAAGACCCTCGACGTGCACGTCAAACGACTGCGCTCGAAGATCGAGACCGACCCGGCCAAGCCGGAACACCTCGTCACCGTGCGTGGTCTGGGCTACAAGCTCGAGGGGTAGAGCCTGCGGCATGTGAGTGGAAACTCGTAGTGGGCTACGAAGTTCCGCTCACATGCGGCGCAGCCGCTCTATCGGCGCTGAGCCTCGCGAGTGGCCGGATGTACGGCGATCAGACCGAGGCCACGGCGACGCTTGCACAGGGATGCCAGCTCCTCGTACGCGGCCTTGCCGAGCAGCTCGGTCAATTCCGGCTTGTACGACTCGAACACCTGCTTGGCTCCGACATGCGCGTCGGGTGAGCCGGAGCAGTACCAGTGCAGATCGAGTCCGCCTTCGCCCCAACCGCGTCGGTCGTACTCGCCGATGGTGGTCTTGAGAATCTCGGAGCCGTCGGGCCGCGTCACCCAATCCTGGGTGCGCCTGATGGGCAACTGCCAGCACACGTCGGGCTTGACCTCGAGCGGCTCGATGCCCTTGCGCAGCGCCATCGAATGCAGTGCGCACCCGATGCCACCCTCGAACCCGGGTCGGTTCTGGAAGATGCACGCACCCTTGTACCGCCGCGTGCGCAGAGATTGCTCATCGTCGAGATCGTCGTACTCGACGTATCCCTTCTTGCCCAGACCCTTGTCCATCAGCTGCCAGTCTTGTGGCGTGAGCAACTTCACCGACTCGTCGAGCTTGCGTTTGTCGTCCTCGTCGGACAGGAACGCGCCGTGCGAGCAGCATCCGTCGTCGGGGCGACCCTCGACGGTGCCCTGGCAGGCGGGGGTACCGAACACGCAGGTCCAGTTGGACAACAGCCACGTCAGATCGGCGGCAATGACATGTTCGGCATTGTCGGGGTCGGGAAACTCGACCCATTCTCGCGGGAAATCCAACTCGACCTCTGCAGCGAACGACTGCTGCTCACGACCTGCTGTCACAAAAGACGACGGTAGACCCAGTACCGTGGGGTTGTGCGATTAGGGGTGCTCGACGTCGGTAGCAACACGGTGCATCTGCTCGTAGTGGACGCACACCGTGGTGCACACCCGACCCCGATGAGCTCGAGCAAGGCGACGTTGCGCCTGTCGGAGAACACCGACGCGTTCGGCAACATCACCCCTGCGGGTGCCGATCGGCTCGTCGCCGAGGTGCGTGAGTTCGCCGCTATCGCCGCTCGATCGGGTTGCAGTGAACTGATGGCGTTCGCCACCTCCGCGGTGCGCGACGCCTACAACTCCGACGACGTTCTCGCGCGGGTTATCGCCGAGACCGGCGTGGCCCTGGAAACCCTGTCGGGCGTGGACGAGGCCAGACTGACGTTCCTGGCCGTGCGCCGCTGGTACGGCTGGAGCGCCGGGCGCATCCTCGGACTCGACATCGGCGGCGGATCGCTGGAACTGACCAGCGGCAGCGACGAGAATCCCGACGTGGCGTTCTCCCTGCAGCTCGGTGCCGGCCGCCTCACGCGGGACTGGCTCGACGAGGATCCTCCGGGAAAGCGTCGTATCGCGGTGCTGCGTGATTGGTTGGATGCCGAGCTCGCGACGCCGGCCAAGGAACTGTTGGCTGCGGGGGATGCGGACCGCGCTGTGGGAACGTCGAAGACATTTCGTTCGTTGGCTCGCTTGACCGGTGCTGCGCCTTCCGCGGCCGGTCCGCGGGTGACGAGAACGCTGACGGCGAGCGGTCTGAGGCAACTCATCGCGTTCATATCGCGGATGACGGCCGCCGACCGTGCAGAATTGGAAGGCATCAGTGCCGACAGGTCACCACAACTGGTGGCCGGGGCGCTGGTCGCGGAGGCGAGCATGCGGGCACTGTCGGTGGAATCACTCGAGATCTGTCCGTGGGCGCTGAGGGAAGGTTTGATTTTGAGGAAGCTGGACACCGAAGCCGACGGCGATCTGGTGGGGAGTTCACGATGAGCGAGAACAACCCGGAAGACACCGGGCAGATCTCGGTCGCCGAGCTGTTGGCCAGAAACGGCCAGAAGACCAACCTGACTGCAGGTGGGCGACGCCGGCGAGGCGTCAAGGGCGGCATCTCCGTGGCCGAACTGACCGGGGAGATTCCCGTCGTTCGAGACGAGCCCGGCGACCGCAGCGCACCCGTCGTCGACGAGCCGCAGGACGAAGCTCCCGATACCGCTGCCGGCGAGACCTCGAGCAGTGCATCCGACGGCGACACGACCGCGTTGTCCAGGCCACAACCTGCCCGGCCCCAGAGCACCCGCCCGACCCCGTACCAACCGGCCGGCAAGCGCGACAAGCAGCAGCCCGAACCGGAACTGCTGTCGGGCTCCACGACCGTCGCCGGAGATCTGCTCAATCGATCTCACGACGACACGGCGCGCGGGTTGCGGCCTGCTGCTCCCGCCGCGCAGGAATCGGATCGACGCCCGTACGGCTCGACCGCAGCCGAGCAGGGACGGGCTCGTCGATCGGCGGGATTCCAGCCACCGCGTTCGGCCGAATCCGCCGAACCCAAGACCGACGTCACCCCGCGTGCGCCGCTCGTGGAGAGTCCACGTGCAGCTCTCGTCGAGGTGGACGACCTGGCCAAGACTGCGGTCACCCCGCGCATCACGCGCGGCGACGAGACCGACGACAAGAAGGTCGCCGACAAGACGGCCACCGGCAAGCAGAGCACGGACAAGACGGCCGACGAGGCCGGCGTGAAGGGCGCATCCGAGGCAGTCGACCTCACGAAGCCGACCACCGACGAAGACCCCGCCGACTCGCCGACCGCCGACACCCCGAGTACCGGCTCGCGTGCCGATCGACGCAAGTCGGCGGCCAAGGACAAGGCGAGCAAGGACACGGCGACCAAGGACACTGCAGGCAAGGAAAAGGCCCCCGTCAAGGGCAAGGGCGGCGCGGTTCGGCAGTGGCTGGTGCTCATCGGGCAGGCAGTGGTGTCGATCGTCGTCGGCGCGCTGCTGTTCAAGGGCTTCGAGCAGCTGTGGGACGTGTTGCCGTGGGTGGCGCTGGTGCTGTCGGTGCTGGTTATCGTGGGTCTCGTCGCGGTGGTGAGGATTCTGCGGCGTACCGATGATCTGGTCTCGATCGTCATTGCGATAGCCGTGGGTGTGTTCGTCACGCTCGGTCCGTTGGCCTTCCAGCTCAGTACCGGCTGAGCTTCGACAACGATGGCGGCGAAGCGAATCAAGGTCGGATTGTCCACGGCCTCGGTGTACCCGCAGAACACCGAGGCAGCGTTTCGCTATGCCGCCGATCTGGGTTACGACGGCGTCGAACTGATGGTGTGGGCCGAATCGATCAGTCAGAACGTCGATGCGGTGGCTGCGCTGTCACGTGAGTACTCGATACCGGTGCAGGCCATCCACGCTCCGTGTCTGCTGATCTCACAGCGGGTGTGGGGATCGGATCCGATCGTCAAACTGGCCCGGTCGGTCGAAGTGGCCGAGAAGCTGGGTTCGGCGACCGTCGTCGTGCATCCACCGTTCCGCTGGCAGCGCAAGTACAGCGACGGGTTCGCCGATCAGGTGGCGGAACTCGAATCGAACTCCCACGTCGTGGTCGCAGTGGAGAACATGTTCCCGATGCGTGCCGACAGATTCTTCGGTCGCAAGGAGAAATCCGCCCAGCGGCTCGAACGACGGGGAGGCCCGGGAGCGGCCCTGTCGGCGTTCTCGCCGTCGTACGACCCGACCGACGTCGGTCACGGCCACTACACACTCGACCTCTCGCACACCGCGACCGCGGGCTCCGACGCACTCGAGATGCTCGACCGCATGGGGGACGGGATCGCGCACCTGCATCTGGCCGACGGCCGCGGCGCGTCCGTGGACGAGCATCTGATCCCGGGGCACGGCAGCCAGCCCTGCGCCCAGGTCTGCACCGAACTGGTGCGGCGTGGATTCGACGGCCAAGCCGTCATCGAGATCAACACTCAGAATGCGCGCACGGTGCCCGAGCGTTCGTCGATGCTGGACCAGGCGCTGCAGTTCGCCCGCGCACACCTGTCCTGACTGCCGGTAAGTTGTTTTCAATGAGTTCCGCCAGCCCGTTCCGGGCCGCAACCACGCTGGTCCCACTCGACGTCTCCGCAGACACGGCGTCCTTCGCCGGTGCCATCGACTCCACCTGGACCATCGGCCCCAAAGTGCACGGCGGCGCGATGCTCTCCATCTGTGCGGCCGCGGCGCGTCAGCAGATCGTGCTGACCGACCCGGCCCAGGTCGACATCCAGCCGTTGGCCGTCAGTGTCAGTTATCTGGCCGCGCCCGACCCCGGGGACGTGGCTCTCACGACAATCGTGCGCAAGCGCGGTCGGCAGGTCTCTCACGTCGACGTCGAGCTGACTCAGGCCGGACGCGTCGCAGTGCGGGCGGTGGTCACCCTCGGCCGGCCCGACTCGGAGGAACCGAACCACGAAACCCCGTTGTCTCTGGCGTCGATGGCCGCGGAGCCTCCTGCGGATACCCTCGCGGTGGCAGGCGATCACCCCATGGCGTCGATCGTGCACGTGGCCAAGGGCTGCGAGATGCGGATCGAACCGTCGTCGGCATCGTTTCTCACCGGTCAGCAGGGCGAGGCCGAAATTCGACTGTGGGTGCGTCCCTTCGCGGGCGACGAGGCCGACGCCGACACTTCGGTGCTCTTTGCGTTGATGGCAGGCGACATCTCGGCCCCGGTGACGATGAACCGCGGAATGTTCGGTTGGGCACCGACGGTCCAGCTGACGACGTACCTGCGTCGCCGCCCGGCACCGGGGTGGCTGCGAGTGGCAGCGACCAGCTCCGTCATCGGCAGCACCTGGTTCGAGGAGGACCACCTGATACTCGACTCGACCGGTGCCGTGGTGGTGCAGAGCCGACAGTTGGCGATGGTGCCGCGCTCGAACTGACATGGCAGGCTTGGCCGTATGACGAGAATTGCAGTGATCGGTGGCGGACGGATCGGCGAGGCATTGATTGCGGGACTCCTCGAGGCCGGTCATGCCGTGCGCGACCTCGTGGTCGCCGAGAAGTCCGAGCCGCGCGCCAAAGAGATCGCGAAGGAATTCGGAGTGCTGACGGCCAGTGTCGCCGACGCAGCCGAGGGAGCCGACGTCATCGTGCTGGCAGTCAAGCCGGCCGACGTCGACGGCGCTCTGAATCAGATCACCAAGATCGAGCTCGACGGTGACCGCGAACAACTCATCGTCTCGCTCGCCGCAGGCGTGCCCACCGCCAAGTTCGAGCCCAAGCTCCCCGCCGGATTCCCGGTCGTACGGGTCATGCCCAACACCCCCATGCTGGTAGGGGAGGGCGTCAGTGTGCTGGCCCCGGGAAAGTACGCCCGCGCCGAGCACCTCGAGCTCGTGCGCTCCATCCTGTCGGCCGTCGGCAAGGTCGTCGTCGTCAAGGAGCATCAGCTCGACGCGGTGACGGCCGTGTCCGGGTCCGGTCCGGCCTATTTCTTCCTGGTCGCCGAGGCCATGATCGACGCGGGAGTGGGCCTGGGATTGAGCCGGGATGTCGCGTCGGCGCTCGTCGCGCAGACGATGGTGGGGTCCGGAGCGATGCTGGATCGTTCGGACGAGTCCGCGAGCGAGCTTCGGTATGCGGTGACCTCCCCGGGCGGTACGACCGCCGCAGCGGTGCGCGAATTGGAGCGAAACGGCCTCCGAGCTGCGTTTTTCGATGCTCTCGGCGCTGCCAACGCCCGGTCGATTGAGATGGGCATCACAGCAGAATAAAAAATCTTTTCCCCACACCCGTCGCAGTAACCCCATCTGTCCCTATAGGCTCGGGGGCAGCACGTGCGTGTCTGTTCGGCAGGAGGGGAAGCCTGCCGCATGAGACGTGCCGGAGGTAAGTGGATTGATGGCGTCTATAAACAAGCCGTCCAAGGGTTCGTCCCCGGACGGTCAACCGGCTCTGGCCGGAACGCAGTTCCTCACTGTCGCCGAGGTGGCGACTCTGATGAGAGTTTCGAAAATGACCGTGTACCGACTGGTACACGGCGGAGAGCTGCCCGCAGTACGGGTGGGTCGATCTTTTCGTGTGCACGCCAAGGCGGTACACGACTATCTCGAGACCTCGTACTTCGACGCAGGCTAGTGCACGTAGGTAGGTCGTAAGACCGGGCCGGTTTCGTAAGTCACGGTTCACACCGGTAGGATTGGCGCTCGTCGTGCCAGCCAGCCGGTGTGTAGCCGTGGGCGAGTACGTGGCCCCAGCGCCAGCTCGGTGACCAAGGCTGTTGGCTCGAAGCTTTCGGGCTTGGTTGTCAGGTAGGCGTACGCAAACGGCGTGCGCGAAAACGCTAGAGAAGAACGTGAGGACACCCGCATGGGTTCAGTGATCAAGAAGCGTCGCAAGCGCATGTCGAAGAAGAAGCACCGCAAGCTGCTTCGTCGTACCCGCGTGCAGCGCAGGAAACTCGGCAAATAAGCCTGCCGTCATCTGCTTCACGGCCGAGCCCGTCACCATCGGTGGCGGGCTCTGCTCGTTCGAAGACGAGTGGCACCTTTCCTTTCGGACCTCCTTTCCTTTCGGGCCTCCTTTCCTTTCAGACCTCACGGAAACGCGTCGATCCAGTAGGCTCGGCACGGGAGCCGAAGTTGGGGAGGCGCAGTGAGTCCGAGCGATCGTGGTGTTGCCGCGCCCCGAGTGGTGCTCGTGACCGGTGCCAGTCGATTCCTCGGCGGATACCTCGTCACCCGGCTCGCTCAGAACCCTCGCATCGAACGTGTCATCGCCGTCGACGAGAAATCTCCGAGCAAAGATCTGCTGCGACGTATGGGTCGCGCGGAATTCGTTCGTGCCGACATTCGAAATCCGTTGATCGGCAAAGTGATTCGTAACGCAGGCGTCGATACCGTCGTGCACGCGGCCACGGTCGCCAAGCCCCCGAAATCCGGCGGCCGCGCGACGATGAAGGACCTCAACGTCATCGGAGCCATGCAGCTGTTCGCGGTGTGCCAGAAGTCGCCGACCGTGGAGAAGGTGGTCCTGCGGTCGTCGTCCTCGGTGTACGGATGCAGCGCCAAGGATCCGGTGAAATTCACCGAGGAGATGAGTGCCCGACGCCCACCGAGCGGCGCGTACGCCAAGGACACCATCGACATCGAGGGATACATTCGCGGACTCGGTCGACGTCGCCCGGATATCGCGGTATCGATCCTGCGAATGGCCCCACTGATCGGCCCGCGGCTCAACGGCACCATCTCGCGGTACATGACGTCACCGCTGATCCCGAGCATCGTCGGACGCGACGCGCGCATGCAGCTGTTGCACGAGGAGGACGCCCTTGCGGCCCTCGAACGCGCGACCATCGGCGGGCCGGCAGGCACTTTCAACATCGGGGCCGACGGCACCATCATGCTCTCGCAGGCCATTCGACGTGCCGGTCGAGTACAGGTTCCGGTGCCGTTTCCACTGTTCAAGAGCGTGGGGCGGGCGCTCATGGGCGGAATGATGCGCGAATTCACGACCGAGCAACTCGATTACTTCCATTTCGGCTGCGGATTGGACACCACACGGATGCGGTCCGTGCTCGGGTTCGAGCCTCGGTGGACCACAGTCCAGGCGTTCGACGACTTCGTGCGCGGCGCGGCCCTTCGGCCGGTCGTCCGAACCGAATGGGTCGACGCCATCGAGAACCGGCTGCTCGGGGCCGTCGACACAGGGGCGTCCGCGGCGCGCGTACTGGCCTCGCTCGGCAGTGCCGACACGGCGCGAGAATCCGGAGCGGACAGGTGAGCGACGTGGCCAAAGTCATTCCCTTGCACGGCGGAGCGTCCGCCCGGTCCGCCCGCGCAGCGCAGGGTTCACGTGAGCGGCACCCATCGGCCTACGCCGACCCACGTGAGCCGACGCCGCTGGTGGACCCGACCCCCGCCGCCAGTGCGGCCACCATCGCCGAAGAAGCGGCACCCGTGCTGTCGCTGATCGACGACACCAAGACCGCCATCGTCGACCAGATCTCCTCCGTTGCCGAGTTCGTGCGTCGACGCCTGGCCGGCGATTACAGCGTCGACGAGTTCGGTTACGACCCTCACTTCGCCGATGCCGTCTGGCTGCCACTGCTGCGTCCGCTGTTCGACAAGTGGTTCCGCGTCGAGGTCAAAGGCATCGAGAACATCCCCTCCGAGGGAGGTGCGCTCGTCGTGGCCAACCACGCCGGAGTCGTACCGGTCGACGCGCTGATGACGTCGGTTGCCGTGCGCGATCATCACCCTGCCCACCGGCCGTTGCGAATGTTGGCTGCCGACATGGCATTCGAGATGCCCGGCGTCGGTACGATCGCCCGCAAGGCCGGGCACACGTTGGCCTGCAATCCCGACGCGGAGCGGCTGCTGCGTACCGGGGAAGTTGCCGCCGTGTTCCCCGAGGGCTTCAAGGGCATCGGCAAACCCTTCAGCGAGCGGTACAAGTTGCAGCGGTTCGGTCGCGGCGGCTTCGTCTCGGCTGCGCTGCGAACGGGTGCGCCGATCATTCCGTGCTCCATCGTCGGGTCCGAGGAGATCTACCCGAAGATCGGCGACATCGCCCCGCTGGCACGACTGATGGGGATGCCTTACTTCCCGGTGACACCGTTCTTCCCGCACCTTGGGCCGCTGGGCCTGATCCCACTGCCGTCGAAGTGGTACATCGAGTTCGGCAAGCCCATTCACACCGACTCCTACGACTCCACCGCGTTCGAAGATCCGATGGTGCTCTTCGAGCTGACCGACCACGTGCGCGAAACCATTCAGCACACGTTGTATCGACTACTTGCCAAGAGACGCAACGTCTTTCTCGGATAGCTCGGGTTATTCTCTGTCCGTGCATATTCGCGACACCACGGTAGAAGACCTCCCCGACATTCTCGACATCCACAACGACGCGGTCGTCAACACCACCGCCATCTGGGACGAGGAACAGGTGGACCTCGCCGATCGCACAGCGTGGTTCGAGGGACGGCTCGCGGCCGGGTACCCGGTACTGACCGCAGAGGTCGACGGCCGGGTCGCCGGCTATGCGTCGTACGGCCAGTGGCGAGTCAAGAGCGGCTACCGGCACTCGGTGGAACATTCGGTGTACATCCATCGCGACTTCTATCGGCGCGGCCTGGCCAGTGCCCTGCTGAGCGAATTGATCGACCGGGCCCGAGGCGGCGACATCCACGTGTTGGTGGGGTTCATCGAATCCGAGAACACCACGTCCATCGCACTGCACGAGAAGTTCGGATTCCTTCGCGTCGGACAGATGCCGGAGGTGGGGGTCAAGTTCGGGCGCTGGCTGGACCTGACCCTGATGCAACTGACGCTCTGACCCGACGGACGGGCGAGGTCAGGCCTTGCGGCGACCGATCACCGCGGCGAGACCACCGCCCACCGCGCCCAGGGCCAGCGCAGTGGGAACACCGATCTTGGCGGCCTTGCGTCCGGTGCGGTAGTCGCGAATCTCCCAGCCGCGGTTCTTCGCCAGCTCCCGCAGGTCGGGATCGGGGTTGATCGCAACGGCGGTACCGACGAGCGAGAGCATCGGCACGTCGTTGTGACTGTCCGAATACGCGGTGCACCGCTTGAGGTTGAGGCCTTCACGTACGGCCAACGAACGCACCGCATGAGCTTTGCCGATGCCGTGCAGGATGTCGCCGACGAGACGGCCGGTGAAGACGCCGTCCTTACTCTCCGCGACAGTTCCCAGCGCGCCCGTCAGGCCCAGCCGCTTGGCGATGATCTGCGCCAGTTCGAGAGGTGTGGCGGTGACCAGCCACACCTGCTGACCTGCGTCGAGGTGCATCTGGGCGAGGGCACGGGTGCCCGCCCAGATCTTGTCGGCGATCATCTCGTCGTAGATTTCCTCACCGAGCCGGCTCAGTTCGGCAGTGGGACGACCGGTGATGAACGAGAGTGCCTTCTCGCGGCCACTGGCCACGTCCTCGCTGTTCTCCTTGCCGCTGACCCTGAATTTGACTTGCTGCCAAGCGAATTGGGCCACGTCACCAGTGGTGAAGTATTTGCGGGCGGCGAGCCCGCGCGCGAAGTGGATGATCGACGCGCCTTGGACCATGGTGTTGTCCACGTCGAAGAAGGCGGCCGCGGTCAGATCGCGCGGAACAGCTCCCTCGGACTCGACCTGCAGTGCGAGGGCAGCATCGGCGCTCGCTTCGCCCGCGACGTTGGCGCGGACCTCCGCATCGGACGGGCCGAACGGATTGCGAATTCGGCGCATACGCCGCTTGCGCTGCTTGTCCCCGTGCGGATCGTTCGTGTCGACCATGTCGACATCGGGCGTGTCCTCGATCGGCAGGTCTGTGCCCCCGTCAGTCACCACGTCCACCTCCCTCGCCAGTACGTCACTCGCAGCCTAATGCGTGCGTCCGACACGAGCGTCGCACGACTGCACCTACCGACGATGAACAGTTCCCGACGCACCGCGCAGCTGTGACCTTCGTCTCTGTTGATGCCATGTCAGAGTGGACGGATGGAAACGACTCCGTCCGGCGTGGCACTTCTCACCCGCGCAGGCTGCCATTCCTGTACCCACGCGTCGGCGGTGCTCCACGAGGTGTGCGCCGAATTCGGCGTCGAGGTAACGGTCATCGACGTGGACGAGGCCGCGGCCGAATCGCCTGACCTGCGCGCGGAGTACGGGGATCGAGTGCCCGTGGTGCTACTCGACGGTGTCGAGCACAGTTACTGGGAGGTCGACGTGCCCCGATTGCGGGCCGATCTGAGCCGGGCAGGGCACCCTAAGAACGTGTGATTGCTCTCCGTGTGCAGGTGAGGGCCGGTATGCGCAACTTTGTTCATTCGTTCACAAGCAGTTACCGTGGTGTGAACAGCATTCGTGAAATAGACACGAACGCAGGATCAGCGTGAAGACCGGCATCGACGCCGTTCGGACGAGGAGCCCCAGACGTGACCGAAGAGCGCCCGTCGCCCAGCGGCGTAGAGCGGGTCATCCCTCAGGCTACGGTCACTCGTCTGGCGACATACCTGCGGGTCCTCTCGATCCTTGCAGACGAAGGCGTTCTCATCGTCTCGAGTGAAGAACTTGCCACCGCCGCAGGCGTCGGATCGGCGAAATTGCGCAAAGATCTCTCGTTCCTCGGACCCAACGGTGTGCGCGGAGTCGGTTACGACGTCGCGCGCCTGCGCGCCAAGATCGACAGTGCTCTCGGGCTCGACCGTGGACACCGTGTCGTACTGGCCGGTGTGGGCAACCTCGGTCAGGCTCTCGCCGGATACGGCGGCTTCGCACGTCGCGGATTCACCATGGTCGGTCTGTTCGACATCGACCCCGCGCGAGTAGGCACCGAAGTCGAGGGACTCACCGTTCGGCATATCGACGAGCTCGAAGATGCCTGCCGCGAACTCGAGGCAACCATCGGTGTCATCGCCACTCCCGACGAGGCCGTCCATCAGGTGGCGGGCCGGTTCGTTTCGGGCGGAGTCGAGTGCATCCTGAGCTTCTCGCCGATGGTGCTCGACGTCCCCGACCACGTCGAGGTACGCCGAGTGGACCTGGCCGTCGAGATGCAGGTCCTGTCTTTCAACAGCTCCCGCAACGTGTCCGGGCCGACGATCGTCACGGCCCCGGTGCCGACGCCCGTGTCGGCGTCACCACTGCCTTCCACCTCGCGTCTGGGCCGCAGTCACGGCCCGCGCATCGCCGGTAATCCAAGCCCAGTCAACAGTTCGACAAGAAACGGATCGGTGATTGCACCGTGAGTGTCCTTCTCGTCGGGATATCGCACCGTAGCGCTCCCGTCGCAGTTCTCGAGCGTGTCGCCATGACGGACACCGATCGCCCGAAACTGACCGACAAACTGATGGCCAGCGGAAACATCTCCGAGGTCATGGTGGTCTCCACGTGCAACCGGGTCGAGATCTACGCGGTCGTCGATGCGTTCCACGGCGCACTGACCGCCGTCGGCGAAGTTCTCGGTGAGCACTCCGGCCTCGAAATCGCCGACCTGACCAAGCACGCCTACGTTCGGTACAGCGAGGCAGCCGTCGAGCACCTGTTCGCCGTGGCCAGTGGCCTGGACTCGATGGTCATCGGAGAGCAGCAGATCCTCGGCCAGATTCGATCGGCGTACGCCGCCTCCGACGGTCAGCAGGCATCGGGCCGCGTCATGCACGAACTCGCGCAGCAGGCTCTGCGAGTCGGCAAGCGCGTGCACAGCGAAACCGGCATCGACGCCGCCGGAGCCTCGGTGGTGTCCGTCGCTCTCGACCGCGCCGCAGACGTGTTCGGCGGCTCGCTCCGCGGCCGCACCGCGGTGGTCCTCGGCGCAGGAGCGATGGGCGGACTCGCCGTCGCGCACCTGGGCCGCGCCGGAATCGACGCGCTGACCGTCGTCAACCGCACCCGCGAACGAGCCGACCACCTGGCCGAGAATGCCGTCTCGAACGGAATCACCGCCTCCTCGGTTGCGCTCGAGAACCTGGCCGACGCAGTGGCCGCCGCTGACATCCTCGTCACCTGTACCGGTGCGGTGGGGGCCGTCGTCTCCATCGCCGACGCCCACCTCGCACTCGCCCGCCGCGACGCAGACCGGCCGCTCGTGATCTGCGACCTGGGACTGCCGCGCGACGTCGACCCGGCCGTCTCCGGTCTGCCGGGCATCACCGTCTTCGACATGGAATCCCTGCAGCGCGACCCCGCTGCCGGAGCTGCCGCGAACGACGCGTCGGCCGCACGCGAGATCGTCTCCAGCGAACTCTCGGGTTATCTTGCGGGACAACGACTTGCGGAGGTCACCCCCACCGTCACGGCGCTGCGCCAGCGCGCCGCCGAGGTGGTCGAGGGGGAACTGCTGCGGCTCGAGTCGCGGCTGCCCGGGCTCGACTCCCCGCAGCGTGACGAAGTGGCCCGCACCGTGCGCCGCGTCGTCGACAAGTTGCTGCATTCACCGACGGTGCGCGTCAAGCAGCTCGCCAGCACTCCCGGCGGAGATTCCTATGCTGCGGCGCTGCGCGAATTGTTCGAGCTCAGCCCCGGTTCGGTCGAGGCCGTGGCGACTCCCATGGAAATCGGTTCCCTGGAGTTGGTCGACGACTTCACGGCAAGCCGTACCGATCTTCGCCCCGGAACTACCGCCGAGGGGGATCAGGAATGACCGGCGTCGTCAAGATCGGTACTCGCGGAAGCCTTCTCGCGACCACTCAGGCCGATACGGTTCGGGTGGCTCTCGCCGCGGCGGGAGTCGAAGCCGAACTGGTGATCGTGAAGACCGCAGGCGACCTGTCGGCTGCACCGGTGCAGACCATCGGCGTCGGGGTGTTCACCGCGGCGTTGCGTGAGGCCCTGGCCGACGGCACCGTCGACATCGCCGTGCACTCGTACAAGGATCTGCCGACCGCCGCCGACGAGCGCTTCACCATCGCTGCCATTCCGGCGCGTGAAGATCCCCGCGATGCACTGGTGGCCCGCGACGGGCTCGTGCTCGGTGAGCTGCCGGCCGACGCGAAGGTGGGTACTTCCGCGCCTCGCCGAATTGCTCAATTGCGTGCTCTCGGACAGGGATTGGACGTTCGACCCCTGCGCGGCAACCTCGACACCCGCATCGGCAAGGTGGCCTCGGGTGAGCTCGACGCCGTCATCGTCGCGCGGGCGGGACTGGCCCGTATCGGCAGGTTGGACGTCGTCACCGAAGCGCTGGATCCGGTGCAGTTGCTGCCGGCTCCCGCACAGGGTGCACTGGCCGTCGAATGCCGCAGTGGCGACACCGATCTCGCCGCCTCCATCGCCACACTGGACGATGCACATTCGCGGGCCGCAGTGGCCGCCGAACGTGGACTGCTTGCCGAACTCGAAGCCGGCTGCACCGCGCCGGTGGGTGCGATCGCCGAGGTCGTCGAGTCCATCGACGAGGACGGCCGCATCTTCGACGAGTTGTCGCTGCGCGGCTGCGTCGCGGCCATCGACGGCAGCGACACCATTCGCGCGTCGATCGTCGGGTCACCCGACCGGGCCGAGGAACTGGGCCGCGAATTGGCCCGCGAACTACTCGATCTCGGTGCACGCGAACTCGTTTCGGTCACCGAACCAGCACAGGGCGGATCTCATGTCTAGGGCAATAACGGCACCCGTTCGCGGACGCGCCAAACGCGCGGCGACCCGTCCCGTAGTGCGAAGAGAGTCGATCGCCACTGCCCGGCTGATTCCCAAACGGGGCACCGCAACCCCGATAGAACTGCAGTACCCATACAAGACAGCACTGGAGAACAACCGATGAGCCCAGTCCGCAAGAACACCAACGGACGGATCCTGTTCGTGGGATCCGGGCCCGGTGACCCGGCTCTGCTCACGGTCCGGGCACGGGAAGTGCTCGGAGCGGCCGAGCTCGCTTTCACCGATCCCGACGTCGACAAGGGTGTCACCGCTCTCGTCGGTGCCGACGTCCCTCGCGATGCCGAGACGGGTGAGAACGGGGTCGAGGTGCGCCCGGCACTGGGCGAGCCCGCCGAGGTCGCCAAAACCCTTCTCGCCGAAGCCAAGAACGGCCACGATGTGGTGCGTCTGGTCTCGGGAGATCCGCTGACCACCGACTCGGTGATCGCCGAGGTCAGTGCCGTGGCCCGCACTCACGTGCCGTTCGAGGTGCTGCCCGGTCTGCCTTCGGGCTCCGCGGTACCCAGTTACGCAGGCATGGCACTCGGCTCCGGCCACACCGAAGCGGACGTTCGCGGCGAGGTCGACTGGGCTGCACTCGCGGCTGCTCCCGGCCCGCTGGTGTTGCACGCCACGGCGGGGCACCTGGCCGAAACCGCCAGTGCCCTCGTCGAACACGGCCTGGCACCGCAGACACCTGCAGCCATCACCGTGCGCGGCACCACCCGTCAGCAGCGCACCGTCGAGGCAACACTGGCCACCCTCAACGACGCGGGATCCGAGCTCGTCGGATCTCTGGTGGTCACCGTCGGCAAGGTCGTCTCCGGACGAAACAAGATGTCCTGGTGGGAGTCTCGCGCACTGTACGGCTGGACCGTGCTGGTGCCGCGCACCAAGGATCAGGCCGGCGAGATGAGCGAACGCCTCGTCACCCACGGGGCCATCCCCATCGAAGTGCCGACCATCGCCGTCGAGCCCCCGCGCAGCCCGGCTCAGATGGAACGGTCGGTCAAGGGCCTGGTCGACGGCCGCTACCAGTGGGTCGTGTTCACCTCGACCAACGCCGTTCGCGCGGTGTGGGAGAAGTTCGAGGAATTCGGCCTGGACGCACGTGCGTTCTCCGGCGTCAAGATCGCCTGTGTCGGTGAGGCAACCGCGGCCAAGGTGCGCTCGTTCGGCATCAATCCCGAGCTCGTGCCGTCGGGGGAGCAGAGCTCGCTCGGACTGCTCGAGGACTTCCCGCCGTACGACGAGGTCTTCGACCCGGTCAATCGAGTTCTGTTGCCGCGTGCCGACATTGCTACCGAGACGCTCGCCGAAGGGCTGCGCGAACGCGGCTGGGAGATCGACGACGTCACGGCCTACCGCACCGTCCGGGCAGCGCCGCCCCCCGCCGAGACCCGCGAGATGATCAAGACCGGTGGATTCGACGCGGTGTGCTTCACCTCGAGCTCCACCGTGCGGAACCTGGTCGGCATCGCAGGTAAGCCGCATGCTCGCACGCTCGTCGCGTGCATCGGCCCCAAGACTGCCGAGACGGCCGTCGAATTCGGTCTGCGCGTCGATGTGCAGCCCGAGTCGGCTCAGGTCGGACCGCTGGTCGAGGCGCTCGCGGAGCACGCAGCTCGACTGCGCGCCGAGGGTGCACTGCCGCCACCGCGCAAGAAGTCACGCAGGCGGTAAGAAGTCACGCAGGCGCTGATTCGCCTCGTGCGCGTTGTGCGTAGCTCTGGCTACACACAACGCGCACGACAAAATAAGTGAGGCAGGTTCCGCTGTGTTCCCCACCGACCGCCCTCGACGCCTGCGCCGCACCCCGGCACTGCGCCGCCTCGTGGCCGAAACGTCGCTGCAGCCACGGCATCTGGTACTGCCGATGTTCGTGGCCGACGGCATCTCCGAGCCGCGGGAGATCAGCTCGATGCCCGGGGTGTTCCAGCACACGCTGGACTCGCTGAGCAGGGCCGCCGAGGAAGCAGTCGCAGCCGGTGTCGGCGGCGTCATGTTGTTCGGTGTGCCGAAGGTAGAGGACAAGGACGAGAACGGTTCGGGGGCAACGGATCCGGACGGAATCCTCAACCGGGGCCTGGCTCGTCTGAAAGCCGATCTCGGTGACTCGACGGTCATCATGGCCGACACTTGCCTCGACGAGTTCACTTCGCACGGCCACTGCGGTGTGCTGGGCGAGAACGGCTCGATCGACAACGACGCGACGTTGCTGCGGTACGTCGACATGGCCGTCGCGCAGGCGGAATCCGGAGCGCACCTGCTCGGGCCGAGCGGCATGATGGACGGCCAGGTCGGTGCCATTCGTGCTGGACTCGATGCGGCCGGCCACGTCGAGGTGGGGCAGCTGGCATATTCCGCGAAGTACGCCTCGGCGTTCTACGGACCGTTTCGTGAAGCGGTCGGCTCGTCGCTGCAGGGTGACCGTCGGACGTATCAGCAGGACGCGGCCAACCGCCGTGAGGCGACCCACGAGGTCGAGCTCGATCTTGCCGAAGGTGCCGACATGGTGATGGTCAAGCCGGCGATGTCGTATCTGGACATTCTCCGCGACGTGGCCGAGATGTCACCGGTTCCGGTTGCGGCGTACCAGATTTCGGGGGAGTATGCCATGATCACCGCCGCTGCCCAGAACGGGTGGATCGACCGGGATGCCGCCGTCCTCGAATCGCTCGTCGGCATCAGGCGCGCCGGTGCAGATGTCGTACTGACCTACTGGGCAACCGAAGTGGCGGGCTGGCTGTGAACGATTTTCCTCCGAGCAACAACGCGGACGGTAGCAATCCTGACAGCAACGTGCCGAACAATCCTCCGTTGCAACCGGACTGGCAGCGCTGGGAGCTCGAACACGGCTTCCCTCAGTCCGGTCCCGAGCTCGAGCCGTCCGCTCGCCCGGCACCGGTGGATGTGGAGACTGCCCGGCACCTGTGGTGGGGAGTTGCACTGATCGGTGCGATCTCGGCGCTGTACTCGGTGTGGACGCTGTTCGGCGCACGCGCGGAATTCGCGCAGTCTCTGCTCGACGACCTCGCAGCACAGGGTGCGGCGGCGGACATGACCGTCGAATCCACGCAGTCGATGGTGACGGTGATGCTCGTCGTGACGCTGTTCGTCGTCGTGGGATTCGGTGCCTTGTTCCTGTTCTGGGTGAAGCGGATGCGGGCCGGCAAGATGTGGGCGCGCATGCTGCTGACCATCATCGGCTCGATCACCGTGTTCACCACGATTCTCGACCTGTTCGCGATCGCATCGAGTACCGGTGCGATGAACATCGTCATGAGCGTGCTGAGCATCGGCCAAGGTGTGCTTGCTGCGGGTGCGATCTACCTGATGCACCGCAAGGAATCCAACGAGTACTTCCTCTCCTCGCGTAAGCGCTGATTTCGAGCGTGTTCCGCGCGCCCAGCCCGCCGGTGTGACTACCATCACTTTCGATAAACGTATCGAGTGATCGGATCGAATATGGCAGAGAACATTCCGGTGCCGCCCAGTCGTGCCCTCCCGGAGTCGATCGCGGCGGCCGAGAGCAACGCGTGTCCCGCCGAGAACGGCAGGCCCGGGTGGGCATTGCTGGGTCTGCTGCTCGCCGTGTCAGCGGCCATCGCCATCATGGCGCTGGGAATCTCTGCCGGCTGAACTCCGCGCCACCGCGCGGTGGCAGTATGTCGAGCGTGAGTGCTGACATTGACGAATCGATGGTTCGTCCCCGGGTGGTCTCCACCGCGTACTGGTTGTGGTTGGCGTCGGCAGTGATGCTGATCGTCGTCTGCATGATCGCGCTCACGTTGCCCGTCGATCAGATCCGCGCGTCGTTCACGGACGGCGGTGCGAGCGACGAACAGATCGACTCGTTTCTGACCGTGTTCCGAGGTCTCGGTGTCATCTTCGGCGTGGTCGGCCTGGCAGTGGGGTTGATGTCGGGCCCTGTCCGAGGTGGCGACCGACGATTCCGGCGGGCGTTGGTGGCACTGTCCGGGGCCACTGCGCTGCTGTCGACCTTCGCCGCGCTGGTCTTTCCGTTCGTGTTGTTGATCATCACGGTTGCACTGGTCGTCGCATCGGTGTTGGTGTATCGCCCGTCGGCGCGAGAGTGGTTCGTCCGTGAGCAATGATCTCGGCGGTGCCGACCCCGTTCTGTTCCACGAGCCCGGTGGTCGTTGGCGCGCCCTGTTGTGGGGCCCCGCGTTCTGTCTGGTGGTGCTCGCGGTCGAGCTGGCGTCGGGGCCGGTGATCCATTGGTTCGCCCTGGCGCTGTTCTCGCTGATTCTCGTCGGACTGACCTACGTACAGCTCCGCGCGGCCCGCATGCATGTCAGCGTCGAGCTGACCACGCGGCAGCTGCGCCAGGGGACCGAAACCGTCGACGTCGCCGAGATCACGGAAATCTTCCCGCCCGCCGAGTACGAGGACGGCGAATACGAGCCGAAGAAGTGGGAAACCGCACGCGTTCTCGGTGAGCTCTCGGGGGTGCCGCGCAAACGGCACGGCATCGGGCTGCGACTGGTCGGCGGCGGTCTGGTGCAAGCGTGGGCGAAGGATGACGACGGTCTACGCGCCGCACTCGAGACGGCGAAGCAGGAGTACGTGTGAGGAAGTCCGTCGGCTGGGTCGAACTGGTCCTCGCAGTGGTCGCAGTGATCTGCGCGGTGGTGTGCTGGAAGGCGGGCGTACGCACCACCGAGTTCGCCGCCGTCCCCGACGTGTCTCCGGCGTATACGGGCACGTACTACTCGGGGTCGTGGATTGCGGTCGCCGCCCTGGCGGTGATCGTCGGGGGACTGGTTGCCATCGATGGCGTCCGTCGACTGCTGACGGTCGCACCTCCCCATACCGGGTAGGGGTATGATCGACGGCATGAGCAGCTACAGCGCCGAACAGGACGACCTGCTGAAAAGACTGCGTCGCATCGAGGGGCAGGTGGCCGGCATCTCGCGCATGGTCGCCGACGACCGGTACTGCATCGACGTTCTCACCCAGGTGTCCGCGGTGACGAAGGCGTTGCAGTCCGTCTCGCTGAAGCTGCTCGACGCCCACCTCGCCGGGTGCGTCGTCGACGCCGCGCGGCAGGGCGGACCCGAAGCAGACGCGAAAGTCAAAGAGGCGTCCGAGGCCATTGCGCGTCTCGTACGTTCCTGATCAGGCACAGGAGGCAACAAAATGCAGACGACCTACTCCGTCGAGGGCATGACGTGCGCGCACTGCGCAGCGTCGGTGAAGGAAGAAGTATCCGAGGTTCCGGGCGTCACGGGCGTCGATGTGGACGTCGACACCGGTGCCGTCGTGATCAGCAGCGAGACGGAACTCGACGCTGCAGCCATCGACGCCGCGATCGAAGAAGCCGGCTACCGAATCGCGTCCTGACAGCACTGTTCATCCCCGTGGTGTGTTTATGATCGTGTGATACCGGTCATATCGGGCTGGTGGCCGATCGTCGTCAGGAGTGTGGATGAACAAGCTGGTGTCCAGTTCCGGAGTACTCGCCGCCAGCGTCTTCCTGACGTTGGCATGCTCGACGGGCGCGACGGCACAGGCCGATCCACTGCCCGACCTGACGGTCACCACCGTGCTCGACGGGCTCGCGAAACCGTGGGATGCCGTGGTTGCCCCCGACGGGACGGTGCTGACCGGCGAGCGAGCGGGGCGATTCGTCATTCGCGACGTCGGCGGTGCCACCCGCGATCTCCAAGCGGATCTCGGCGATCTCTACGCGTCGGGCGAGACGGGCCTGATGGGCATCGCACTGGCCACGGACTTCGCGACATCCAGAACCGTCTACACCTGCCAGGGCGTGCGGGGTCAGGGAGCAGGTGCCGGCAGTGCGGGCACCGGTAGTGCGGGCGGGGGCACCGACAACCACATCGCCGTGGTGTCGTGGACCGTCGACTCCGCATGGACCGAGTTGACGCGCACCGGCACTCTCGTCGACGACATCCCCGTCGCCGACGGCGGTCGCCACGGTGGCTGCCGCATCTTGGCCCACCCCGACGGCACCCTGTACATCGGAACCGGAGACACCGCGTCGCCGTCGGTGCCGCAGGATCGAAACTCGTTGGGCGGCAAAGTTTTACACATCAACGCAGATGGCTCCGCGGCGGCCGATGCACCCGGCCGCGTCTTCACGCTCGGTCATCGCAATGTGCAGGGGCTCGCAATACGACCCGGCACTCAGGACATCTACGAGGTGGAGCAGGGCACCACCAGGGACGACGAACTCAACCTGCTGGTCCCCGGCGGCAACTACGGCTACCGGCCGGATCGGCTGCCCTTCGTCTACGACGAGTCGGTGCCGATGACCGATCCCACCCGGGTGCCCGGGGCCCGCGAGGCGGTGTGGAGTTCGGGTAGTCCCACGATCGCGACTCCCGGCCTGACCTTCGCCAACGGCGCGGGGTGGGGTTCCTGGAACGGGGCCGCGGTGGTGTCGAGTCAGCAGGGTGAGAAGCTCGTGTTCCTGAAGCTGTCCGAGGACGGCACGGACTACGTCGACGAAGCCGACGCCCTGGTGGGTACCTACGGGCGGCTGCGCTCGCTCACCAGCTTCGGAAGCGACGGAGCCTTTCTGCTGACCACCGACAACGGATCCGACGACAAGGTTCTGCTCGTCACCCCTGCTGCCGACTGATGTGCGGCCCCGAGGTCGTCGAGACTGTACACCGCAGGATCGGACGTAGGGCGCTGTTCGGGTCGTTGGGGGCAGCTGCTCTGACGGTTGCGGCCGGCGGTGCTGCACGCGCCGCACCGGCGGTCGTAGCGGCGATCCCCGCGGGTCGACTGATCGATCTGACGCACACGTTGAGTCCGACGTTTCCGATGTGGCCGGGTAACGAACCGTTCTCGATGCACCCGGTCGCCGCCTACGAGTTGGGCGGCTTCCTCGTCAACAAGCTCTCGTACTTCGAGCACACGGGCACGCACATCGATGCCCCCGCCCACCGAGTGCGCGGCGGCGCGACGGCCGACATCCTGCCGCTGGAAGACCTGGTCGCCCCGCTGGTCGTGCTGGACATCTCCAGTCGGGCCGCGTCGGATCCGGAATCGGTCGTGACGACCGAGGACATCGCCCGGTGGGAGCTCGAGCACGGACGGATACCTGATCGCGCACTGGTGGTCATGCACAGTCGATGGCAGGACCGGCTCGCCGAACGTGCCGCACCCGGATTCGGCGGTGACGCGGCACGGATGCTGGTGCACGAGCGCAACGTCGTCGGAATCGGGGTCGACACGCTCAGTCTCGATCGGATGAGCGACCGCGACTATCCAGCGCACACAGCGGTACTGGGAGCGGGCCGATACGGAGTGGAGGCACTGGCGAATCTGGATGCCGTGCCCCCGGCAGGGGCCACGGTCGTCGTCGGCGCACCGAAGCACGCGGGCGCGACCGGTGGTCCCTGCCGGGTTTTCGCGATCTCCCCCGGCTGAACCCCTGCTACGCGTCAGTGCGCGTGGCTGGGGTTCCCGGCCGGTTCTTCCTCGGTACCCGCTCCGGGCTCGCCGAGCATCGCGGCACCGACGAGTGCCTCGGGCACGCCGAAGCCGTCGACCAGCAACTCCGCATGCGGACGCAGGGTGCGGCACCGCTCGTTGATCGCGCGGGTCACTGCCTTGGAGCGCTCGGTGGACAGGTAGCGATGCTCGATGAACCAGGCCTTGTCTTCTTCGATCACCGACAGGGCGTAGAGATCACAGACCTCCTCGAGCAGGTCCTTGGTGGTCTCGTCCTCACACGATTCGATACCGGCGATGAAGGCCTCGAAGATGATGCGGTCGATGTGGGCGCTCGCAGCGTGCAGAACGTGGTCCTGCACCGCGTTGAACGCATCGAACGAACTGCTCTCCTTCGACTTCGACTGCAGTCGGCGCGCGACCGTGGACAGCAGGTACTCCTCGCGATCCTCGAACATCTTGACCTGGGTGCCGCGGTTGAACAGCGACCCCTCCTCTTCGTTGTCCTGACGCCGATCGAGAATGGTCTGCATGATCGCCTGCGCCGCAGTGCGTTTGACAACGCGATCGCCGACCATGTCGGCTGCGAACTTGACCCACTCGACCGGGCTCATCGACTTCACGTCGTCGGCGTACGCGGTGAGCAGTTCCTTGGCCACCAACTGCGTGAGCACGTGGTTGTCGCCCTCGAAGGTGGTGAACACGTCGGTGTCGGCCTTGAGTGAGATCAGCCGGTTCTCGGCGAGGTAGCCCGCGCCGCCGCATGCCTCGCGTGCTTCCTGGATCGCGGCGGTGGCGTGCCAGGTGTTCGCCGCTTTGAGGCCGGCGGCACGCGACTCGAGCTCGCGCTGCTCCTCGGCATCGGGATTGTCCGCTGTCTGCAGCTCGTGCATCTTCGACACCAGCTCGTTCTGCGCGAACTGCAGAGCGTACGACTTGGCGATGAGCGGGAAGAGTCGACGCTGATGCACCAGGTAGTCCATGATCAGCACTTCCTGATCGGAACCGGGGGCAGCGAATTGCCTGCGCTGCAACGCATATCGCGTCGCGATGTCGAGGGCGACCCGAGCTGCGGCCGCGGCGCTGCCACCGACGGTGACGCGCCCGCGGATCAACGTGCCGAGCATCGTGAAGAACCGCCTGGACGGATTCTCGATGGGGGAGGAGTACGTGCCGTCGCCAGAGACGTCGGCGTACTTGTTGAGCAGATTGTCCCGCGGGATGCGGACGTTATCGAACATCAGCCGGCCGTTGTCCACGCCGGGCAGGCCACCCTTGTACTGACAATCCGAGGTGGTCACGCCGGGAAGGTCGTCGCCGTTCTCGTCCCGCAGCGGCACGAAGAAGCAGTGCACACCGTGGCCCTCGGGCTCTTCGCCGGGCCCCGCGGTGATCAGCTGCGCGAAGACGGCAGCGACGGTCGCGGTCTCGGCGGCACCACCGATGTAGTCCTTGCGGGAGGACGGAGTGGGTGAGTTGATCACGAACTCGTCGGTCTTCGGGTCGTACGTCGCGGTCGTCTCGAGAGACTGCACGTCACTGCCGTGTCCGGTCTCCGTCATCGCGAAGCAACCCAGCAACTCGAGGTTGATGATCTTCGGTACGTACGCCTCGTGGTGACGCTCGGTACCCAGGTTCTCGATGGCACCGCCGAACAGTCCCCACTGGACCCCGGCCTTGACCATCAACGACAGGTCGCTCATCGCGAGCATTTCGATCATCGTCACCGCGGCACCGACGTCTCCGGTACCGCCGTGTTCCTTCTTGAATCCGTTGTCGGCCGCTCCGGCCGCGGCGAGAAGCTTGAGTTGCTCGAGCGCCTTGGTGCGGGCGATGACGGTGTTCGGTGTGTAATGCGGACGGAACTCGTCGCGCGCGAGTTGCTTGCGCGCCTCGTTCTTCACATCACGCCAGCGGCCGTCCAGAGTGTTCCGAAGGTGATCCGTTGTGGTTGCCATACTCGACGGTAACCTTTTGCCGCGGCCTGTGAGGCCCGGAACTTCAGACCGGCCAGACGAATTCTCGGAACACGGCCCGGATGGTTCGCCAGAAGCCGGATCTACCGTAGGGACCGTCGTGGAACAGCGACGCGCAGTTGTCCTCCATGGCCCTGGTCACCAGGGGACTGAAGTCGGTGAACTCGCAGACCAGGAACTCTTTGAAGCCCGTCGGCCACGCCTGCTGAGCCGGTTCGTGTTGTGCCTCCACGGCCATGAGTGTAATCCAGCGGTAACACCGTTGTTACAAATCCCACTCACTTCAACAGAGCAAAAGCTTCCTGCGCAACCAGGAACGCGTAGCTGGACGGGATCAGGTCGATGGCACCGTCCGCCCGGAACTGTTCGGTGACGATCCAGTCCTGCCCCGAGGCGTCGGTTGCCAGGAACGCCGCGGCGAGGTCGCCAGGAGCGTTACCACCCTTGAAGCCGGAGTACGGCCACCGAGCGGGATCGAGCTGCACACCCGGGGTGATGGCCAGGATGCGACGGTTCTCCTCGGCCGACGGGCCGGTGGCCAGGTAGCCCACGGCCGCACACACGTCTTGCGCGTTGGCGAACCACTCCACGCCGTCGGCCGACGCCGGGTTGTCGAGGAAGTTCTCGAAGTCGATGTCCAGTGCCCGGGAATCGGCTTCCTTCAGGAGCTGCTCGCGAGCGTCGGCGTCCGCGTCCGCCCATTCGGAACGGAGATTCGGATTACCGAACCCGATGACGAAGAACTGTCGGGTGTCCATCATCGGCGTCATCGCCGCGGGGTCGTGATGACCCATCGTGGCGAGCTGAGCCTCGACGCGGTCCCGACCGAGGCGTTCCATCAGCAGGTCCGTGGCGGTGTTGTCGGACAGCGAGATCATCTTCTCCGCGGCCTCGCGCACCGACACCGCCGTGCCGTCCGGGCGATTCTGCAGCTCACCCGAGGGCGCACTCTTGTTCTCGTCGCGGATGGTGAGCTGCTCGTCCCATCGCACGCTGCCCGCCTGGATCTCGTCGGTCAGCGCACCCAGAACGTACAGCTTGAACACCGATCCCAGCGGGAGCATCGCGTCGGCATTGACCGAGTACACCGACTCGCACTCACCGCCGTTCAGACGAGACGCGCTGTAGGAGTAATTCGGAGCCACCTTCGACAGCGACGCGTCGAGCTCGTCGAACGACGAGATCTGCGGAGTTTCCGGACTGGCCAGAATGCCGTCGAGCGTGCCGTCGGCACCGAGGGAGGTGGTGATCGTGGCCGGAATGCCGTCGGTGGTGAAGCGGAGGACAGCACCGTCCGGTCCGGCCTCGAAGCCCGTCGCCACGTTCGGCGCGCCGGCACGCAACTGCTCGAGAGGGGTGACGAGCCCGCCCATCGGCTCGAGTGCCGCCGCCAGCTCCGGACCGGTCACGGCGTCCACCGCTGCTGGATCCGGGGCGGCGTCGGCGTTGATCCACTGCAGAATCCGGTCGTTG
Organism: Rhodococcus sp. 1R11; assembly: GCF_004563845.1. NCBI lineage: Bacteria > Bacillati > Actinomycetota > Actinomycetes > Mycobacteriales > Nocardiaceae > Rhodococcus > Rhodococcus sp. 1R11. Next base: position 286,872 of record NZ_SPNG01000001.1, on the reverse strand, counting down.
ATGGCGCCCAGCGGCGTCGTTGTGTCGATCGCGAACGCCGGTGCCGTGGTGGTCGTGGGCGTCGGCGTTTCGGACGTGCCCCCGCAGGCGGAGAGCGTGAGGGTTACGGCCACGACCACCCCTGCCAGTCTCGTCACGGTGCGCGTCGTCATGCCGCCATGCTAAAGGATTCGGACATTTCGCCACCCGCCCAGTCTCGGCACGGCCGGTCGGGTGCTGTGGCAGTGTGCACTGGCGTGCTGACTTCAGACGACATCCGTCGAATCGATTCCGAGCATCTCTGGCATCCCTACAGCGGGTTTCCGTCGACCGCGACTCCATTGGTCGTCGACAGCGCGTCCGGGGTTCGACTGACGTTGGCCGACGGCCGCCAACTCGTCGACGGAATGAGTTCGTGGTGGGCGGCGGTGCACGGCTACCGGCATCCGGTGCTGGACGCGGCAGCGCGAGACCAGCTCGACCGCATGAGTCACGTGATGTTCGGAGGCCTCACTCATGCGCCGGCGGCGCGATTGGCGGAGCTGCTGGTCTCGATCACCCCGGCCGGGCTGGACAAGGTGTTCCTCGCTGATTCCGGATCCGTGTCCGTCGAAGTCGCGGTGAAGATGGCATTGCAGTACTGGCGCGGGCGGGGTGAGAGCGGGCGTACGAAGCTGCTGACGTGGCGGGGCGGCTATCACGGGGACACGTTCGCGCCGATGAGTGTCTGCGATCCGGACGGCGGGATGCACAGGATCTGGACCGGTGTGCTGGCGCAGCAGGTGTTCGCGCCCGCGCCGCCCGCCGCGTCCGACACGGCGGTTGTCGCCGCCTACGTCGCCGAATTCGAGCAGGTGCTCGCGGCGCACGCGAACGACGTGGCCGCGATCATCGTCGAGCCGATCGTGCAGGGTGCAGGCGGTATGCGCTTCCACGACGCACGTGTGCTGGTCGAACTGCGCCGCCTGGCGGACGAGTACGGAGTGCTGTTGATCTTCGACGAGATCGCCACCGGGTTCGGCCGCACCGGTGAGCTGTTCGCCGCCGATCATGCGGGCATCGCACCCGACATCATGTGCGCCGGCAAGGCATTGACCGGCGGCTACGTGACGCTGGCGGCGACGCTGTGCACCGCCGACGTGGCCGAGACGGTGTCGAGCAGTGAGGCGAGCGGGCTGATGCACGGACCGACGTTCATGGGCAATCCACTGGCCTGCGCGATCGCGGTGGCGTCGGTGGAGCTGCTGCTCTCGCGCGACTGGCGTGCCGAGGTCGCCGCCGTGGCCGACGTGCTGACAGAGCGGCTCGCGCCGGCCCGGGCGCTCCCGGGCGTCGCCGACGTGCGGGTGCTCGGCGGAATCGGGGTGATCGAACTGACCGGCGCGGTCGACATGGCACGTGCGACGGCCGCCGCCGTGGACGCCGGTGTGTGGCTGCGGCCGTTCGGCAGGCTGGTCTATGCGATGCCGCCCTACGTCTGCACCGAGGCGGACGTGGCAGCCATTGCCGATGCAATGGTGGCGGTGGCGGTGGCGGTGGCGCACGACCATGCTTGAACGACCATACTTGAACGCTGTTCAAGTATGGTCGTGGACATGAGTGCACTCGATTGGCTCGACGCCGCCGCATACGACCGTCGCGCGGCTGGGCTCGAGCGCGTCGTCCTCGCTCGCCGGCCCGAGGATCCGACACTCGACCTGGCGTCGAACGACTACCTCGGCCTGTCTCGTCATCCGCACGTCGTCGACGCGGCCTGCGCGGCCACGCGTCGGTGGGGCGCCGGGTCTACCGGATCTCGACTGGTCACCGGCACGACCACCGCCCACGAACAGCTCGAGCAGGACCTTGCCGATTTCGTCGGTGCCGAGACCGGACTGGTCTTCTCGTCCGGCTACACCGCCAATCTCGGAGTCGTCACCGCGCTCGCCGACCGCGACTCCGTCGTGATCTCGGACGCCGCGTCGCACGCGTCGTTGATCGATGCTTGCCGTCTGTCTCGGGCGCGGGTGGCCGTGGCTCGGCATCGCGATGTCGAGCACGTCGAGCAATTACTGCGCGAACGAACGGAATCCCGCGCGCTCGTGGTGACCGACTCGATCTTCAGCGCCGACGGCGACCTCGCGCCGCTGCACGAGCTGTATGCGGCTTGCCGGCGACGGAACGCGGTGCTGATCGTCGACGAAGCCCACGGGCTGGGCGTCCGAGGTGACGGTGGACGCGGTGCCGTGCACGACGCCGGTGTGGCGGGTCTGCCGGACCTGGTGATCACCGCGACGCTCTCCAAGGCGCTGGGATCGCAGGGCGGGGTGGTGCTCGGGCCGGCGTCGGTACGGCATCACGTGCTGCACAGTGCACGCAGCTTCGTCTTCGATACCGCGCTCGCCCCGGCCGCGGTCGGCGCGGCATCGGCAGCGCTGGCGGTGCTGCGCAGCGAACCCGATCGAGTCGCTGCGATCGGTCGACGAGCAGGGCAATTGGCGGTGGCCGCCGGTGTATCGCCGACGGCGTCGGCAGTGGTTCCGGTAGTACTCGGCGACGCCGTGCGTGCCGTCCGCGCGGCCGGGGAGTGTCTGAACCTGGGCGTGCGAGTCGGGTGCTTTCGGCCGCCGTCGGTTCCTGCGAACGCATCTCGGCTGCGATTGACCGCACGTGCCGACCTCAGCGACATCGATATCGACCGTGCCACGTCCGTTCTCTCGACGGTGTTGGCTGCGGCGGTATCGAGATGACGGTCCTTCTCGTCACCGGAACGTCGACCGGCGTCGGCAAGACCGTGGTGACCGCGGCGCTCGCGGGCGCAACCAGAGCACATGGACGGACGGTGGCGGTGTGCAAACCGGCGCAGACCGGAGTCGGTGACGACTGCCTGGGCGAGTCGGATATCGACGTGGTGGAACGTCTTTCAGGAGTCCGCGGAATCGAGCTGGCGCGGTACCCCGAGCCGCTCGCGCCCGACGTCGCAGCACGCCGTTCGGGTCGGTCGATGCTCGAACTCGACCACGTCGTCGACGCGGTGCGAGGGCTCGACGAGGCACACGATCTCGTCGTGGTCGAGGGTGCGGGCGGGGTAGCGGTGCGCCTGGGTGCCGGCGGGTTCACCGCACTCGATGTCGCCGGTGCCGTCGGCGCATCGGTCCTGATCGTGGCAGGGGCAGAGCTGGGGACGCTCAACCACAGCGCGCTGACCGTCGCCGCGGTGCGCGCAGCGGGTGTGAGATGTGCGGGCCTGGTGATCGGATCGTGGCCGGCCGAACCTGATCTGGCGGCGCGGGTCAACGTGGAGGAGTTGCCGCTCGTGACGGGCGTCGAGCTGATCGCGTGTGTGCCGGACGGGTCCGCCGCGCTGGACGAGAAGGACTTCGGTGCGCTCGCCCGGACGATGTTCGGCGAGTTTGCCGGCTCATTACTCGGGTAACCGGCTCGGAACGTCTGCCACTTCGGCAGTCGGAACAGATCGGGAGTTCCATCATGAGCACCGCAGTGTGGATCATCGTTGCAGTAGTAGTCGTAGTGTTGGTCGTTGCCGTCGCCCTGGTTGTGGCACGCAAGGGCAAAGAGCGAAAGAGGCTGGAAGCGAACCACCTTCGCGAGAAGGCGGCCGATCAAGCGACCGTCGTCGAGGAGCGTGAACTGCAGGCCCGCGAGAGTGAGGCCAAGGCACGCCGCGCCCAGGCGGAGGCTGACGTCAAAGCTGCCGAGGCAGAGAAACTTGCTCAGCAGGCCCAGTCTCACCAGGGAGTCGCGGCGGCATCACGCGACGAAGTGAACTCACAGTTCGAGCGCGCCAACCACATCGATCCGGATGTGAAGAGCGACCGAAAGGTGACCGGTGACCACAACGTCGGCCGCGACGCGGGCGCGGATCGGGACCTCGGTGCGCAGCACAACGCGACTGTCGATCGGAACGCGAGTGCCGACCGGAACGAATCAGGACTGTCCCGCGTGACCGGTAACCCGGACGTGCCCCCGACGACACACCGGCACGAACAGATCTAACTCGTTGAGGTATTGGGCAGTTCGAGTTCGACTACATCGTTCTCGCCCAGCTTCGGACGCTCGTGGGTGATCTTCGCCTTGGCGTAGGCCAGCAGGGTCGACACCTTCGAGCCCGGGGTGGACCAGTACTCGGCACCTTCGGCGGCCACGTGGATCAACGCGACCTCACGCGAATCGGGGTTCTTCTCGAACCACGCGGCCGCCCGAGAATTCCACAGCTCCTCCGCCTTGGCCTTGTTCTCGACGACCGCAGCGGTACCGGACAGCGACACCCAGCCCTGACCGGATTGGAACGAGACGTTGACCGTCGGATCGGCGGCGATGTCCCGTACCTTTCTGGAGTCCTGCGCTGCGAAGAACCACAGGTCCCCGTCGAACTCGGCTTCCTGCAGTGCCATCGGTCGCGAGATGAGGTGGCCGTCCCGGCCAACGGTGGTGAACATGCAAAGTCCGGCTTCGGACATCAATTCGGCGACCTTGGTGACGCCATCGGTGTTTGTCATCGAATGTAAATACCCGGGGCAGGGGTCTTCAATCGCCGAAACCAGGCCGACTCCCTGTTTCGGTGATTATTACGCCCTGTAGTTGGTGATTTCGCAGAACCTGGGACACTGGAAGTCGTGACTGTTCCTGACGGCAACGACGCCCCCGTATCGGCCCGACTCTTCGCCCGCGCGAGCACAGTGATTCCAGGTGGCGTCAACTCTCCGGTGCGTGCGTTCGCATCGGTCGGCGGCACACCACGCTTCATCACGCAGGCCAGCGGATACACGATGACCGACGCGGACGGGAAGTCCTACGTCGACCTCATCTCGTCCTGGGGTCCGATGATCCACGGACACGCCCACCCGGCCATCGTCGAGGCAGTCCAGAAGGCGGCCGCAACCGGACTGTCGTTCGGCGCACCCACCGAGCGCGAAATCGAACTCGCCGAGGAAATCGTGCGCCGCGTCGGCCCCGTCGACCAGGTCCGTCTTGTGAATTCGGGCACAGAGGCCACGATGAGCGCGGTGCGTCTGGCCCGCGGCTTCACCGGCCGCACCAAGATCCTCAAATTCTCCGGCTGCTACCACGGCCACGTCGACGCCCTGCTGGCCGACGCGGGCTCGGGACTGGCCACCTTCGGACTGCCGACGTCACCCGGAGTAACCGGCGCTCAAGCGTCGGACACCATCGTCGTTCCCTACAACGACCTCGACGCCGTCACCGCCGCGTTCGACGCCAATCCCGGCGAGATCGCGTGCATCATCACCGAAGCGGCCGCGGGCAACATGGGCGCGATTCCGCCGGTCACCGGCTTCAACGAGGGCCTACGCCGGCTCGCGACCGAGCGCGGCGCGCTGCTGATCATGGACGAGGTGATGACCGGATTCCGCGTCAGCGCCGCAGGTTGGTACGGCATCGACGGTGTCGCCGGCGACCTCTACACCTTCGGCAAGGTCATGTCCGGCGGGCTGCCGGCCGCAGCGTTCGGTGGCCGCGCGGACGTCATGGCCTACCTTGCACCGGCCGGACCGGTGTACCAGGCGGGCACCCTCAGCGGAAACCCCGTCGCCGTCGCCGCCGGCCTGACGAGCCTGCAACTGGCCGACGCCGCCGTCTACGAGAAGCTGCAGACCAACTCGCAGCGACTCGGAACACTGCTCGGGGACGCTCTCACCGCCGAAGGCGTCGACCACCACGTGCAGTTCGCGGGCACTATGGTGAGTGTGTTCTTCGCCGATGGACCCGTCACCGACTACGCGCAGGCCAAGGCTGCCCAGACGTGGCGCTACCCGGCGTTCTTCCACGCGTTCCTCTCCCGCGGCGTGTACCCGCCGCCGAGCGCTTTCGAGGCGTGGTTCGTCTCGGCTGCTCTCGACGACCGAGCTTTCGAGATCATCGCCGACGCGGCCCCGGCTGCCGCGAAGGCAGCGGCAGCCGCTGTAGCACCACTGTGACGTCCACTCAGAAGTGATCACCACCCGACTAGCGAGAAACAGGACCCCGACGTGACCGAGGCCCCCGCAACACATCCGCACTCGACGACGCGCACGATCGTGCACGTCCTCCGGCACGGCGAGGTGCACAACCCCAAGGGCATCCTCTACGGGCGGTTGCCCGGCTTCAAGCTGTCGGTCACCGGCCAGTCCCAGGCCAAGGCCGTCGCAGATGCGCTCGCCGGTCACGACATCACCCACGTCGTCGCATCGCCGTTGCAACGAGCCCAAGAGACGGCTGCCCCGATCGCGGCAGCCCACGGCCTGACGGTGTCCGAGGACGAGAACCTCATCGAGGCGGGCAACGAATTCGAGGGTCTGCGCGTTGCCGTCGGCGACGGAGCCCTGCGTCGGCCTCGGCACTGGTGGAAGCTGCGCGACCCGTTCACCCCGTCCTGGGGCGAGCCGTACCTGCAGATCGCGCACCGCATGCTCGCCGCCGTCAACGCGGCCCGAGTCGCAGCCGTCGGGCACGAGGCCGTCTGCGTCAGCCACCAACTCCCGGTCTGGACGCTGCGTCGATTCCTCCAGGGCGACCGGCTCTGGCACGACCCGCGCAATCGCCAGTGCGGACTCGCGTCGCTGACATCACTGGTCTACGAAGGCGATCAGCTCGTCGACCTCGTCTACTCCGAGCCAGCGGGAGCGTCCGACCCGAGGATCACCGGTGCGTAGGTTACTGCTCGCGGTTGCCGCTGTGGCCCTCGTCGCCGGCTGTTCGACCGGCACCGACGCGGTTGCCCAGGGCGGTACCTTCCAGTTCGTCTCGCCGGGCGGCAAGACCGACATCTTCTACGATCCGCCGTCCGACCGCGGCGCACTCGGCGAACTCTCCGGGCCCGACCTGATGACCGAAGGCAAGACGACCTCGCTGTCGGACTACGACGGTGACGTCGTCGTCCTCAACGTCTGGGGTCAGTGGTGCGGACCGTGCCGCGGAGAAGCGGACGACCTCGAGAAGGTCTACGAGGCCACCAAGGCCTCCGGAGTCGAATTCCTCGGCATCAACGTACGCGACGAATCACAAACTGCCGCACAAGATTTCGTCGTCAGCAACAGCGTCACCTATTCCTCGATCTACGACCCGCCGATGCGCACCCTGACCGCGCTCGGTGGCGTCCCGACCTCCGTCATTCCGACGACCATCGTGCTCGATCGACAGCACCGCGTCGCCGCAGTGTTCCTGCGTGAACTGCTCGCCGAGGACCTGCAGCCCGTCGTCGAACGGATAGCAGCCGAGGAGCAAGTGCAGCCGTGAGCGAGATGTACCTAGCCGGGGTCGGCGCGAGTTTCCAGGAAGCTGCGGCCTCCGGGCCGCTGATCCTGGCCCTCGGAGCCTGTGTCCTGGCAGGGCTCGTCTCTTTCGCGTCACCGTGCGTCGTACCGCTGGTTCCGGGATATCTGTCGTACCTCGCCGGGGTCGTCGGAGCCGACGCACCGGCCGTCAGCGCCGACGAAGCGGCCGTCAAGACGAAGGTACGCAGCGGTCGGCTGCGCGTCGCGGGAGCCGCGGGGCTGTTCGTGCTCGGATTCACCGTGGTGTTCGTTCTCGCCACCGCGTCGGTGTTCGGCGCCATTTCGGTGCTGGCGATCAACCGCGAACTGCTCATGCGTATCGGCGGCGTCGTCACCATCGCCATGGGCCTGGTGTTCGTCGGACTGATTCCCGCGCTGCAGCGCGATGTGCGGTTCGAGCCGAAGCAGATCGGCTCTCTCGCCGGAGCGCCCTTGCTCGGGGGAGTGTTCGCACTCGGCTGGACCCCGTGCCTCGGGCCCACCCTCGCCGGCGTCATCTCGCTCGCCGCAGGCACCGACGGTGCCACGGCTGCGCGCGGAGTCACCCTCATCGTGGCGTACTGCCTCGGTCTGGGATTGCCGTTCGTGATCCTCGCGTTCGGATCGGTCAGCGCCCTGCGAGGCGTCGGCTGGCTACGTACACACGCACGACAGATACAGGTGTTCGGCGGAATCATGTTGATAGCGGTAGGAATTGCACTGGTCACCGGTGCCTGGGATCAATTCGTCGGCTGGGTGCGCGACGCCTTCGTCTCAGATGTGGTGTTGCCGATATGACCGCTGAGACCGAGGAGCGAACAGAAGCCTCGCCGCCGCACAAGCAATCCGTGCTCGGTAAGGCCGTGGCCGTGGTGCGCAACACCTGGCGCGGACTCACCAGTATGCGGACCGCACTGGTGCTGCTCTTCCTGCTGGCCTTCGCCGCCGTGCCCGGTGCCCTGGTACCGCAACGCAGCCTCAACGCGGGCAAGGTCGACCAATACATCGCCGACCGTCCGACACTCGGCCCCATCATGGACAAGCTCGAACTGTTCGACGTGTTCGGCAGCTTCTGGTTCACCGCGATCTACGCACTGCTGTTCATCTCCCTGATCGGTTGCATTCTGCCGCGGTGCATCGAGCACGCAAAACAGTTGCGTACCAAGCCCGTTCGTGCGCCGCGGAACCTTTCGCGACTGCCGCACCACACCCGGTACGACGTCGACGGCGCACCCGAAGAGATCGCAGCCCAGGTCCGTACTCAGCTGCGTGGGTGGCGCGTCGCGCAACGGTCCGAGGGCAGCGGGGCAGTGACGCTCTCGGCGGAGAAGGGCTACGTTCGCGAACTCGGCAACCTCGTGTTCCACCTCTCGCTCGTCGGACTGTTGGCCGCTATCGCCATGGGCAAGCTGCTCGGCTACGAGGGAAACCGCATCGTCATCGCCGACGACGGCCCCGGATTCTGCACCTCCACGCCCGCCAACTACGACTCGTTCCGGGCGGGAAACCTTGTCGACGGCACCGATCTCGAGCCGTTGTGCTTGCGCGTCAAGGACTTCCAGGCGGACTACCTCGACAACGGCCAGGCAGAAATGTTCACCTCCAACATTCAATACCAGGCCGGCGAAGATCTGGCGAACAACGACTGGCAGGACGACCGACTACAGGTCAACCACCCGCTGCGGGTCGCGGGCGACCGCGTCTACCTGCAGGGCCACGGCTACGCGCCCACGTTCACGGTGACGTTCCCGAACGGCGAGACCCGCACCGACACCATCCAGTGGCAGCCGACCGACGCCACCACGTTCCTTTCGAGCGGGGTGCTGCGAGTCGACCCGCCCGGCGGCCTCTACCCCGACGCGCTGGACCGGCGGAAGAACCAGATCGCCATCGAAGGACTGTTCGCCCCGACGGCGTCGTTCCATGGCAGCCTGTTGTCGTCGAGCTTCCCGGCGATGAACGACCCGGCCGTCGCCATCGACATCTACAAGGGCGACACCGGACTCGACACCGGACTCCCGCAGTCCATCTTCTCGCTCGATCAGGAAATGATCGCCCAGGGCAGGCTCGTCAAGCAGGACCGCGTCAACCTGATGCCCGGGGAATCGGCCACGCTCAGCGACGGCACCGTCGTCAGATTCGACGGGGCGAAGGAATTCGTCAACCTGCAGGTCTCGCACGACCCGGCTCAGACCTGGGTCCTGGTGTTCGCGCTGACGATGATGGGCGGATTGCTCGTCTCGCTGGTGATCAAACGTCGCAGAATCTGGGTCCGACTCACCGCCGACGACGACTCACGACGTACTGTAGTAGAACTCGGCGGACTTGCACGCACCGATCAGGCGGGGTGGGGCGAAGAGTTCGACCGCCTGTGCACCCGCCTGCTCGGCGACACCTCGAAACAGGAGAACTGACCGATGCCGATCAACGAGACCCTCTCGCAGTACAGCGACTGGTCGTTCGAATCAGCGTTCACCATCTACGTGCTCGCATTCGTCCTGCTCATCGCCCAGTACGCCTCCGCCAAGGCGACAGCCGCTCAGGCCAAGGAACTCGTCGGTGCCGGAGCCCCGGTAACCGCGTCGGTGGCTGCGTCCTCCGGCCCGGGACGCGTCGTCGAAGCACCCAAGCGGCCGCTGTCCGATCGTCTGGCAGGCATGGGCTTCGCGTTGCTCGCGCCGGCACTGCTCCTGCACATCACCGCGGTGGTGCTGCGAGGGTTCGCCACCCACCGCTTTCCGCTCGGCAACATGTACGAGTTCGTCACCATGGCCACCGCCGCCGCGGCGCTGACCTCCGTCGTCGCCCTGCGCAAGAAGACGATGCGTCCGATGCTGGTGTTCGTCCTCGCGCCGATCATCGTGCTGATGTTCTTCGCCGCCACCAAGCTCTACGCGGACGCCGCACCCGTCGTCCCCGCGCTGCGCTCCTACTGGCTCCCCATCCACGTCACCATCGTCAGCGTCGGAAGCGGCATCCTGCTGGTCTCCGGTGTCGGAAGCCTGCTGTTCCTGCTGCGGATCAAACAGCCCCTCGGCGAGGAAAGCGTGGGATTCTGGGGCAAATTCGCGTCCAAGCTGCCCGACGCCCAAGCCCTCGACCGACTCGCCTACAAGACGACCATCGTTGCCTTCCCGCTCTTCGGAGCCGGCGTCATCCTCGGCGCGATCTGGGCCGAGGCCGCCTGGGGACGCTTCTGGGGCTGGGACCCCAAAGAAACGATGTCGTTCATCACCTGGATCATCTACGCGGCCTACCTGCACGCCCGCGCCACCTCCGGCTGGCGTAACACCCGTGCAGCGTGGATCAACGTTGCCGGCTTCACCGCCATGCTGTTCAACCTCTTCATCATCAACATGGTCGTCTCCGGTCTGCACAGTTACGCAGGACTGAACTGACCTCTGCGCGTTCCACACGCTCCGCTGCCGACGTGCAGCTGGTAGCGTCCGATCCGGCTCGATGGGGGAGACATCCGAGCCGGCACTCGACGCGGGACGCACAGTGGGGGGAAATCGGTCATGGCCGATCGGCACGGAAACAATTGGCAACCCGTCCGACCGATGGACGACGACGAACCCCCGAACACGCCGGAGCCGGTGGTGATAGAGACCGGGGGTCCCGGGCCTGTCGGAGTTGGGGAAGTTTCCGGGGTTGCGGGGTCTGCTGAGCCTGCGGGGTCCACTCGGGTTGTGGGGGAGTCTCGGGTTTCGGGGGAGCGTGAACCGTTCCGGTCCACCCCGATCGCCATGCCGCCCGTTGATGCTCCCAGCCCGACTCCTGTTGTCGCGGCAATGTCTACTCCACCCGTCGAGGTGACGCCACCGACCGACGAGATGCCGACGATGCCCGACTCATCGGGTCCACCGGTTGTGTCACCGGTTTCGTCCGACGCGACCTCGCTTCCAGCATCGTCGACGCCGCTTCCGCGCGAACCACAGCCGCCTGGGCAACAGAATCAGCACCCTGTCCTGCCGCAGAACGGGGTGGCGTTGCCCCAGAATGCTGGTGCGCCCCAACAGTATTGGCAGCCGAACAACGAGTGGGCAGCCCCGAATCAGTGGCAGGCCCAGAACGGGTGGCCGGCGCAGGGGCAGGGATATGGGCAGGGTCAGGGGTATGGGCAGGGTCAGGGGTATGGGCAGTGGGCTCCGCAACCCGGCTCGTGGCCGCAGCCGATGTTGCCCGGCCATGTTCCTGCTGTGGTTCCTGCCGTGGCTGCTGTCGTTCAGCCGGATCATCGACCACCTTCGCAGTCGATGTCCGCCGCCGACCTCGGCGATTCGTTGCTGATCAGGTCTGCGAGTATCGCTCCGGTGGCCGGGTGGCGTCGTGCGCTTTATCTGATGTCCGGTGGTCGAATCGATGTGGGGAACAGTCCGGCGCAACAGCGACGCCTCGAGTTGACCGCGCAGGTGGATCGACCTCTGGTGGGGTGCTACCGCGTTGCGGTGCTCTCGTTGAAAGGTGGGGTCGGAAAGACAACGACAACGGCCACGCTGGGCTCGACGTTCGCGGACATCCGCGGTGACCGCGTGATTGCGATCGACGCGAACCCCGACCGCGGAACGCTGGGGCAAAAGGTGCCGTCGGAAACGACGGCGACGGTCCGAAATCTGTTGCGAGACATGCCTTCTTTGGAGCGCTACAGCGACGTTCGGGCCTACACCTCACAGAACGTCCACCGGCTGGAGGTGCTGGCCTCCGATTCGGACCCGGCGGCATCCGAGGCATTCAGCGGTGACGACTACGACCGAACGGTGACGCTGCTCGAGAAGTTCTACAGCATCGTCATCACCGACTGCGGCACCGGACTGATGCATTCGGCGATGGAAAGCATTCTCGAAGGCGCAGACACCCTGGTCGTCGTCAGCTCAGGGTCGGTGGACGGGGCGCGGAGCGCGTCGGCGACGTTGGATTGGCTTGATGCTCATGGTTACCGAGAACTGGTGGCCACGTCGGTGGCGGTGGTCAACGCCGTACGACCGAGGGCAGGAAAAGTCGACTTGCAGAAGGTGGTCGAACACTTCGAGCAGCGGTGCGCCCAGGTGCGGACGATTCCGTTCGACCCGCATCTGGAGGAGGGGGCTGAGATCGAACTGGACAGGCTTCGTGGACGCACGCGAAAAGCACTCCTCGAAGTAGCTGCGGCGGTGGCAGCAGGCTTTCCGGCCTCGCCCACTACGTCTCGCCGCAGCTGACCGAAGAATTTATTCGCCGACTTCAGTGCCGGCGTCGGTCCCGTCCTTGCCTCCGCGACGGGCGTCCCGGTTGATTTTCCAGAGAAATTCCGGATCGTCATCGGGCCCGACTGTCCGCGGGGGTTCAGGTTGCGTGCTGGGTCCGAATGCCTTCCACAGCAGCACAATCACTGCCACCAAACCGATCAACGCCAATAGATAGATCACGACGCACCTCCTACTACGAGGGTAGCCGTCATGCAACGACCTCCGCACCCGTCGAGCGTCGAAGATTCCTGAGAATGTTCGATGAGTTCGTACGGGTGCGGAGGTCGTTGCCTGAACTGCGTCGACTGGCCTATCTCAGTGCTGTACGCCGGCTTCCGTCGTCAGAGAGGTCAGCAGCTGCATGACCTCGGTCTCGCGGAAGCGTCGGTGCCCGCCGGGAGTGCGGAGCGATCCGAGACGTCCGGCGTGCGCCCAGCGAGTCACGGTCTTGGGGTCGACGTGAAAAAGCGCTGCTACCTGACCCGGCGTGAGAAGTGAGTCCTGAGCTTTGTGGAACGTGGGTGCGCTCATCTGTCGTGTCCTCCTACGGTGCGGTTCTGTGCAATTGCGTCGAACCGGAGATATCGGTCTGCGGTGTTATGAGCCCCATGGTTGCACTCGGACCCCTAGGTACTCGACTGATACAAGGTTGGTAAAGGGGAGGTAATGGACAAATCGGTCACGCCAGGGGTGGGTGGGCACCCCCGCCCGGCCCGGTAACCTTGAGCTCGTGAGCGATGCGACGAATGCCGACCGAAGCGACCCGACCAGCGGAAACCCCACGCCTGGCCGTTCTGCGAAGAAGTCCCTCGCGATCGATCTCGCCGTGTACACGTTCGCGCGTCTGGGGCTCGTCATCGTCATCGCCGCGATCATCATCGGTGTCGGTTTACTCTTCGGCATCGAGGTTCCGATTCTCGTCGCCGCGATCTTCGGCGTCCTGATCTCGCTGCCGCTATCCCTGCTGCTGTTCAAGCAGATGCGCATCCGCGTCAACGAGTCCATCGCTGCGGTCGACGAACACCGACGCACAGCTCGCGCGGACCTGCAGTCCAAGCTGCGCGGTGAAGACGGCCGCAAGTGACCGCATCGGTGGACCGGTCCGGATCGCGTGAGTGGGTCGACAACGCAGTCCGGTTGATCGAAGCCGATTCTCAACGTAGTGCCGATACCCATCTGCTGAGCTATCCACTGCCCGCCGCATGGGGAATCTCGCTGTACCTCAAGGACGAGTCCACTCACATCACCGGCAGTCTCAAGCATCGGTTGGCGCGGTCGCTGTTCCTGTATGCGATCTGCAACGGCTGGGTCACCGAGCGAACCACCGTCGTCGAGGCGTCGTCCGGCTCCACGGCGGTCAGTGAGGCATATTTCGCCGGCTTGCTGGGATTGAAATTCGTCGCAGTCATGCCCAGAAGTACAAGTCCTGCCAAGATCGCGCTCATCGAATCGCACGGTGGGCGGTGCCACTTCGTCGACCACCCCGGCGAGATGTACACCGAGGCGCACCGGCTCGCAGCCGAACCCGACTGCCACTACATGGACCAGTTCACCCACGCCGAACGGGCGACCGATTGGCGAGGAAACAACAACATCGCCGAGTCGATCTACGATCAACTTCGGCTCGAGAAATGTCCCATCCCGGACTGGGTGGTCGTCGGTGCGGGAACAGGCGGAACGAGCGCCACCATCGGTCGCTACATCCGATACCGCAGGCACGCAACGCGTTTGGCAGTCGTGGATCCAGAGAATTCGGCCTTCATCGGAGGCTACGAGACCGGCGACGCGGGATTCGAGACCGGCAAGTCATCGCGTATCGAAGGCATCGGCCGACCGCGGGTGGAGCCGTCCTTCGTCGGCCAAGTCATCGACCGAATGATCGCGGTGCCCGACGCTGCATCGGTGGCGGCCGCGAGATTCACCTCGGCTGCGATCGGCAAACGAGTGGGAGGATCCACCGGCACCAACATCTGGGGTGCCTTCGGATTGATCTCCGAGATGATTGCCGCGGGACGCACCGGCAGTGTGGTGACGTTGTTGTGCGACGGCGGAGACCGTTACTCGCAGACTTATTTCGACGACACCTGGGTCGCGGGCCAGGGGATGGATCTCGACGAACCGACCGCCGCTCTCGAGCAGTTCATCCGTACCGGGGTGTTCTGAGCAGATCTACCTGGTCACGATGATCGACGTCACCGCAGTGGCAGCGGCGACCGTCGCGACGGCCGGCCACGCACCGATCTTCTTCGCGAGCGGGTGCGACGCCCCGAACGCCACGAGGTACGTCCCGAGCAGTGCGCCGGCACGAGCCGAGCCCGAGGACTTCTGCCATTGCGTGGTGCAGGCAACGCCGACTGCAGCGAGCACTGCTCCGCCGAGTTGGCGATTGTGCGACCGGCGAGCAACAGCGAAGCCGCCGAGCAAGCCGCCTGCGGCGAGAGCGGACGTGGCGAACGGCTGTCGAGCATCATGGTCGGACATGGTCGTCACCCTAGCCGAGCCTGCACGCGCAAACTTCGGGCCAGGTGGTCTTTCTGCTCGATCACCAAGCGCCGCAACGCAGCCGGTGCCCACTCGTGCTCGGCGAGCCACGCGTCTGCGCTGTCGGTCGACGATTGCTGAGGAAAGAGGCGAACCACTATTCGCCGTGCGATCTCGATGCTGCGTGAGGTCCACAACGAGGAGATGGACTCGAAGTACCGGTCTTCGTACGGTTGAGTGAGGTCCGGTCGGTGGCCCGCCCCGAACCCGGTGATGAAGGCGTCGAGAACATCGTTGGACACGTCGTCGCGCTCGGTGATGAAAGTCCACGCGCTCGCTTTGACTGTGGCGTCAGGGATCGCCGTAGACGCCGCGGTGTGGGCAGTGCGCCCCGAAAGTGTGTCGTCCGAGGCGAGTTCGGTGTCGAGCTCTGCGATAGTTGCGTGTCCGGTGGCGGCGAGTGCCAGCCAGAATGCCCAGCGCTGATCGGGGTCCAGTCTCAGCCCGGCAATGGTCGCGGTGCCATCGAGCAAGGAGCGTAGATCGTCGGCCAGGAAGTCATCGAGTTGCGCAGCCGATGCGACCGCCCGCGCCCACACCAACTGCGCGTCGCTTCCGGGTTCGCTCGACTGCAGCTGCCGCCACGACGCTTCCAACCAATGCCGGGTTGGCTCGTCCCGTCGGTCTTCGGGGAGGTAGTGCGCGAGTGTGTACGCCACGTTGGCCGTGACTGCGGAGAGCAACCCGATCTTGGGTTCGGTCGGCGCGAATCTGGTTGCGATGTCCAGGTATTCGATCGCAGAGAGCTCGGCGTCCCGGGTGGAGTTCCACAGTGCCGACCACACCAGCCCTCGTGCAAGGGGATCGACGATGCGATCGAGGGAGGTCCGCACGGTGGCGGTGGAGCGCTCGTCGAATCGGATCTTGGCGTAGGTCAGATCGTCGTCGTTGAGCAGAACCAGCGCAGAATCGGGAAAGTCGACGGGCGTTCGCGAGTCGGTGATGTCGAGTTCGTAGCGGTGGGTTCTCGTCAGGTTCCCTTCCTCGTCCGGATCGTAGAGCCCGACCGCGATGCGGTGCGGACGCGGATCCGTCTGTTCGACGGCGTCGCCGGTGTAAGTCAGTGTCGACACGCCGGTGGTCTGCAGCCACGCGCCCGCCCAGGTGTCGAGGTCTCGCCCGCTGGCGGTGGACATCTCGCTCAGGAGATCCGTCAGGGTTGTATTACCGAAGGCATGCGTACGAAAGTAGTTGCGGGACGCAGCGAAAAAGGCGTCGGCACCGACGAACGCCCCCAACTGCTTGAGCACGCTCGCGCCCTTGGCGTAGGTGATGCCGTCGAAGTTGAGCTTGGCTGCCTCGAGATCGGTGATGTCGGCGACGATCGGGTGAGTAGTGGGAAGCTGGTCCTGCAGATAGGCCCACGCCTTCCGTCGGTTCGCGAAACTGACCCAGGCATCGGTGAACCGGGTTGCCTCGGCCGACGCGTACGCACCCATGTAGTCGGCGAACGACTCCTTGAGCCACAGATCGTCCCACCATTGCATCGTGACGAGGTCGCCGAACCACATGTGCGCCATCTCGTGCAGAATCGTGTTAGCCCGAGCCTCGTACTGGGCTTCGGTTGCCGCGGAACGGAATACGTACGATTCGGTGAACGTGACGAGCCCAGGGTTCTCCATCGCACCGAGGTTGTATTCGGGGACGAAGATCTGGTCGTACTTCCCGAACGGGTACGGATAGTCGAACTTGTCGTGGAAGAAGTCGAGGCCACGCTCGGTGATGTCGAAGATGTCCTCGGCGTCGAAATACTCGGCGAGGGATGCGCGGCAGTACGCGCCGAGCGGGACAGTCAGATCGCCTCGAGTCCAGGACGATTCGACGCCGTGGTACGGCCCGGCCGCAACCGCGGTGATGTACGTCGATATGGGCAGCGTCGGGGCGAACGTGGTGACTGTGCCGTCGGTGACTCCCGCGCGGTTGGACAGGACCGTCCATGCCGGGGGTGCTGTGACCCTCAGCGTGAACGAGGCCTTCAGGTCGGGTTGCTCGAAATTCGCGAACACCCGTCGAGCGTCGGCAGGTTCGTACTGGGTGTACAGATAGACGTTGTCGTCGACGGGGTCGACAAAGCGGTGAAGTCCTTCACCCGACCTGCTGTACCGCCCGCGCGCGCGTATCCGAACGACGTTGTGCTCGGTGAGTCCGACCAGCTGAATGCGAGCGCCGTCGTAGTCGACCTGCGCGTCGGTGCCGTTGACGGTGATCTCGTCCACGGCGGCACCGATGAAATCGACCCATGTCGCGGCCGTGGTCGCACCGAACTCGATGGTCGTCACCGTCTCGAAGGTGTCGACCTCTGTGTCCTCGGCGTGCAGGAGATTCAGATCGACGTGATACTTCACCCCGTCTATGTGGCGCGATCGCCTGCGAGTTTCGGTCCGGGTCAGATTCGCGGTGCTCACCGAACCAACCCTAGGCGATGGTTTTTCACCGGGAGGGTGGGGTGAAGTAGTGATTTCCGAGTGGATCGACGATATGTAGCACTCCTTCCGGGAGTAGTTCGGTGCGCCAGAGTTTGCGCGTTTTGAGGTTGTGGTGGAGCCGACAGCGCGGACCGATGTTCGTGAGAATGGTCCAGCCGCCCTTCTCGGGGCGGTGTCGGTCGAATTCGACGATGTGGTCGAGGTCGCATCGTTCCGAGGGCACGTTGCAGCCAGGATGCAGGCAGTACGGGTTCTCGGCTCGAACCTTCGCCGCGAGAGCTCGACCGGGCGTATAGCTCAGCGCGCCTGGCGGCGGGATCTTCATGCCCCCATGGCCGTCGGGGTACAAGGCATGGACGCCGATGGGGTCGTCTCCGACGATGGCACGCCACCGTTCGATCAATGTGCCTCCACCCGGCCGGGACGGCGTCGCGGTAGCGGGTTCGGTTGTATCGGCCGGAGGTGCGTCCGGTGGCCGGCTCGTCGGGAGTTCGCGCTCCAGCGGTATGAGACCCGAACTGTCGGTGGATGTTCCACGGGTTGTATCGGAGATCGTGTCGGTTGGCCCGGATGTCTCCGTAGTTGAGTCACCGTGGGCGGGGTTCTCCGGGGCCGGATCGGTACCGTCTTCACGAACAACCTGGCACGTCGCGCACTCGCACAACAGTGTCTCCCCGCGCATGAGTGCTGTCTGAGCATCGCCCCGTCGTTGGTCGTCCGAACGCGGATCTTCCGGGTGCAGGCGGGTGACCTCGGCGTCGATCCGCGAAAGTTGTTCGTCGGCCTCGCCGTCGGTCATCAATGTGGTCAGGCTGGACAGTCCTCGTGCCCGGCGACGAAGGCGGATTCGCTTCTCGGTACGTGCGGCACGTTTGCGTACCGCGCGGTCCCAGTCGGCGTCGGCCTCGGTGAGTAGTCGATCGATTTCGCGGCCCAGAGCACCCGGTGCCATCTCTTGGGCGGCCTTGAGAATTTCGACCTCCAGGACGACGACCGTCTCCGGCCGGGCCTGAAGCAGATGATCGTGAATTGTCCTGACTCGCTCGAGGTCGAGCACACCGTCGACGAAACCCTGACGCACGAGAGGGCGCAGTTGACGCCACATCTGCAGCTTGTTGTCGATGGCGGCAAAGGTGGACGACAGTGCGGCTGCCACTTCGCAGATCGCCGAGCTGTACATATCCTTCTCGGTCACCCCGGTGCCCCACGGAGATGTGCCGGCCGTTCGACTGCGGACGTACTCGTCCATGAAAGCGAGCTCCGAGGCGACGGCAGCGTTGATCGTCCGTCGCGCGCCCAGAACGTCGGCAAGCGCAGAGTGATGCTCAGTCGCCCACGCCACTTTTTGTAGCCCCATGTCACCCCCCAGCGACGGTGGATCGAACGCGTATTCGACCCGTTGGGCAACATTGTAAGGCGAGGCACCGACAAGTTCGACGGCCCTGGTGACAGGCCTCAGATCGCGCCGACCGCGCGGTTCACATCGAGTTCGAGTAGGTAGTGATTGATGGCGATTGCAGCCTTCGATCCTGCTGCCGCCGAATTGATCAGCTGGGCGGGCGAATCCGAGACGTTCCCCGCAGCCCACAGGCCCTCGACGCTGGTGAGCCCGGTCGGGTCCGTGGCGATCCATCCGTTTTCGAGACGCGTGCACCCCATCGGCATCAGGAGAATATCGTTCGGAACGAACGTCGGGCCGACGAACACGACTGTTCGAGGATGGACCATCCCGTCGGACAGCTGGATGCCTGTGACGCGACCGTCCTGCACAACGATTCGGGCAACCGGTACGTCGACGATTCGGACCGATCGGGCGTCGAGTCGGAGACGTTCGTCGTCACTCAGTTCGATGCCGTTGGTGAAGAAGACGACGTCGTCCGACCATTGGCGGATCAGCGACGCCTGGTGAATCG
This sequence comes from Rhodococcus sp. 1R11, assembly GCF_004563845.1. NCBI lineage: Bacteria > Bacillati > Actinomycetota > Actinomycetes > Mycobacteriales > Nocardiaceae > Rhodococcus > Rhodococcus sp. 1R11. Next base: position 267,538 of record NZ_SPNG01000001.1, on the reverse strand, counting down.
TGAACGGTCGGTTGGAGCCGCCGACGACGGCAATGGGCTGGCCCCGGACCTCGTAGCCGTGACAGTACGGGCAGTGCAATACCCCCGAACCCCACTGCTCTCGTACTCCGGGGATGTCGGGTAGCTCGTCCCGCAGCCCGGTCGCTACCAGAACCGAGCGCGAACCGAGGACTGTGTCATCGTCGAGGTGGAGCTCGAAGCCAACCTCGATTCGAGTTACGTTGCCAAGCAGAAACTCTCCGCCGTAGCGCAGGACTTCGCGACGTCCAGCCCGACGCAATTCTTCTGGTGCGGAACCATCGCGCGAGAGGAAGTTGTGAACATGTTCGGCACGCGCGTTGCGCGGCTCTTCGGCGTCGACGACGATCACCTTTCGGCGGGCGCGGGCCAGAAGTGTCGCGGCACTGAGTCCGGCGGGGCCGCCACCGATTACCACGGTGTCGTACGTCAAGATGTCTCCTCGGTGGTGGGATATGTTGTGAACGTAGCAGAACTGTCAACTAGTTAACAATATTGGTGGTGCCGATGACCGATGCCTCGCTTCGTGAGCTGACCTGTGCACGGTGGGCCGAGCTCAATCCGGAGCTGGACACCTCGCCGATGCAGGTAGTGGCCGAGATCAAGCGCATCGTCGCGCTGCTCGACGTGGCCGTCGAACCGATATACGCCGCGGCCGATGTATCCGTCGCCGAGGTGGAATTGATGGTGCCCCTGCGGTACGCGATCGAACCTGTGACGGCAGCGCGGTTGGCGGAGCTGCTCGGCATGACCCGCGCAGGTGTGAGCAAGACGCTCGGAAAGCTCGAACGTCGCGGCTTTCTGCAGCGAGTGCCCAGCGTCGAAGATCGACGGTCTGCGTCGATCACCCTGACCGAGCAGGGGAGGCGCATCGTGGATGATGTATTTCCCCGAGAGCTCGAAGCGCACGGACGATTGTTCGATGCGTTGGGTGCACGTCGAACCCGTGTTCTCGAGGCCCTGACCACGCTCGCCGAGTCGATGGAGTCCGGTCTGTCGTCGCAATGACGTTCCCGTCGGCCTGTGTCACGGCTACGCTCGCCGACACGTGCGGGGCGATTCCTTAGGCGGACATGATGAATACATTTCAGAAGTCGGCGGCAGTGTTCAACAAGGCCTTCATGGTCGTGATGAAGGCTCCGGTTCTCGACAGGGTGCTCGGACGTTCGATGGGCATTTTGACCTACACCGGCCGGAAGTCCGGCAAGAGGATCTCATTGCCGCTTGCGATCAGTCGGAAGGGCGAGCACCTGAAGGTCAGGGTGGCGATGCCGGACAAGAAGAACTGGTGGCGAAATTTCGTGGACGGCGGCGGTCGTGTCGACGTCGACCTCGGCGGTGTCCAGTACTCCGGCCTTGCGACGGCGACCCGTGACGACCGTGGGCGGGTCTCTGTCGATATCGCCTTGGATCGCTGACCGGCCGAAGTGTGTCAACAAAGGTTGACAACCCCCTTTCTGTCAACCTACATTGACATGCATGACAGAAGCCACTGCATTGGCCGCCGCGGCCGCCAGTTCCGATCCGGGGGAGGGGTTGCGTGCCGTAGCCGCACTTCGCCGTCTGCTCGAACGTCTGGAAGCCGTCCAGGTTCGCAACGCACGGAATCAGGGATGGGCGTGGCAGGCGATAGCGGATTCGCTGGGTGTCAGCAGGCAGGCCGTTCACAAGAAGCACGGCGGAAAGGGAAGGTAGACAACCATGTTCGAGCGATTCACCACACAGGCCAGGGCGGTCGTCGTCAGTGCCCGGCTGCACGCCCGGGTGTTGCACTCGGAGCGGATCGAACCCATCCATCTGTTCCTCGGTGCGCTCGACAAGGCCGACGAACCGCTCGGGTCTGCGCTGGCCGAGGCGGGGTTCACCCTCGACAACGCGCTCGAGGACGTGCTGTCGAGGGACGCCCGGGCCCTACGGTCCATCGGCATCGACCTTAACGAAGTGATCGACACCGTCGAGACTGCGGTGGGGTTCGGCGACGTCGACCATTCGAACGATTCTCACCTGCCGTTCGCGCCGTCGGCCAAGGAAGCGCTGAAGCTGGCCTTGAAGGAGGCCGTCCGATTGCGGGACAGGGAGATCGGCGTCGAGCACATGCTTCTCGGTGTGATCGCAGGTGCCGATCCATCGTTCACCGAGCTCGTGAGTGTTCGGGGCAGCCTGGACGATCTGCGCGACGCCGTCCTGCTGGTTCGCACGTCTTAGCTCCGAGCGGGCCCGAACTCTACGATGGGCGCCATGAACTTTTTGATTCGGCTCGTGATCAATGCCGTCGCCATCTGGGTTGCGAAGGAATTCGTGGACGGCATCACCGTGACCAGCTCGGGCCGCGGTGACGGGTGGGACATCGTGGTCCTGCTCGGTATTGCGGCCGTGTTGACGATCGTCAACGCGTTCATCAGGCCGATGGTGAAGCTGCTGTCACTGCCGCTGCTGATTCTCACCCTCGGGCTGTTCACTCTCGTGATCAACGCGTTGATGCTGATGTTGACGGGGTGGCTGTCGTCGCAGACCGGTTACGGCCTCGAGATCGTCGGTTTCGCTGCCGCGTTCTGGGGCGCGATCATCATCTCGATCGTGAACTTTCTGCTCGGCGCATTCGTGCCCGAGAGGCGTTAGGCGAACGCCAGCGCCACACCCGTGCCGGCACCCCAGACGAGCATCGCCAGTCCCGAATCACGCAATGCAGGAATCAACTCGAAGCCGTGAGCACCGCCGCGAACCGGCGAGTTGGCGCGCGCAGCGAGAGGTAGTGCGAGCAGGGCAACCAGGGCCCACGGGGTTCGGGCGGTCAGCGCGACGGTCATGGCGAACGGGACGACCAACAGTGCCAGGTGTAGATAGCGCGTGCGGGTATCGCCCAATCGCACTGCGAGCGTTCGTTTTCCGGACTCGGTATCGGTAGGGATGTCCCGGAGGTTGTTCGCGACGAGTACCGCACTGGAGAAGGATCCGACGGCTACCGCGGCCAATACCCCCGCCCAGTCGATCTGCTCGGCCTGCACGTACTGGGTGCCGAGCACGGCGACGAGTCCGAAGAACACGAACACGGCAATCTCGCCGAATCCGCTGTAGCCGTAGGGCTTCGAGCCACCGGTGTAGTACCAGGCACCGGCTATGCAGATCAGGCCGACGATCACCAACCACCAAGCGCTCGTGGCCGCCAGGACGAGACCTGCGACGGCACCGACCGCGAAGCAGCCGATGGCTGCCCGTTTGACGGCTCCTGCCGAGGCGGCCTTGGAGCCGACGAGCCGAAGTGGGCCGACTCGGTCGTCGTCCGTGCCGCGGATTCCGTCGGAGTAGTCGTTGGCGAAGTTGACGCCCACGATCAGCGCCAACGAGACGATCAGTGCCAGTAGAGCCTTCCACCACACGCTTGCGTCCAGGGACACGGCTGCACCGGTGCCGACGAGGACGGGGGCGATAGCGTTGGGGAGCGTCCGGGGTCGCGCCCCTTCGATCCATTGTGCTGTGGTGGCCATGAGCGACGATCTTTCCGTATCTGCCGGGAGGATGTGGACGCGGCCGGTCAGAACGGCAGACGCGGCAGTACCGGCAGCGGGATGACGGGCATCTGGACACCGGGGATCTGCGGAAGCGGCACCGTCGGAGCCGGTGCCGGCGGCGGCGGGTTGTAGTGCGGTTGATACTGCACGTACGGCGTGCTGTCGGCGGCCGGAGGTGGTGCAGCGGACGTCGGCGGCGGGGCCGGGACGTCCGGGGTCGGCGACGGTGTCGCGGTGGTGGTTCGTGCAGCCGGCGGTGTCGTGGTCTGCCGGATGCCCTCGCCCACGCTGGCCGGGGTGCTCAGCGGTTGGTCTTCGTTCTCGGAACTCAGGCCCGAGAACAGTCCGACGGCGGCGATGACGCCCACTATCGGGAGCGCGATCAGTCCGAGCCGCGCCAGCGCCGGACGGTGCGAGACGACCGGCGCGATGCGGTCGACGTCGACGCGCGCAGCGTGGACGGCCGCCCCACCTGCAACGACGAGTTCCGGTTGCTCGGGAACGATGATCGGAAGTTGCAGAAACCGTTCGAGTGTCGTGCGGACCAGAGGAACGTTGCTCGTTCCGCCGATGGCGATGACGGCGTCGGGATAGAACTCGGCTTCGAGCCCCAGTTGGCGGACCGTGGTGGCCGCCTGTTCGGTGAACCGGGCGATCGACAGCTCGAAGATGTGGCGCTCGAGGAGAATGTGTTCGCCGTCGGGTGTGCTGGTGGTCTCGTGCGTGGACAGTGCCTCTTTGATGCCGCGGCAGAATGCCGTCAGAGCAGTGTCCTCGTCGTGTGTGTGCGGCTCTCGCACGATGCCGAGGCCCAGTATGTGTTCCCGAACCACCGCGTCGAACGATGCCCCACTGATCGCTGTCGTACGAGTCGAGCCGTAGGAACGGCCGGACTCGACGTCGACAATGTCTATGTCGACACCGGTTTCGCCTGCGTCGAACAGGGCGATGGTGCGGTGCTGACTGGCCAGGCCGGGACGTAGGTACTCGAGGGCAGCGTCGGTCTCGTCGATCAGATGTACGTCCGAGACGTATTCCTCGGCCAGAGCGTTCGTGATGCGATCACGTTCGTCGGCGGTCCGGTATGCAACGCCCAACGATTGCGGCGCATCCGGGCGGTCGACGATTCCGCGAACGACGCGCGCGACGTCCTGAGGGGAGGGGGAGAGCTGCCAGTCTTCGAAGGGAGCGGCGTCTGTCCAGGTGCCGTCTTCGGTCGTCCGAGACGTGCGGATGCCGCACGTTCCCAGGGACACACCTACCGACGAACGCATCTCCACCCGGCCTCTCCTGTACGGCGACGTGGATACTGTACCGTCTCGAGGTTTGATTAGAGGTCCAAAACAATCCGAAGGTCAGGTCGAGGGTGCTCGACGGGCGGCCTACGATCTGATGTCAGTGCGCAGTGACATCTCCGACCCCCACACGACGGACCCCACGACCGGCAGACCGGTGGTGGGGCTTCTCGGCGTGGTCACCGCGACGGTCGACGGCCGTTCGGTGCCTGTTCCCGGTGCGCGAGCGCAGTCCCTGCTCGTGTCTCTGGCGCTGCATCCGGGGCGGGCGCGATCACCGCAGGCCCTCATCGACGACGTGTGGCCCGACGAACCCCCTCGATCTCCGAAGAATGCGTTGCAGACGCAGATCTCTCGGTTGCGGTCGGTGTTGCCCGACGGTGCATTGGCAGGCGGCCCCGGGGGTTATCGGTTGCTCCTCGGTGCCGAGGACACCGACCTCGGCTGTGCGCAGGCCCAGGCCCGGGCAGCGGGCAACATGCTCGACGACGGGCACTGTCAGGAGGCCCTCGACGCTGTCACCGAGGCACTGGGCCTGTGGCGCGGCGAGCCGCCGGAAGCCGTTCGCGTCGAGGCCGACGCGGTGGAGGCTGCCCTGACATCCCTGCGGACAGCAGCGCTGCTCGGCCTGCGACGATTCGGCGAGGTGATCCCGCTCGCGAAAGCTCGGGTCGCGGCCGATCCAGCGGACGAGCGCGCTGCCGTCGAGCTCATGCGGGCTCTGCACGGCGCAGGTAGATCGAACGACGCGCTGACGGTGTTCTCGTCGCTGCGAACCGAACTGTCACAGCGGTTGGGAACCGATCCGTCGCCCGCGACGACCGCTGTGAACGCCGACATTCTCCGACAGATGGACGCGACTCCGAAGGTGTTGCACACCAGCGGATTGCGCGCCGCACCCAATGCCCTCATCGGTCGAGACGACGATCTCGTCGCGATCGAACACCTCCTGGCCGGCTCACGCGTGACGACCGTGCTCGGGCCCGGTGGGGCGGGAAAGACGCGGATCGCGCACGCGCTCGGGCGTCGGGCCGCAGCGAGAATGCCGGTGGCGTTCGTCGAGTTGGCTTCGCTCCGTAGCGGAGAGGACGTGGCATCGGCCGTGGCTGCGACTCTCGGTCTGGCCGAGGCCGACTATCTGGTGGGAGGGTTGCAGGTCGCTCGGATCCATTCGATCCAGGAACGTCTGGTCGACGCGTTCTCGGCTCGGCCCGGTCTGCTCGTTCTCGACAATTGCGAGCACGTGATCGACGAGGTTGCGGCGGTGGTGGACAACCTGGTTTCGGCCACCGATGCGGTGACGGTGTTGACGACCTCCCGTTCTCCGATCGGGTCGACGTCGGAATCGGTGTATCCGCTGCCGCCTCTCGGTGCGGCCGGACCGAATTCGCCTGCCACGGAACTGTTCTGCCTCCGGGCGCGTGCGGTTCGCCCTTCTGTGACGCTCGACCTCGAGGCGGTCGCCCGGTTGTGCAGGTCGTTGGACGGGCTGCCGCTGGCGATCGAGTTGGCTGCGGCGCGGGTCAAATCGATGACGGTGGAGGACATCGCCGCCAGATTGGACCGGCGCTTCACGCTGCTTCGTTCGGTCGATCGGACCAGACCCGAACGACACCGGACCCTGCACGCGGTGATCGACTGGAGTTGGAATCTGCTCGATCCCACCGAGCAGGCGGCGCTGCGACGCCTGTGTCGCTTTCCGGCGGGTTTCGATCTCGAGGCCGCGCGTCTGGTCGCGGAATGGGCCGACGTCGAGGATGTTTCGGCTGCAGTCGACGGTTTGGTCGATCAGTCCATGCTCACCGTTGTCGAAACGCAATTGGGAATCCGCTATCACATGCTCGAGACGGTTCGTGAGTACGGTGAGGAGCAGCTCGACGTCAGTGGGGAAGCGGCCGAGGTTGCTGCACGGGTGCGTTCGTGGTCCGAGGCCGTCGCGGTTCGGGTGTCGGCTGGTTACTCTGCTGGGCGACCGGCCGAGATGGTTCTGGTGTTGGAGGCCGAGCACGACAACTTGTTGTCGGTGATGAGACATTCGTTCGCGCATGATGATTCGGACAATGTGTGCACACTGTTCTCGGTGTTGGGCTACTTCTGGGCCATGCGCGGCGCGCACGCGGAGGTGCTGAACTGGGCCGGCCGGGTGCAGGACAGTATGCGCCGCGGCCTCGCCGGTACACCCGACGACAATGCCGCGATGTGCCTGCTGGTGTTGGCGGCGCACTTCGCCTACGGCGGGAACCTGCGCCAGGTGGCGAGAATGCGGGTCTACTTACGGCATCTCCTGCGCACCAGGCCGGGAATGGCACCGGGGTTGCGGTTCGATTGCGAGGTGGTGATCCATCACACGGGCGGCCGCGGGCTGGCCCGAAAGCTGGCCCTCGCCAGTCGATCCGAACACGAGGATGTGCGGTGTAACGCGTACGTGGTTCGGTCCATGCTCGCGCAGAACTCGGGTCGGTTGTTCGAGTCGATCAGGGACGGCGAGCGCGCACTGAGTATCGCTCGGCGGCGCGGCGACCTGTGGGCTGTCGGGTCGACCTCGCAGACGTTGGCGAGCTCGTACGGTCTGTCCGGTGACCACGTTCGCGCGGCCGAGTACTACCGGACGGCCGCCGATGTGATGTGGGAGATGCACGCGTACGAGGAGAGCGTGCAGACCCGAACCTTCCTTGCGATGGCCTTGATCGGCGCGGGACGGGTTGCCGAGGCGCGGCCGCTGATCGACGAATTGTCCTCGCCCACAGGGCAACCGGAGTGGTTCGTCGATGGGGGTGCAGAGACCACGGAGCGTGACGGCGACGGTGTCGGTGCTCGATGGGATCGAGCCCAGCAGAGGTCCACATCGGCGTCCTTGACTGCGGCGCGAGCCGCCGCGGATCTGGAGGACGGTTCGATCGAGCAGGGGTTGACGCTGTTTCGTGAGGCGCTGGCGATGGGTGGGTGGCCGTCGGACGATCCGACCGATCCGTTCATGTCGATCCTGGTGTGTGCAGCCGTGGGCGCACATGTGTTGCACCGACGCGCCGAGGATGTGCGCGGTGCGGTGGAGCAGCTGCTGCGCACACCGTGGAACAAGCTGATGCCAGGCGGTTTCTACGATATTCCGATGCTCGGTGCCGTCGCCTGCGCGGTGGGTTCTTTCGAGGTGCACTGTGGTGACCGAGAGCTGGGTCTGCAGTTGTTGGCGGCGTCGAACCGAGCGGTGGGGCGACAGGACTTTCCGTCGATGCGGATCGATCGGCACGTGACCGCAGCCCGGGCGATCACCGGCGACCGTGCGGTCGATTCCGGTATTGCCCGGGCTGCTGGGATGACCAGACATGCTGCACTGCAGGAGATTCTGAGGTTGCTTTCGCTTCGCTAGGCCTTGCGCATGTAGGACCTGACGGTCAGTGGGGCGAAGACGGCGACGATGACCGCGGCACCGATGAGTGACCAGACGACGTGGATGCCGACGTGTCCGTTGTTGGCCAGCTCGCGCACCGCTGTCACCAGGTGCGAGACGGGGTTGATGTTCGCGAACGACCGGAGCCAGCTCGGCATCGTCGAGGTGTCGACGAAGGCGTTCGACAGGAACGTCAGGGGGAACAGCACCATCATCGAAATGCCCTGTACGGACGAGGCTTTGCTCATCAGGGTGCCCAGGAGTGCGAAGATCCAGCTGATGGCCCATGCGCAGACCATGACGAGCAGGATCGCTCCCGCGAGACCCAGTACTCCGCCTGCCGGGTGGTATCCCATCGCGAAGCCGGTGAGAAAGGTGACGACTGCGGCAATGAGGTAGCGGACGACGTCGGCCATCAATGCCCCTGCGAGTGGGGCTATTCGAGCGATCGGCAGCGATCTGAACCGGTCGAAGACGCCTTTGTCCATGTCTTCTCGTAGCTGAGTACCGGTGACGACCGAGCCGGTGATGACCGTCTGAACGAGAATGCCCGGGACGATCATCGGAAGATACGACGTGACGTCGCCGGCGACGGCACCGCCGAAGATGTAGCTGAACATCAATGTGAAGATGACGGGTAACAGCACCACGTCGGTGAGCTGTTCGGGATTGTGCCGGAGCTTGAGCAGTCCGCGGTAACCCATCGTGACCGACTGTGCGGCCGTTCGGGCGGGACCTATGTACTTCGGGACGTGTCGGTCCGCGGGGTCGATGGTCGTCGGGGCGTCGTGGGTAACGGTGATGGTCATGCTGCGTCCTCGTCTGCACTCTTGCCGGTCAGGGTCAGGAAGACCTCGTCCAGGCTGGGTTTGGTGACTGTGATCTCGCTGACGTCGATACCGAAGTCGCGCAACCGAATCAGGATGTCCGGCGTGGTCGAGGTCTCGGTCATCGGGGCGGTGAGCCGTGCTGCCTCGGGGCTCACGGTGACCTCGACACCGAGTTGCCGAGCGACGATCGCTCGGGCATCGTCTATCTGGCTGCGGTCGGTGAGCGTCAGTGCCAGCGACGACGTTCCGACCGAGGACTTCAGCCCGTCGGCAGTGTCGTCGGCGATGACGCGGCCGTGGTCGATGACTGCGATGCGATCGCACAGTTGGTCGGCCTCGTCGAGATATTGCGTGGTGAGCAGGACCGTCGACCCTTCGGCGACGAGACGACGGATGGTGTCCCACATCTGAGCACGGGTCCGGGGATCGAGGCCGGTGGTCGGCTCGTCCAGGAACAGTAGTGGCGGAGCCGAGATCAGGCTCGCGGCGAGATCGAGTCGACGACGCATACCGCCGGAGAACATTTTCAACGGTCTCGACGCGGCGTCGGTCAAGCCGAATTCTTCGAGCAGCGCAACGGCTTTGGCTTTGCTCTCGCGTCTGCCGAGCCCGAGTAGACGCGAGAACACGACGAGATTCTCGGTGGCGGTGAGGTCCTCGTCGACCGACGCGTACTGGCCTGTCACGCCGACCAACGATCGGACCGCGGTGGCGTCGGCGACGACGTCGTGACCGAAGATGCGGGCAGAGCCGCCGTCGGGTCGGAGCAGGGTGGCGAGCATGCGTACCGTCGTGGTCTTGCCTGCCCCGTTGGGGCCGAGTACGCCGTACACGGCCCCGGTGGTAACGGTCAGACTGACGCCGTCGACCGCGCGTTGCTTACCGAATGTCTTGACGAGGTTCTCGGCCTCGATGGCTGGAGTTGTCATGGGGCAAGAATCGCCCCGGCCGCTTGCACGACGCGTACGTCACGCTTGCGTCGGCTGTCGTGTCAGAGCGGGAGTGAGGTCTCCGTCAGGCCGACGCCGCCGGTGCCCCTCAGTTTGCGGAACCATTCGAGGCCGAACGCAGTGGTCAGTTGCTCGATGGGCATTGCGAGAAACGGTCCGAAATCGCCGACCTGAGTCTCGTGCGCTTCCATCGCAGCCCGCTTCGCCGCGATCACGCTCGACACGTCGACGACCGTGGTGATCTCGGTTTCGGGCAACCCGAACGTCTCCATGTCCGGTGGTGACGCCTCTTCGCCCCAGTGGGGATTGGCTTCCATCAACCTGCGCATGTGGTCACGGTTGGTGGTCGTCTCGTACACGTACGGGGTCTCGGCGATCTCGGCCGCGCGCTTGCCGACGACGTGCACCTGAATATGGTCGGGGTGGCCGTATCCACCGTTCGGGTCGTAGATGGTGACGACGTCGGCGTGCTCCTCGCTGAGGATGTCCGCCAATCGCTGCGCCGCGGTGTCGACGTCGACGTTGCAGAACGCCTCCGGGTTGCCGTTCTCCGGCGTGCCGGCCATCCCGGAATCGGCATAGTGCAAGCGGACGACGCGCGCGACGCCCAGGACGGCAGCCGACCGATCGAGTTCGATGTGTCGGCGCTCGGCCAACGTCTCGCCGTCGGCGAGGATGCCGGCGGGATATTCGCCGACGGCACCGTCGGTGGCCGTCACCAGGACGACGCGGTGGCCGGCGTCGGACGCGAGCCGCATGACGCCGCCGGTCCCGAACACTTCGTCGTCGGGATGCGCGTGGAAGCAGACCAGAACACTCATGCTGTGAATGCTTGCACGTCGTAGTGGGTACGACCCAGTCGGCGGCCATTTACGATTGGCGGGTGACCACACAGCGGTCTGCCTCGATACGTTCGTACTGGCAGGATTCGCGGGCGGATCGGTACTGCCGCTCACTGCATCCCGTCGGTTCGTTCTTCGCTCTGGTGTTCTTCACGCTGTCGATGACTCCGTCTCTGCTGCCCCGCGTGTGGTACCTGCAGGCTGTGGCCACCGGAATCAGTGTTGCGATCGGGTACGGCGTGGGGTGCCTGATCGCCTGGGTGGTCAGGCTCTGCGGGGTGGCACCGGACTGGTCGGACCGGTGGCGTCGACGTGGGTGGTGGGCGTTGGTCGTGGCTGCGATGGTGGTGATTCCGCTGTTCCTGATCCTCGGATCGTGGTGGCAGCAGATCGTGCGCAAGCTCGTCGGCGTGGAAGACCCAGGCCGGCCGCTCTACCTCGCGGTGCTGGTGCTCTCGGTGGTGGTAGCGGTGGCGGTGCTTGCTCTGGGCCGCCTGCTGCGCAGAGCGACCCGGGCACTGACGCGATGGGGTAAGCAGTACGTTCCGAAGCCGGTGGCGCGGATCGCCAGCGTGATCGTCGTTGCACTGCTGGTGGTGTTCGCCGTCAACGGTGCCCTGATCCGGGGCATAGTGGCCGTTGCGGAGAAGTCGGCGTCGACCGCCGACCGCGGCAACCACGAGGGTGTGGAAAAGCCTGGTGCAGAAGAACTTTCGGGGTCCGATGCGTCGAACGAAGAATGGGATTCGTTGGGCCAGGAGGGGCGACGCTTCGTGGTCTCCGGGGCATCGCCCGACGAGATCGGCGACTTCACCGGAAGGCCTGCGGTGCAACCGATCCGGGTGTACGCCGGAGTCGAGTCGGCCGACACCGTAGAGGGCGTCGCAGACCGGGTGGTCGCGGAGCTCGAACGCACGGGTGCGTTCTCCCGGGCCGTGCTCGGTGTCGCGACCACTACCGGACGCGGATGGGTCAACGAATCCGTGGCCGGGCCTCTCGAGTATCTGTACGACGGTAATTCGGCGATTGCGTCGATGCAGTACTCGTTCCTGCCGAGTCCTATGGCGTTTCTGGCCGATCGTCAGACCCCGCAGGATGCCGGTCGTGCGCTGTTCGAGGCGATCTACGCGGTGTGGAGCGAACTCCCGGAGGACTCGCGACCCAAGTTGGTGCTGTTCGGCGAGAGTCTCGGCGCCTACGGTGGCCAGGATGCGTTCAGCGGTGCGCAGGACATGATCGCGCGTATCGACGGTGCCCTGTGGGTTGGCAACCCGAACTTCACTCCTCAGTGGGCCCGCATCACCGGTGGACGCGACGCCGGTTCCCGCGAGATCCTGCCTGTGATCGACGGCGGCGAACACGTCCGTTCCGCTGGGGCTTCCGGTGACCTCGATATCGGCGGACCGTGGGAAGAGCCCCGAATCGTGTACTGGCAGCACGCCTCCGACCCCATCGAGTGGTGGTCACCCGATCTGATCCTCGGCAAGCCCGACTGGTTACGGGAACCCCGCGGCACCGACGTCGACCCGGGAGTGCAGTGGTTTCCGTTCGTGACGTTCTGGCAGTTGACCTTCGACCAGGTGTTCTCCACCGACGTCGACGACGGGCACGGCCACAGCTATGGAGCCGACGCGGTGCGCATGTGGGCCGACATCCTCGAGCCGCCCGGATGGTCCGACGCAGACGTGGAGCGACTGTACGAGAAAATGGCGGGTTGAGCTGACCTGGACCCTGATCGAGGCGCAAACGCGCGCGCGTTCGTCAGGCGCGCACGGGTTCGCTGCCTCTGCGCCATCTATTTCGCGCGCACCTGGCGAATGCGCGCGCGTTTGTGCGTGAGACAGTGACTCATGTCGCCCAACGATGAGCCCTGTTCAGGCACCGACCTGTCGACAGTTCTCGAGCTCGAGCGCGAGCTGCAGACCGCGCACTGTCGATGCGACACAAAGCGGCTGACCGACCTGCTCGCCGAGGACTTCACCGAAGTGGGAGCCTCGGGCGCGGTGTGGGACAAGGCGTCGATCCTCGACCTACTCGGCACCGAAGATTCAGTCGAGATCGAGGTGCTCGAACTGAGTGGGCGAGCAATCAGTGCCGATTTTGTTCTTGTGCACTGGATTTCGCAAACATCGGGCAAGCGAGCGCGTCGAACCTCGCTGTGGCGACGCACGACATCGGGATGGGAATTGATACACCATCAAGGCACGCCGCTGAACTGACCGCCGCAAACGCGCTCGCGTTTGCCGAACGCGCGCGGGTTCGCCGACTATCTCGCGCGCACCTGACAAACGCGCTCGCGTTTGCACCCGAACGAGCCGAGCGGCGGCCCGCTCAGCGCTTCCCGAGCACCGCCCGCAATTCTGCTCGATCGAGTTTTCCCGGGCCTCGGGTCGGCAGTGCGTCGACCAGGAACAGCTCCCGCGGTGCAGCTGTGATGTCGAGTGACTGCTCGACGTGAGAGCGCAACTCCGCCAACGTCACCGGCACCGATGCAACTACTGCGACCACCACTTTCTGGCCGAGGCGCTCGTCCGGCAATCCGACGACAGCGCATTCTCGGACAGCGGGATGCGTTGCCAGCGCGGCTTCGACCACCTGCGGTACGACGGTCAGGCCACCGGTCGAGATGGCCTCGTCGAGTCGGCCGGTGATGCTCAGCACCCCGTCGATCATTGTGCCGGCATCGTCGGTGCGGAACCAGCCCGGCTCGGCGAACGCCGGGTGATCGGGCAATCCGCGATAGCCCGAGGCCAGAGTCCGCCCGCCCAGGACCACTCGTCCGTCGTCGATCCGTACGACGGTGCTGTGCAACGGAACCCCGTCGTACACGCAGCCGCCCGCAGTTTCGCTCATGCCGTAGGTGCGCACCAGTCGAATGCCTGCGGCAACAGCATTCTCGCGCAACGGAATCGGCGTCGCAGCTCCACCGAGCAGCACGGCGTCCAGCGATGCCAGTGCGGCAGTGGCCTCGGGATTCTCCAGTGCTTTGACCAACTGGCCGGGCACCAGGGAGGTGTAGCGCAGCGGCCCCGACATCAGTCCCACGGCGTCGATCAGGGCAACCGGGTCGAAGCCGGCAGATACATCCATGATCACCGGCGACGTTCCCGCGAGCGCACTGCGCAGCAACACCTGCATCCCGGCGATGTGGTGTGCGGGCAGAGCCAGCAGCCACGAGCCGGGGCCGCCGAGACGCTCCTCGGTGGCCGTCGCCGACGCGACCAGCGCGGACGCAGACAGCATGGCACCCTTGGGAACTCCCGTCGTCCCCGATGTCGCGACGACCAATGCGACGTCGTCGTCGATGGGGGTTCCGGGGGCCAACGCGTCGTGCAGGCGACGGATCTCGCGTGGATCGTCGGCGGGAACGGGGAGGATGGCCGGGCCGTCGCCGGCCAGAATGCAACTCAGCCGCGGCAGAATGTCTGCCGCGGCCGAGCCTGCTGGAATGGGAACGCTCTCGAGCACACCGCCGAGATTAGTCCTTGCGCCGGATCGTGAACGGGTCGGCCAGAGGCCAGCCACCGGCGGCGAGGTTCGCGCGCACCCGATTGACGTCTTCTTCTCGGGGCATCTCGTTGGTGACCTTGGTGATGGTGACGGAAATTCCTGCCTTGTCGGCAGGCAGCTGGCCGTCGGCGATGAGGGCATCCATCACCGACTGCACTTCGTCGTCGGACAGTCGCCGATTCAGAAGAGCAAGGAGGGGGACGTAATCCGCTTCGGGTACCCCGTCGGGATACCCGCCGCGGAGCCACTCGACGATCGAGTGGAGGAACGACGGGACCGCCATGGTCTTACAGGGCACCCGGATCCGCGAGCGGCCAGCCACCGGCGGCCAGTCGCGCCGAGACTCGGGAGATGTCCTCGGCCGTCGGCTCGGCGTCGATCTGGTCGCGGATGTACGTCGCGATCTCGTCGGTCGAAATTGCACCGTCGTCGAGTGCGCCGTTGGCGGGAGAGACGAGTTCGAGAACTATCTCCTGCACCTGAGCGTCGGTGAGTGCGGCGCGGCGCAGAAGGGCGACGAGCGGGAATCGATCCTTGGGCGGAACGCCCTCGGGGTATCCGGCTCGGAGCCATTCGAGCACCGAGGCCGGAAATGCGGTCTTGGTGGATTCGGTCATGAGAGCTACACCCCTTTTCAGGTGTCAGAAGACGGAGATGCCGAATGTGCTGTCGAGGAAGTTCTTCATGATGAAGAGAATTCCGGCCACGATCGCGACGACGACCACTGCGAAACAGAGGACGGCCGCGGCAGTGGCGACTGCCGGCCGGGCCACGCGTGTGGTGCCTGAGGCAGTGGCCTCGTCCGAGGGCTCACCGACGGACAGGGCCTTGAGTCCGAAGGCGAAGATCGCGGGCAGTCCGGCACCGAGCAGGAGGCCGACGAGAACGACCTGCCAGAGCGAATCGAGCGTGTGCTTGAGGGTTTCCATGATGTGTTCAGACCTTCGCGGGGGAGTCGGCTTCGGCGGCGGCAGGAACGAGTCCGCCGTCCCATTCGGCGTTCACGTTGTCCGGATCGACGGGTTCGCGGCGCGAGCGGATGTACATGACGGTGGCCAGGCCGACGAGGATGGCGAAGACCACGAGGATGCCGGGCAGACCGCCGATCGTGTGTGCGAGCAGCCAGCACGCAGCGCCGACCACGCCGGCGAGCGGCAAGGTGATGACCCAGGCGACGGCCATGCGGCCTGCGACGTTCCAGCGCACGGCGGCGCCGGGCTTTCCGAGTCCCGATCCGAGGATCGAGCCGGTCGCAACCTGTGTGGTCGAGAGCGGGAGCCCGAGGTGGCTCGACGTCAGAATGATTGCAGCAGAGGAGGACTCGGCTGCCATGCCTTGCGGAGATGCGATCTCCACCAGGCCCTTGCCGAGGGTGCGGATGACGCGCCAACCGCCGAGGTAGGTGCCTAGTGCGATGGCGAGGGCACAGGTGACCTTGACCCACAGGGGCATCTCGGCGTCGGGTGAGACGGTGCCGTAGGCGACGAGCGCCAGAAAGATCACGCCCATCGTCTTCTGGGCGTCGTTGGTGCCGTGGGCGAGCGAGACGAGTGAGGCCGAACCGATCTGGCCCCAGCGGAATCCGCGCTCCTTGGACTTCTCGGGAACTGCGTTGGTGATGCGGTAGATGATCCAGGTGCCGACGGTGGCGACGAGGCCGGCGACGATGGGGGCGAGCACGGCGGGCAGCACGATCTTGCTCCACACCCCGTCCCACACCACGCCGCTGGTTCCCAGGCCCGCCATGGTGGCACCGATGAGGCCACCGAACAGCGCGTGCGAGCTGCTCGACGGGATGCCGAGCAGCCAGGTGGCGAGGTTCCACAGGATGCCGCCGACGAGGCCGGCGAAGATGATGGTCAGCAGGGCCTGGCCGCCGGTGTCGCCGAGGTTGACGATCCCCTTTGCGACGGTGGCTGCGACCTCTACGGACAGGAAGGCGCCGACCAGGTTGAGGACGGCAGACAGGGTGACCGCGACCTTGGGCTTCAATGCCCCCGTTGCGATCGACGTCGCCATGGCGTTGGCGGTGTCGTGGAAACCGTTGGTGAAGTCGAAGGCCAGTGCCGTCACGACCACCACGAGAAGTACGAGAAATTCAGCGCTCACGGTGGAAAGTGTGGGACATGAACGTCGATTCGCGGAAATTTCTTGCGAAGTGTTCTTCTTGGGTGCCGCGAAGTCGTCTCCAGTTCACCTGAAGTTCACCTTTTTGCCTTATATGTCCAGTTCACCTGTGGCGTAGCGCACGGCGCTGGTCTCCTCCAGCCGGAGCATTGTGGAACAGTGGACGACGTGAAGGGATCGGGTATGGATGACGCGGTGTCGGCCGCCCTGTCGTACTTCGATTCCGTCGATCCGGCTCTTGCCGCCGACGCCCGGCTCGGGTGGGACGGACTGGCCGGGGTATCCCCGCCGGCGGGTCCGACACAGCATTCCGTACAGACATTTCTATGGGTCTACTTGCGTCACGCGGCCGAGGGCCCCGATCGGGCCGTCGACATCGCCCGTGCGCTCGGTGATCTGCTCGAACGGTTGGGGCGCGTCGCGTATGCGGAGATCGCACGTAGCGGCGTGACAGAAGAGCTCGTGCGTGCCACCGACGACGCGATCTGGCTGCAGCAGTACCGCGCCGCCACCGAGCAATCCGGTATCGGAGCCGTCGACACCGAGTTGGTGACGTGGCAGGACGCTCCGACCGGTGTCGAGCGGGCCATCGTCGAAAAGATCGGTGAGACACTGGAAGTGGCGACCATCGCCGGTGAGTTCGAGCCGTCGAAGCCCGGTGGCAGGCCGCTGGGAGTCACTGCGCGGGCGACGCGTCGTCGCGGCGTGACCGACGCGGTGCTGACCTCGGATCAGGGCAAGAACGACGCCGACGACGTTCTGCTCGAACAACTTCTCGACCACCGCATCGAACTGTGGAGCAGTTACAGCGCTCCACGAGCCGAGCTCTACCTGGGGTTGCGTGAGGCGCTGCACGACGCGGTCGAGCCGGTGTACGGGTGCGTGCGCAGACTCGAGAGTGTCATCGGGTGCATCGGCGACGGCGTGACGCTCACCGACGCCGGATATCTGCCGGACGATCTGGTGGCGCGGATCGCTCGCACTGTCTTTCCGGTGGCCGAGCGTCCGCAGTTCGTGGGACGCGAACTCGATACCGACAAGGTTCTCGCTCTCCGGCGTCTGGTGATGCGACTGCGGTTGATGCGTCGGTCCGCAGGCAGGCTGGTTCCAACGACGCGCACCCGGCAGCTGAGCTCGGACGGATTGTGGCGCGTGCTCACCGGGGGGATCGTCGGCAGTGACTACCACCCGGACTCGATCGCTGCGGAGGTTCTTCTGGCCCGGATGATCCTGGGTAACGACATCGCCGACGCGCAGGCGACGGCCGACGATTCGGCGCGACTGTTGCGTGCGGAGGGATGGACCCATGCAGGGGAGGAGCCGGAGTCGGAGCACGCCGAGACTCTGGCGGACACGTTGATCGCAGAACTCGACGCTCTCGGGGCGTTCCGTTCGGCCGACAACCGCGTCGCAACCGATGAAGGCGCACGGGTGGCCGCGGCTGTGTTGCGTCATCGGCTCCTGCACACACGCTTCCCGGCATTGTGACGAGCTCGAGATGGGGTTTGCCTGCGGTCTGCCGTTCGCGCACGGTTAAACTCGGTTCCACCCGGGTCGAGAGCGTGTCCGGATGTCGGCTGCGAGGAGATGCTGGTGGACGGTGAGGTGCACGACACCGCACGCTCCCAGTCCCGGCGGCAGAGCGACTCGGCTCGCCGCTACCTCGATCTCGAAGCAACCACCCCCGCGTTGCGCTCCACCGTCGAATTCGCGGCACGCAGTGTCGGATTCGCCATCGCCCAGCTGAACGTGTTGGACGAGGACACCCAGTACACACTGGTCAACATCGGTGGTCCGCCGATGTCCACCGTGGTTCGGGCCGACACCCTGTGCGACGACGTGGTGCGCACGGGCGTGCCTGCGGTCGTCGCCCACGGCCGGGTCGATGCCACCACCCGGCAACGCGCGCTGCTCGACGAGAACGGCATCGAGTCCTACGCCTCGGTTCCGCTTCGCGGACGAGAAGGACTGGTGATCGGCACTCTGTGCTTGCTCGACCGCACCTCGAGGCCCCTCTCCGACGACCAGATGCAGGAGCTGGAACAGTTCGCGTCGGTCCTCGAGGAGCAGCTCGATCTGCATCGGCGGGTCGGCTCGGGATCCACCCGACTCGGCAGCGACAACGACATCGCCGACTCCCTCGCCGACGGTCACATCGTCCCGTGGTTCCAGTCGATCGTGGACCTACGGACAGAGGAGATCGTCGGCTTCGAGGCATTGGCGCGCTGGCACCATCCCACTCGAGGTCTGGTGGTGCCCGCGGACTTCGTGCCGTTCGCCGAGGCGAGTGAACTGATCATCGACGTGGATCTGAGCGTGCTCGCGCAGGCGGCCGCGGAGATGAAGAAGTGGCACCTACACCGACCGGACCTGCGGCTGACCGTCAACATTTCCGGGCGTCACCTGGCGCATCCGGACGGAGTCGGCCAGCTCGAACGCGCGATCGCGTCGTCCGAGGTGTCGCCGAAATCCATTTCGCTCGAACTCACCGAGACCTCGTCGGTGACGCCGGGGCCGTTGCTGCGCAGGCACATCGACGACGTGCACCGGCTGGGTTTCCGCGTCCTGCTCGACGACTTCGGCTCCGGCTGGTCGTCTCTCGAACGCTTGGTGACGTTGCAACCGGACGGCATCAAGATCGACGGACATCTGACGCGGTTCATCGACACCGTGGCCGGACGGGCGATGATCAAGTCGTTGGCGTCGGTCGCCAAGGATCTGGAGCTGACGATGATCGTCGAGGGGATCGAAAGTCGAGCTCAGGCCGATGCCGCTCTCGATCTCGGATGCACTCTGGCGCAGGGATATCTGTGGTCGAGGCCGCAATCGGCGTCGGCGGTACTGCGAACCGTCTCGGGTGGCTAGCGAGTATCCCGGCGCAGTGGGTGGTCCTGCGGAATCTGTACCAGCACGATGGGGATTCCGTCGGGATCCTCGATCCACATCTCGATGAGCCCCCACGGTTCAGTGGTCGCCGGTCGCACGATGGAAATACCGGCCTGCTCCAATTCTGCTGCGGCAGAATCGATGTCGCGAACCTGCAGCCACAGTGCCCCGGAGAACGATCCCGGCTCCTCGGTGCCGCCGTGCGCTGCGATCTCGATCAGCCCTTGACCTGCGAACAGCACCGTGCCGCCGGGGTATTCACGGCACACCGCGAGGGACAGGCCGTCTCGATAGAACTCGAGGGTCGTCCGGTAGTCGACCGGGCGCAGGATGGTACGTGCAGCGAGGATGTCCACCTCGCATGGATATCACGCAACCGACCATCGCTGCCGCAGGATGGTCACAGCGAGAGTGGAGCCTGCGGGACGACCCGGATCAGTGGCATCACAGCACCGTCGTGACGATTCGGTTTCCGCCGGCTGCCTTGGCCTCGTACATCATCGAGTCCGCCACCCGCATCGCCCGCGTCACGAGGTCGACGTTCTGCTCCCACAGGGGTGAATTCGCGTGCAGGATGGCTGCTCCCACACTGACCGTCACGGCGACGCCGTCATCGGGATCGCGCAGTGCACGTCGAACACCGTGGATCAACGCATCGATGTGCAGGCGCGACGTCGAGACCACGGCGAGGTATTCCTCGCCGCCGGTGCGCGCGATCACGCCGTAGCGACCCATGTGTGCACCCAGGCGCTCGGCGACGCGAACGATGACGGCGTCACCCTCCTCGTGCCCGTAGTCGTCGTTGACGGCTTTGAAGCGGTCGATGTCCACCACCACGACGGCCGAGCAGCGATCCTCCTCGCGGCCGAGCAACCAGACATCGTGGATCACCGATTCGAGCCCGCGCCGATTGAGCAACCCGGTGAGCGGATCGAGCAACGAACTTCGGGCGTCGTCGGTCAACACGGTGACCAACAGGTGCGAGGTGAGCGGCACGCCGGCGATCGCGAGCAACACCACGTCGGTCCGGAAGATCAGCGATGCGACGTCCACGTCGCCGGTGCGGTACGTCGCCGCCGCGGCAGCGACGGTGCACGCCACCGAGAAGATCAGGTGAGCCACCAGCCACCGTGGACTGACGAAGAACGTGCAGAACGTGCCGATGACGGCGAACAGCGCGCACGTCAGTATCGCGTCGGCGATCGGGTTGACGAGGATCGAGGACGCGGTACCCAGATCGGCGAACACCGCGAATGCCAACACCCCGAGACGGCCCGGGAACGGCTTGGCGATCCACGCGGCCGCGACCGCCACCACTATGACGACCAGGAATGCCTTCCAGCCGATCGCAGCAGCGTTCCGCGAGGTGCCGTCGGAAAAGAGGGCCACCACCGCCAGAGCGCCGTAGTTCAGCGTCAGGATCGCCATCACCCATCGGATGAGCTTTCCGGTGGGCCGCGAATTCTGGAAGTCCGCCATCCAGCGGTAGTCGTACGGCTGCGTGAACCAGGCCCACAGAGCACCCGCGGCAGTACCGCGATCGCGGTGATGTGAGTTCGGGGTCACGAAGCGTCAGAAATAACGAGGAAACGGCGACCAGTCGGGCTCGCGCTTCTCCAGGAACGCATCGCGCCCTTCGACGGCCTCGTCGGTCATGTACGCCAGCCGGGTGGCTTCACCGGCGAACAACTGCTGGCCGACGAGACCGTCGTCCTGCAAGTTGAACGCGTACTTGAGCATCCGCTGCGCCTGCGGCGACTTGGCGTTGATCTTCGCGGCCCAATCGATGGCGGTGTTCTCGAGTTCGGCGTGATCGACGACCTTGTTCACCGCGCCCATGCGGTGCATTTCCTCGGCCGAGTACGTCTCGCCGAGGAAGAAGATCTCACGGGCGAACTTCTGCCCGACCATCTTGGCCAGGTACGCACTGCCGTAACCGCCGTCGAAGCTGCCCACGTCGGCGTCGGTCTGCTTGAAGCGAGCGTGTTCGCGGCTCGCGAGCGTCAGATCGCACACCACGTGCAAGCTGTGACCGCCGCCTGCTGCCCACCCGTTGACGAGGCAGATGACGACCTTGGGCATGAAGCGGATCAGCCGCTGTACTTCGAGAATGTGCAGACGGCCCGCGCGAGCCTTGTCGACCGTCTCGGCCGTTTCACCGTCCGCATACTGGTAGCCACTTCGTCCGCGAATGCGCTGATCGCCGCCGGAACAGAATGCCCAGCCGCCGTCCTTGCTGCTCGGCCCGTTTCCGGTGAGCAGCACGGTTCCCACGTCCGAACTCACGCGTGCGTGTTCGAGCGCGCGGTACAGCTCGTCGACGGTGTGCGGCCGAAAAGCGTTGCGGATCTCGGGACGATCGAACGCCACCCGTACGGTCGCGTCGGACACGTGGCGGTGATAAGTGATGTCGGTCAGATCTTCGAAGCCGGGAACGGGACGCCACAGTGCGGGAGTGAAGGTCACGTGGGCCAGCTTAACGGTGGCGAGGGCTGAATCCGCTGCGGCCGGGCGATGCAGCTAGCGTGCAGGTCATGACCGATCCGATGCAGCTCGACCGCAGTTCCGACCCCGATTACGACCACCACGGCGGCTTCCCGCGTTTCGTTCCGGCGAAGGTGGGTCCGGAATACGGGCAGTTGCTCGAGGCACTGCGCACGGTCCAGGATCTCGCGGTGTCCACGTCGTTGCCCGCCGACGTCACCGAGGCAGCCGCGAGCAAGACTCGGGAACTGATCGAGTTGTTGGAGCCGCACGTGGTAGCCGAAGGCAAGCAGACCGCGGGGCGGGTACCTGCTCTGCCGGGCCGCGGTTCGCTGCTGCTGCCGCCGTGGATCATCGAGAAGTTCGCAGCCGACGGCGTTCGCAGCCGTGGCATGTTCCGTCGCTTTCACCTCGGGGGCAACGCCGCCGCGCACGGCGGAACCCTTCCGCTGCTGTTCGACGACCTCTTCGGCCTGATCCAGCATGCGTACGGTCGGCCCATCAGCCGGACCGCATATCTACACATCAACTACCGCAAGGTGACCCCGCTGAACACCGAATTGGTCGTCGAGGGTGCAGTGGACAAGGTGGAGGGTCGCAAGACCTTCATCAGTGCGAGGCTCACGGATCTGGACGGCAACCTGCTCGCCGATTGCGAGGCATTGATGGTGCAGTTGCTCCCGGGGCAGCAATGATTCCCCCGATCGACGATCTGCTCGACGGTGCGCACGTGCTCTCGATGCCGATGCGGACGAAGTTCCGCGGGATCACCACCCGTGAGGTCATGTTGATTCGCGGGCCCGGTGGGTGGGGAGAATTCTCGCCGTTCCCCGAGTACGACGACGTCGAGTCCGCCCCGTGGTTGGCGTCGGCGATCGAGGCCGCGTGGGATGGCCCACCCAGTGCGATGCGTCGACGCATCGCGGTCAACGCGACCGTGCCCGCGGTCGACGCCTCCGACGTTGCGGCCGTGCTGAGCCGCTCACCCGGGGCCGAAACGGCGAAGGTGAAAGTGGCCGAGAAGGGGCAGAGCCTGGCCGACGACGTGGCTCGCGTTCGTGCGGTGCGCGAGCTGGTGCCGCGGGTGCGGATCGACGCCAACGGCGGCTGGACCGTCGACGAGGCAGTGACTGCGTTGGCTGCTCTCACTGCGGACGGCCCACTCGAATACGCGGAACAGCCGTGCGCCACCGTTGCCGAGCTCGTCGAGCTGCGCCGCCGGGCTCCGGGAGTTCGGGTGGCCGCGGACGAGAGCATTCGCCGGGCCGAGGATCCGATGAAGGTCGTGCGGGCCGGCGGCGCGGATATCGCGGTACTCAAGGTCGCTCCGCTCGGCGGCATGCGTGCACTGCTCGAACTGGCCGGCGACCTGGGGGAGTACGGCGTGCCGGTAGTCGTGTCCAGTGCACTCGATTCGGCTGTGGGCATCGCCTCCGGGCTCGCCGCTGCCGCCGCGCTGCCGCATCTCGAATTCGCCTGCGGACTGGGGACGGGCAGCCTGTTCGTTCGCGACGTTGCACCGGCACCCGAGGTGGTCGACGGAACGTATCCGGTTGCGAGCGTCGAACCGTATCCGCAGGCGCTGATCGAACTCGGTGCCGACGCCGAGCGCAGCCAGTGGTGGATCGAGCGAGTGCGGCGCTGCCACGCCCTGCTGCGGTAGTGTTGCGCCCGGTCCGCGTGGGGCCGCCGACATCTGGGAGGAAGTTCGAAGTGGTTGCTGCACTGAAGGATTCGCTGCTCGACGAGTCGAAGGCCGACGCTCTGCGCGTCGACGTACTGGCATTGATCGACGCCGAGGTAGCCGACAAGAAGGGCGCGAGTGGCCTCGCGGTCAAGGGGGGCTACGGCGCAGTGAAGAAGGTCGGTCCGTCCTACATCGACAATGCCGTCTCGGCGCTGTGGCCCGATTTCGTCGACAAGCTCGACCCGTTCTGGCAGTCGTACAACGCCGCGCCGCAGGGCACGTTCGGTGAATATCTCGCCGCCAACGGAGATGCCGCGTCCGACGCTCTGCTCTCGGTCACCGATGCGCGCATCGAGGAGACGGACAAGTCCGTCGTCAAGAAGTTCTACGGCAGCCTGCGTGGCTCGGCGAAGAAGAACGTTACCGAGGCACTGCCGCGCGTCGGCGATCTGGTCGCCAAGCACGCCTGAGCGGCTTCGCCGCATGTGAGTGGAAATTCGTAGCAGGGTACGAGTTTCCACTCACATGCGCGTAGCGCTCAAACGCTCCCAATCGGCCTCGGTCTGGTCGGCGTAGAGCCGCGCGAATCGGCACAGTGCGACGTCGAGCTCGTCGGAATCGCCTGTGTATCCCGAGATCATCGACGCGCCGCTGGTGCGAGCGTGTCCCTTCGCCAGTAGTCGCCCCACCACCCGCGCGTAGTCCACCAGCGCTGGTGCATCGATCGACGAGAGATCGATCGTCCCTTTCATATTCCGGAACTGCCGCACGTAGTACTGCCGACCGGCGATCGTGCACCACCCCAGCAGCGGATCGCTGACCGTCTGCAGATCCTGCTGGTACTCCACCACGCGTTGTCCCTGGTGGTCGTGCCAGGCCGATTCGCCGTGCACGTAGGGCGCGAGCACCGACCGTCTGGCCTGCTTGAGCTGCAGGAACACGACGTCGTCCGCGCTGGTGCCCTCGAGCAGTGCCACATACGCCCGGAGCCCGACACTGCCGACTCCGACGACGCGATGCGCGACGTCGATCAACGTGTATCCCCCCAGTACCCGACGCCAATGCGGGGTGAGGGTGAGCAGGTATTCGTCCAGTCCGACGGCCAGCAATTCCTCGTCCTCGGCCGAGATGCGGGTGGTGATGGGCGGCTCTTCCACGATCCTGCGAGTGCCCTCGTGTTCCTCGGTGAATCGCGGAAGGACGCGGTCACTGGTGCGTCGACGCGCTTTCTTGGTGGCGCGTTTGATCTCCTTGCGCAACGATCCCGCGGTGGCGTCCCGTTGCAGTTTCTCCGCCGTCAGCCGCTGGAACGAACGCGACATCAGCGGTTCGTCGGCGAGACGCGCGACCTCGATTCGATATGCGGACACGCAGGCGGCGACGGCATCGCGGCACCGATCCTCGCTGCGTCCGTTCTGTCGGCCGGCCACCCAGATACTCGCGGCGAGGCGTCGTAGATCCCATTCCCAGGCACCCGGGTGCGCTTCGTCGAAGTCGTTGAGGTCGATGACGAGGTCGCGTTCGGGGGAGGCGTAGAAGCCGAAGTTTCCGAGGTGGGCGTCGCCGCTGATCACCGGGTTGATGCCGGTGGACGGCAGCATCGCCACGTCGCGGGCCATGACGATGGCCGTCCCGCGCAGGAAGCCGTACGGGGACTCGACCATGCGCTCGAGGCGCGTGGGAATGAGCCATTCGATCCGACCCTGGTGCGAGTACTCGATCTGCTGCACCGGGTCCGGGCGATCCGGCGGCGGCGTCCAGTCGCCCAGTGATGCGATCGGGACCTTGTCGCGCAGGCGTCGACCCAGCTCGTATCGTTCGGCTCGGGGGAGCGGCCGCGCACGCAACGACGCGTACGGTGCGCTGTCGACTCCTGCCGAGTCGGTGACGACGGTGTGACCTTTTCCGGAGCCGGACATGTGACATCACACTAATCGAGGGCTACGGGGCGGCTTTACCGAACTTCCAGTATCCGGTGAAGCAGATCTGCGACTTGGGCACGGAACGCTCGTTCACCAGGTATCGGCGCAGGCCCGTCGCCAATCCCTGTTCCCCGGCCACGTAGACGAACGGATGGCCGTCAGGAAGCTCGGCTTTCTGCACCGCGGCCAATGCGGCCTCGCCCGGCTTGGTCAGGGGGTTGGGGCGCACGACCCACTCGATCTCGACGCCTGCCTGCACGTCCTGCTTCTGAATATCGGCCTCGGAAGGGACTTCGACGAAGGCCTTGACCCGAACGTCGTCCGGCAACGATCGCAGAATGCCGAGAATCGCCGGGGCTGCACTCTCGTCGCCGACGAGCAACTGCCAGCTCGGTTGTCCCTCGAACGTGTAGATACGTCCTTCGTCGAAGATCGCGACGTGGTCGCCTGGGACCGCCCGAGCAGCCCACGACGACGCCGGACCACTGTGACCATCGGCGGTACCTCCACTATCGGCTTCGCCGTGCACGACGAAGTCCACATCCAGCTCCGGGCCGTCGCCGTACGTGCCCTCTCCCGCAGTGCGGTATCGGCTGACCGTGTAGTTGCGGACCACCGGCTTGGTGTCCTTGGAGAACGTCAGGTACTGGGCGTACCAGAGCATCGAGGTGGCGCTGGGAATGCGCGGCTCGTCCTGGCCCGGCTGCGGCAGGAACAGGCGAAACCAGTGGTCGTAGCCCATGTAGCGGAAGTTCGACAGCGAATCGCCGCCGAGGGTGACCCGGATGAAGCCGGGGCTGATTCGCTCGCTTCCGAGCACGGTCAGGCGGTAGAACGCGGGCTTCTCCGGTTTGAGGTACTTGCTCATACCGCAGAGGTTAGTCGACCCTAACCGCGCATGGTGGTGCGCCGATCCTTCATTCGGGCCGACCGCGCCGATAGTGCTGAACCACCTTGGCTCCGACGGGCACCGCGAACAACATCATGAACACGCGGATCACCTGGGCGGCCACGACGAACGTGACGTTCGCGCCGGTCGACGCCGCGATGGCCAGCACTGCGTACACCCCGCCCGGAGTGGTCGCGAGGTAGCCCTCGTAGCCGCTCGTCCCCGTCGCGGACGCCAACCACAAACCGAGAAACGCACAGCAGACGGTGACGGCGATGATCAACATCAACGAAGCGGGCAGGACACGTGAAATCGACTTCAGGCTGGCAACGGTGAACCGCAGCCCGGCCTGCCAGCCGATGACGATGTACGCCGCCCACAGCAACAGCGTCGGGACGGACGCGTCGAACGACACCCCGAGCACGTCGGCGAGCGTGGCCATCATCAGCGGACCGAGCAGGGCGGGGGCGGGCAGCCGTATCGCCTTGGCCAGCACCACACCGACGACACCGCAGATCACCACGAAGACGAGATCGATCCACAGAGCCCCGTGTACGTCGGCGGTGACCGAAGACTGTCCGGGTTGGGCGTCGAACACCAGGGTTGCCACCAGTGGCAGCGTCGTGGTCACCAGCACGACGCGCAGGTATTGCACCACCGCGACCACGCGTTCGTCGCCGCCGAGCTCCTGCGTGATCGCCACCAGGCCCGAGGCTCCGCCTGCGACCAGCGCCAAGGAGCCGGTCAGTGAATCGATGTCTTTGCGAAGCCCCAGCAGCGCGCCGGCCGCGATCGACAGCAGCAGGGTGCCGATGCATGCCAGCAGTACCGGCAGCCAGGTATCGCCCAGCGAGCTCAGAGTGTCGCTCTGCACGAGCGTTCCGATCTCGACACCGAGTATTGCCTGCGCCGCCATGCCGAGTCTGCGGGGCAGCGGCGCTCGCTCGGTTCCGGTCGTCGGAGCCCACCCGGCGAGCGCGAACACGATCGCTACCAGCAGTGCAACGAACAATGCTGCCGAGGGCACACCGAGTGCGTCGGCCCCGACGGTCAGTGCGACCGTGACGAGAACCAGCAGCAGCCAGCGGATCAAGAAGGTCGCTCGATCTCGCGAACCTCGGGCGGCAGTCCCCACTCGGTACGGCCGAGTCGACTGAGCGGTGCGATGGTCTCGAACTCGGGGAGTCCGTCCTCGGCCAAGAATTCGGGGCGTACCGACAGCGCGACGACGGTGCCCATGACGACGAAGCAGTTTCCCACCTCGACGACGCGATGCAGCCGTGCCTCGATGGCGATCGGTGCGGCCGCCACGCGCGGCGGCGTCACGATCGCACTGGGTTCGCTCTCGATGCCGACCGCCTCGAACTCGCTGACGCCGTGATCGAAGCTCGCCGAGCTGTCGTTGACCTGATCGACCAACGGTGCCGTGGCCAGATTGACGACGAACTCGCCGGTGGCCTCTATGTTGCGCAGACTGTCCTTGCGGCTCACCGACGTGAACTGCACGACCGGCGGCTCCACCGACGACACCGTGAAGAAGCTGTAGGGCGCGAGGTTCGCCACACCGTCGGCGGACACGGTGGACACCCACGCGATGGGTCTGGGCACCACCGACGCGGTCAGGAGCTGGTAGAAGCGACGTGGGGTGACCTCATCGGGTCGGAAGACTGTACGCACCCCTCAATACTGTCAAAGCCCGGTTGCGGCGGCCGACCGGAGCATCTGACACTCTGGAAACTGTGAATCCGTCCACCGCTCAGGCCACTGCAGTCGTCGACGAACTGGCGCGCAGCGGGATCGAAGACGTCGTGCTCTGTCCCGGCTCGCGTAACGCCCCGTTGGCGTTCGCGTTGCAGGAAGCCGACGCGGCCGGACGGCTACGACTGCATATGCGGATCGACGAGCGAACCGCCGGATTTCTGGCCATCGGACTGAGCCTGGGTAGCGGCCAACCCGTTCCGGTGGTGATGACGTCGGGAACGGCGGTGGCGAACCTCGGACCCGCCGTGCTCGAAGCGAATTACGCTCGGATCCCGCTGATCGTCATCAGTGCCAACCGGCCGTACGAGATGCTCGGCACCGGTGCCAACCAGACCATCGAGCAGTTGGGCCTCTTCGGGTCGCAGGTCCGCGCGACGATCAGCCTCGGGCTCGCAGAGGAAGGACCCAAGCAGAACAGTCAGTGGCGAAGCGCGGTCTCGCGGGTCATCGCTGCTGCGCGCGGTGCGCGCTCGGGCAACGCCGGGCCGGTGCACTTCGACATCCCACTGCGCGAACCGTTGGTTCCCGCTCTCGGCGATCCGGGGGCGCGGCCCGAAGGACGTCCCGACGGGATGCCGTGGACCTCGACCACCCAGGCGACCCTCGACGTGCCGGTCGAACTCGATCTGACGGTCGACACCGTCGTCGTGTCCGGGCACGGCGGTGCCGTTCGTCCGGAGCTCTCCGGCTTGCCGACCGTCGCCGAGCCGACCGCGCCACTGCACGGAATTGCGTTGCACCCCTTGGCTCTGGCGCAGTTGAAGCCGCGTCAAGCCGTCATCACCGGTCGCCCGACCCTGCACCGGCAGGTGTCGGCGCTCCTCGCGGATCCGGCGGTGGACGTCATCGCGCTCACCACCGGCCCGCGGTGGCCCGACGTCTCGGGCAACGTACTGGCGACCGGCACGCGTGCCGTGACCACCGGCGCACCCGATCCGGCGTGGATCGCACGATGCGCTGCCGTATCGGAACGCGCCGAAAAGGCTGTGCACCAACAACTTCGAGAGCATCCCAAGCCGACGGGGCTGCATGTGGCCGACGCGGTGATGTCGGCATTGGAGCCCGGAGATCAGCTGGTGCTCGGGGCCTCCAATCCCGTGCGCGACGCGGCCCTGGTCTCCACTCCGATCCCGGGCGTGAAGGTTCTGTCCAACCGCGGCGTGGCCGGGATCGACGGCACCGTCTCGACGGCCATCGGTGCGGCGATGGCAGGAAAGCGCCGCACCGTGGCACTTCTCGGTGATCTGACGTTCTTGCACGACGCGGCGGGTCTGCTCATCGGTACCGGTGAGCCGCGTCCGGACGACCTGACGATCGTCGTCGCCAACGACGACGGCGGCGGCATCTTCGAGCTTCTCGAACAGGGCGACCCGCAGTACGCGGGTGTGTTCGAGCGGGTGTTCGGAACACCGCACGGAATGGACCTGGGAGCGTTGTGCGGGGCGTACCGCGTCGAACACCGTCTGGTGGACGTGGCGGAGCTGGCGGCCGAACTCACCGGCCACGCCGACGGAATTCGAGTGTTGGAAGTGACGACGGAACGGTCCGGGCTGCGCGACCTACATGCGGCGATCCGGGCCCGTCTCTAATTCTGTTGCGCCGCAACCCATTCGAGGGTTTCGCCGGTTTCCTGATCGATCATGTCCTTGATCATCTTGTTGATCAGGTCTTCGATCTTGCCGCCGACGAGCGGGATCTTGACCGTCGACTCGCCCTTGACGATCAGTTTGGCTCCGGTGCCGTCGGGGCGAAGTGAGAGGGTGCCGTTCACCTTCGCGGGTAGACCGGTGGTGCCGCCGACCAGCGTGCCCTCGGCGTGGTCGCCGTCGAGTGGACCCCAGTGGTCGGTACGCGAGACGATCAGCTTGCCCTTGATGACCTTCGTGACGAACCCGGGCAGTTCGGACGTGCCGACCTCCTCGGTGATGTCCACGGTCAAGCCGCCGTCGTCGTGCTTGGTCATCTCGTACCCGTCCGTCTTCTTCGCCTTGGCGAAGCGAGCGGCCCACTGGGCTTCACTGGTGAGTGCGGCGTGCACGTCAGCGGGCGGATTGGACGATTCGACGGTGAACTCGAAGCTGCGCGACATGAGCACAGACGCTACCGGAGCGGAGGCGAACAGGCCGCGAAGTAACCTGAACACCGTGACGGACACCGAGAGGGGCAGTCGAACTCTGCACAGAATCCGGCTGGTCGTGCTCGTGGCCGCGGTCGCCATCTCTGTTCTGTCGGTCCTCTTGGTGGTCGGTGCCTGGCGAAACGACGTCACCATCGACTCCGACAAGGGCGTCGCGACGGCCGAGGTGCTCTCGGCGGGCAAATTGCGTTCGGCGGTCAGTTTCATCACCCCCGACGGCGTGACCCACAACCCCAGACTCGGCGTCCTGTACCCCACCAATCTCGTCGTCGGGCAACGCATCGAGGTCGAGTACTACAAGGCGGACTCCGGCAACAACGACAGCGACAACGACCTGCTGGTGCGTGTCGCCGGCCGTGACGCCACCGTGGCCATCGTCCCCGCTGGATCGGTCATCGTCGTCACCTGGCTGATCGCCCTGCCGGCCCTGTTCTGGTTACGTCGCAAGGAGGCCCAGCGTATGGGGGCCCAGCGCACGGAGACACGGAATGCGTAATGCCCGGCACTGGGTCATCGCTGCTATCGCCGCCGCGGCCGGGTTCGCGTTGGTGAACTTCGGCAACATCGCGTCCTCGATCGTGGTGATGGTGCTCGTGGTGATGTTCATGCTCGTTCTGACGACTCCGGTGCTGTATCCGCGTTCTCTGTCCGACGACGCGTCTCGAGTGTTCGCGACCGAGAAATCGGTGCCGCTGATCTACTGGCGTCCCGGTTGCATCTTCTGCCTTCGGCTGCGGGTTGCGCTGTTGCTCCGCGGAAAGAAGGCCGTCTGGACGAACATCCGCGCAGATGTGGCTGCCGCAGCGAGGGTTCGGTGGGTGAACGACGGGAACGAGACGGTTCCGACGGTGTTCGTGGGCACCGAACACCGCACCAACCCGAGTCCGTCGTGGGTCGCCCTGCAATTCGTGTGACGTTGGCCCACACGTAACGTTGTCCATGCCTGGGCGACCGCGTGGCCACCCACACTGAGGACCGTGCGAGTAGCCATCGTTGCGGAATCGTTCTTACCCAACATGAACGGCGTCACCCACTCGGTGATCCGTGTCCTCGAACATCTCGAGAAAACCGGGCACGACGCCATCGTCGTCGCCCCCGACAATCCGTCCGGACCCCGAGCAGCGACCTGGCACAACGGCGTTCCGGTCCACCGAGTGCCGTCCGTGATGGTGCCGAAAGTCAGCTCCCTGCCCGTCGGGGTTCCTGGACTCGGAATGGTCTCGGCGCTACGGGCCTTCGCGCCCGACGTCGTGCATCTGGCGTCCCCGTTCTTGCTCGGAGCGGGCGGTCTGGCCGCAGCCAACCGCCTCGACGTACCTGCCGTGGCCGTCTACCAGACCGACGTCGCAGGGTTCGCCGCGAGCTACGGCCTCGGCCTCACCTCGAAGGCCGCGTGGCGGTGGACCAGGAGACTGCACCGCGGTGCGGCCCGCACTCTGGCACCGTCGACCTCGGCCGTCGACGCTCTCGAGCAGCACGGCATCCCGCGCGTGCACCGGTGGGCCAGGGGAGTGGACGCGGTTCGGTTCGCGCCCTCGGCTTCCTCTGCTGCCCTCAGGAGCCAGTGGGGTGCAGGCGAGAAGCTGATCGTCGGATTCGTCGGCAGGCTTGCCCCGGAGAAGCACGTCGAGCGGCTTGCCGTGCTGGCCGCGGACCCGTCGATCCAGCTCGTGATCGTCGGCGGCGGTCCCGATACGGCAGCCTTGCGGGCCCTGATGCCGAATGCGATCTTCACCGGACAACTCGGCGGCGACGAACTGGCGCAGGCCTACGCCAGCTTCGACATCTTCGTCCACCCCGGCGAACACGAAACCTTCTGTCAAGCAGTCCAAGAAGCCCTCGCCAGCGGAGTCCCCGTCATCGGTCCCGACGCCGGCGGACCCCGCGATCTGGTCTCGCACTGCCGAAACGGCTACCTGTTACCGGTCGACAAGTTCACCGAACTGCTTCCCAGTGCAGTCGGTGCCCTCGCCGAACCCACCACCCGCGCCCGCTTCGGTCACGCTGCCCGCCGATCGGTTCTGCACCGCACCTGGCCTGCCATCTGCGACGAGCTGATCTCCCACTACTACGACGTGCAAGGCATCACAGCGCCACGGGTGACCGAAGCAGCCTGAGTAAGCTGGAGTTCGTGGCCACGACATCGCGCGCAACCCTGGAAAAAGAGCCCCACGAGGTGGCGTCGATGTTCGACGGCGTCGCTCGCCGCTACGACATCACCAACACCGTTCTGTCGTTCGGCCAGGACCGCAGCTGGCGCAAGCTGACCCGTCGAGCCCTGGACCTGAAGCCCGGCGAGCGGGTTCTCGACCTCGCCGCCGGCACCGGCGTCTCCACCGTCGAACTCGGACGCAGCGGAGCCTGGTGCGTCGCCACCGACTTCTCCAAGGGCATGCTCCGAGCCGGGCTCTCCCGCGGAGTGCCGATGGTCGCCGGTGACGCGATGGCGCTTCCGTACGCCGACGCCAGTTTCGACGCCGCCACCATCTCGTTCGGCCTTCGTAACGTCTCCGACTTCGACGCCGGTCTGCGCGAAATCGCCCGAGTCACCAAACCCGGTGGGCGTCTTGTGGTGTCGGAATTCTCCACCCCGGTCTTCGGCCCGTTTCGCACGGCATACATGGAGTACCTGATGAAGGCGCTCCCCAAAGTCGCTCGCGCAGTGAGCAGCAACCCCGACGCCTACGTCTATCTCGCCGAGTCCATTCGCGCCTGGCCCACCCAGGAGCAGTTGGCTCAGCGCATCGCCGACGCCGGCTGGACAGACGTGCAGTGGCGCAACCTCACCGGCGGAATCGTGGCTCTGCACAAGGCAATTCGGCCCTGAGGCCGCGAGCGGCTACGAAAACGGCGGCCGCGAATCGATTTTCAGTGACGTGGTTCCCGCCGTGCGCCAGGTGCGAGCGACGAGGTCGCTGTCGGCCTCGGTGACCAGGTTGCCCATGCACCGGACGGCGACTTTCATCAGCGCCCGCGAGCGCATGCCCACCGGGCCCGCTGCGGGCAGGAACCTCGGCACTGTCAACAGTCCGGCGAGGCGTCGAGCAATCGAGAAGGCTTGGCCGTAGTGCTCACGTAGCAGGGCCGGCCAGGCGTCGGTCAGGTCGGAGTGATCGAGAAGGTCGACGACCATGCGGCCGCCTTCGAGTCCGTAGTCGATGCCCTCACCGTTGAGTGGGTTCACACACGCTGCGGCGTCGCCGATGATCGCCCAGTTCACGCCCGCGACCCCGGAGACCGCCCCGCCCATCGGCAGCAGCGCCGACGCGACCGACCGCAGCTCGCCGGTCAGTTCCCATTCCGACCGTCGCTGCTGGGTGTAGAGGTCCAGCAGAGGGCGGAGGGCTCCCGGTGCCGGCCGGGTGGCGGTGGCCAGCGTCCCGACGCCGATGTTTATGTTGCCGTCGTTCAGCGGGAAGACCCATCCGTAGCCGGGCTGCAGAGTGCCTGCGCCGTCGCGCAGTTCGAGGTGCGAGCTGATCCATTCGTCGTCGCTGCGCGCAGACGTGATGTACGCGCGGGCCGCGACGCCGAACGCGGTGTCGCGGTGCCACTGGCGTCCGAGTTGCTTGCCCAGCGTGGACCGGACGCCGTCGGCGACGATCAGAGTGCGGCACGCGATGTCGTGGCTGCCTTCGCCGGTCTGCAGCGTCACCGATCGGACCGCATTTCCGTCGCGGGTGACGGACACCGCTTTGGCACCCTCGGCCATCACAGCCCCGGCGTCGACGGCAACGCGGCGAATGCGGTCGTCCAATTCGGTTCGCGGGACGGCACTGCCCACGGCCGGGAAAGATCTGCTCGGCCATTCGAGCTCGAGTTCCTGGCCGAACCCACTCAGGCGCAACCCGCGATTGCGCGCGGTACCGCGAACCCATTCGCCCAACCCCAAGCGATCGAGTTCGGCGACCGCGCGCGGAGTCAGTCCGTCGCCGCAGGTCTTGTCCCGGGGGAAGACGGCCGCGTCCGCGAGTACGACGTCGCGGCCGGCTCGCGCGGCCCACGCTGCCGCGGACGATCCTGCGGGGCCCGCGCCCACGACCAACACGTCGGTCGAGGAGGGCAGGGCCGGGTTGGATGAGGTCACAGATCCCAGTATCCCGATCGCCGCGATGCTGCGTCGCCAGGGCCTCCGGTGGACGGTTGTCGTTGCCGCTGCTCACCGGGTGTATTCACCGCGGGAGCGGTGACGTCGTTCACTCATCGGCCCCGGGAGGGCGCGTCGGGAAGCGACTCGGGCTCGGTTCGGTGAGGGAATAGTCACCTGTGGTGGGCGGCACCGTCGTGCAAGTGTGCACACTAGGTTCATTACGGTAGTACCCGAGCAGCAGTTTCCGTCATCCATCGCCGCTCGACGCCGACGACAGGACAGGGATCAACATCGTGAGTACAGACGACGCGACCGCAGAAACGGTCGTTGCCGGGGTCGACCTGGGTGACCCGGAGCTCGCTCGATCCGTCGCCGACGGTCTCGCGCGCGTCGAAGAACTGATGATCAGCGAACTGTCCGACGGTGAGGAGTTCCTGACCGAGGCTGCTCTGCATCTGGCGAAGGCCGGGGGCAAGCGATTCCGGCCCCTGTTCACCGTGCTGACCGGCCAGCTGGGGCCGTCCCCGACCGATCCGGCGATCGTCACCGCCGCCACCGTGGTCGAGTTGGTGCACTTGGCGACGCTCTATCACGACGACGTCATGGACGAGGCGTCGATGCGTCGAGGTGCGGAGAGCGCGAACTCACGCTGGGGCAACAGTGTGGCGATCCTCGCAGGCGACTACCTGTTCGCGCATGCGTCTCGTCTGGTGTCGACGCTCGGGCCCGACGCCGTTCGCATCATCGCCGAGACCTTCGCCGAGTTGGTCACCGGGCAGATGCGCGAAACGATCGGGGCCAAGAGCACCGACGATCCCATCGCGCACTACTTGAAGGTCGTGTGGGAGAAGACCGGGTCGCTGATCGCCTCGTGTGGGCGCTTCGGCGGTACGTTCAGCGGCGGCGATGCCGAGCACGTGGGACGCCTCGAGCGCCTCGGCGACGCTGTCGGCACCGCGTTCCAGATCTCCGACGACATCATCGACATCTCCTCGGCCACCGAGCAGTCGGGTAAGACTCCCGGCACCGACCTGCGCGAAGGCGTACACACCCTGCCGGTGCTGTTCGCACTCCGCGAGGAAGGTGCCGACGGCGACCGCCTGCGTGAGATCCTGGCCGGCCCGGTCACCGAGGACGCCCTGGTCACCGAGGCTCTGGAGCTGTTGCAGCGGTCACCCGGCATGGTCGCGGCCAAGAAGACCCTCGGCGAGTACGCCGACCGCGCCCACGCCGAGCTCGCTCTGCTGCCGCAGGGCCCGGCCAACGACGCCCTGGGGCGACTGGTGAACTACACCGTCGAACGCGTGGGGTAGTCGCCCACTCGGTGAACGGGAAC
Organism: Rhodococcus sp. 1R11; assembly: GCF_004563845.1. Taxonomy (NCBI): domain Bacteria; kingdom Bacillati; phylum Actinomycetota; class Actinomycetes; order Mycobacteriales; family Nocardiaceae; genus Rhodococcus; species Rhodococcus sp. 1R11. Next base: position 231,877 of record NZ_SPNG01000001.1, on the reverse strand, counting down.
TGCAGGTCGGGGTGCCGTCGTTGAATCGGGTAGGAACACCCGGTACGAGGAGGCACCCGTCACGATGAACAGTTACGCCAACGGTGCGAAGACATTCGGCCTACTGGTCGGGATGTCTGCGCTGATCGTCTTCATCGGTTCGTTGTTCGGCAACTCGATGATTCTGATCGGGTCGATCGTGCTGGCTGTCGGCGTCAACGGCTACGCGTACTTCAACAGCGCGAAGATGGCGCTGAAGTCGATGCACGCCGTGCCGGTGAGCGAGCTCGAACAGCCCGCGATGTATCGGATCGTGCGGGAACTGGCGACCGCCGCGCACCAGCCGATGCCCGCGCTGTACGTGAGCCCGACCAACAATCCCAACGCGTTCGCCACCGGACGGAACCCGCGCAACGCAGCCGTGTGCTGCACCGAAGGCATTCTGCGGATGCTCGACGAACGGGAACTGCGAGCGGTGCTCGGGCACGAACTTTCGCACGTCTACAACCGAGACATCCTGATCTCGTCGGTGGCCGGTGCCATGGCGGCGGTCATCTCGGGCCTGGCGAACCTGGCCTTCTTCGCCAACGTCTTCGGTGGCCGCGGCAACGGGGGAGCCAATCCGCTCGCTCTGCTGCTGGTGTCGATGCTGGGACCCATCGCGGCCACGTTGGTGCGGCTCGCGGTCTCTCGCTCTCGGGAGTATCAGGCCGACCAGTCCGGTGCCGAGCTGACCGGTGATCCGCTGGCGCTGGCGTCGGCACTGCGCAAACTTGAGCAGGGGGTGCAGCTGGCACCCCTGCCGCCCGAGCCGCGGTTGGCCGCAGAGTCGCATCTGATGATCGCCAACCCGTTCCGCATCGGCGACAAGGCGGGCGCACTGTTCGCCACCCACCCGCCGATGGCCGACCGAATCGAGCGGCTCGAGCGGATGGCCGGCCACCGGCCCTACTGACCGGAGCCTGCGGCATGTGAGTGGAACTTCGTAGTCTGCTACGAGGTTCCACTCACATGCGGCGCTCTACCGGTAGTTGACGAACTGCAGCGCGATGCCGAAGTCCTCGTTCTTGAGCAACTGTTGGATTGCCTGTAGGTCGTCGCGCTTCTTGCTGCTCACGCGCAGCTCGTCGCCCTGGATCTGCGCTTTGACGCCCTTGGGGCCGTCGTCGCGGATCTTCTTGGAGATCTTCTTGGCGTTCTCGGTACTGATGCCCTGCACGAGCTTGCCGGTGACCTTGTAGACCTTGCCGGACGCGGCGGGGTCGTTGGTCTCGAAGGCCTTGAGCGAGACGTCGCGTCGGATCAGTTTTTCCTTGAAGACGTCCAGGGCTGCCTTGACCTTCTCCTCGGATTCGGACGTGATGACGATGGTCTCGGCCTCGCCGCTGCCGGACCATTCGATGCTGGTGTCCGATCCCCGGAAGTCGAAGCGGGTCGCCAGCTCCTTCGCGGCCTGTCCGAGAGCGTTGTCCACTTCCTGACGGTCGACTTTGCTCACTACGTCGAAGGACGAATCAGCCACTTCTCACACTCTCCAGTCGAATCGAAAAATTTGTATCTGCGGTGGTATCGGTCCACATCCCGCTGGGACTTTATCGGCCCGCTACCGACCGTATCCACCCGGTTTGCGTTCCGGGGGGACGTTCGTTGTATTCTTCTCACCGCGTCGAAGACCAGCACGGACTTCGATCGCAGCACGGCAGATTGCCCGAGCGGCCAATGGGAGCGGACTGTAAATCCGTCGGCTTATGCCTACGTAGGTTCGAATCCTACATCTGCCACACCTGGAACCCCGGCGAGAAATTTTCTCGCTGGGGTTTCCATGTGAAGAGGACAAATCAGGGTCGCTGACCTCGCAATTTGGCAGTCGGTGCTCGGAATGTGTAACCTCTTGAAGGCTTCAGCGCACGGCCTGTTCGTGTGTTGGCGAGGAGCCTGCGGAACGAGAGTTCCCGTAGTCACTCGCCCCCTTAGCTCAGTCGGTAGAGCGTTTCCATGGTAAGGAAAAGGTCAACGGTTCGATTCCGTTAGGGGGCTCGCTGGATTGGATGGCTCGACGCCGCGCTCCCGTTCGTGGGATGGTGGACGATGAGCACCTGAGGCGGTGTAGCTCAGTTGGTAGAGCAAACGACTCATAATCGTTGCGTCGCCGGTTCAAGTCCGGTCACCGCTACACAGTAGGCAAGCACGGCAAGTAGCACGCATGAACAGTCCTGATTGACCCAGATCAGATTTACCCGAAAGTAGGCGTCCAGTGGCCTCCTCCACCGATGTGCGGCCCAAGATCACCTTGGCCTGCGAGGTTTGCAAGCACCGCAACTACATCACCAAGAAGAACCGTCGGAACGATCCCGACCGCATCGAGCTGAAGAAGTTCTGCTCCAACTGCGGCACGCACCGGGCGCACCGCGAGTCTCGCTAGTTCCAACTGCCCTTGCGTAAGGGTAGAAAAGGTCGTTTCCACCGTGTCACAAGCACCACTCGATGCTGCGGCATCAACTGAAATTCCGGCCATGGATGTATCCGCTCACGCGGCATCCATGGTCGGTTTTCATTACCGCGTCGACGACTTCTACGAGGTCGGCCGCGAAAAGGTCCGTGAGTATGCGCGTGCGGTCCAGGACTTCCATCCCGCGCATCATGACGAGGACGCAGCGAAGGGCCTCGGTTACGACGGTCTCCTCGCGCCCTTGACCTTCATTTCGCTGGTGGGCATCATCGCGCAGACGCGGATGTTCAAAGAGGTCATCACCGGTTACGACCCGAGTCAGATTCTGCAGACCGATCAGCGGCTGCAATTTCACCGCCCGATCCAGGTCGGCGATCGATTGGTGTGCGACGTGCACCTAGAGTCGTTTCGGCAGATGAGTGGCAGCGACATCATGACCACCAAGAACATCGTCACCGATCAGAACGGCGAGATCGTGCAGACGACGTGGACGACCATCGTCGCGCGTACCGGCGGCGAGGTCGACGAGAACATCGCGCACGCGGTCAAGGAAGTGATCATGCATGGCGCTTCGTAGTTTCGACGACGTCTCCGTCGGATACGAGTTGCCGGAGCGAGTCGTCATGCTCACGCGCGGCGATCTGGTGAACTACGCGGGTGTGTCCGGAGATCCGAATCCGATTCACTGGAGTGACGAGGTCGTCCGTCTGGCCGGCCTGGACAACGTGATCGCGCACGGCATGCTGACGATGGGCCTCGGTGCCGGGTTCGTCACGTCGTGGCTGGGTGATCCCGGTGCGGTCACCGAATACAACGTCCGCTTCACCAGCTCGGTCTACGTGTCCGCGGACTCCTCGGCTGCGGTCGAGTTCTCCGGAAAGATCAAGTCGGTGGATGCGGACGAGCGAACTGCCGTCATCGCTATCGTGGCGAAGTTCGAGGGCAAGAAGATTTTCGGGCGAGCGACCGCTACGGTGCGCTTGGCCTGATGATGGGTCGATCCGGACGGGCGCTGTGCGGCCGGAACGACGGGATTTATCTGTTCCGAAGAGTGTGCAGTACACTGAGATTTCTGGGGTAATCCGGCGCTGTGCGCTGCCCGCGTCCTCCTCGGAGGTTGTGTGGTTTCGCGTGAATGCGTCGGGTGGACACCAGAGCGGCCGAGAAGTTTTCGGCCGAAGGGGCGTAGCTCAATTGGTAGAGCAACGGTCTCCAAAACCGTAGGTTGCAGGTTCAAGTCCTGTCGCCCCTGCCCAAGGTGTCAGCAACTGAGAGGAACGACGTGAGCGAGGAGCGCGGTAAGCGCGACGGTCGATCGGAGGAGTTCGAGAACTCCTCGGCTCCAGACGACGTCGCACCTGGCTCCGAGGGCCGTTTCTCCGATGCTGACACAACCGCAGATGATCCCGCTGCAGGCGCAGTGGCTCCCACTGGCAAGCGGGCGTCCGGCAGGTCCCGTGGCAGCGCCGCCGGCGTGTCGATGACGAAGGCCGCGCCCGCGAAGGCCACTCCGGGCAAGGCTCGGTCCCGCAAGGCCAAGCTCGACAAGCGACCGAATGTGTTTCTGCGTCTGCTGCAGTTCTTCCGCGAGGTCGTCGCCGAGCTTCGGAAGGTCATCTGGCCGAACAAGAAGCAGATGGTCACCTACACCACCGTCGTGCTCGTCTTCCTGGCGTTCATGGTCGCGTTCATCAGTGGCCTCGATCTGCTGTTCATCAAGGGCGTCGGCTGGCTGTTCGGTTGACCGAACGCAGTTGCCGTGACTTTTCGACGATCGAACCGAGCAGGAACTAGAGAAAGGGTGCTGACGTGAGCACGCCGCACAACGACGCCACCGAAGTGGCCGCATTCGACGCCGATGTCGAGGCGACCAAGCAGGGCCTCGAAGCGGAGCAGGCCGCTCAGGACCGCGAGACGGACGAAGCAATCAAGGCCGACGTCGCCGCTGCCGCCGGGGACGACGTTCCCGCCGAAGGCGACGAGACATCCGAGGTCACCGCTGACGTCGACGTCACTGCAGAGCCCGAAGATCCCGTTGCCGAGATGAAGGCGGCTCTGCGCCGCGCTCCCGGTGACTGGTACGTCATCCACAGCTACGCCGGATACGAGAACAAGGTCAAGGCCAACCTCGAGACCCGTGTGCAGAACCTCGACGTCGGTGACTACATCTTCCAGGTGGAGGTTCCCACCGAAGAGGTCACCGAGATCAAGAACGGCCAGCGCAAGCAGGTCAATCGCAAGGTTCTGCCGGGCTACATCCTGGTCCGCATGGAACTGAACGACGAGTCCTGGGGCGCGGTTCGCAACACTCCCGGCGTCACCGGTTTCGTCGGCGCGACGTCACGTCCGTCGCCGCTGACCATCAACGAGGTCGTCAAGTTCCTCATGCCGCAGGAAGGTGCCAAGAAGGACGCGAAAGCGGCCACAGGCACTGCCGAGCAGGGCAGCGACACCACGTCGAAGCCCACCATCGAGGTCGACTTCGAGGTCGGCGAGTCGGTCACCGTCATGGACGGCCCGTTCGCGACCCTCCCGGCCAGCATCAGCGAGGTCAACGCAGAGCAGCAGAAGCTCAAGGTGCTGGTATCGATCTTCGGCCGTGAAACCCCGGTCGAGCTCGGCTTCACTCAGGTCTCCAAGATCTAGAAGCCGACCGCACAGACTTGCAGTAGCAACCGCAAGAAACCCGAGCGAATACAAGGAAACAAGACATGCCCCCGAAGAAGAAGAAGCTAGCCGGGATCATCAAGCTTCAGATCCAGGCCGGTGCCGCCAACCCGGCACCGCCCGTCGGCCCCGCATTGGGCCAGCACGGCGTCAACATCATGGAGTTCTGCAAGGCGTACAACGCCGCGACCGAGTCGCAGCGCGGCAACGTCGTGCCCGTCGAGATCTCGGTCTACGAAGACCGGACGTTCGACTTCAAGCTGAAGACTCCTCCCGCTGCCAAGCTGCTGCTCAAGGCTGCAGGCGTGGCAAAGGGCTCCGGCGAGCCGCACAAGACCAAGGTCGCCAAGGTGACCATGGATCAGGTGCGCGAGATCGCCAAGACCAAGCAGGAAGACCTCAACGCCAACGACATCGATCAGGCCGCGAAGATCATCGCCGGTACTGCTCGCTCGATGGGCATCACCGTCGAAGGCTGATTCTCAGCCCTCAAGCGTCACGTGGGAGAGCCGGCCAGGCTCGTCAACCACTCTGAACTCGAACGAAGGACAGTAAGACATGGCAAAGCGCAGTAAGGCCTACCTCGAGCAGGCCGCCAAGATCGACCAGGACAACCTCTACTCGCCTCTGGAAGCCGCCAAGCTGGCCAAGGAGACCGCGTCGAGCAAGTTCGACCCCACCGTCGAGGTCGCAGTGCGACTCGGCGTCGACCCCCGCAAGGCAGACCAGATGGTGCGCGGCACCGTCAACCTTCCCCACGGCACCGGCAAGACCGCTCGGGTTATTGTTTTCGCCGCTGGTGAGAAGGCTGCTGAAGCCGAGGCAGCAGGAGCCGACGTCGTCGGTGCAGAAGATCTGATCGAGCGCATCCAGGGCGGATTCCTGGACTTCGACGCCGCTATCGCGACCCCCGATCAGATGGCCAAGGTCGGCCGCATCGCCCGCGTCCTCGGACCGCGTGGCCTGATGCCGAACCCGAAGACGGGCACGGTCACCAACGATGTGACCAAGGCCGTCAACGACATCAAGGGCGGAAAGATCAACTTCCGCGTCGACAAGCAGGCCAACCTGCACTTCGTCATCGGCAAGGCCTCGTTCGACGAGACCAAGCTGGTGGAGAACTACGGCGCAGCGCTGGACGAGATCCTGCGTGCGAAGCCGTCGTCGGCCAAGGGTCGTTACGTCAAGAAGGTCACCGTCTCGACCACCACCGGACCCGGCGTCCAGGTCGATCCGAACCGTACGCGCAACCTCCTCGAGGACGACGCGAACGCGTAATTTCTTTCAGCTCCGATCGAAGGCCGGTCTCCCTGTGTGAGGCCGGCCTTCGTCGTTCTGTCCTGCCGAGATCTAGGCTGCGTTCGCGCGAGCGAAGTTGGCCAGCACGAGGCCGCTGATCCGGTCGAGTAACGCTGCCGGCAGGTCGTGTGCCATGCCCTCGATGAGAGTCAGCTCCGCGCCGGGAACTGCCCGGGCGATGGCCTTGCCACAGGCCGGCCGCACGAGTCTGTCCGCGGTCCCGTGGATGACGGTCGTCGGTGCGCTGATCTTCTGTGCGTAGGGCTTGAGGCTGCCGGTGCCGGTGATGGCCGCCATCTGCCGAATGACGCCGGACGGGTTGTAGTTGCGTTCGTACATCACCTGGGCGATTTCGAGCTGTTCCTCGAGCGGGGTCCGGAACCCGGGGGAGCCGATCGTGGACAGTGTCTTCGCCGAATGAGCGATGATCTCGTCCTTCGTGGCGTCCTTGCCGACGCCACCCATCAGAGGTAGCAGCGCCCGGGGATCCGGCGGTGGCAGGAATGCCTCGTTGGTGCTCGAGAACAGAATGGACACGGACTTGGTTCGCTGCGGGTAGCTACCGGCGAACACCTGCGTGATCATGCCGCCCATAGACGCGCCGACGACGTGCGCGGAGTCGATGTCGAGGTGGTCGAGTACGCCGACTGCATCGGCGGCCATGTCGACGATCGTGTACGGGACGTCCGACGACATTCCCAGTTCGTGCCGGAGGAGCCGCAGAATCTGCCAGCCGTGCACCTTCCGACCCGTCATCTTCGTCGACAGGCCGATGTCGCGGTTGTCGATGCGGATCACTCGATAGCCGGCGTCGACGAGACGCGTGCAGAAGTCCATGGGCCACAGTGTCAGCTGCGCAGACAGACCCATGATGAGCAGTACGGCGGGGTCGTCCACCGAACCCATGTCCTCGTATGCGATGTCGATGGAGTTCGACGGCGCGATGCCTTGTTCAATTCTCATGTTCTCGTTCCTACCAGTCGGGGTCGCCCAGCACCGGAACCACCAGGTAGCTGGGATCGTGTGGGTCGATCGCGATGTCCTGTGGTCGCAATCGAGTGCGCACGATGTCGGGCAGGATGGGGATGAACCGTGTTGCGTCGGTGGCGAATACGGCCACCCGGAGGCGATGACCCGTCGCGATCACAGCCTCCGTTCCGAGAATGTCGATGTCGAGTGTGATGGGCTGCCCGGCGGGTACCGGCAGCACAGTGGCCTTGGTGAGTGGGTGGTACGGCCGGGTGTAGTCGCCGTTCGGTGCGAACAAGGATCGCTCGTCGTCCACGGCTCGGCGAGACGCGAGCAACGCCCCATTGCTCAGTACGGTCGACTTACCATCCGGGGCGACGTCGCAGATCATGATCGCCCACAACGCTTCTCGGGCACGGCAGATCACGCGCATATGCAGGTTCATCGGCCCCGACAGCACAGCGTCCGCGCGGGCGGGTTCGGTGGTGAACGTGGCGGCGGCACCTTCGGCGAATCGGTTGTCGTAGGTGAAGCCGCCGCCCAGTACGGCCGTGACACCCGCGAGAACCTGTGTGGTGTCCCGGGATACGACGGCACGCAGGGATGGACGTACGGTCAGCCGGCCGGAAGACGTGGACGGCTCGAAAGCGAGGCTGCCGTCGCCGGCGGCGTGGGCGGCGGTGTTCGACGCCTCGGCCGACAGGTACAGCCGGCGCGGTTGTGCCTGGGGAGCCGGAAAGCGGCCGTGCGCAGTCCAATTGCCGCCCTGTTGTCGTAGGGTGACCGGCCCGTAGTTCTCGATTCCGTTGTCGATGTCGCACAGCCACCTGTCGAACCAGGCTCGTTCGAGTACGTCCAGTCGTGGTGGGAATCCCGGTTCACCGAAACCGATTCCGGGATTGACGTGGTAGCCGTCGCCGACGAGTAGTTGTTTGGAGCCGCGTTCGAGAGCGAGTCGGTTGTAGATGTCCGGGGCCGAGCTGCCGAAGATGTCGTGCCAGCAGCCGTACAGAAAGGTCGGCGCGGTGATGTCCTCGATGACCGCGTCGATGGTGTCGTAGTACGCGTCGTCGTAGATTCGCGGATCATCGCCCGTGACAAAGCCTTTGGCCAGATCGAACAGGTTGGTCGCAGGTGATCGGATGCGATCGCGAAGCCAGGCGAGAGTATCGATTCCTCTCACGGCAGGTGCCCATTTGAGTCCGTTGACGGCAGCGAGCCACAGGGGAATGAACGCCGAGGTCGCGCCTCCGGTTGCGAAGATCTCGCGAACGATGTCCACCGAACCTTCGACGGCGAATATTGCGTCGAGCCCGTCGGGTCTCTTGGCCGCCGCCTGCAGTGCGTTGATCGCGGAGTACGAGATCCCGGCCATGCCGATTCTGCCGTTGCACCAGTATTGCCGGCGTGCCCACTCGATCACTTCGATGGAGTCCAGTTGTTCTCGGGTGCCCAGCACGTCCCAGGTGCCGGTGGAGCTTCCGGTTCCTCGAACGTCGACGATCATCTGGACGTAGCCGCTGCGCACGAGGTGGCGGTTGACCGACAACAGATCCGCGGCTCCGCCCGCGACCACACGAGTGATTTCGGTGATGCCGTCGAACGCGGTGCCGGTCAGGTCGAATGCCGACGAGAACCTCCTGATCGCTCGGCCGAGGATCGGTGTTTCCAGGATCGTGTCGATGCTCTTGATCAACAGCTTGTTGTACGGCGTCAGGTTCAGCACTGTCGGGAACGATCCCGGTACCGGCTGTCCGGACGCATCGGCGGGCCGGAAGACGTATGCGCGCAGCGCCGCCCCGTCGCTCATCGGAATGCGCACATCGGCCGAGACGGACACTCGTGGGTACCGGGGGTCCTCGGCTGTGATCGCTGCCCAAGCCTGCGCGGCCTCGCCGCCGCTGGGATCGCGCGGGGGTCGCAGGAGGGGGTGGGGCTCGACGGCGGTCATGGAGAACGATTAGACCTCCGAACGACCCTGTTTGTCCTGAGGAACGCGAATCGGTCGTGGTGTGCTCCAACGACTCGGCCTCCGTCCTGTGATTTTTTGGGAACCTTCTCAACGCCGGTTGAGCAGCGCTGTGGGGCATACCAGACTTTCGAAACCAGCGAGTACGAAGTGCGCTGCGTTGTTAACGTCTGCCCGTCCGAGTGATGTGGGACACCGACCGTTGCAGGGGAGTACGAATGCACGTAGAGGCACTGTTCGGAGACGGATCGCTACGGCCGATGTGGCCGCACGCGGACGCATTGATCACCAGCGAATGCCCGGGGCTTCGCTTCGCCGGCAAGTACGCCGATGTCGTCGCCCTCAGCAACGGTGATCCCACCGCGCTGCGGCCGTTCATCGACGAGGAGACCCGTCGACGGGTAGCGAGCATGGCAGCGCCCCGCACCGACACCGCACTCGTGTTCGGAGCCAACGGTTTTCTCGGCGCGCATCTGATCGGTCGTCTCACCCGGGACTCCGCCGTCGACGTCGTGTACGCCGTGGTCCGTCCCACCGAGGAGGAGTCGGCTGTCGCGCGACTCCAGCGCACGTTCGACCAGTACGAGATCGTGGTCGATGCGGACAAGATTCGGATCGTAGAAGGCACGCCGACCTCGTTCCGCTTCGGTCTGGACAAGGCCGAGTATTTCGAGCTCGCCGCCGGTGTGGGCCAGATCTTCAACTGCGCCAGCTCGACCGACTACACCGAGAGCTACGCCGAGCTGCGGGACGACTGGTTCGTCAGCGTGCTGCGCATTCTCGAATTCAGCATCACCTCGGTCCGAAAGCACCTGACGTACGTCGGCAGCATCGGCGCGCATCTCTACCAGAAGCCCGAGGACTTCCGGCGTCCCGACTCGTGGTGGTATTCCGGATACGCCCAGATGAAGTGGGTCAACGCCACCTTGCTCGGATGGTTGTCGATGTCGGACACCTATTCCGTCACGCTGGCCGAGGCCCCCTACATCCTCGGCAGTACCGACTTGGGCCTCGATCCGGGCCGCGTCTACAGCTTCTGGCGCATCGTGGAGTTGGCCATCGCGGCCGGCGCGATCTGGGACGGGCCGGGAATGAACTACGTTCCGGTGGACGTGATGTGCGACGTCATGGCCGGTAACGCACTGCGTAGCCACCCGCTCACCCGATTGTTGCCCAGTAACCCGACCGGTTACGGACACGATCTGTACGCCGAGCTCCTCGGCCTCGACCTGGTGAGCTGGGACGAGTTCGTCGAACGCGTCAGTGTCCGTATCTCTCCTCGGTTCGCCGAGACGATGCTCGCCGACAACATCGACAAGCTCATGCGGCTGGTGCACAAGCCGGAGGCCATCCTGCCCGTCGACCACGACACCTCCTGGTGCGATCATCGCAGGCTCTTCGAGCTGTACTTCGAGAAGGCCCAGCTCAAGACGCTCACCCCTGTCGTCAACTGACGTGTCGGACGGATTCGAGCCGACCTCGGTGCGGTTGCGGGAACTCTCCCTCGGCCACGAGGTCACCAATGCCGTTCTCTCCATTGCCTTCTACGTCGTGTGTGGAGCCATCGGGCTGCTGCCCGGTGCGCTGCGGCACCGGGCAGCCGACGCGTTCGTGACCTGGTCGGAGAGCATCGACGAACAGCGACATCTCTGATGTCGCTCGGACGAGCACTCGTCGGTGCGGGTGTCGCCGTGGCCGCACCGTTCGGGGTGTTCCTGTACTGGCGCACCCGGTTCTTCTTCCGAGACCCGCATCGCGCTCCGCCGGCCGATCCGCTGTCGGTGGTGGCACCCGCCGACGGTTTCGTCACGTACGTCAAACGCGTCGACGCGGGTTCGACGGCATTCGCGGTCAAGAAGGGCAGAACCATTCCGCTCGACGAGATCGCGGGTGTGGCATCGACCGAGAGCGGATACCTCATCGGGATCTACATGTCCGAATACTCGGTGCACCGCAACAGGATTCCGATCTCGGGCACCATCGGTATGCGGCGTCATCGCTCCGCGGCACCGTTCAACAAGTCGATGGCGCGAGTGGGAGCGAACCTGTTGACGCGGCGCACCCCGTACGACGAGGGGTGCGACTACATACTGTCCAACGAGCGGCTCACCATCTCCATCGAACATTCGTCCGGGTCGGTGGTGACGGTGACACAGATAGCCGATCTGTGGGTCGACCGGATCGTCGCGCATGTCGCCGTCGGCGACACCGTCGAACGCGGCGAGCAGTACGGGATGATCCGCTTCGGGTCTCAGTGCGACGTGTTCGTCCCCGACGCTCTCGCCGAAACCATCACCGTCCGACCGGGCCAGTACGTGTTCGCGGGGGAGAGCGTCGTCGCCCGCTCACCGATCCCGGTGGCAGACGACACTTCATTTGAGAAGGAACGATGATCACTGTCGACCGGGTCGAGTCCACCCAGGACTGGAACGAATTCAAGGCTGTCACCGATCTCGTCTACCAGGGTGATCCGTACCGATTGCCCGACGAACCCATGGATCTCGATCGGATCCTGATTTCGCCGCCGGTCGCCATCGCGTCGATCCGCGATATCGCTGCCTTCCTCGCACGCGAGAACGGAGTCGTCGTCGGCCGAGTCGTGGCCATCCACGACACGAGCTTCACCCAGTACACCGGTGAGTCCATCGGCTTCTTCGGGTTCTACGAGGCCGTCGACGATCAGGAGGTCGCCACCGGCCTGCTCGACGCGGCGGCGGCATGGCTTGTCGGGCGTGGGCTCGGCGCGATGTCCGGGCCCTTCGGTCCGTCGATGTTCTACAGCGCGGGCATCGTCGTCGACGACGAGCCAGCCCTCCCGCTGGTGGGAATGCCGCACAATCCCCTGTACTACGCGGCCCATTTCGAGAAGTGGGGGCTCGTCGGGATCAAGGACTTCTACAGCTACCTGTTCGACGATCCGTGCGTGATCTACAACCGCCCCGAATATGCGCGGCACATGCAGATCTTCGAGAAGGTCAAGGCACGTTCGGAAGTGACGTTCCGGTCCATGAAGTACCGGACGGTTCGCCGCGACGCGCGCATCGTGCGCGATCTGTACAACAAGACGTTCGTGAACTTCTGGGGTTTCTCGCCGCTGTCCTTCGTCGAGCTGCTCGAGTTGCTGAAGATGATGCTGCCGGTCCTCGATCGAAGGCTCACCCTGCTGGCCGAGTTGGACGGCAAGCCGGTCGGGTTCCTGATGGGTATTCCGGACGTCAATCAGGCCGCGGCCAAGGCGGCGCACCTGAAGTCGCGGTGGCTACGAGACCTGGTGACGCTGTGGCACGTCAAGAAGCCGAGCCGGACGGACGTCATCGACGGGGTGCGGGTGGACATGTTGTTCGTCGATCCGGACTGCCCTGATCGCGCGGTGTCGTCGCTGCTGATCATGGAGTTGTCGGTGCGGATGCGTGATCTCGGCTTCACCCGAGTCGAGGCAGCGCCGGTGCTCGACGACAGCCCGTGGATGAAGGGGTCGGTGCTGACCCGCATGGAGCAGACTCCGCACCGGACATACCGCATCTACAACCGCGATCTCGAGCTGCCCCGGCCATGATCGATCGGACGGTGGTGCTCGACCGTGAGCAGACCAGGCTCGGCATCGGTGACCGCTGGGGCCGGACAATAGGCCGCCACAGGTGGCTCGTGCTGGCCGTCTGGCTGTTGCTCGCGGTGGGTTCTGCTGCGCTCTACCCGGCACTGCAGAACTCGTTGGCGGGAGCTAACTTCTCCGTCCCCGGTACCGAATCGAGTCGCGCCGACGCGCTCGTCGAGCAACACTTCTCCTCGTTCGGGTCCGAGCAACTCGTCGTCACGTTCACGTCGGATCGGGTCCGCGTCGCAGATCCCGCGTTTCGCGAACGCGTCGGCGAGACCGTCTCTGCACTGCGGCAATCCCCGGATGTGCTGCGGGTCGTCGATCCCTACGAGACGGCCGGATTCGTGCCCCAGATCTCCGAGGACGGAACGTCGGCACTGGCTTTCGTCGGTGTCGGCGGCGACCCTCGCGACCGGATCGCGACAGCAGAACGCATTCAGAAGCTGATCGACGGGGCGTCCGCCGCGGGTATCGACGTGGCGGTCACCGGCTACTCGCCGATGACCGTCGATCTGACGAAAGTCGAATCCGACGACGCCGTCCGGGCCGAAAGTATCGGCCTGCCACTGGCATTCGTGCTGTTGATCCTGGCTCTCGGATCCGTGGTCGCCGGCATCGTGCCGCTCGTCACCACGGGCATCGGAGTGCTGGCGGCGTTCGGAGTGTTCTCGCTGCTCTCGCACGTCATGACCTTCGACGTCCTCGTGACGACGGTGGCGTCGATGTTCGGTCTCGGTCTGGGTATCGATTACGCGCTCTTCATCGTCAGCCGATTTCGAGAGGAAATGGACCGCACCACGCCGCCGGGAGGTGCCGAGGATCAGGGGCGCACGAATGCGGCCGTCGGTGCCGCGATGGGAACGGCGGGCCACACGATCGTCATCTCCGGTCTGGTCGTACTCATTTCGCTCGGCGCTCTGGCGATCGTCGATGTTCCGGCCGTGCAGAGTATTTCGTTCGTCGTAGCGCTGACGGTGGCGTGCGTCGTCGTGGTGGCCTGGACGCTGCTACCGGCGATTCTCGCGGTCCTCGGCCCGCGAATCTCGACACTGTCACTGCCGCAGAGGTTTCAGCCTCCGGCGGTCGGTGAGCACGATGCCGCGGTACCCACGTGGTGGTCACGGTGGGCGCGGCACGTCATCGAACGCCCGTGGCGCTACACGGCCGTCACCGCGGCCGTGCTGCTGGCCTGCCTGGCACCGATCGGTTCGATCCAGTACGGGGTGGATCTCGGAGCCGACGCCCTTGCCGCGGAGCCGAGCGGCCGGGCCAACACGGTCCTCGCCGAAAAATTCGCTCCTGGAACGATTTCGCCGATCATCGTCGTGTTCACCGGCAGCGGCGACCGGCCCCTCGAACCGGCGCAGGCGGCCACCGCCGCGGCTTTCGCAGACGGCATCCGAGCCGACGGCCGCGTCGACTACGCCCTGGCACAACAGGACTCCGGCCGCACGCTGCTGATCGTGGTGCCCGCGGTGCCGATCGATTCGACCGAGGCATCCGACCTGGTCGCGTCGATCCGGTCGCAGGCAATTGTCGCCGCAGATCGCGACGGCACCACCGTCTCGGTCGGCGGAACCACCGCCCTCGTCGTCGATGCCTCCCAAGAGATTTCGAGCAAATTCCTGTGGGTCGTGTTCGCAGTGCTGGCATTCTCGCTGGTGTATCTGGGCATCGTCTTTCGGAGCGTGGTGATTCCGATCAAAGCGGTTGCGATGAATGTGCTCGTCACCGGGGCGGCGTTGGGTGCGACGGTGGCGGTGTTCCAGTGGGGATGGGGATCGTCGCTTCTCGGGTTCGAAAGTCCGGGCTACATCCAGGTGTATCTGCCTGTCACCGTGTTCGCCGTGGTCTTCGGTCTCTCGATGGACTACGAGGTGTTTCTCATCGGCCGGATGCGGGAGGTGTTCGTCGCGCACCGCGACCGGCGCAGCGTGAACGACCCCAGCGTGAACGACCCCAGCGTGAACGACACCAGTGCCAACGACACCGCGATCGTCGACGGCCTCGAGCACACCGCCAGGCCGATCACTGCGGCAGCCGCGATCATGATCGCCGTGTTCGCCAGCTTCCTCACCGCCGATGTTCTCGAACTGCAACAGTTCGGGTTCGCGCTTGCCGTCGCCGTGCTGTTCGACGCGGTTCTGGTGCGCATGATGATGGTGCCGGCGATGATGAAGCTGTTCGGCGAGCGAAACTGGTGGCCCGGGGTGCGCCGGTAGTCGATCGTTTTGGAGTTGACCCCGGAGGTGTTGTAGCCTGGTCGACGGTCCAGAAGGAATGTGCACGCAGTGCGTTTCTTTCGTTCCGCCCAATCAAGTTCTACCCAAGACCGTTGGTCACCGCCTTCTCGAGGGAAATTTCCTGACAGGTGTGCGGTTGAAGGTCCGAGATCGCTTCGGACGGCCCACGCAGGAGAACGCGGTAGGGAACCTGTCGTGCAGCTTCGGCTGCCTGCTCGTTCACGCCCCGTGTGCTTCCTGCACCGGGGCGTTCGTCGTTTTCCGGCCCTCTCGCGATCGACACAACTTCCCACGAGAGGAGGCGAAGTATGGCAAAGCCCGAAAAGGTCTCCGCAGTTTCGGAGATCACCGACCAGTTCAAGGGTTCGACGGCTGCCGTCGTCACGGAATACCGTGGCCTGTCGGTTTCCGGTCTGACTCAGCTCCGGCGTGCGCTCGGCGAAGGTGCCACGTACTCCGTCGCCAAGAACACCCTGGTCAAGCGCGCAGCTGCCGATGCCGGCATCACCGGCCTCGACGACTTGTTCGTCGGACCGACCGCCATTGCATTCATCAAGGGCGAGCCGGTCGACGCTGCGAAGGCCATCAAGGCCTTCGCGAAGGACAACAAGGCCTTGATCATCAAGGGCGGCTACATGGACGGCGCAACGCTGTCCGTGGACGAGATCAACAAGATCGCAGACCTCGAGTCTCGCGAGATCCTGTTGGCCAAGCTCGCCGGCGCCATGAAGGGCAACTTGTCGAAGGCTGCAGGCCTGTTCAACGCTCCCGCATCGCAGTTCGCCCGCTTGGCGTTCGCGTTGCAGGAGAAGAAGGCCGCGGGCGAACCTGCCGCAGCCGAGGCCCCTGCAGAAGCAGAAGCACCGGCGGAAGCTCCCGCCGAAAGCTGATCCGCTGGCATTAGCGAACAGCTCCACACCAACACCATGTCGCGGATCAGCGACCAGGTACTTACAGGAAGGACCGCCACCATGGCGAAGCTCAGCACCGAAGAATTGCTCGACCAGTTCAAGGAGCTCACCCTCCTCGAGCTCAGCGAGTTCGTGAAGGCATTCGAGGAGACCTTCGAGGTCACCGCAGCTGCTCCCGTCGCAGTTGCAGCAGCAGGCGGAGCAGGCGCTCCGGCTGAGGCAGCCGAAGAGCAGGACGAGTTCGACGTCGTTCTCGAGTCGGCCGGCGACAAGAAGATCCAGGTCATCAAGGTCGTCCGTGAGGTCGTCTCCGGCCTCGGCCTGAAGGAAGCCAAGGACCTCGTCGAGAGCGCTCCGAAGGCAATCCTGGAGAAGGTCGCCAAGGATGCAGCCGAGGCTGCCAAGGAGAAGCTGGAAGCTGCCGGCGCAAAGATCTCCGTCAAGTAAGACCGCTTCACTGCAGTCGTACTTCGCGCTCTGACAATCGAGCGCACAGAAGGGGCCATCCTCACTTCGGTGAGGGTGGCCCCATTCTGTATTCGAAGCGGAAGACACCTCCCGGCGTTGTGACCGATCACGGACTCTCGTCGATCCCGGGACACCGACGACGCGTCACTGTTTACTCGGTAACGCCGAAGTCCGAAGCTTTCCGAACGGTCTCGGCCGGGTGTGGTTGTGTCTTCTCACAGAATCCGACAGCAGGGACTTGTCACAGTTCGGGCAACTTGCCGACCGGCTCGCGTGAGATGAGCCACACTGATGCAAGCTCTACAGCCTGACTCGGGGAAGTTCTTACTGGGCGGTAAGCTCCTGTGTCGGTGCGGACACGTGCATGGGATACAGTGACGCAACCCACATCCGGGTCGATGTGTATGAATTGTGGAGGTCAGCGTGGGAGTCGAGGTTTCGGTCGAAGGATTGACCAAGTCTTTCGGTGTACAGAAGATTTGGCAGGACGTGACGTTGACTCTGCCGAAGGGTGAAGTCAGTGCATTGCTCGGTCCTTCCGGTACCGGTAAGTCGGTCTTTCTGAAGTCGCTGATCGGTCTCCTGCGCCCAGAGCAGGGCAAGATTTTCATCGACGGAACCGACATCCTGCAGTGCTCATCTCGTGAGCTGTACGAGATCCGCAAGTTGTTCGGGGTGCTCTTCCAGGACGGTGCCCTGTTCGGCTCGATGAACCTCTACGACAACGTCGCTTTCCCGCTTCGCGAGCACACCAAGAAGTCCGAGTCCGACATCCGCAAGATCGTCATGGAGAAGCTCGAACTGACGGGTCTGCTCGGTGCCGAGGACAAGCTGCCCGGCGAGATCTCCGGTGGTATGCGCAAGCGCGCCGGCCTCGCCCGCGCCCTCGTGCTCGACCCGGAGATCATCCTCGTCGACGAGCCGGACTCCGGCCTGGATCCTGTTCGTACGACCTACATTTCGCAGACTCTGATCGACATCAACGCCAATATCGATGCCACGATCCTCATCGTTTCGCACAACATCAATCTGGCTCGAACGGTCCCGGACAACATCGGCATGCTGTTCCGTCGTCAGCTGGTCATGTTCGGCCCACGCGAGGTGCTGCTCACCAGTGACGAGCCGGTGGTCAAGCAATTCCTCAACGGCACCATGATCGGGCCGATCGGAATGTCGGAAGAGAAGGACGAGGCGCAGATGGCGCAGGAGCAGGCCATGGTCGACGCCGGTCACCATGCCGGTGGCGTCGACGACGTCGAAGGCATCGTGCCGCAGATGAAGGCCACTCCGGGTACGCCGGTGCGCCAGGCAGTGGGACGCAGGCAGGAGCGGGTGCGCCAGATCATGCACACCCTGCCGCACAGTGCTCAGGTCGCGATCCAGGAAAGCCTCGACAGCACCGACTCGGGTCAACGTCAGCCGGCGTACGCAGACCAGCAGGGTTACGACCAGCAGGGTTACGACCAGCAGGGCTACGACCAACAGGGTTACGGTCGGCAAGGTTACGACCAGCAGGGTTACAGCCAGCAGGGTTACGAACAAGGACATGATCAGCAGGGCTACCAAGCTCCAACACAAGGTCGGGGTCAATAGCAGACATGGGGGGATCGAAGAAGTCCGCGTTCGCGCCCGCGAACGCCGCTCTGACACAAGCGGGCAATATCGTCGAACTGTTCGTCGAGGTGGTCCGAAACACCTTTCGTAGGCCGTTCCAGTTCCGCGAGTTCATCGAGCAGGCATGGTTCATCGCCAGCGTGACGATTCTGCCGACGGCTCTGGTCGCCATTCCGTTCGGCGCGGTCGTATCGCTGCAGACCGGTTCGCTGATCAAACAGCTCGGTGCCGAATCGTTCACCGGCGCAGCCAGCGTGCTCGCCGTCATCCAGCAGGGCAGTCCGATCGTGACCGCCCTCCTGGTGGCCGGCGCGGCCGGTTCTGCTGTCACCGCCGACCTCGGTTCTCGCACCATTCGCGAGGAGATCGACGCGATGCGTGTGCTGGGAATCGACCCGGTTCACCGCCTCGTCGTTCCGCGAGTGCTGGCCATGATCCTCGTGGCGCTGCTACTCAACGGACTCGTCTCGGTTGTCGGCATCGTCGGCGGCTACTTCTTCAACGTGATCCTGCAGGGTGGTACCCCCGGTGCCTACCTGGCGTCGTTCTCCGCGTTGGCTCAGCTACCCGATCTGTATGTCGCAGAAGCGAAAGCGGCGATCTTCGGTCTCATCGCCGGCATCATCGCCTCCTACAAGGGCCTGAACCCCAACCCCGGCCCCAAGGGTGTCGGCGAAGCTGTGAACCAGACGGTCGTCATCACATTCCTGTTGCTGTTCTTCGCCAACCTCATTCTGACCCTGGTTTACCTCCAGGTCGTACCAGCGAAGGGAGCGTAACCGCGATGACGATCGCCAGAGGTCGCGGTGACCGCACGCTGATGCGCGTCAAGCGCGTCGGCAATGCTCCGCTCAACGTGCTCGATCGCGCAGGCGAGCAGATGTCGTTCTACCTGCGGGCCATCGGGTGGATCCCGAAGACTGCAGTCCATTACAAGAAAGAGGTTCTCCGTCTGCTGGCGGAGGTCACCTTCGGCAGTGGCGCACTCGCCGTCATCGGCGGCACCATCGGCGTGATCGTGATGATGTCCGGCTTCACCGGCATCGTCGTCGGTCTGCAGGGTTACGCAGCCCTCGAACAGCTCGGCAGCTCGGTTCTGACCGGCTTCCTCTCGGCGTACGTCAACACCCGTGAGATCGCGCCCGTGGTCGCCGGACTGGCCCTGTCGGCCACCGTCGGCTGTGGTTTCACCGCCCAGCTCGGCGCGATGCGGATCTCGGAGGAGATCGACGCTCTCGAAGTGATGGCGGTGCCCAGCGTGCCGTTCCTCGTCACCACCCGCATGATCGCCGGGTTCGTTGCGGTGATCCCGCTGTACATCGTCGGTCTGCTCGCCTCGTACGTCGCCTCCCGTGGAATCAGCACGATCTTCAACGGGCAGTCCTCGGGCTCGTACGACCACTACTTCAACTTGTTCCTACCGCCCGAAGATGTGCTGTATTCCTTCCTCAAGGTGCTCATCTTCGCGTTCGTCCTGATCATGATCCATTGCTACTACGGCTACCACGCCTCCGGCGGGCCGGCCGGCGTCGGCGTCGCGGTGGGTCGCGCAGTACGTACGGCGATCGTCACGATCGCGGTACTGGACTTCTTCCTGAGCCTCGCGATCTGGGGCACGACCACCACAGTGAGGGTTGCCGGATGATCGACTCGCCGTCGCGACTGAAGCGAGTATTGCTCGGACTTGCATTCTTTCTCGTGCTCATTCTTTTCCTCGGGTGGTCCATCACCTCCTACAACAAGACGTTCAAGTCGGTGGTCAACGTCAGCCTCGAAACCGACTCGGTCGGGAACGCCCTGCCGCTCAATGCGGACGTCAAGGTGCGCGGCATGATCGTCGGCGAGGTGCGTTCGGCGTCGACCGTCGATGGTGTCGTCACCTCGCAGCTGGCCATCGATCCGGACAAGGCTCCGCTCATCCCGTCGAATTCCACGGCGCGGCTGCTGCCCAAGACCCTGTTCGGAGAGCGCTACGTCTCGCTGATCGTGCCCGAGAACGACACGGCGTCGCCGATTTCCGACGGCACCGTTCTCCGACAGGACACCAGCGGCAATGCGATCGAGGTCGGGCAGCTGCTCGACGGGTTGCTGCCGTTGCTGCAGGCCATCCCGCCGCAGGACCTCGCCAATACCCTCGGGTCACTGGCACAGGGCCTGAGCGGACGCGGGGAGCAGCTCGGCCAGACCATCGACAACCTCACCAGTGTCGTGTCCGGTCTCAACACCGAACTGCCCAACATCCAGCAGACACTGGTGGGTCTCGCAGACTTCTCCCAGACCTACGCCGACGCGGCACCGGAGCTGATCTCGGCGCTGGACAACCTGCGTACGACGGGTAATACGGTCGTCGAGAGGCAGTCGAGCCTCGAGACGCTCTACGGCTCGCTGACGTCGGCATCGAACACGACCGCCGACTTCCTGCAGGTCAACTCCGAGAATCTGATCGGGCTCGCCTCGAACTCGCGAGAGGCCCTGGAGTTGTTGGCCGAGTTCTCGCCGACGTTCGGCTGCACGTTCACCCAGTTCGCCGAAGGTGCCAGGCGCGGCAAGGTCGTCCTCGGTGAGGGCGACGAGTACCCCGGAATCAACGTGTCCGCATCGTTCGTCAACCCGAAGGGCCGTTACTTGCCGAACCAGGACGAGCCACGGCTGTTCGACGACCGCGGAGCTACCTGCTTCGAGCCCGCCGCACCGGGAGAGTTCTTCCCGCAGTACCCGGGAGGCTCCGTCAACGATGGGTCCTACCAGGTACCGACCCGTAATCCGGGCCCGCAGGAGATCCCCGGGCAGGGCCCACCGAAGTCGGCTCAGAGTTCCATCGTTCCCGCTGTCTCCGCGTCTGCGGCGCCTGCGAGCTACGAGGGCTCGGACTTCGAGCGTGACACTCTTGCCGTCATCTACGGACAAGCGAGTGGTGTTGCACCAGAGACTGTTCCGTCGTGGGCCGCCGCAATCGGCGCACCGGCACTGAGAGGAGTGGAGGTGACCGTGCCATGAGAGGCCTTCTCGCGCCGATCATCAAGTTGGTCGTGTTCGCCGTGATCACGATCATCGCCACGGCCACCCTGGCCTTCACCATCGCGAACTCGAGCGGTGGTGGCGGTACCAAGTTCTCGGCCATGTTCACCGATGTCACCTCGCTCAACGAGGGTGACGAGATTCGGATCGCCGGCGTTCGCGTCGGGCAGGTCGACAAGATCGAGATCGCCAACGAACGAGAGGCGAAGGTCGATTTCACGCTGAGCAGTCGCGACTGGCTGCCGGCGAGTTCGACGGCCACCATTCGCTTCCGCAACCTGGTCGGTCAGCGCTACATCGCCATCGAGCAGGGTTCGGGCGATCAGGGCAAGAAGATCACCGAAGGAGCGACCATCCCGCTCGAGCGGACCAAGCCCGCGGTGAACCTGACAACTCTGTTCGACGGTTTCCGCCCGCTGTTCACCACGCTCAGCGCAGATGACGTCAACAAGCTCTCGTACCAGATCATCCAGGTGTTCCAGGGGGAATCGGGCACCATCAACGAGCTGGTCAAGAACACGGCGAGTCTGACCAACACCGTGGCCGACAAGGATCAGGTCATCGGTCAGGTCATCACCAATCTCAACAACGTGCTCGCCACGGTCAACCAGAACGAC
This sequence comes from Rhodococcus sp. 1R11, assembly GCF_004563845.1. Classification (NCBI taxonomy): domain Bacteria; kingdom Bacillati; phylum Actinomycetota; class Actinomycetes; order Mycobacteriales; family Nocardiaceae; genus Rhodococcus; species Rhodococcus sp. 1R11. The sequence goes on along the minus strand of NZ_SPNG01000001.1, from coordinate 210,076 downwards.
GGGCAGCTCGACAGCCTCATCGTCAACACTCAGCAGCTCGTGTCGGGCCTGTCGGCCGACCGCGATGTCGTCGGCTCGGCCGTGACCTCACTGGCCGGACTGACCAACGCCACCGCGGACCTGCTCGAGCCGACGCGGCCGTCGATCCAGGGTTCGGTCACAGCGTTGAACACGTTGTCGGAGACCATCAATCGACGCAGCGACGACGTGGACACGGTCCTCGGAATTCTGCCGAACAAGCTCGACAAGCTGATTCGTACGGCCCAGCAAGGATCCTGGTTCACGTTCTACCTCTGCGGTATCGACATCGTCGCCGGACCGGGGTACTCGCCGAACCTGAACTTGCCGACCGGGCTTCCGACCGTCAATCAGCCCCTGTACACGAACTCGGCAGAGCGCTGCAAAGCTGGGGGGATCAAGCAATGACATCTCGACGTAGTCCGGCCACCATCGGGGCACTGGGAATCGCAATCATCCTGCTCGCCACGATGTCGGTCTTCTTCCTCGACCGTCTCCCGATCATCGGTGCGGGTTCGGTGTACACCGCGGAGTTCAGTGAAGCCGCAGGTCTCAAGCCGTCCAACGAAGTCCGTATCGCGGGCGTCAAGGTCGGCAAGGTCACCGACGTGCGGCTCGACGGCGACAGGGTGCTCGTGGACTTCACGGTGCAGGACGCCTGGGTCGGCAACGAGTCGCGAGCGGCCATCGCCATCAAGACTCTGCTGGGCCAGAAGTATCTGGCACTGGATCCGAGTGGCTCGGACACCCTCAGCCCGAAAGATCCGATCCCGTTGGCGCGCACCACGTCTCCGTACGACGTCATCGACGCGTTCTCGGCGGCGGCGTCGACGATCAACGACATCGACACCGATCAGCTCGCCACCAGCATGCGGACGTTGTCCGACGCGTTCTCCGAGACCCCGGCCAACATCCGAGCCTCGCTCGACGGTGTGACTCGGTTGTCGCAGACGGTGGCCAGCCGCGACGAGGAACTGAAGAAGTTGTTCGCAGCCACCGGCGAGACCTCCAAGGTGCTGGCCGACCGCAACGAGCAGTTCAACAAACTGATCACCGATGCGGGTCCACTGCTCGAGGAGCTCAACAATCGACAGCAGGCCATCTCCCAGCTGCTCACCGGCACGCAACGTGTGTCGCAGGAGCTGACCGGTTTGGTCCGCGACAACGAGGCGACCATCAACCCGATGTTGCAGCAGCTCAACGGCGTCATCGACATCCTGCAACGCAACAACGACAATCTCGACCGGGCACTGAAGCTGTACGAGCCGTTCATCCGGCTCTACACCAACGTGACCGGTAACGGCCGATGGCTCGACATCGTTCTGGCCAACCTCACCCCACCCGGAGTTCCGTTGATACCTGGTTACCGCCAGCCCTCGCTCGACACGTTGGCGGGGAACTGATGACAGAGACTCAGGCAGCACCGAGGAACAAGAACAAGCTCGCGCTGATCGCGGTTGTCGTGATCGTGGCGCTGGTCGTCGCCGTCGCCGGCTGGTGGTTGTTCACCAGGGCCGGCTCCACCAAGATCACCGCCTACTTCGACAAGTCCATCGGCATCTACTCGGGATCCGAGGTCAGAGTCCTCGGCGTCAAGGTGGGTACCGTCGAATCGGTCACGCCGTTGGGTGAGGACGTCGAGGTCGTCATGCGGGTCGATCGCGGAATCGACATCCCGGCCGACGCGAAGGCCGTCCAGGTCACCCCGTCGCTCGTCGCCGACCGGTACGTGCAGCTCTCGCCCGTCTACACCGGCGGCGACACCATGGCCAGCGGTACGACGATCGGCCGTGATCGCACTGCCACACCCGTCGAGGTCGACGAGCTGTACAAGTCAATCAACGATCTCTCCACCGCTCTCGGTCCCGACGGCGCGAACAAGGACGGCGCTCTCACCGACCTCGTGAACACCGGTGCGGCAAACCTCGACGGCAACGGGGAAGCGTTGGGCAACAGCATCACTCAGCTCTCGGCTGCCGGCCGCACGTTGAGCGACTCGCGCTCCGACGTCTTCGACACGATCAAGAATCTGCAGACCTTCGTCAGTGCGCTGGCCGTCAACGATCAGCAGGTGCGCAACTTCAACAGTCAGCTCGCCGATCTGACCGGTTTCCTGTCGGGCCAGCGCGAGGATTTGGGAGCCGCACTGCAGCAGCTCTCGGTGTCGCTCGGTGACGTGGCGACGTTCGTGGCGGACAACCGGACCGAGCTGACCACAGCAGCGAACGGTCTGGTGGTCCCCACTCAGACCCTCGCCGACAACCGTGAGCAGCTCGTGCAAACCTTGACGCTGCTGCCGTTGGCCATCAGCAACCTGGTCAACGCATACGACGCAGAATCGGGCACGCTGGCATCGCGCGCCAATCTGCAGAACGAGACCCAGGATCCGCTCGGAACCGTCTGCCGATTGCTCGACCTCGGCAAGCTGGTACCCGGTGACCCGCGTTTCGAGGCACTCGGTGCGCAGATTCAGCCGATCCTCGATCAGTGCGCCAACATCACCGACATGATCCAGGCCCCGATCAAGGACAACAACCGACTCGTGCTGCCGTTCGGTGTGCTGACCAACGACACCCAGCAGAACGAATCGGTTCCGGGCACTGTTCCGGGCGTCGTGTCACCCAGGCTCGGAAACAGCTCGATGCCAGGACTCGAGCAGTCGTACATCGGAGGTGGGGGACAGTGATGACCTCTGTGAAACGGAATCGAGTTCGCGTGAAGCGTTCGTTGACCCTCGGAGCCGGGTTGTGCGTGGTGGCGCTGTCTGCCGGCGCGTGCTCGTCGGCCGGCATCTATGCCATCCCGCTTCCCGGTGGTGCCGACGTCGGCGACAACCCGTTCAATCTGACCGTGCAGTTCGACGACGTGCTGGACCTCGTGCCGCAGTCGACCGTCAAGGTCGACGGTGTCGCGGTGGGCCGCGTCGACTCCATCTCGGTGCCGAACGACGGATGGACCGCCGACGTCAACGTCATCCTGAACTCCGACGTCGATCTGCCGGCCAACGCGATCGCGTCGGTGCAGCAGACCAACCTGCTCGGCGAGAAGTTCGTGCAGCTCTCCGCACCTCCCGGTGACGAAGAAGCCGCACGCCTGCAGGACGGTGCCACGATCCCGCTCGATCGCACTCGCCACGCAACCGACATCGAGCAAGTACTCGGTGCCCTGTCGCTGCTCCTCAACGGCGGCGGTGTCGGGCAGCTCTCGCCGATCGTCAAAGAGCTGAGCACAGCGTTCGACGGTCGCGAAGGCAAGACCAAAGACCTTCTGCAGCAAGCCAATACGCTGATCGACGGTCTCAATCAGCAGCGCGACGACATCACCCGTGCGATCGACGGTCTCGATACTCTCAGTGGTCGCGTCAACTCGCAGACCGACAAGATCGACGCAGTTCTCAAAGACCTGCCGATCGCGACGGACGTTCTCGAGAAGCAGCGCCCACAGCTCACCGAGATGCTCGGGGCACTCGATCGTCTCGGCACCGTCGGTACCGATGTCATCGATCGATCCAAGGACGATCTGATTGCAGACCTACGGGCACTGCGTCCGACGCTTCAGGCCCTGGCCGATTCCGCGGACGACGTGGTCACCTCGCTCGCCGTGATCCCGACACTGCCGTTCGCGGACGGCACCGAGAAGATCATCGAGGGCAACTCGGCCAACCTGTTCCTTTCGCTGGATCTCTCGATCGGTACTGCACTGCGCAACTTCGGTGTCGGAGAGGGAGATCCGGTCTACATCCAGCCGAAGTACGGCAACACGCTGCCGGTCGTCGATCCATCGAATCCGTACTACAACGGAAACGGACCGCGTCCGGGCTGGCCGACGATCTCGCTGCTGCCGTTGCCGCCGATCATCCCGTCGCCGGTTCCCGGACCCGGTGCCCCTGCGGGTGAGGCCGCACCGGCACCCGCGCCTGCGGATCCGTTGGCACCGTTGAACGATTTGCTCGAGCAGTTCGGAGTTGGACAGTGAGATCGAAGCTCGTTCGCTTTCAGTTGGTCGCGTTCGTCGTGGTCGCCCTGCTCGGGTTGATCTACGTCGGTGGCAAGTACGTCCGCTTGGACAACATGCTCGGGTTCGGGCAGTACGAGGTTGCACTCAACCTGGCCGACTCCGGCGGCATCTTCTCCAATGCCGAGGTGACGTACCGCGGTGTGCCGGTCGGAACCGTCGGCGATCTGCAGTTGACGTCGGACGGTGTCCGGGTGGCACTCAAGCTCGACAACGGTGGGCCCGACATTCCGGCCGACACCAAGGCCGTCGTTGCGAACCGTTCCGCGATCGGCGAGCAGTTCGTCGACCTGCAGCCGCAGTCCGATCAGGGTCCGTTCCTGGTGGATGGTTCGGAGATCGCACAGGCCGACACCGCGACGCCGGTTCCGGTGGAGGACGTGCTCGCGAACACGAACACCTTGGTCAGGTCGGTGCCCCTCGACACGTTGACGAATGTGGTCAACGAGCTCGGTGTGGCATTCGACGGCAAGGGCAACGACCTGCAGTCTCTCGTCGATTCACTCGGCAACATCTCCGAGTCGGCCAACGAGGCTCTGCCGCAGACGCTGTCGCTGGTTCGGGACGCGGTGCCGGTGCTGAACACTCAGTCCGAGCAGTCGGATCTGATCCGCGAATTCAGCACGAGTCTGGATCAGGTGACGGCTCAGCTGAAGTCGAGCGATCCCGATATCCGTCGCCTCATCGATACCGGAACCGCTGCCGGAGACCAGGTCGGTGGTCTCATCACCGACGCCGGCCCGGCGTTGACGACCGATATCAACAATTTGGCTCTGGTCGCTGCTCAGGCCGAGCCGCGGACAGTCGCCCTACGTCCGTTCCTGACGTTCCTGCCTGCGCTCGGTGCCGGTATCTCGACCATCGTCCCGAACGACGGCACGATCCATCAGGGGCTGTTGCTGGAGACCAACAACCCGCCGCCGTGCACCGTCGGCTACGAGGGCAGCCAGGCCATCCTGGACGAGGAGAAGCGGAAGAACCCGAACTTCGACGAGACTCGGGAGAACTACCCGCTGAACCTCGACGCGAACTGCGCGACGCCGCAGGGCAGCGTCACCGGTGTCCGTAGCGCGAACCGAATCGTGTTCGCCGACCCGGACGTGCCGCAGCCGTGGGACCTCAAGCCCAAGGTCGATCCCGACAAGCTCAACCTCAACCCCATCGCCACCCAGTTGGCACCGCTCCTCGGCGTCACGCCGAAGTAGCGGGACCGAAGGAACTGCTGCTCAGCACTACTATCGGGCCGAGAGCGGTTCGGCCGGATATTACCGAGTAGTAGGGTGACAGTGTGAACTCGAGCACCGAAACCCTGGAGTCGTCCGCGACTCCAGGGTCAAGCAAGACACCGAAAATTCTGTTGGCCGTCGTCACGGTGATCGCCGTGGCGGCGCTCGCGGCAGCCGTGTTCTTCGGATACGGCTGGGGCACGGCGCTGTTGAGTCAGAAGCCCACCGCCGACACTCGCGATGCGGCGCTCACCGGCGCTCAGCAGGCAGCGGTCAACCTCAACACTGTGGATGCAGCCAACATCGACCAGTCGTTCGACAATATGAAGTCCTCGATCACCGGTGATCTGATGCTCAACGATCTGGAGCAGACTCGTTCGGGAATCACTGATCAGGTTCGCCAGTCCGGTGCCAAGAGCGATGCCGAGGTGCTGCATGGCAGCCTCACCGAGCTGAGCACCGACGAGAACACCGCAACGGCGCTCGTCGTCATCGCCACGACCACCACCTGGCCCGATCGGGTGGAGCGCAGCAAGCTGACCATGCGAATGGCCATGGAAGAGGTCGACGGGGTGTGGAAGACCAACAAGGTCGATCCCATCGGTTCGCGGATTTCCCTCGACAACCCGAACACCAATCCCGTCATCCCGACGGAACCGGGTGGTCCTACCGACCCCAACGCGGTCGAGCCCAGTACGGAACCGACGCCGGCTCCCCAGCCGAACACCGGCGGCAATTGAGTTTGCCGGCAGCGCCGTCGTCCATCTGTACCGAAGTAAGTTTCGAAGGAGTTCTGCAGTGCCTCCCCAGCGTCGCAAGATCGTTCCCCCCACGACCACCAGCAAGGTACGTCGAAAGGTAGCCGGCACCGCCAAGCCGACGCCGGCCGAGACCGACGCCACTGCACCCGACACCACGGCATTCGACGCCACGGCACCCGACACGACAGCTGCCGAGTCAGCCGTCGGCACCACACCCGCGTCGGAGAAGCCTCGACTGGACAAGACAGATCCGGTCAAGACAACCCCGGCCACGACAACCCCGGCCACGACACAACCGGCCACGACACAACCGGCCGAGACGCAGCCCGTCGAGACGCAGCAGGACAAGCCGCGCCTGTCCAAGGCCGGGCTGAAGAAGCCGGTCGCGCCCACTTCGGCGTCGCCCGAGGCACCCGAGGCGTCGAAGTCGGCGTCGGGGATCGGGTTCAAGCACGTGATCGTGGTCGCGGTCATCGCCGTGGTTCTCGGTGCTTTTGCGGCTGTCGCTGCATTCAAGCCGTTCGCGACGATCGACAACAAGGCGTGGGTGGATTCCTCGGCCACGCAAGAGGTGACGTCGGCAGCCACCGACGCTCTGCAGACGCTGTACACGTACAAGGCCGAGACGATCGACGCAGATTTCGATGCTGCGCGAGCGGTGTTGAATCAGTCGATGCTCGACGAGTTCAACTCCACGGCTGACACCACCAAATCTGCTGTGGTGCAAACCGATACCGGTACCGAGGCGATGGTCACCGATATCGGAGTCTCCCGGCTCGAGGACGACAAGGCCGAACTGATCGCGAACGTCAACATCAGCGCCACTCAGAACGGTGTTGCCTCCGGCAGTGCGGAGGGCCCTCTGACGGTCAACATGGAGAAGATCGACGGCACCTGGAAGTTGTCGGCCATCGACGATCAGTAGAGCCCGGTTCGTCGAATACTTCGGCCCCGTCCGATGCAGCTGTAGAGCTGCTCGGGCGGGGCTTTTCGTTGCTTTCTGGGTCGCTGTCGGTGTCCCTGGCCAGGTCTACCATCGCGTTTGCGTCCTGGCTTGGGACGAGCCCTGGTTGTTCGGGACAACCATTCGATGCTCGACGGCCAGGGATGGATCCGATGAAAACGGAGCATGCTGGTCATGACTGACACGACAATCGATGTATCTGTAGTACCAGAGCGGTCGGGTCGCTCGGGATTTGCGGGCAGCGTCAATCCCGAGTTGTACCGACTGCTGACTGCGCTGAATCTCGATCGCGAGTACGTCCGCGGCGACGGCACCGTGCTGTTCGATTCTGTGGGCCGTCGCTATCTGGACTTCGCGGGTGCCTACGGGGCGCTGCCGTTCGGCCACGGGCCGACGCCCATCTGGCAGGCGATCAACGATGTTCGCTGCAGCGGTGAGCCCATTTTCGTGCAGCCCTCGGTGCTCACCGCCGCAGGTGAACTGGCTGATCGGCTGGGGCGAATCGCACCCGAGGGATTGACGCGTACGACGTTCGTCAACAGTGGTACCGAAGCGACCGAGGTGGCGCTGAAGATCGCGCGGGCCCATACCGGCCGTCTCGGGGTGTTGACTACCGGCAACAGCTTTCACGGCAAGACGTTGGGGGCGCTGTCGGCGACGGGAAACATTAAGTACCAGAGCGGATTCGGGGCTCCGGTCACGGGATTCGACCACATCGCGTTCGGCGATGCAGAGGCACTCGACGCGGCTCTGACGGCTGAGCCTGATCACTATGCGGTGTTCCTGGTGGAGCCGATTCAGGGTGAGGGCGGTGTGGTGTGCCCGCCCGACGGCTATCTGCGGCAGGTCCAGGAGATCTGCAACCGCCACGGTGTGTTGCTCGCGCTCGACGAGGTACAGACGGGACTCGGCCGGACCGGCCGGATGTTCGCGGCCGAGCACGAGGGCGTTATTCCCGACATTCTGACTCTCGCGAAAGCGCTCGGCGGCGGGATCGTGCCGGTGGGCGCAGTGCTCTGCCGGCCGGAATTGGTGGGGGAGAGTTTCGCCCTTCGCCACACATCGACGTTCGCGGGCAATGCCCTGGCAGCACGGGTCGGCCTGGCCGTCCTGGACGAGTTGACCCGAGACGACTGCGCGGTGGTCACCGGAGCCGCCGCAATCGGACGACAGTTGAAGAACGATCTGGCCGGTCTGGCCGAGAAGTACCCTTCGGTGGTCACCGAGGTACGTGGTCTCGGACTGTTGTTGGGCATCGAACTCACTGCGGATGTGAACTTCGTCGGACGGCAGTCGCTGCTCGGATCGATCGCGGATCAGCACAATCTGTCCGCGGTGATCTGCTCGTATCTGCTCAACGTCGAGGGTATTCGCGTGGCACCGACTCTGTTGGGCAACAGGGTGATTCGCATCGAACCGCCGCTGACGGTGTCCGCGGCCGCGTGCTCTCGTCTGGTCGCGGCACTCGATCGCGGTCTCGGCTACGCGGCCGAGGGCGACATGGACGGATTGTTCGGGCATCTGCTCGGACGCCCGACCGTCGCCACTCCCGCGGCGCTTGCGGCACTGCGTCCGGGCCGTACTCCCGACATCGCGGTACGGCCGGGCGATCGACGCTTTGCCTTCATCGCCCATCCTCTGGATCTCGGCTTCTTCGCCGCGTTCGATCCTGCGCTCGAGGTGTTCGACAATGCCGAGAGACAGGACTTGCTGGAGCGATTCGCTGCGTCGACGTCCGAGCTCGATCCGGCCTCTTTCGTCATCGGCAGCGGCCGGGTGTCCGGATTCGGGGACTCGACTGCGCACGGCGACCTGATCGGACTGCCCTACACCTCCGAGCAGTTGCTGAGATTGCCCACCGAGCGCGCGCTGCGGGTGGTGGGTGGAGCCGTCGAACTCGCGATCTCGCGCGGGGCAACCGTGGTCGGACTCGGCGGGTACTCGTCGGTGATCACCGGAAACGGGCTGGGTCTCGGTGCGACATCTCGGCCGATCACGACGGGCAACACCTTCACCGCGGCCGCGAGTCTGCGGGCCGTCCGACGTGTATGCCAGGAACGGGGCATCGATGTCGCTCGCGCTCGGGTGACGATTCTCGGTGCGGGTGGGGCGATCGGACGGACCATCGGCAAGCAATTGGCCGGCGAGGTCGGCAGTATCGCGTTGGTGGGCAGGCGCGGCGAGAACTCGGTGATCGCGCCGAAGTTGTGGGCTGCGGCGCAGGAGATGGTGGCGAGTGCCGGCGCGGGTTCGGGTGATCTCGCGGTGGCTGCCGCCGAGGTCGACGGCAACCTCGACGATCTGATCCGTTCGCGGCACATCGAATTCTTCACCGATCCTATTGCTGCTGTTCAGGATTCGTTGATCGTCATCGCGGCGACGTCGGCTCCGCACGCGTTGATCGATCCGACGGACCTGATGCAGGGTGCCATCGTCTGCGACGTGGCGCAGCCACCGAATATCGGTCGCGACGTCCGCGGTGAGCGGCCGGACGTGACGGTGTTCGACGGCGGAATCGTGCGGGTGCCGTCGGGCTCGGACTTCTCGTTGACCTACGGGTTGGCTCCGGGCCTGACGTACGCGTGCATGGCCGAGACGATGCTGATCGCATTGTCGGGCGAATTCGCGCTCCGCAGTATCGGAACCACTCTGGACGGTGAGAGTGTCGAGCGGTTGGGTGCGCTCGCCGACGTTCACGGCTTCACGCTCGCCGAGGCCACCCGGTGGCGTGAGGACGCTCAGTAGGTGACCGGGGCCGGAGGTCGCGAGAGCAGGTGGACCTCCGGCCCCGCCGCGCCGATGCGGGCGGTACCCCATGTCGCAAAGTCCGTGGCCGGTGGATCAGTGCGGCAATCGGGCGGCGCGATGTGCTCGGTCGGCCCGACGCGTCCGGTAAGAAGAATTCACCGACCGGTTGGGGTGGGGCGCAGCCACCAGTTGGCGTTGCCCATCGACGCGACGAGCGCGGGCACCAGCATCATGCGCACGATGGTGGCGTCGATGACGAGACCGACGATGATGCCGATACCCACGAGCCGCATCATGGTGAGTTCGGACAGCGAGAAGAATGCGGTGACGGTGATGAGCAGTAGCGCGGCGGCCGTGACGACGCGTCCGGTGTGGGCGGCACCGATGCGAACGGCGTCCCGGGTGGTGGCTCCTCGATCGTGTGCTTCGACGATGCGGGAGAGCAGGAAGATCTCGTAATCGGTGGACAGGCCGAATACCACGGCCATGATGAGGATGCTCATCGTCGACTGCAACGGGCCCGGGGTTACTCCGATCCAGTCGGCACCGTGACCGTCGACGAATATCCAGGTGAGCACTCCGAACGTGGCGCTGAGGCTGATCGACGCCATCGCAATTGCCTTGACGCTGAGCACGATCGAGCGGAACGCCACCGTCGTCATCACGAACGTGGCGAGAACCATGATGGTCAGCATCCACGGAAGCGTCACGTGGATGGCGTGGATGCCGTCCTGGCTCTGCGCGGTGCCGCCGCCCACGCGCAGTGTCGTCCCTGTCGGGGCCGGGATCGACCGGATGGAGTCCAGTGTCTCCAGGGCACCTGCCGTACGATCGGGTGAGCTCATGATGGCGTCGACGACGGTCAGGTTGTCCGCGGTTCCGCCGGGGATTGCTGCAACGACGCCGAGCGACGCGTCGACCGCTTTGGTCACTTCGGCGACCGCTGCGGGACTCGGTGGGGATGCGGTGTCGGATTCGACGAGGACGGTGACTCCGGTGTTCGCGAGCGGAAATTCGGTGAACAGCTTTTCGGTGGCGATTTTCGCGGACGCGTCGGAGGGGAGGCCTGTGTGGTCGAGATCGCCCAATCGGGCACCGAGAATCGGCGCACTGAGCAGTGTGAGTATCGCGACAATGGATACGACGACGAGCACCGGTCTGCGCATGACGCGGTCTGCGACTGTGCCCCAGAACCGCTGTGCCCGTGCGTCGCCGCGGTCGATCGCGCCTGTGCGCCAACTCCACGAGTCGACACGGTGACCGAGGATTGCGAGCGCTGCGGGCAGTGCGGTCAGTGAGATGCCGGCGGCCAGGGCCACCGCGGCCATGCCGCCGAAGCCGAGAGATCGAATCATCGACTGCGGGAAGATCAGCATGCCCATGAACCCACACACGAGCAACAGGGCAGAGAACGCCACAGTGCGGCCGGCGGTGGACATCGTGCGGCGCACCGCAGCTGCCGGGTCTCGGCCGTCGCGTAGTTCCTCGCGGAAACGCGTGATGACGAACAAGCTGTAGTCGACGGCCATCCCGAGTCCGACGAGCGAGGCGATATTGGTGGCGAACACCGATACTTCGGTGACCTCGTTCAGTGCTCGCAGTACGGCGAGCGACGCCACGACGCTCATGCCGCCGATGACCAACGGCGTTGCGGCAGCGACGAGTCCGCCGAAGATCAGCAGCAACAGGACGAGCAGAATCGGGAACGTGATGGTCTCGGCTCGCACCAGATCCGCTCGCGCCTGCTGGTTGTAGGAGTCGGCGATGGCCGAAAAGCCGCCGAACTGCACGGTCGCGCCGTCGATCGTCAACTCGTCGCGCAGGTCCCGGTAAATCTTGACGCGACGGTCCTCGTTGCCGGTCAGTGTCAGGACCGCGAGTGCGGACCGGCCGTCGAACGATCGCAGACCCGACGCGAACGCGTCGGGCACAGTCCAATAGGTGATGGGAGTGCGGGCGAGCAGTCCGTCGTCGATGCCGTCGAGGCGACCGAGAACGGTGTCGCCGATGTCGTCGATGGATTGCCCGTCCGTCGGGGTGTAGACCACCGCGACGTCGGGAACCTTTCGGCCGAAACGCGATTCGACGAGCGAGTCCACTTCGGCCGATTCACTGGCCGGGTCTGTGTACCCGCCGACACTCAGTTCGTCGACGACACCGATGCCCCACGCACCCGCGGCCAGCACGAGTGCGAGCACGGTGACCAGTACCCAGCGCGCACGTTCGACGATGAAGTCGACCGGGCCGGTAGCCGTCGTCACGTCGCACCCGGGTCCCCGACGCCGTCGACCAAAGACGCGAGTGCGATCGATGCGTTCACCCCGCCTGAAAATCTGCATCCGATTCCGACCACCGCGACCGCGACCATGCTGTCCCCCCGAGAGACAAAGTGTTGTGTTGTGCGAAAACGTGTGTATCGCATAGATAGAGCCGCGTCGGCGAATCGGACCCCCCTCGTCGACGACCCCCGTTTCGACAAAGTGAATACAATCAGACGGCGGGTCGAATTTCCATAGCAACCGAGGGGTTGTGTGAACCGGGTCGGTCTGTATGGCCGTTCACGACTCGACCGTTGTTGCTGCGAATGAAATACGTTTACCGCCACCGTATTTCATGATTGTCGGGAGAGATCTGGAGCTCGCACGGGATCGCGGTCGCCACTCGGTCGACGTCGCTGTATCCGGAAGCTCGATTCGACGAACGTAGAGAGCGACTATTTTGCCGCGTCCGCCTGTAGTAATTCGCCTGCGGTTATTCGTCCCTTTCGTCGCGATCGTCGGGATCACCCGCCTGAGTGATCAGCGGCCGTATCGGTGGGGGTGGGTCCGCGGAATCGGGTACCTGCCAGTCATCACACCCGCCGCCTCGGGACAGGTCGATGCGTCGGCTTTCCGCGGACCTCTTGACGAAGGGAGGCGCAAGGTTCACTCTTGTCGTCAGGAGCACCCCCTTGCGGTATCGGGCGCACACCTGTTCGAGGCGGCGTGGCGACACGCTTTCATCGACTCGGTGCGAGAACGGACCTCGGGTGTTACTTTTGATGCCCCCGTTGCGCCGCGCGCACATTTGGGGTACCTTTGGACGTTGCGCTGGCTGCCTCCTGTCCACCTCTCGATCGCTGTTACCCGAAAGCACGTTTTCGGGCCGCTGTGATGGGGATTCGGTCTGGTTGCGACCAGCCGAAATTCGCCCCACATATAGCAAACAGATACAGCGGCGGTCGCCATGTCGTTTCGGTTGACAGAACGGCGCGACCCGCGTGAGGTGCTGGAAGGACGCATCTTGGCAGTCTCTAGCCAGACCAAGGCAGTTGTCGGAACACCGGGAGCCCCGAGGAGGGTTTCGTTCGCGAATATTCGCGAGCCGTTGGAGGTACCCGGTCTCCTCGATGTACAGACGGATTCGTTCGAGTGGCTGGTAGGTGCGCAGAGTTGGCGCGACCGTGCCGCCGCCCGTGGAGACAGCGGTGTCTCCGGCGGACTCGAGGACATCCTGACCGAGCTCTCTCCGATCGAGGACTTCTCGGGCTCGATGTCGCTCTCCTTCTCCGACCCACGATTCGACGAGGTCAAGGCCTCGACCGATGAGTGCAAGGACAAGGACATGACGTACGCGGCTCCGCTGTTCGTCACCGCCGAGTTCATCAACAACAACACCGGCGAGATCAAGAGCCAGACGGTCTTCATGGGTGATTTCCCGATGATGACCGACAAGGGCACCTTCATCATCAACGGCACCGAGCGCGTCGTCGTCTCGCAGCTGGTGCGTTCTCCGGGCGTCTACTTCGATCACTCGATCGACAAGACCACCGAGAAGGACCTGCACAGCGTCAAGGTCATCCCCGGCCGCGGTGCTTGGCTCGAGTTCGACGTCGACAAGCGCGACACCGTCGGTGTCCGCATCGACCGCAAGCGTCGTCAGCCCGTCACGGTGCTGCTGAAGGCTCTCGGCTGGTCCACCGAGCAGATCACGGAGCGCTTCGGCTTCTCCGAGATCCTCATGGCCACGCTGGAGAAGGACAACACCGCCGGTACCGACGAGGCTCTCCTCGACATCTACCGCAAGCTGCGTCCGGGCGAGCCGCCGACCAAGGAGTCGGCGCAGACCCTGCTGGAGAACCTGTTCTTCAAGGACAAGCGCTACGACCTCGCTCGCGTGGGTCGCTACAAGATCAACAAGAAGCTCGGCCTGAACTCGGGTCAGCCCATCGTGGCGTCGACCCTCACCGAGGAAGACATCGTCGCGACCATCGAGTACCTCGTGCGTCTGCACGCAGGTGAGACTTCGATGACCGCACCCGACGGCGTCGAGGTTCCGGTCGAGGTCGACGACATCGACCACTTCGGCAACCGTCGTCTGCGTACCGTGGGCGAGCTCATCCAGAACCAGATCCGCGTGGGCCTGTCCCGCATGGAGCGCGTCGTGCGCGAACGTATGACGACTCAGGACGTCGAGGCGATCACGCCGCAGACCCTGATCAACATCCGTCCCGTCGTCGCTGCGATCAAGGAGTTCTTCGGAACCTCCCAGCTCTCGCAGTTCATGGACCAGAACAACCCGCTGTCGGGTCTGACGCACAAGCGTCGCCTGTCGGCACTGGGACCCGGCGGTCTCTCTCGTGAGCGCGCCGGCCTCGAGGTCCGCGACGTGCACCCCTCGCACTACGGCCGCATGTGCCCCATCGAGACCCCGGAAGGCCCGAACATCGGCCTGATCGGATCGCTCTCGGTGTACGCACGCGTCAACCCGTTCGGCTTCATCGAGACCCCGTACCGCAAGGTCGTCGACGGCAAGGTGACCGACGATGTCGATTACCTGACCGCCGACGAGGAGGATCGCCACACGCTCGCGCAGGCGAACTCTCCGGTCGACGATTCGGGTCACTTCATCGAGGACAAGATTCTCGTCCGTCGTAAGGGTGGAGAGGTCGAGTTCGTCTCGTCCGACGACATCGACTACATGGACGTCTCGCCTCGTCAGATGGTGTCTGTCGCCACCGCGATGATTCCGTTCCTCGAGCACGACGATGCCAACCGTGCCCTGATGGGCGCGAACATGCAGCGTCAGGCTGTCCCGCTGGTCCGCAGCGAGGCTCCGATCGTCGGTACCGGCATGGAGCTGCGTGCAGCTGTCGACGCCGGTGACGTCGTCATCACCGAGAAGACCGGTGTCGTCGAAGAGGTCTCCGCCGATTACGTCACGGTCATGGCCGACGACGGATCGCGTAAGACCTACCGGATGCGCAAGTTCGCGCGTTCCAACCAGGGCACCTGCGCCAACCAGCGTCCGATCGTGGACGAGGGACAGCGCGTCGAGTCCGGCCAGGTCCTCGCCGACGGCCCCTGCACCGAGAACGGTGAGATGGCTCTCGGCAAGAACCTGCTGCTGGCGATCATGCCGTGGGAGGGCCACAACTACGAGGACGCGATCATCCTGTCGCAGCGTCTCGTGGAAGAGGACGTTCTCACCTCGATCCACATCGAGGAGCACGAGATCGATGCTCGCGACACCAAGCTCGGTGCCGAAGAGATCACTCGCGACATCCCGAACGTCTCCGACGAGGTCCTCGCAGACCTCGACGAGCGCGGCATCATCCGGATCGGTGCCGAGGTTCGTGACGGCGACGTGCTGGTCGGAAAGGTCACGCCGAAGGGCGAGACCGAGCTGACCCCCGAAGAGCGCCTGCTGCGCGCCATCTTCGGTGAGAAGGCTCGCGAAGTTCGCGACACCTCGCTCAAGGTTCCGCACGGCGAGAACGGAAAGGTCATCGGCATCCGCGTCTTCTCGCGCGACGACGACGACGATCTGCCTCCCGGCGTCAACGAGCTGGTCCGCGTCTACGTGGCTCAGAAGCGCAAGATCCAGGACGGCGACAAGCTCGCCGGCCGTCACGGCAACAAGGGCGTCATCGGCAAGATCCTCCCGCAGGAGGACATGCCGTTCCTGCCCGACGGCACCCCGATCGACATCATCCTCAACACCCACGGTGTTCCGCGTCGTATGAACATCGGTCAGGTCCTGGAGACCCACCTGGGTTGGATCGGCAAGACCGGTTGGAACGTGCAGATCGCCGCGGACGGCAGCAAGCCCGATTGGGCCGAACGCCTGCCCGAGGAGATGCTGGCGGCTCCGGCCGACAGCAACATCGCCACCCCGGTGTTCGACGGTGCCAAGGAGAATCAGCTCGCCGGCCTGCTGGAGAGCACGATTCCCAACCGCGACGGCGAGCAGATGGTCGGATCCGACGGAAAGGCCACGTTGTTCGACGGCCGCTCCGGCGAGCCGTTCCCGTACCCGGTGTCGGTGGGCTACATGTACATCATCAAGCTGCACCACTTGGTCGACGACAAGATCCACGCTCGTTCGACCGGGCCGTACTCGATGATCACGCAGCAGCCCCTCGGTGGTAAGGCTCAGTTCGGTGGACAGCGCTTCGGTGAGATGGAGTGCTGGGCCATGCAGGCCTACGGTGCCGCGTACACGCTGCAGGAGCTTCTCACCATCAAGTCGGACGACGTTGTCGGCCGCGTGAAGGTGTACGAGGCGATCGTCAAGGGCGAGAACATTCCCGAGCCCGGTATCCCCGAGTCCTTCAAGGTGCTCCTCAAGGAGCTCCAGTCGCTGTGCCTCAACGTGGAGGTGCTGTCCTCGGACGGCGCTGCCATCACGATGGCCGACGGTGACGACGAAGACCTCGAGCGTGCCGCAGCCAACCTGGGAATCAACCTCTCCCGCAACGAAGCTGCCACGGTCGACGACCTAGCGCAGTGAACGCAGTGAACGCGGTCATGCAGCTAGCTCAGTAGTTCTGTGGTCTGCCGGATCCGCCCAGTGCGGATCCGGCAGGCGTTCTTCTCATTTGCTCTTCCAGCACAACACCCATAACGGGGAAAGGAAGTTACGTGCTCGACGTCAACTTCTTCGATGAACTTCGCATTGGCCTTGCCACTGCGGACGACATCCGTCAGTGGTCCTACGGCGAGGTCAAGAAGCCGGAGACCATCAACTACCGCACGCTCAAGCCCGAGAAGGACGGCCTCTTCTGCGAGAAGATCTTCGGCCCCACTCGGGACTGGGAGTGCTACTGCGGCAAGTACAAGCGCGTCCGCTTCAAGGGCATCATCTGTGAGCGTTGTGGCGTCGAGGTCACTCGCGCCAAGGTGCGTCGTGAGCGCATGGGCCACATCGAACTGGCCGCTCCGGTCACGCACATCTGGTACTTCAAGGGTGTGCCGTCGCGTCTGGGCTACCTGCTCGACCTGGCTCCGAAGGATCTCGAGAAGATCATCTACTTCGCTGCCTACGTCATCACCACGGTCGACGACGAGCTCCGTCACAACGAGCTCTCGACGCTCGAGGCCGAGATGGAGGTCGAGAAGAAGGCCGTCGCAGATCAGCGCGACGCCGATCTCGAGGCTCGTGCGCAGAAGCTCGAAGCCGACATCGCCGAGCTCGAAGCCGAGGGTGCCAAGTCCGACGTGCGCCGCAAGGTCAAGGACGGCGGCGAGCGCGAGATGCGTCAGCTCCGTGACCGCGCACAGCGTGAGCTCGATCGTCTCGAAGAGATCTGGACCACGTTCACCAAGCTTGCTCCCAAGCAGCTCATCGTCGACGAGCTCATCTACCGCGAGCTCATCGACCGGTACGGCGAGTACTTCACCGGTGCCATGGGTGCCGAGTCGATCCAGAAGCTCATGCAGACCTTCGACATCGACGCCGAGGCGGAGTCTCTTCGCGAGACCATCCGCAGTGGCAAGGGTCAGAAGAAGCTGCGCGCGCTCAAGCGTCTGAAGGTCGTTGCCGCATTCCAGGCCGGCCGTAACTCGCCGATGGGCATGGTCCTGGACGCTGTCCCGGTCATCCCACCGGAGCTTCGTCCGATGGTGCAGCTCGACGGTGGCCGTTTCGCGACGTCCGACCTGAACGACCTGTACCGCCGCGTCATCAACCGCAACAACCGCCTCAAGCGTCTGATCGATCTCGGTGCTCCCGAGATCATCGTCAACAACGAGAAGCGGATGCTGCAGGAGTCGGTCGACGCCCTGTTCGACAACGGCCGTCGTGGACGTCCGGTCACCGGACCGGGTAACCGCCCGCTGAAGTCGCTCTCCGACTTGCTCAAGGGCAAGCAGGGACGATTCCGTCAGAACCTCCTCGGCAAGCGCGTCGACTACTCGGGCCGTTCGGTCATCGTCGTCGGTCCCCAGCTGAAGCTGCACCAGTGTGGTCTGCCGAAGTTGATGGCACTCGAGCTGTTCAAGCCGTTCGTGATGAAGCGCCTGGTGGATCTGAACCACGCGCAGAACATCAAGTCGGCCAAGCGCATGGTCGAGCGTCAGCGTCCGCAGGTGTGGGACGTTCTCGAAGAGGTCATCGCCGAGCACCCCGTGCTGCTGAACCGTGCACCCACCCTGCACCGGTTGGGCATCCAGGCGTTCGAGCCGCAGCTCGTCGAGGGCAAGGCCATCCAGCTGCACCCGCTCGTGTGTGAGGCGTTCAACGCCGACTTCGACGGTGACCAGATGGCTGTCCACCTCCCGCTGTCCGCCGAGGCTCAGGCCGAGGCACGCGTGCTGATGCTGTCCTCGAACAACATCCTCTCGCCGGCATCGGGCCGTCCGCTCGCCATGCCGCGTCTGGACATGGTGACGGGTCTGTACCACCTGACGCGTCTGGACGCCGGTGCTGTCGGCGAGCGCGTCGATGCATCGACCGATCAGGCCGAGTTCGGGGCGTACTCCTCCCCGGCCGAGGCTCAGATGGCCGTCGATCGTGGATCGCTCACAGTGCAGTCGCAGATTCGGGTTCGTCTCACCACGCAGCGCCCGCCGCGTGACATCGAGAACGAGCTGTTCCCCGAGGGCTGGAACCGCGGCGAGGCATGGACCGCGGAGACCACTCTGGGACGCGTGCTCTTCAACGAGCTGCTCCCGGCGGACTACCCGTTCGTCAACGAGCAGATGCCGAAGAAGCGTCAGTCGACCATCATCAACGATCTCGCCGAGCGTTACCCGATGATCGTCGTTGCGCAGACCGTCGACAAGCTCAAGGACGCAGGCTTCTACTGGGCCACGCGTTCGGGTGTCACCATCTCGATCTCCGACGTCCTCGTGCCGCCGGAGAAGCCGCAGATCATGGAGACCTTCGAGGCTCAGGCCGATCAGATCGAGAAGAAGTACCAGCGTGGCGCACTCGACAAGGTCGAGCGCAACTCCGCACTGGTCAAGATCTGGCAGGACGCGACCGAGCAGGTCGGTAAGGCCATGGAGGCCCACTTCCCCGACGACAACCCGATCCCGATGATCGTGAAGTCCGGCGCAGCCGGAAACATGACTCAGGTTCGCTCGCTCGCCGGCATGAAGGGCTTGGTGACGAACCCGAAGGGTGAGTTCATCCCGCGTCCGATCAAGTCTTCCTTCAAGGAAGGCCTGACGGTCCTCGAGTACTTCATCAACACGCACGGTGCTCGTAAGGGTCTGGCCGACACGGCGCTTCGTACCGCCGACTCGGGCTACCTGACGCGTCGTCTGGTCGACGTCTCGCAGGATGTCATCGTTCGGGAAACCGACTGTGGCACCGAGCGCGGCATCGTCACGACGATCGCCGAGAAGATGGCCGACGGCAAGATGATCCGCGACGCTCACGTCGAGACCAGCACGTACGCCCGCACCTTGGCGAACGACGCTGTCGACGAGAACGGCACGGTCATCGTCGCTCGCGGACACGATCTCGGTGACCCGGCCATCGACGCGCTGCTCGCTGCGGGCATCACGTCGGTCAAGGTTCGCTCGGTGCTCACCTGCACCACGGGTACCGGCGTCTGCGCCACCTGCTACGGCCGCTCGATGGCCACCGGCAAGCTGGTCGACATCGGTGAGGCCGTCGGTATCGTTGCCGCACAGTCCATCGGTGAGCCCGGAACCCAGCTGACCATGCGTACCTTCCACCAGGGTGGTGTCGCCGGAGATGACATCACCGGTGGTCTGCCTCGCGTGCAGGAGCTGTTCGAGGCACGTGTGCCGAAGGGCAAGGCTCCGATCGCGGACGTGTCGGGACGCATCCAGCTCGAGGACGGCGATCGTTTCTACAAGATCACCATCGTCCCGGACGACGGCGGCGAAGAGGTTGTCTACGACAAGCTCTCCAAGCGTCAGCGTCTGCGCGTCTTCAAGCACGACGACGGCACCGAGCGCCTTCTGGCGGACGGTGACCACGTCGAGGTCGGCCAGCAGCTCATGGAAGGTGCTGCCGATCCGCACGAGGTGCTGCGCGTGATGGGTCCTCGTCAGGTGCAGATCCACTTGGTCAACGAGGTCCAGGAGGTGTACCGGTCGCAGGGTGTGTCGATTCACGACAAGCACATCGAGACGATCGTGCGCCAGATGCTCCGTCGCGTGACGATCATCGACAGCGGCTCCACCGAGTTCCTGCCCGGTTCACTCACCGAGCGCAGCGAATTCGAGTCGAGCAACCGTCGCGTCGTCTCCGAGGGTGGCGAGCCCGCAGCCGGACGTCCGGTCCTGATGGGTATCACCAAGGCGTCGCTGGCCACCGACTCGTGGCTATCGGCTGCGTCCTTCCAGGAGACCACTCGTGTGCTCACCGATGCGGCGATCAACTGCCGCAGCGACAAGCTCATAGGTCTCAAGGAGAACGTCATCATCGGTAAGCTCATCCCGGCTGGTACCGGCATCAACCGGTACCGGAACATCACGGTGCAGCCGACCGAAGAGGCGCGTGCCGCGGCATACGCGGTGCCGTCGTACGACGATCAGTACTACAGCCCGGACGGCTTCGGCCAGGGAACCGGTGCTGCAGTGCCGCTCGACGACTACGGTTTCTCCAACGAATACCGCTAGAGCGACTTCGTCGCACGTGAGCGGAACTTCGTAGCCCACTACGAGTTTCCACTCACGACGACAGGGCGTGACCAACAAAGCCCCGCACCGACTTCGGTCGGTGCGGGGCTTTGTTCTATGTGGAGGGGGCGCGGTGAGTTTCCCGCGGCACTCGAGTCGGTACCGGTATGACCGAGCAAACACCCAGCACAATCGTGAACATCGGCGTGGCCATGTTCACTGTCGCCGATCAGGACGCCGCCCTCGATTTCTACTCCCGCGTTCTCGGGTTCGAAATTCGCGGTGATCTGCGGTTCGACCCCGAGGGCGAGTACCGGTGGCTGGAAGTGGCCCCGCCGGGCTCGACGGCGCGGCTCGCCCTGAACCCGCCGATGGGAGGTACGCCCGGCGGTGGGTCCATCGGTGTCGAGACTGCCGATGTCGCGGCCGAGCACAAGCGGCTCAGCGCTCTCGGCGGCATCGATCTCGACGACTTCATGGAAGAGGTGGACGGCGTGCCGCCGATGTTCGCCTTGCGTGATCCCGACGGCAATTCGATCTGGGTCGTACAGACCTGATCCGGTCAGCCGACAACCTACGCGCGCTGCGATCGCGCCGCCGCTGCAACACCGATGAATGCCAGCGCCGCAAAGGTGAACAGCAGCAACTGCGCCGATCGCAGCGTCGATGGTTCCCCGAGATTCACCAGGACGCCCGCGAGAGCTGCTCCGAAGGCGTTGGCGATCAGTTGGACGGTGTTGATCGCGGCCGACGCTCGTGCGCCTTCGCCCGGTTCGGCGACCGATGTCATGGCACCGACGGCCAAGTGTGGCCACGCGATCCCGATTCCGAAGCCCGCGACGAGCAGACCCACTACCCACGTGGTGATCGAACCGGGACCTGCCTGGTCGGTGAGAAACGCTGCCACGATGCACAATCCGGCGGCGACGAGGATCGGGCCGGCGATGACGATGCGTCGCACGGCGCGTGGAGCGGTGGCCGACGCGCTCGGTATCTCGCCGAGGGTCCACCCGAGCGCCAGTGCGGCTCCAAGGAATCCGGCGGCCAGCGGTGCCAATCCGGCGAGACGTTGGCCGAACAGTGGGATGAAGGTCTCCACCGTGGACGCGACGGCGAGGACGACGATGGTCAGGTATATCCATTTCAGTGCGGACGCGCCGAAGGTCGACGGGGGGAGCACGCCGTGCGGTGCGCGACGGTCGGCGGCCACGAAGGCGATCAGCAGGAGTACTCCTCCCAGGACCATTGCCGCGGTGATCGCGAGGTTGGAGACCACGCCGGCGATGCTCACCAGTAGGGCAGCTGTGGTGAGCAGGGTCAGCGACAGTGTCGGTACCGGGCTGGGTTCGGTGGCCTCAGCGGTGTGGGCGGGCAGTGCTCGCGGGACGAGGGCAGCCATGGCCAGAGCTGCGAGAACGAGCACACCGAAGGCCATTCGCCAGGCTCCGAATTGCGCAAAGATGCCGCCGACGGCCGGTCCGGCGAACGTTCCCACACCCCACATGGCCGAGACCAGAGCCGCACCTCGCGTCCAGAGATGTTGCGGCAGCGCGGCATTGATGACGGCGTAGCCGAGTCCGGCCAATAGGCCACCTCCTGCGCCCTGAATTGTGCGGCCCACCAGTAAGAGTTCCATCGTGGGGCTGACGGCACACACAACGGTGCCGAGAGCGAAGACCGTCAGGCCGATCAGGTAGGCACCGCGAGGTCCGCGGGCGGCCAGAACTTTGCTGACCAGCATCGAGGAGATAACGGACGCAACGAGGAAAACCGTTGCAGTCCAGGCGTAGTAGCGCTGGCCGCCGATCTCGTCGATGGCCGTGGGGAGCAGGCTGGTCGTCAGGTAGACGTTCGTGGCGTACAGCGCGACGCCGCCGGCGAGAACGGTTGCGGTGCCGATGTAGCGAGCGCCGAGTAGCTGTCGCCAGGTTCCGGTCGTGGATTCGGTGGGGGAGTGCATGGTGTGGAAGGTTAGGATCTCGAGTGCACTCGAGGTCAAATCGTCGTGTCGGCTGGGAGGCAGCATGATCCGTATCAGTGACGAACTGTTGTCCATCGGGGAGGTCGCGGCCAGAACCGGTGCCGCAGTGTCTGCGGTTCGGTACTACGAGACTCTCGGGCTCGTTCCCGCCGAGCGGACGGCGGGCAACGTCCGAAAGTTCCCCCGTCATGCGATTCGACGGATCTCGCTGATTCAGGTGGCGGTGCGGTTCGGAATACCGCTTGCCGAGGTGGCCGAGGTCTTTGCGTCCCTACCGTCGGGGCGCACCCCGAACAAGCGCGACTGGGCCAAGATTTCGGTTGCATGGAACCAGCGGTTGGAGGATCGGAAGCAGTCGATTGCGCGGATGCAGGAGCAACTCACCGGCTGCATCGGCTGCGGATGTCTCTCCCTGAACAAATGCAGTCTGCTCAATCCAGGCGACGAGCTGGGCAACGCGGGCCCCGGGGCGCGGCTCATCTGACGCGTACGTCGGCCGTGGCGAGCCCTTCGGGTAGCCGTCTATGTCTGGTCGGTTATGCCTGGTCGATGAACGTGTACAGCTCGGCGATCAGGTTGTCCTTCGCGACGACGAAGTCCTGCCCCGAGACTACGGCGGGGGCGTCGGGCGGCGACAGTGCCCAGGAGATTCGGGCGACGTCACCCAGGGCGGTGGGCTCGGTGGTGACGGCGAACGTCAGACCCTCGGATGGACCGACCAGCGCTCGAATCGCCTCGATGACCGACTCTCTCCCGGTGGCGGTGTTCTCGGCGTCGTAGAAGACCGCGTCCGGGTGATACATGGACTCGATGAGTTCGCGTCGTTTCGCGTCGTCGTTCGTGTTGAATACTTCGACGACGTTGCGGCGTGCCAGCTCTGCGGGAGTGCTGCGATCCATGGTGTGCCCCTAGGGTTGGTGGTGGGGGTTCGGTGCCCCGGACCCAGCATCGCAGAAAGTACGTGACATGTCACCCAGTAAAGCCGAAAGCACTCCGTGGTTGACGCCCACCGAGGAATCGGCGTGGCGCGCCTACATGGGGTTGTCGCTGCAGATGACGTTCGAGATGAACCGGCAGCTGACCGAGGATCACGGTCTTTCCCTGGCCGACTATTCGGTGCTGGTCGCACTGGCGGACAGTCCCGACGGTCGTCGCCGGGTGACCGAACTGGCCGCCGAAATCGGCTGGGAGCGCAGCAGGGCCTCCCATCACCTCGCGCGGATGTCCGCACGAGGGCTCACCGATCGCACGGTCTCGACGACCGACGGGCGCGCCACGGATGCAGTGCTCACCGAAGCGGGCAGGACCGCTCTGGACGCAGCGGCGGCGGGGCACGTCGACGTGGTGCGTCGACTGTTCTTCGACGGGCTCGCACCCGAGGACATCGCCACTCTCGAACCGCTTCTCACTCGTCTGCGCGACCATGTGCGAGCCAACGGGACGCTGCCGCGGCCGCAGTGACGGAGGCGACACACGGAGTTCACCTGCCCGTCGGATCGATGACGAATGCAGTTGTCGGTCGCACGAGAGTCTCGGACAATGGTGAACCGAGGTAACGACGTCAGGATCGGTCGCGACATTTCTCTGCGGGCCGGGGCCACACGTCGACAGTTTCTGACGTGGAGTGCGTTGGTGGGGGCGCTGGCCTTCACGCCCGAGCTTGCGGGGACATCCGCGACTGCAGGTGCGCAGTCGGTGATCACCCCCGACTATCCCTTCCGTCTCGGTGTTGCTTCCGGCGATCCGTTGCCCGATTCGGTGGTGCTGTGGACCAGACTCGCCACCGACCCATTCGCCCCGCTGGGCGGGATGACGCCGGGTGTGGTGCCGGTCCAGTGGCAGATAGCCGCCGACGAAAAATTCGGCCGCATCGTGGCGCAGGGCATCGAGCCGGCAACCGAATTCGACGGTTGGTCCATTCACGTCGACGTGCGCGGGCTCGAGCCGGCGCGCGAATTCTTCTACCGTTTCCTGGTCGGCCCACATGCGAGTCCCGTCGGTCGCACCAAAACTGCACCCGCACTCGGGCAGCCGCTGAGCAAGCTCGATTTCGCGTGGGCCTCGTGCCAGAAGTGGGAGGACGGCTACTTCGGTGCGTACCAGGACCTGGCGGCCTCGAATCTCGATGTGGTGTTCTTTCTGGGCGACTACATCTACGAGTACGCGATCAAGAACGAGGGTGCGCGGGCGGGCGAGCCTCGCACCGAGTCGGCCGCTCGAGAAACCATGGTTCTCAGCGACTATCGCGACCGGTACGCGATGTACAAGGCAGACGAGAACCTGGCTGCCGCACATGCGTCGGCACCGTTCGTCTCGACGTTCGACGACCACGAGGTGGACAACAATTGGGCCTCGCAGATCAGCCAGGACAACGACGATCCACGAGAGTTCCTGCTACGCAGGGCCGATGCGTTCAAGGCGTGGTGGGAGAACACTCCGGTGCGCGCGAACCTGAGGCCCGTCGGCCCGGACATGAAGGTCTATCGCCGGTTCTCGTTCGGTGATCTGGTGGACTTCTCGGTGCTCGACACCCGGCAGTATCGCAGCGATCAGGCTCATGGAGACGGTGAGCACGCGCAGGACGCCGAGACGGCGGATCCGGCGCGCACCATCACCGGTGCAGCACAGGAACAATGGATACTCGACGGATTCGCGTCGCCGTCGAGATGGAACTTCCTGGCGCATCAGACGGTCATATCCGATCTCGCGCAGGGGCAGGGCAACGACCGGAAGGTCGGCATGGATCCGTGGAGCGGCTACGAGGCCTCGCGGCATCGAATTCTCGACGGAGCCCGGGATCGTGGCACGCAGAACGTGGCGTCGATCGTCGGCGACATCCACCGAACGATCGTCTCGGAGTTGCGCCGCGACTACCAGGATCAGGTCTCGCCCTTGCAGGGAGTCGAGATCGCCACCACGTCCATCGCGTCGGGCAAGGACGGTGCCGACATCGACTCCACCGGAACTGCCATCGCCGACGGTTCGCCGCACGTCAAGTACGGAAATGCCCGTCGTGGCTACCTGCGCAGCACCTTGACACCCACCGAATGGCGTTCGGAGGTCAGGGTTCTCGATGCCGTGTCGACGCCGGGTAAGCCGGTTCGCACAGCCATGACGGTCACCGTTCCCGAGGGGCGGCCGGAGATTCAGCTCGGGTAGCGCCTGGTGTCGCAGGCTCAATCCGTGCCGAATGTACGGACCATGGACCACACCTCGGGCCCCTCACTCGGTGCGGCGTGGCTCGAGACACGGAACCCGGCCCGCTCGTACAGGCGCACGTTTTGCAGATCCGACGTGTCCAAGGCCAACCCGGAGGTGCCACGTTGCCGTGCTTCGTCGACGGCCTTCTCGAGCAGTCGTCCGCCGATCCCGTGCCCTTGCCGATGCGGTTGCACACCAAGCGTTTCCAGTGTCCATGACCCCGGTGGTGATTCACTGGAGGACAGTCGATCGATCCGATCTCCGTGTAGTTCGATGATCCTCGCCATGGATTCGTCATCGGGTGGAGGGGCATCTGCGGGAAGTAGTGCCGCGACCCCGGCGTAATCCGCGGTGAGCAATACGATTCCGTGTCGATGCGCGTGTTGTAGGTACAGCTGCTGGAGTTCCTGCAGCGTGGCCAGGTAGTCATCGGCCGGGACCACCCATCGCGTCCATGGGTAGTCGGCAAATGCGTCGCGCAGTGTATCGGCCGCAAGCAGCAGATCGTGATTTTCGGCAAGTCGGGTGGCGGGATGGTGCATGGGTAAACCTCTGGACAGACGGCTCAGCGACCGTCGGCGATGATCTGTGCGACGTTGCGTTCGGCGAGTGCGGTGATGGTCAGCGACGGGTTGGCGGCACCGGTGCTGCCCGGGATCAGGGCACCGTCGACGACGTAGAGCCCGGGGTGGCCCTTGACGCGACCGTAATCGTCGGTGGCGTCGCCGAGTACTGCGCCGCCCAGGGGGTGCGCGGTGAAGGTGTCGTCGACATCGCGGGTGAAGGGTTCGGCGGCGACGATGGTGCCGCCGGCCTGGGCCATGCGGTTCTGAACGGCACGCAGGGCCTCGACGGTGTCGCGGCTGCCGCCCTTGGGCCAGTTGAGGGTCAGTTTGTTTGCAGCGGAATCGAATCCGAAGTTTCCGCGCAAGGGGTCGATGGTCATACCGAGTGAGCCGAGGAAGCCCATGTTCACGGGAACGCCTGGGGTGTACCAGTTCTCGACGGTCAGGGGCAGTCCGGAGTCGTCGACGATGCGGGACGCGCAGGGCGCAGCTTGCGGGCCGGCAGACATCGGTCCGAGGGACCTGGTCATCGAGGCGTCGCCGTTGGTGCCCCAGCCGGTGCCGACGAATTCGTTGAGGTTCGACAATGCGCCGGTGGTGCGTGCGCGCATCAACAGTTCGGTGGTGCCGATGGATCCGGCCCCGAGGACGAGGGTGTCGCACGTGAGTGTCCGGGTCTCGACGATGTTGCCGAACGGGTCGAGGCGTTCGATGTCGACGCGGTAGCGGCCGCCGGATTCGCTGCCGATCGCTGCGACGCGGTGGCTGTGGCACACCGTTGCGTTACCGGTGGCTTCGGCTTGGGGGATGTAGTTCTGGGTCAGGTCGTGCTTGGCACCGTTGGAGTTACCGAAGGTGCTTTCCCCGACTGTCGCGGACGGCCGGGATCGGCCGGCGATCTCGTCGCGCACGACGTTCCAGTTCCAGTTGCCGTCGACTGCTTCGGGGCGGAAGCCTGCACGGCGGGCGTGATCGTCCCAGGTCCGTGAGTGAGCGAAGTTGGGGCTGTTGTAGACGTCCTCGGGCATCGCCGACGGCCGGAGCATGGAACGGGCCTTCGGGTACCAGGTGGCTGCCATCTCGTCGTAGTTCAGGCGTCCGCCGAACGAGAGGTCGAAGAATTTCTTGTTCGGTGCGATGGTGACGCCGGTGTAGACCACGGAGCCGCCGCCGACGGCTGCGCCGCGCCAGACCGAGAGGTTCTCGTAGCGGGTGGTGTCGAGGACGCCGCCGAAGAGGTCGACCGGTCCGACGGGAAGACCGGTGATGTTGGTGAACGAGGTCTGCTGCCACAGTCCGCGGCCGTCGGCGGTCATGTCCGCCGTGAAGATTTCGCGCCAGGGGTCGCGCGGCCAGCGCAGTCCGCGCTCGAGGACGGTCACCGCGGTGCCGGCCTGAGCCATGCGTAGGGCGGCGGCGCTGGCTCCGAAGCCGGAACCGATGACGATGACGGGCGAGTGGTCCGGTGGTCGGGGAGGGTCGGCGAACAGTTCGGGCACCAGCGACCGGATGCGGTCTGCTCCGATCGGCAAAGCGCCGGCGACGGGGGATCCGGCCAGTCCGGTCGAACTCAGGACCGGGGCTGCAGCGGCACCGAGCATTCCGGCAGCGGCCAAACGCAACAGTTGCCTTCTATTCACGGCAGTACTTCCCCCTCGGACACCTCGCGGACAGCGCTCCCGATTCTGTCGTGTTTGCGACAAGAAAGCCAACGGTCCGGTCGTATTTCGGGACGGCTCCCAGCTCGGCCTCAGGTTTGCCTGCCAGACTCCGCTCATGGTGTCGGCATCGGTGGCTGTATTACTGCTCGTCGTGGTGGTCACGGGGGTCGTCGCGCACCTGGTCGACGGACGTGGGCAGCCGATGGCGGTCGCTGCGGCTTTGGCACATGTCCTCATGCTCGCGGCCGTGCCCGGAACTGTGTTGGCAGGTGTTGCCTTCGGTGGGTGGGGGCTGACGGCAGGATCGGCCGTCTCTGCCGCGGCGGTCGCGACCCAGTTCCGGCTCCGCTACCGCCGCGTCGCGCCGAGGCCCGACAACTCGGACCTGACGGTGCTGCACGCCAACATCTGGCTCGGCCAGGCCGATCCGGATGCGTTGATCGCGCTCGTCGAGCACCATCGTCCGGATGTGCTCACTCTCGTCGAGCTGACGCCCGAGGCCGATGCGAGTCTTCGACCCAGGCTGTCCGAGCTGTTACCGTACGCCCACGTGAGCGCCGGACCAGGAGGCAACGGAACCGGCATCTACAGCCGATTCCCACTCGCCGACCAGCAGCGGCACGACGGCTTCGTGACCGAAATGCTGTCGGCTCGGGTGCAGATGCGGGGTCGGCCGCTGGTGTTCGCGGTGCATCCAGTTCCGCCGTGGCCGCGGGAGCCGTCCGAATGGGTACGTGAGCTCGGGCTGCTTCGGCAGCTGCTGGCCAAGATCCCGGCCGACGACGGACCTGTCGTGGTGGCCGGGGACTTCAATGCCACGCAGGACCACCGGCGCTACCGCGATCTGCAGGACGGCCGATTCGTCGACGGCGCGGTGGCCACGGGAGCAGGCATGCTCAGGACGTATCCGGCGCACACCTGGCACCCGCCGGTCATTGCCATCGACCATGTTCTGGTGGCAGACATGGGAGTTCGTTCGGTCGAGGCCGTGACCGTCCCCGGCTCCGACCACCGCGGCATCCTGGCACGATTGGCTTTCTAACCGAACCAGGGCTTTCCGAACTAGGGCTGGGTCGGCAACTGCTGCAGCGACCACTTGTTGCCGTCGGGGTCCGCGAAGTACACGAATGTTCCCCAGCCCTCGTCCTTCGGCTCCTCGACGGTCAGGCCCACCGCGGTGAGGTGGTCGTAGGCCTCCTGGGCGCTGTCGACGACCATCAGAATGCCTGCGCCGGCACCGGGTTCGGCGTCGGTGATGCCTTCGCCGATAGCGATGGAGCACGCCGATCCCGGGGGAGTGAGTTGGACGTACCGAATGCCTTCCCACGGGCGTGCGTCGTGGTCGGCGTTGAACCCGATCGACGTGTAGAACTCCTTGGCGCGGTCGACGTCGGTGACAGGGACGGTGATGAGTTCGATCTTCATGGTGAGAGTCATGAAGCAAGGATGAGCCCCATTGCGGACATATTCGGTCCGCGATGAGCAGGTCGTTCCGAGAAATATGCCCGACGCCTCGCCGGTTGCAGCTGATGTGTTCTTCTCACTGCTCGACCGATCCCGCACGAGGGCAGGTGTCGACGACGCCGCGGCGCTCCGTCACACCGTCGAACGCGGTGTGCACGCCGAAAAGCTCGGGCTGCACCGGTTCTGGGTGGCCGAGCATCATGCTGTACTCGGCATCGCGTCGGGCGCGCCTGCGGTTCTCGCAGCGGCGGTGGCGTCGCAGACCTCGCGCATTCGCGTCGGGTCCGGCGGGGTGATGCTGCCCAATCATCAACCCCTGATCGTGGCCGAACAGTTTCTGATGCTGGAGTCGCTCTTTCCGGGCCGGATAGACCTGGGCGTCGGGCGTTCGCTCGGGTTCACCGAACCGGTGCGCGCCGCCCTGCGTCGAGACCGCGACGCTCCCGATACTTTCGAGGCCGACGTCGCCGAAGTGCGTTCGTATCTGGACGGGTCCGGTCCTGTGACCGCGCGGCCGGCAACTACGCCGCCGCCGATGTTCGTGCTCGCCACCGGTGCCGGTCTGGAGGTTGCTGCCCGTGCCGGGTTGCCGGTGGTCGTCGGGGGCCCGGTACTGCGCGGGAACGATCCACTGGCGCAGTATCGCAAGCACTTTCGGCCGAGTCCGCAACTGCCGGATCCGTACGTCGTCGTCTCGCTCGATGTGACGATCGCCGCGGACGCAGCAGATGCGCGCCGTTTCGCCCTCCCGGAGGCGTGGGCGATGGCGCGATCACGGCGCGAGGGTGAGTTCCCGGCGCTCGAACCCGCCTCGTCGATCGACGAAGCTCGGTGGACGCCGCGGACCAGAGATCGGATCGAATCCTCGTTGGAAGCAACCATCCTCGGCACGGCCGAGCAGGTCCGCCCACGGCTCGACGAGCTGATCGAGCGCACCGGCGCGGACGAGGTCATGGCCTCGACGTCGACGTTCGACCGGGCCGAACTGTTCGCCGCCGACGCCGCTTTCGCTCAGCTCTCCGGCGCAGTTTTTTGAACCGGCGCGGTGGGTTGAGCGGGAGCTGTATCTGCCAGCGCGGCAACCAGATCGCGTTGAATGTCGGTGGCCGGCACGGTCGCGTCGACCACTGCCGAGACCGGTAGTCGCAGCCGACGGTCGG
Organism: Rhodococcus sp. 1R11; assembly: GCF_004563845.1. Classification (NCBI taxonomy): domain Bacteria; kingdom Bacillati; phylum Actinomycetota; class Actinomycetes; order Mycobacteriales; family Nocardiaceae; genus Rhodococcus; species Rhodococcus sp. 1R11. The sequence continues at coordinate 179,453 of NZ_SPNG01000001.1, read as the reverse complement.
CCTCGGTGCGAAACACCAGGCCGGTTTTGGGTGTGCTCTCGGCCGTGCTGGCGTAGAGGATCGACCAACACTGCGGGTGGTTGAGCAGTTCGGCGCTCGCGGTGTGATCGGACGCCACCGGCGGACCGAAGGTCAGTGGAAGCCCACTGCGTTTCATCTCACGCTCGATGACGCGGTGCAGCAAGATCTGCTCGCTTCGTTTGGGCAGCAGCAGCGGATATTCGGCGAGTTGGCTCAGGCTCGGGTTGGGTTCCCCGGCCAGGGGGTGGCCCTCTGCGAGGACGACGACGAGGTCCTCGGTCCACAGTTCGGTCACGTGCAGACCGGAGCGTTCGACGCTGCCGCGGATCAGTGCCACCTGGCAGTCGCCCGAGGTCACCGCTTCGATCTGTTCTGCGAATCGTTTGAGAACGAAGTCGATCTCGGCGTCGGGATGGCGTTCGCGTACCGCGACGATTGCGGAGATGGCGTTCGCGGCGAAGGTCATGTTTCCGGTGAGGCGGAGTTGGTTTCGACGCCTGGTCGTCAGCGCCAGAGCGGCCTGTTCGAGCTCCACCATGTGGCGGGCGATGGACACCAATTGTGCTCCGACGACGGTCAATCGGACTGTGCGTGAGGTGCGCTCGAACAGCGGCTCACCGATCTCGCGTTCGAGCTTGGAGATCTGCAGACTGATCGCTGATTGCGAGACGTAGCACCGCTCGGCGGCACGGGAGAAGTTGAGTTCTTCCCCGACCGCGAGGAAGTACTTCAGTTGCCGCAGCTCCACGGCCACCTCCATTCATGAGTTCTGCTCATGGATGCTATTTCAACTCTCGCGTTGATAGCGCAGGAACGGCGGAGTTTCATGGAGGTAGTTCGTCGATCTACAAGAAATGTGTGCTCGGAAAGGGAAGTGCTGTGAAAACGTACGACGTCGTCATCGTGGGTTCGGGATTCGGAGCGTTGGCCGCGGCCAAGGCTCTGGGCAAGGCCGGTGTGACGTTCTCTCTGATCTCCAGCACCACCGAGCACCTGTTCCAGCCGCTGCTCTACCAGGCGGCAACCGGGATGATCTCGACGGGCGAGATCGCCCCGCCCATCCGGCGCATTCTCGCGCAGTACGACTCCGCCGATGTGCGTCTGGGCCGAGTGGTCGACGTCGATCCCGAGAGTCATCAGGTCTCTTACGTCGGTGGCGGCGAACGCCACACCATCGGTTTCGGTCGCCTGATCGTCGCCACCGGGGCCACTCAGGCCTACTTCGGCCGCGACGAGTTCAAGGACCGCACCTTCGCGCTCAAGACCGTCGACGACGCGATCGCCCTGCGTGAGCAGATTCTGAGCTGCTACGAAAAGGCGCACCAGACATCCGATCTCGACGCGCGCAAGGAACTACTCAGCTTCGTGGTCGTCGGTGCAGGCGCGACCGGCGTCGAACTGGCCGGCCAGATCAGGGATCTCGCGCACCGATACTTCGCCGGCTCGTTCCCCGACATCGGACCCGACGACGTCACGGTCACCCTCGTCGACGGTGTGAAAGAGGTACTCCCCGCTTTCGGCGGCAAGCTCAGTGCCTATGCCCGCACCAAGCTCGAGAAGTCGGGCGTCGACGTCGTCACCGGTGCCATGGTGACCGATATCGCCGACGACGTCGTGACGGTGCAGGACGTAGATACGAAGACCTCGCGCACCTACCCGGCCAAGACCGTGATCTGGTCGGCCGGAGTTCAGGCGAGCGAGCTGGCGGCGACGATCGCCGAGCGCACCGGGTGCGAGACCGATCGGGCCGGTCGGTTGCTCGTGCACGACGACCTCACCGTCGGTACCGCGAAGGACATCTACGCGATCGGCGACGTGACCTCGCTGCACAAGCTGCCGGGACAGTCGCCGGTTGCGATGCAGCAGGGCCGCCATGTAGCCAAGACGATCATCGGAAAGGTCGACGCGGGAACGCCGTTCAAGTATGTGGACAAGGGCAGCATGTCGATCGTGGGCCGTTTCAGTGCGGTGGCTCGACTGTTCGGCAAGGTCGACATGTCCGGGCCGATCGCTTGGGTGATGTGGCTCGCGGTGCACCTGATGTACCTGGTGGGTTTCCGAAACCGTTACGTTGCGGTGGTGTCGTGGATGACGTCGTACATCGGCGACAAGCGACCGCACTTCCAGTACACCGACAAGTCCGGGTCGATGCTCGAACTTGCCGACGAGACATCGGACGACGAGGAACGTTCAGCGGCTTAGGATTCGGATAGGGCTAGCTGCCCACCAGACCGTTGCGGTAGGCCCAGATCACAACGTGCACTCGGGTGCTGACCTCGAGTTTGCGGCAGATGTTGCCGATGTGGGTCTTGACCGTACTCTGCTCGAGTTGCAGTGATCGGGCTATCTCGCTGTTGCCCAGCCCTGTCGCCAGCAATTGCACCACCTCCATCTCCCGGAGGCTCAGGTCGTGTTGTGGGGCAGTGCTTCTCGTCGATCGCTGTGGTGCCCCGCGTCGCGCGAACTCCGCAATCAACCGCGGGGTGATGCGCGGCGACAGGGCCGCTCCGCCGGCGGCGACGGTCGTCACGGCGTCGACGAGCTCGTCCGGATCGGCATCCTTGAGCAGAAATCCGGATGCACCGCTGTCGAGTGCGGCGAACACGTACTCGTCGAGATCGAAGGTGGTGACGACAATGATGCGAACATCGTCGAATCGCGCCAGGACTTCCCGTGTCGCGGTGAGTCCGTCGCCGTTCGGCATCCGAATGTCCATCAGTACGACGTCGGGCTGCAGCGCCGAGACCTGTTGAACTGCATGCCGTCCCGACGATGCGTGTCCGACGACCTCGATGGCGGAGTTGCCGGCCAGGAACAGCTCGAATCCCTGCCGAACCACGGGTTGATCATCGACGATCAGTACTCTGATCATGCCGGTACCCCGTCGGGGCGAGAGATCTTGCCGTCGACCGGTAGTCGCGCGCGCACCACCCAGCCTCTGCCGTCGGCCAGCTCATTCGGCCCGGCCTCCAGCGTCCCGCCGAACAGGGCTGCTCGCTCCCGCATGCCGGGAATGCCGAATCCCTGACCCAAGGAATCGTCATGACCGGAGGTGAGGGAGGCAATCGTGTTGGAAACGGTCACCTCGACATTCGAGGCTCCAGTGCTGACCTGGACCAGTGCGGCGCAACCGGGCGCGTGGCGTCGAGCATTGGACAGTGACTCCTGCACGATGCGAAAGCATGTCAGCTGCACCGCGCTGTCCGTTCGGGCTGCGTCGCCGGTGACGTCGAGGTCGATGGAGGCGAACGACATTCGAGACTGTTCGACGAGGTCGGTGATATCGGAGATCATGGGCTGTGGTGCGCCGCCGTCATTGTCGGTCGGACGCAGGATGCCGACAATTTGGCGGAGACTGTCGAGGGTGCGTTGACCGTGTCCGATTGCGCCGGTGAGTAGTTCGCGTGCCTGCTCGGGGTCGCTCGTGATCAGAGTCTTCGAAGCCTTGGCCTGGATGAGCATGCCGGTGAGGTGATGGGCTGCGACGTCGTGCAATTCGCGTGCCATGGTGCGCCGCTCGTTGTCCAGAGCTGTCTCCAGGCGTTCCCGGTGCGCCGATTCGGCCCGCCCCAATGCCGCCTCGCTCTCCAGTTCCTGGGCCCGGCCACGTGCGATGTATTTACCCAGCGCGATGAGCACCGTGTAGTTGATGGCCAGGTTGGCGATCTGTTCGGCCACCACTCCGACGGTGCCGCCAGGTCCGGCTGCGGCGTCGGGAAAGGACAGGCGTGTATCGACGCTGACCAGGATCTCCAGTATCAATCCTGCGCCGAGGGGAACGAAGAGTCGCGGGCCGCTCACGCGAATTGCCAACGCGGCGATGGCGAACCAGTACAGGGGAGTGAAACCCAAAGTGCGCTCGGGTAATACGAGGATGAGTGCCACGCTGATCGCGACCACAGCCGAGTACGAGAAGACAGGGTAGGTCCGGCGGACCCAGGTCGCCGCTGTCATCGCCAGTACTGCGAGGACGCTCACCGTGATCAGCGCCGGGCTCTCGACGAGTTCGTCTCTGGTGTCGCCGACCATGCCCGTCGAGAGTTGGAATGCGGCGTAGACGACGGTGGCCAGCAGCATCTCGACGGGCAGGACCACCGGATTACGCGGCCGCCAGGAAGGGCGAAACGTGTTCGGTATCCGGGACCTGCCCATCATCAGAGTCGACTCCGTTCTCCTGCAGTGTCTTTCGAGCGCCCAGGGCTCTTGGTTCCCAGCACCCACAGAGGTCCGGTGACGAACCAGAAGAACGTGATGACGCCGAGCGGTTGCACCACTGTTTTCAACGCTGCTGCCTGCTTCGAGTCTGCCACGGTAGCCGCCAGCACGTAGGTGATAGCCAGTGCGATCGCGGCAGCGCACAGCCATTTCACGAATCCTCGGATCTCGTTGCGGTAGGCCTGCGGTCCGGACTTGGGTGGCGTGGACGGTGCCGGTCCTCCCGCAAACCGGTGGGCGAAGCGCACGTCCAGCCAGGCCACGGTGGAGTGCGCGAACACGAGGGTCCAACCGAGGTAGATACCGGCGAGACGGTGAGCGAACTCGACCTCCCCACCGCGATGCAAGTCGACGGCGACGGCAGCGACGAGGACGAGATCGAGGACTGGAAGCAGAGCCAGCATGACGGTGCTGGCTCGCCGCATCCGTGCCAGGTAGCGCAAGCACAGGCCGCCCAGGACCAGCACCCAGAATCCGACTTCGCAGACGGCGATGGTGAGCAGAATCGGATTGTCCATGGGCCGATCTCACGCGAGTCGGCTCTGATGCGACACCCCTGCCGAGGCGTCGTAGCTGGTGATTCCTACCGACGTACGACGCGGCGGTCCACCGAAAGTCGTAGTAGGCCGCGCTACTGTGGAATCACGCATACGGGACACGAAGAGGGAGTCGACGATGGCAGGCAAGAAGATCGACAGAGTCCATGCACAGTCCGCGCTGGAAACGGTTCGCGAGAATCCCGGTATTGCATTGATTGCCGCCGCACCTGCATTGGTGGTGCTCGCGGTGGTGTGGTGGCTTCTCGGATTTCCTGCCGCGCTGATTCTGCTGATCGCCGCAGGCGGTGCCGGCTACCTGTATCTCCGGAACCGTTAGTCGGGTCTACGCGCCGTCGGAATCGGCGCGGGGGATGCAGAATTCGGTGATCGTGGCGGTACCTGCTGCCAGCTCGGCCCAGCTGCATTCGGTGGTCAGCACGGCGATCGCCGAGGTAGGGAAGCGGTGTCGCACTTCGCGGGCCACGTCGGTGTCGTCGTCGACGGCCAGTTCGAGTGCCGTCCACGGAATTCCGGGCTCGTGCCCGACGACCAACAGTGTCGAGACCGTCACGTCGTCGAAGTAGGTGTCCGCCAGTTTGATTTCGTCGATGATCTCGTCGGCCGAACCGCCGTAGATATCTCGCTCGAAGCGGGTGGGTGCATCGCCGAGGCCGGTGGCGGCCAAGGTCTCGCGAGTCCGCAGAGCCGTCGAGCACAACACGGCGTCGACGGAGCCGACATGCTCGGTGATCCAGGCTCCCGCCAGTCCTGCTTCCCGTTGGCCGCGTGGAGCCAGTGGCCGCTCGTGGTCGGGCACGCCGTCGGGGTAGCCGGATTTTCCGTGCCGCATCAGCACGAGAGTCCTAGTGGTCGCCATGCCGTCCACCGTAAACGGTCAGGGCAACCTCGTCGGGAACGACGTTCACCGGCTCGGGGAAAACGAACTTCCGCATTGCCCACCACCGGAAGGCGGTAGCGAGCAGGGTGCCGACAATGGAGCCACTGACGAAGTCCGCGATGTTCTCGGTGATGAAAGACACGTTGGGAGCGCGCAGATCCAGCACGTAACTCGACACCCAGAGCGGCAATTGGTTGATGGCCAGACCGGTCCCGGCGACGGCGAAGAACAGCGCTGCTTCGTGATGGCGACGTCGTCCGCCGCGGGCAGTGAACGACCATTCCCGGTTGAGGACGTAAGACACGATCGTCGCGATCAGCACGGCCAGAACATTGGCTGTCACCGGCTTGTCCTGCAGGATCGTCCACTTCAAGCCGAAGAACAGCACGACGGTGACGACGAAGGTGATTGCTCCGACGATGAGGAACTTCAGAGCCTCGGCGTGCTTGACGAGGGGCGCGAGCCAACGCTCGGGAACGTGGTCGGTGAGGCGGTCGGACACATGCATCCCATCGACGTTACCTCGAGTAACGGGTTGGGTAGCTCCATCAACGATAGGCTCGCGGCACTATGGGCCGCCCGAAAACCAGTGCTCGCTTGTCCGTTCTGATCGTCTTCTTCGTCAACGGCGCCGTGTTCGCCAACTGGGCACCCCGCATTCCCGAGATCCAGAACTCGTTGTCCATCGATGTTGCCACGCTGGGTCTCGCACTTGCAGGGGTCGGTGTCGGCGGGCTTGCCGCAGCACCCGTTGCAGCCGTGCTGGTCCACCGATTCGGTAGTAGGTGGGCTGTTCTCGCGTCGGGACTCTTGTTGTGCGGGGCGTTCGTGCTCCCCGCTGTGGCGGTGTCGTGGTGGACGTTGCTGGCAGCTCTGGTCCTGCTCGGCGGGGCCGACGCGGTGATGGACATTTCCATGAACGCACAGGGAGTGCTGGTCGAGGAGCGTGCCGGTCGGTCTCTACTCAGTGGCTTTCATGCCGCGTGGAGCGTCGGGGCTGTGGTGGGCGGAGTGACGGGTTCCGCGGCCGCGGGTGCTCGCCTTCCGGTCGTGGTGCACTTCGGCTGCGTTGCAGTGGTGTTGGTTCTCGCGCTCGCGGCGGTCGGCCGGGGTCTGCTGGGTCCGGACGCACGGCCGGACGAGTCCGCCGACGGGCCAACTCCTCAGCCGGCCGTCGGCCGTCCGATTGCGGCGCTGGCCATGCTCGGCGCGGTGGTTCTGCTGGCCGGCCTGATGGAGGATTTCCCGCAGTCCTGGAGCGCGGTGTACATGACGACCGAGCAGGGTGCCGGTCCTGGCGCTGCCGGTCTGGCGTTCGTGGCGTTCTCGGTGGCCATGTTGGTGGGACGCCTGGTGGGTGACCGGATAGTGGACCGCTTCGGACCGTCGTCGGTACTGACGGGTGGCGCAGCGCTGGTAGCGGTCGCATTTGCGGGCATCGCGGGGCTGTCGGTGCTCGCCGTCGACGTGCCTGTTCTGGTCATTGCCGCGTTCGCGGTCGCCGGCCTGGGGTCGAGTCCGCTGTTTCCCATCGTGTTCAGCCTGGCCGGACGGCTTCCCGGTGTGTCGTCGGCTGCGGCGATCTCGACCGTCTCGCTGATCTCGCGTGCCGGATTTCTGCTGGCACCGTTGGTGGTCGGGCGGGTCGTCGAGGCATCGGGCTTCGGGTCGGTATTGGCTGCGATCGCTGCTGCGGGCGTCGTCGTCGCGGTGATCGGGTGGCTCTACGGCCGCAGATTTCCCATCGACTCGGTTCAGGACTGCGGCTCCAGATAAGAGCGCAACAACCGACGCACCTCATCGGCCGTGAGTTGCTCGGGATACGTCACCGCCTGCAGTGTCAGTCCGTCGATGTAGGTATGCAGTTCGGCCGCGGCATGTTCGTCGACAGTGCTGTCGAATGTGAATGCGGGGGAGTTCGGTCGATCGAGATCGTGCAGGTGCGCCCACGCGAGCCGACAGAGGTAACGGCTGCCGAACCACCCGGCCGTCTTGAGGGCGGCGAGTCGCTCGTCGAATCTGGCACGCACGATCGCTTCCAGCCACACCGACGCCTCGGCACGGCGGTCCTCGTCGAGTGGCAGCATTTCCTCGAGGACTCGGATCGCGCGAACCAGGCCGTCGCCTCCGGCCGGATGCTCCTCCAACCGATGTACGACGCGTTGCGTCATGGCCTCGGCCGCGAAGAGGACAAGTTCTCCTTGATCGGAGAAGTAGTACCGCAGTGATCCAGGGGAGACGCCGGCTTCGGCAGCGACGCTACGTACCGTCGCCCCGTTCATTCCTGCTCGTTCGATGACGCGCCACACGGCGGCGACGATCTTCGCTCGGCGTGCGTCGTGGTCGACGATCTTCGGCATCGGTCTGTTCTAGCACGAGAGGATTTTTTTGACACGACTGTGTTGAAACCGTGTTACGGTACAGCTGTGTTAATTAAGCTGACCGGGCTTGCGCTGCTGGACAGTATCGGCGTCGAGTCCCCAGCAGTGCGTGGTGGACGCGGACCCCGGGGAGTGTTCGCGGGGTTGTTCTGCTCGCGGTCGTTGTGGGCGCGGTGGAGGTAGCGACGATGCTGCCCTACTTTTCGGCAATCGCCATCGTGGGAGATGCGGACCTGGGGTGGTTGTCCTCGGTGTCGATTCTGGCGGCGTACGTGCTTGTGATGCTGTCGCCTGCCCTCGTCCTGCTGGCTGTCGGAGTGGTTGCGCAGGAGCGTATTTCGTCGGTCACGCGACCGCTGGTGCGGCGCGTGGACCGTTGGACCGCCGGCGTAGCGGCAACGGTGTCGATCGTGGTGGGCGCGCTACTGACCGCGAATGCGGCGATCGAACTGAATCTGGTCTGACCTGGTTGTGGTCCGAACCAATGAAAGGGAAGCGATGAAGTCGAGAGAGGCGCGCAGCGTCGTCATGATTGTCGTCGGAGCTGTGCTGGCGCTGTTCTTCTGGGACCAGCACATGTTCTGGTTCCAGGGTGGCCCGATCGGCTGTGTTCTGGTGGTGCTCGCGATGCTGGACCTATGGGACTCGCGTCGCGGCACGCCGAAAAAAGGGGCTACTCGCGGAACTGCGAGACGACATCGTCGGAACCGAGGATTCGAGCGATGCATCCGAGCGTGACACTCGGCCGTGACTGGCACCGCCGGTTCGTATCGCTGAGACCATACTGAATTCTCGGCCCAGGCGTGATAAACAAGCTGTTCGGCGATCTGTATCGAGCGGAATGGTGGTGGTCCGGTGACGACCGGTGTCGACGCGGGTCTTCGTGCTCGCTCGCCTCGGCGTGGTTTGAACGCTGCCGGTACCGCTGTGATGGTTGCGGCTCTTGTGGTCGGGTGGGTCGTCGTTTATTTCATCGGCTTGGTGGGTGCGCTGTGGCGTTTTCGTGAGCCGCATGCGCCGGCACCGATCCTCACGATGCACGATCAGTGGACCGATCTCGCGGTCGGCGCGCTGCAGGTCGTTGTGGGAGCGATTGCGATCGGCGCGGTGTATCTCGCGCGGCGACGGACATTGCCGGCGGTGCTGCCTCTGCGGCATGGCTCCGCGCGTGAGGCTGCGTTGACATGGTGTGCTGCGATCGGCGCGGCGTCGGCGATAGTGCTCGTCTTGTCGCGACTGAATATCGTCCGGTTTGGGTTCTCTATCCCTGCCTCTGTCGAATCGGATTGGCTTGCAGTCGTTTCGGCGCTCGCTGTCGGTCTGAGGGAGGAGCCGATTCTGGTGGCTCTGCCGGTTCTGCTGTTGGTGGGCAGGATGCCGATCTGGGCGATCATGGGGTTGTCGGCAACGTTGCGGGGCTTCCTGTACCTGTATTTCGGCGGCGGCGGATTCCTGTGGGCAGCCATGTGGGGCGCGGCGGCGGTGTGGGTGTATTACCGATATCGGCGATTGTGGGTGCTGATCCTCATTCATGGATTCGTGATGAACATCCAGGTCTTCGACCGGGTGATTCCGTCCGACAATTCGGCGACGGTGCTGCAGTGGATCAACATTTTGATCCTGTTCGCGGCCCTGCTGTGGTGGATCACGCCTCGCGCCCTCGATGCGTTCCTGCCGAACACGGTGGCTGTCCGTTCCAACGATCGGGCTGTCGAAACGACGCCTGTGGTGACCGACGTCGTGCTGAATCCCGAGAACGTGAACCCCGACCGATCCAGAAACGAACCACCCGTCAAGCCCTGACCATGCGTGCCTCATGGCATTCCCACGTCGGGTCGAAGCGGGCTTCGCCGTCCAGCTCGAACCCGTTCTTGCGATAGAAGGCAACCGCGCGCTCGTTGGCCGCGGCCACCCACAAATATGCAGCGGGAGTGTCCTCACCTAGTGCGTCGTTCATCAACGCCAGTGCAATGCCGGTGCCGTGGTGTTCGGGAAGAACGTTCAACGACCACAATTCTCGTGGCGCGGGCGGGTTTTCGTCGCGCGGGGGTCCTCCGGTCGCGAAGCCGACGACGCCCGAATCGGCGACGTCTATTGCGCATCGGGTGCGAACTCCGCGCGCCGACGACTCGTCGCGATGGGCGATGATCTGCTCCCACCGTTCGATGCGGTGTGCGGGCCTCATCGCATCCAACTTCGCACCGTTCATCATTCCCGCATACGTTGCCTTCCAGATCGCAACGTGTGCTGTACCGATCTGATGCTCGTCGCCGGGCCGGACATCACGAATCGAGTAACTGCGCATGGTGTCGTTATACCGGCCCGAACTCGGTGACCGAATCGAATTTTCTTGTCGGACCCCTCTCGTACTATCGAATACATGTTCGATATCGGGGGGGTGGGGGGCGGTGGAGACGCCGTCGGTCGATGACTGTATTGCGGGGTTTCTCGATGTCATCGCGCTCAGCCGTGTCCAGGAGAATCTTGCCCGGGCGGGGACCGTCCTGGCGTACTGCGACGTGCTCGAAATGCGGTTGGAGGCTGCCGAATCCGGCGGTGGGGACCCTGGCGAGACCGTCCGCGGCGCGTTGTGCGACTTGGCCGTGACGATGACCGGCACGCGTCGCGATGCGGGGGTGATGCACGACGTTGCGGAGCGTCTACATCGAATGCCGTTGACGGCCTTGCGTTTTGTGACCGGCAGCTTCGACTGGTCGACGATGGTCACCATCACGTCGGTGTTGCATCGCGCCAGTGACGAGACCATCTCGACAATCGAATACGAGGTCTGCGCCGCAGGAGGCCGAATGCGTCCGCAGGCCTTGCGGAACCGAATCTGGCGGTTGTGGATGCGGGCCGATCCGGACGGCGCTGCGCAGGCTCGCGAGACCGCCAAGACGGAGGAAGTCGGTGTGCGGATCGACCGCGCCGGTCCCGGCGGTATTTCGTCGCTCATCGCAAAAATCACGGATCTCGAGGCGGCCGAGGCAGATGCGCTCATTGCCGAGATTGTGGGGACCGTCTGCAAGGACGATCCGCGGTCGACGGGGATGCTGCGGGCGGCGGGACTGATGGCGTTGCTACACGGCGAACATTCGCTGGCCTGTCAGTGCGATCTGGGCGACGACTGCCCGGTTGCGGGTGGCACCGATGATCTCCCTCCTCGGCGCGGGCATCTCCTTCAGATCGTGGTGGCGGTGGAGACGCTGCTGGGACTGTCCTCGGATCCCGCGACCTTGGCGGACGGGACGCCCATCGATCCGGAGGTGGCGCGCGTCGTCGCCACCGACGCGAAATGGCAGGCGATGCTGACCGAGTTGGTCGACATGCTCAAACCAGAGGGAAACAGTCCCGACGAGGGCGGTGACGGCCCTGAGTGCGACGAGGGCGACGACGGCCCTGAGGGCGGTGACGGCCCGGTTAGCGGTGACCCGAAAGGCGGAGGACCGTCTAGCAGAGGGCCGGATGGCGGCGACCCGAACAACGTGAATCCTGATGGCAATTCCGGTCCCGACGACGACGCGGGTCCCGATGCCGGTCCTGACGGCGATGGCGGTCCCGATGCCGGTCCTGACGGCGATGGCGGTCCCGATGCCGGTCCTGACGGCGATGCGGGTCCAGACGGCGGCGACCAGGACGACCGTCGCGGAAGAGGCCCGGACGGCTTTGGAGGCTCGCAGCGCGGTGAGTGCAGCGGTCGAGACTCGGGCAGCAGTAAGCACCCGGGCAGCGGGCACAACCCAGGCTTGCGGTTGTCGACCGGTTTGTTGCTACGTCGAGTGGTGGGCATCGGGCGCGTGCGCGCTGCCGGCGAGCTTCCGTCGATACGCGGGGCAGGTGACTGCTCGATTACACCCGTAGCCGCACCCGCAGCCGCTCTGCTGGGGGAGGAGTCTGTTCGCAATGGGCTGGTCGCTCGGTGGCTCGCATGGATTGCCGAGAAGCCCGAGCGTGCCTGCGGCATCTTTCCCGACGGCCACGGCGGGGAGCGCAGTCCATCTCAGGGTGCGGTGACCTATCGACCCAGTGCCCGCGTCGCTGCGGTCATTCGGGCCGCGTATCGCACGTGCACGTTTCCCCGTTGCGACGTGCCGTCGGCGCGGTGCCAGATCGACCATCTTGTGCCGTTCGACCAAGACGATCCGCGGCGGGGTGGTTGGACCATCGAGACCAATCTTCAGCCGGTGTGCGTGTTCCATCATCAGGCGAAGACCTCTAAAACGTGGTCGGCGGCGATGCCGGCCGGAGGGGCAATTTCGTGGTCGAACTCGCTCGGATTGTGCTCGGTCACGTTGCCGGACTTCTCGATCGGATCGCCCGTGGGTCGCCGCCGACGTCGGAAACGGTCGGCGGAGCTGGTGTCATCTGTGTCCGAACCCACCCGATGGGAACTCGACTACAGCGGATCCACACCCCCGACGCTCGCGGACTTCCGTGCTGCCTCGACGGACATGGCGAGGAAGCGGCTAGCAGAGAAGAGGCGGGCCTATCTCGAGCATTGCCGCGTTGTGCACGCACGCATACGACAGGACTGGAGTCGATACGATCCCGCGCCCTTCTGACGCCGGCACCGCCGGTGCCCGATAGGTAATCAGGGCCACGCACCTGCTACCTTGAACGCCGTTCAAGTATCTGGGGCAGGTGATCGCCCCTTCCTCGAGGAGCCACCGTGTCAGGTATCGACAGCAGTACTCGCCCGCCGAGCCGTAAGGTCGGTCGAATGAACGTCTCCGCCCGCGACATGGCGCAGATCGCGGTGTTCGCGGCACTCATCGCCGCGCTCGGATTGCCGGGATCGATCACGGTGGGCTTCTCCGGAGTCCCGATCACCCTGCAGACCCTCGGCATCATCCTGGCCGGCGCAGTTCTGGGGCCGCGCAAGGGGACAGCCGCAGTGCTGGTGTTCCTCGCCCTCACGATGATCGGCCTGCCGCTGCTGGCGGGCGGACGAACCGGCCTTCAGGCCATGGCCGGCCCCACCGTCGGATACCTGATCGGCTGGATCGCGGCAGCGCTGATCATCGGCTGGCTCACCGCCCGCATCCTGCCGAAGTACTCGATCGCGCTCGGTCTGGCGATCAACGCCGTCGGCGGAATCCTCGTCATCTACATCTTCGGCACTATCGGCTTGATCCTGCGCACCGACGTCGGGATCTGGGCCGCGATCACCACCAACGGACCGTTCCTGCCCGGCGATATCGCGAAGGTCGTCGTCGGCACGGTCGTGGCCAAGAGCGTGCACCGCGCCTACCCGGGACTGATCAAGAGGTGACTTTGACGCTGGGTGGTCGAGACCAGGACACCGCCATCGTCTGGCGCGGTCGCAGTCTCACCTACGCCGAACTCGACGCCGCCGTCGAGCAGTGGCCTCACCTCCCGGCACACACCAAATCTCACGACGCCCAATCTCACGACGCGTCAGCACTGGATCTGCCGGACGCACTGGTGTGCGTTCTCGCGGCTGCTCGGCAGGGGTGCGCGGTGCGAGTCGAGGACCCGGCCGCCAGGCCCGAACGCAGCGGCGCCCCCGATCCCGACGCCTTCCTCCTGGTTGCGACCTCCGGTTCCACCGGCAGGCCCAAGCCGCTCGCGCGGACCGCGGCGTCGTGGCTCGACAGCTTCGCCGAGTTCACCGACATCACCGGCATCCGTCCCACCGATTCGGTAGCGATCACCGGCCCTCTGCACGCCACGATGCATCTGTTCGCGGCGCTGCATGCGCTGTGGCTCGGTGCCTGTGTCACCGACGACCATGCGCAGGCGACGGTGGTACATGCGGTCCCCGCTGTGTTGCGGGACGTCGCTCCGCGGATGCCGCACCTTCGGATCGCGGTCGTAGCTGGAACGATGCTGGACTCCATTGCAGCTCAGTCAGTTCCGGACAGTGTGAGACTGGTCGAATATTACGGGGCCGCCGAGTTGTCCTTGATCGCAGCGAGAGTGGTGGGTGAGCAGCCGTTGCTGGCGCTGCTTCGCGACGTCGAGGTGCGCACCGACGACGGATACCTGTTCGTGCGGTCCCCCTACGCCGCCCTGAGTGCACACGATTGGTTTGCCGTCGGCGACCTGGCCGACGTGTGCGGCCGGGAGCTCGTCGTTCACGGGCGCGGAGATGCGGCGATCAACGTCGGCGGCACCACCGTGATCGCCGAGGACGTCGAGCGAATTCTGGTCTCGATCGACGGCGTCCTCGCCGCCGCGGCGATCGGGACCCCGCACTCCGTTCTCGGCGAAACAGTCTCTGCCGTAATCGAACTCGACGGTTCACGCGATCTCGACCTGGTGCGCGCCGATGCCCGAGCGGCCATGACCAAAGAGGCACTACCGAGGCGGTGGACGGTGGTACAGCAGTTGCCCCGCACCGCCAGCGGAAAAATCGCACGCGGGGCCCTGCTGGCTAAAGGGGCACTGGCATGACACCCACACCCGTTGTTGTCGCGGGTAAACGTACCGCGATCGGTATCGCAGGGCACGGGTTCGCCGATGTCACGGCACCGAACTTGGCCGTACCGGTCCTGAAAGCCGTTGCCGCAGAAGTCGGTCCACTCGGTGTTCCGATCGACGACGTGATTCTCGGCAACTGCCTAGGCCCAGGCGGTGACGTCGCCCGAGTGGCGGCGTTGGGTGCCGGGCTCGGTGTCGCCGTCCCGGGAGTCACTGTCGATCGGCAGTGTGGATCCGGGTTGGACGCGCTCGCCCAGGCCGCGTCGCGTATCCGGAGCGGCGACGAGACGATGATTCTGGCCGGGGGAGTCGAATCTGCGAGTACCAGCCCGTGGCGGTTCTGGCCGCCCGTCGGCGACGCGGAGCCTGTCCGCTACACCCGAGCGCCGTTCGCACCCGACGGGTTCGACGACCCGGACATGGGTGTTGCGGCGGATGACCTCGCGCGGCGTCGCGGGATCGGTCGCGAACGCCAGGATGCCTATGCCGCACGGTCTTTCGCACGAGCGGCAGCGTACGACTTCTCCGCGGAAATCGTGGCTGTGAACAATATGGCTACCGACGAGCGCATTCGGCCCAACATGACGACGCAGCGCCTGGGCAGGCTGCGCCCCACGTTCAGCACGGACGGGACCGTGACCGCCGGTAATTCGTGTGGAATCTCCGACGGCGCAGCCGTTCTGGCGGTCACCAG
Organism: Rhodococcus sp. 1R11; assembly: GCF_004563845.1. Lineage (NCBI taxonomy): Bacteria > Bacillati > Actinomycetota > Actinomycetes > Mycobacteriales > Nocardiaceae > Rhodococcus > Rhodococcus sp. 1R11. The sequence goes on along the minus strand of NZ_SPNG01000001.1, from coordinate 164,261 downwards.
CCTCGACCGCGCCGCGGGCATGCCGGCGCTGCGCATTCTCGGAAGCGCTGTTGCCGGGTCCGATCCTGCCCTTCCCGGGCTCGGACCGGTACCTGCGATCGCCAAGCTGCTGGCCCGCACCGGGGTAGCGCTGAGCGACATCGAAACAGTCGAGATCACCGAGGCCTTCGCGTCGGTGGTGCTTGCCGTCGCAGACGAACTCGGCATCGACGAGGACCGCATCTGCCCGGACGGTGGTGCCATCGCAATGGGGCATCCGTGGGGAGCGTCGGGCGCAATACTGTTGGTGCGGTTGCTCTCTCGTATGCTGCAGCCCGGAGGCCCTGCGCTGGGGCTGGCGGCCTGCGCTATCGGCGGCGGGCAGGGAATAGCTATGCTGGCGGAGAGAGTGTCATGAGTACGGTTGCCTTCGAGAACATCTCTCACGCATTCGGCGAGCGCCAGGTGCTGCGCGGCATAGACCTCGAATTCGACGAACGCCGTATCGGCATCATCGGGTCCAACGGATCGGGAAAATCCACGCTGGCCCGCATGATCAACGGGTTGATCAAGCCCGATACCGGCCGGGTCACGGTCGACGGAATCGACGCGGCCAAGAAGGGCGCGCAGGTCCGCAAGAAGGTCGGATTCGTCTTCACCGATCCCGACTCTCAGATCGTCATGCCCACCGTCGCAGAGGATCTCGCGTTCTCGCTACGGAGGTCCGGGCTCAGCAAGACCGAGGTGGCCGAGCGTGTCGACGAGATGCTCGTCAGGTTTCGACTCGATCGGCACCGCGACCACCCTGCGCATCTGCTGTCCGGTGGACAGAAACAGTTGCTCGCCATCGGGGCCGTCCTCATTCGGCGGCCGGAGGTGATCGTCGCGGACGAGCCGACGACCTTGCTCGATCTGCGTAACGGCCGCGTCGTCGCAGACGCCTTGAATTCGATGGACCAGCAGGTCATCGTCGTGACTCATCAGCTGGCGTTGCTGGACGGCTTCGAGCGCGTCATCGTCATCGACGACGGCCGCATCGCGTTCGACGGCACCCCGGCTGCCGCAGTCCCGGCCTACCGCGAGTTGATCGGATGATCGGTCTCTACCGCCCCGGTGATTCGTTGCTGCATCGGATGAGTCCGGGATCGAAACTGCTGGCGCTGATCGTTGCTATTTTGTCGACGGTGATTTTTGCCCGCACACCCCTCGAGGTCGGCGTGGTTGCCGTGATGGTCGCGGCACTGTTCGCGGTCGCCCGCATCCCTGTGAAAGTTGCTCTGGCGCAACTACGTCCGGTGCTGTGGATGCTGCTGATCATCGGGGTGTTCCAGGTGATCATCACCACCTGGCAACGCGCAGCGGTGGTCTGCGGAGTGCTGATCGTCTCCGTCGCGTTGGCCGCATTGGTCACGCTGACCACCCGGGTCACCGACATGCTCGATACCGTCACCCGAGCCCTCGGTCCCGTCCGCCGCTTCGGCGTCGACCCGGATCGAATCGGTTTGCTTCTGGCCCTTGCCATTCGCTGCATACCGTTGTTGACGTCGATCGTGCAGGAAGTGTCGCAGGCCCGGAAGGCCCGCGGCCTCCAGTGGTCGATGACCGCCTTGGCCACACCGGTGTTGGTGCGCGCGCTGCGTACCGCCGATGCGATGGGCGACGCCCTGGTTGCGCGCGGTGTGGATGACGACGGGGTGGATGACGACGGGGTGGATGACGACGGTGTGGACGATGACGGTGCAGATGAGGAGTGATCTTCTCACCGCGCGGGTAGCGCAGCACTGCGATCGGGCAGACATCGCGATCGTCGACGCGACCGGTCGGATCACGTACCGGGATATGTGGCGTCGGGTGGAATGTACGGCCGGGTCGATGGCCGGGATGCGTCGCATCGCGGTGTTGCCGACGTCGGACATCGACTCGCTGGTCGTCGTCGCGGCCGCGATGCATGCCGGCGTGAGTGTCGTTCTGCTGCATCGGCATCTGCTACCCGGCGAATTCGTCGACGCGATGTCGGTCACTGCGCCTGCGCTGATCGTGGCGCATCCGCGTCAGCACGCACGGTTGCGTCGGTGGGGTGCCGACGCGGTGCTGGCACCCGAGCAGCTTGCCGGCGACCGTGTCGCACGCGTCGATCCGCCGGCACGCAGCGCCGAACTGCTCGTGGGCATCACCTCCGGAACTACCGGCCCACCGAAATTGTTCGTCCGTGATCAGGCGTCCTGGGTCGCTACGCTCGACCGTTCCGATTCTCTGTTCGATCTCGGACCGGGCGACAGAGTGTCTGCGTCGGGAACTCTCGATCACACGCACTTTCTCTACGGTGCGTTGCACGGGCTGACCCGCGGCGCGACGGTTGACCTGCGTACGGCGGCGGCCGCTCTCGAAGATGCTCCGACACACCTGTATTCGGTTCCGACTATCGCCTGGGACATCGCGCGGTCGCACGTGCACTATCCCAGCGTCCGTGAGGTGCTGTCGTCTGCGGCGCGATGGCCGCAGTCGGGTCGGGCGGCACTTGCCACGGTGCTACCGAACGCGACCATGACGCACTTCTACGGCGCGTCGGAACTGAGCTTCGTGTCCTACGACCGTCGAACTTCCGAGGGTGCGGAGATCGAGGGGGCGCTGTTCGACGGCGTCGAGGTGGAGACCCGGGGCGAATTTCTGCATGTGCGCAGCGACATGCTGTTCGACGGCTATCTGAGTCGGGTGGGTGAGCACACCAGCCTGACGGACGGCCCGGTCGACGGGTGGATGACGGTCGGTGATCGCGGCGGCGTCGACCAGGGCCGGCTGACCTTGCTCGGCCGCGGTAGCGAGACGATCGTTCGAGCAGGCCTCACGGTCGAGTTGCCCCCGATCGAGGTAGCGCTGTTGTCGGTCCCCGGTGTTCTCGATGCCGGAGTTCTGGGCTTGCCCGATGATCGAGCGGGGGAGATACCGGCCGCCGGAGTGGTTGTAGCAGAGAATGATTCACCGACGGTAGCGCGGATACGGCGGCACCTGCGTTCGTTGCTACCCGACCCGAGTCTGCCCGTCGTCATCGCGATCGTCGACGGTTTGCCGCGTACCCCGCGCGGCAAGCTCGATCGTCAGGCCTTGGGTGCAACCTTGGCGACGGTGCGGACCGTGGGTTCGCCCGAGGCTCCGGTGACGACGAACCAGACGGTCAGCGCTCCGCCCTCGTAGCGGTGACGTAGCGTCACGCGTTCGTTCGCCAGCACCGGCGTGAGGTATTCGATGACGGCGCGGTGGGGCGCTGCCGCCAGGTGCGGCAAGTCCACCAGGAGTTCTTCGACCGCGTGCCAGTACGCCGCGTTGTTGAGGTGGTTGAAAGGATCGATATCGGTTGCGCGCAAAGGGAATTCGATATCGCTCTGGGACTGCGACGGTACCGGTTCGGTCAGCCACGCCTTCCAGCGCAACCGGTGCTGATCGGTGGTCTTGGCCAGCATCTCCAGTGCCCCGTCGCTGATGCGCGTCGGCATGCCGGTGTCCTTGCTGATGTTGATCCAGAAGCCCTCGGTTTCGATGCGACCACCCTTGGGGGTCGTCACCGCCACCCGCATGTTGGACCACCGCGTCGACATCGAGGAACACCAGCGCCGCAGGTGCACGCGGTCGGGAAAGTGGATGGGCTCGAAGACGTCGATGACGGTGCGTCGGACGATCCACATCGGGTCGGTCTTACCCAGCGGGGTGGCGTCGAGATTGTCGGTGCCGATGTCCTGGAGGTAGCGCGCGACACCGTCGAACCGGAGACGGTTGTTGGGGTCGATGTCGCCGGTCCGTACCGGCCAGCTCGTTTCGAAGCCCTCGCCGGGCGGCGGCTCGGGTGCCAGTTCGTCGTCGAAGCCGGCCGGTTCCACGCGTGCATTGGTCACGTCCGCACTGTACGCGGGTGGACCTACGCGATACCCGTTACAGGATGTGGCGGGCTCGCATTCCGTCGAACACCGGTGCCACCCGCACCACGTCACCGGTGGTGGGCGCATGCACCATCTGTCCGTTGCCCATGTAGATCGCCACGTGTCCCGGGCCCGCCGCGCCCCAGTTGCCGAACAGCAGATCGCCCGGCTGGGCGAGGGCCATCGGCACCTCGGTGCCCACGTTCCACTGCGTCTCCGACGTACGCGGCAGGGTGACCTTTCCGCCCGAGGCCTTGAACAGTGCGTAGGACGTCAGGCCCGAGCAGTCGAATCCGCCGCCGGACGGTCCGTTGATGTTTCCGCCGCCCCACACGTACGGAAGTCCCAGGTAGTCCATCGCCAACTGCACTGCCCGCCCGCCCATCCCGGTGAGATCGAGCCCGGCGAACGGAGTGAGGATGGCCGCGAACTGCGCCTCGGTGGCCCGGATGCGCGCTACGTAGGGCTTCGTCTGCGTCTCGTAATCGACTGTCCCCGAGGGCATTCCACCCGAGCGCAGCACTGCGGCCGCTCCGGCGTTGTATCCGGCGAGGGTGAGGTCCGTCGTGTCACCGGATACCTTGCCTGCGCGCTTCCAGCCGTCGACCTGCCCGTAGATGTCGCACAGCATCGCGCCCGACGCCATGACCGAGTCACCGATGCTGTTGACGTCGACCACGCCGTTGCCGTCGTAGTCCTTGCCGTAAGTCGCCCATGTTCCCGGCATGAACTGGCCGGGTCCCTGTGCGCCGGTGCTCGATACCGGAGCTGTGGGACCGTACCGGAATCCGTTCTCGGCGGCATAGAGCGCGGCGATCGTCGTGGCCTTGACGCCGCCGCAGATGTTGCCCGCCTTCTGCAACCACGGAACGAACGCGGTGATGGCTCCCACCGCGCCCAAACCGATCGGACCCACATTGATGCCGGTGAACGTGATGGGTAGACCGGGGAACAGTGCTCGGCGAATGGCCTCGGCCGACGCCATGAACGCCGTCTGGGTCGCGATGTCGGCGGCGGTGTACGTCCGGCCGGCGAATTGCAGAGCGCCGGTACCGAGCCCGGCGACAGCGGCGGATGCCGCACTCGGCGAGAGGACACTGTTCGGCGAGAAGACACTGTTCGACGAGAAGACACTGAAGGGAAGCGGGGCGGCACCGGCAGTGATGGCAGCCTGTGTGACGGCCGCCCCTGCAGCTGGGGACACTGCGCCCGGGTCGGCAGCTGCGAGAGTTGCCGGCGTCTCGATCTCGGCAACCGTGGGCATGTCCGGGAGCATCGGTTCGACGGCGGTGTGCAGTCCCTCGGCGGCGTCGTTCAGGGTCCGGTCTGCGACGTCAGCGGCGGGTTCGGGCATGGTGCCCATCAGTTCTGCCCATTGATCGGACATCGTCTTGCCCTGGTCCTCGGCAGCGGCAGCGACCGCGGCTGCCTGATCCTTCACCGCCTGATTCTGCAGTGGAGCTGGGGCGTCCGTTCCGGCGACTGCGCCTGCGGCAGACACGATGACGGCAACGATGACTGCGAAGGGATCGCCTGCCATGCTTCGACTCCTGTTACTCGATCGTTCTTCCCCGAGCCAGGAGCTGTGATCAGACTCACCCGGGTGCTGCAACTATCATGCACGGTGCAGCCGATCGACTCATGAGTTTTGCGAAACTGTCAGAGCAACGAGGCCCAGTAGTCCGAGAACCGGATTCCGATGAGCGCGACGACGATTGCGTACCAGACCGCGAGGAGCGTCCACCGCCACTCGAGGAACAGCCGGCCGATTGTGCCGGCGTCTGCACCAGTGGTGTTCGAGCCGGTACTGATCAGTCGGCTCAGGGCCAACACGAAGAGCGGCATCGTCACTGCCCACACCACCATGCAGTACGGGCACAGGGCGTTGATCTCGTACAGGCTCTCGAAGATCAGCCAGTGCACGAACACTTCGCCGAGCAGCAGCCCGGCGCTCAGTCCGAGCCAGAACCAGTGCGGGAGTTCGACGCGGCCGAGCCACAGGACACCGGCGACGAGGGCGACGGAGAACGCCACGATTCCGAGGATCGGATTGGGAAATCCGAACAGCGCGGCCTGTTTCGTCACCATCACCGACCCGCACGAGAGCACCGGATTCAGGCTGCACGACGGAACGTAGGACGCGTCTTCGAGGAGCTTGAATCGTTCGATCGTCAGGGTCAGTGCGGCGAGGAGCCCCAGTGCGCTGAAGAGAGTGAAGACAGCAGCGCCGGCGCGAGTTGTCATGGTCGGTTACCGGTTGCTGCTTCAGTTTCCGGCTGCCGCGGCGGCAGCGAGGATGTTCTCGGGTGTCGGGGTGGCGACGTCGGTGCCGTTGACGCGGACGCTCGGCGTGCCGTTGATGCCCTCGCCGATGACGGTCTGCGTCTGGCTGGTGACCCAGTCCGTGTAACTGCCGTCGGTGATGCACGACGCGGTGGCGGGGGAGTCGGCACCGGCTGCGGTGGCGATCTCGACGAGCTTGTCGTCGGGCAGACCGTTGCCGTTCTCGGCGGGCTGCTCGGCGAACATCGAGTTGTGCCAGTTCATCCAACTGTCGCGATCGTTCTCGGCGACGCAGATCGACGCACTCGCGGCGCGAGTGGAGTACATGGTGCCGTTCGAGAAGCGATCGAGAATGGAGATGGGACGGTAGTCGACGGCGACATTGCCGGCGTCGGCCAGCTGCTGCAGAGTCGATCCGCTCACCGACTCGAATGCCTTGCAGGCCGGGCACTGGAAGTCCTCGACGACGCTGACGACCGTGGTGGCGTCGGGGTTGCCGAAACGAATGGCACCGTTCGCGGTGAGTGAGGTGGGCGTCAGCTGCGAACCCTGTGCAGAACTCGCGGCGGGGGATGCCTCACCCGACGACGAATCCTTGTTGACGATGAACAGAGCAATGGCCGCAACGAGTGCAATCAGAATTACGGCGACGACGATCTGGATCAACGTTCGGCGATTCTTGTCGCCGTTCTGCATTGCCCGGATGTCCTTGGACGCTCTGCTGTCTTTCGTTGCCTTGTTGCTGGTGTTCACGGCGACCAGTTTATGCAGGACAACCTGAGTGTCAGATGAGAGCTGTATCAGATAAGTGCTGTATCAGATAAGTGCTGTGTCAGATGAGTGCAGCGAGTCGTTCGATCGCGAATCGGTATCCGTCGATGCCGAGTCCGGCGATGACGCCGCTGGCGATCGGAGAGACGTAGGAGTGGTGCCGGAAATCCTCGCGGGCATGCACGTTGGAGATGTGCACCTCGATGATCGGGACCTCGGGGATGACGAGTGCGTCACGCAGCGCCACCGACGTGTGGGTCAATCCGCCGGGGTTGATGACGATGCCCGACGCCACCCCGCGTGCCTCGTGGATCCAGTCGATCAACTGTCCCTCGTGGTTGGACTGCTCCGCTTTCACGTCGAGTCCGTGTGTGGCAGCGGTTTTCTCGCACAGGGCGACGACGTCGGCGAGGGTGGCGTGGCCGTACACCTCGGGCTGCCGGGTGCCGAGCATGTTCAGGTTCGGACCGTTGAGCACCAGTACTTGCTCGGCCATGACGTCACTCACTTTCCTGCTCTGAGAACTACCGGGTCCGATCATTCCACAGCGTGGTTGACACAATCGTCCGGTGAGTACTGGCAAGACAGTCTGGGTGGTGTGGGGCATCGGTGTCTTCGCCTATGTCATCGGGGTGCTGCATCGAACGGCTTTCGGGGTCGCAGGGCTGAACGCTGCGGACCGGTTCTCGATCTCTCCATCTCTGTTGTCCTCGTTCGTGGTGCTGCAGGTGGTCGTGTACGCGGCGATGCAGATTCCCGCCGGGGTGCTGCTGGACCGGATCGGTTCGCGCAAGATGATCGCCGCCGGTGCGCTGATCATGGCGTCGGCGCAGATCACGTTGGCGCTCACCGATTCGCTGCCGGTCGCGGTGGCGGCACGTGCATTCGTGGGCGTGGGCGACGCGCTGACGTTCATCTCGGTCCTGCGTTTGGTGCCGCGTTGGTTCTCGCCGCGGCGGGTGCCGATCGTGTCCCAGCTGACCGGGCTACTGGGGCAGCTCGGGCAGGTGCTCTCGGCAGTGCCCTTCCTGATCCTGTTGAACGGGCCGGGGTGGACGTTCGCTTTCGGTAGCGCTGCGGCTCTGGGTTTGCTCGCACTCGTCCTGGCACTCGCTCTGATTCGAGATCGTCCGGACGACAGCACTGCTCCGGAACCGGAACCGACGTCGTTGCGGCAGACGCTGGACTCCATCGGCGAGGTGTGGCGACGACCGGGAACCCGGCTCGGATTCTTCTCGCACATGGGGACCCAGTTCTCGATCACCACCTTCGCCCTGTTGTGGGGCGTGCCGTACATGACCACCGCTCAGGGATTGTCGGCGTCGACGGCCGGAGCGCTGCTGACGTTGTCGGTGCTGTCGGCGGTGGTGTCGGGCATCGTGCTCGGTTTGCTCACCGGCCGCTACCCGATGCGTCGGTCCTGGCTGGTACTGGCGATCATGGTCAGCAACGCCACGATGTGGGCCATCGTGCTGTCGCTTCCCGGACCTGCGCCGCTGTGGCTGCTCGGTCTTCTCGTCGTGGTGATTTCCGTGGGTGGGCCGGGGTCGGTGATCGGATTCGACCTCGCCCGCACGTTCAATCCGAGTGCCAATCTGGGGACGGCTCAGGGGATGGTCAACATCGGCGGCTTCCTGGCATCGCTGTTGGTCATCGCGGCGATCGGGTGGATTCTCGACGCCATGGGCGGTTACGACTTCGACAGTTTCCGGGTCGCGATGCTGGCGCAGTTTCCGGTGTGGATCGTCGCGATCATCGGGGTGTTGGCGACGCGTCGTAAAACACGCAAGGTACTTGCGGCCGACGGCATCCACCCGCACACGATGCGCGAGGTCCGTGACCGGATTCGCCGCAAATAAACCTTTGCTCAAACGGCTTTCTGCGAGCATGCTGGTGGTCCCAATATTGTTGTAGGACACAAGCAAACGTTACGTAAAGGTGCAACAAAGAGATGGTAAGCGAGCCTGAAGTGTCCGCCGAGTTCGAAGCGACCGCCGAGCGTGCAGTGACTCCTGCGGTCGGCGAGTATTCGCACCGCGAGATCATGACCATTCTGTCGGGTCTGATGATGGGGATGTTCCTGGCGGCTCTCGACCAGACCATCGTGTCGACGTCGGTACGCACCATCGCCGACGACCTGAACGGGTTCTCCGTTCTGGCATGGGTGACCACGGCGTATCTGATCACCTCTACTGTCTCCACCCCGCTCTACGGCAAGCTCTCCGACCTCTACGGACGCAAGCCGTTCTTCATGACGGCGATCTCGATTTTCGTCGTCGGCTCCATGCTGTGCGGTATCGCGACATCGATGTACGAGCTCGCAGCCTTCCGTGCCATTCAGGGGTTGGGTGCGGGTGGACTGATGTCGATGGCGTTGGCGATCATCGGCGATATCGTGCCCCCGCGAGAGAGGGCAAAGTATCAGGGTTACTTCCTGGCCGTATTCGGTACGTCCAGTGTGCTCGGGCCGGTCATCGGCGGTCTGCTGGCCGGGCAGTCGTCCATTCTCGGCATCACCGGCTGGCGCTGGGTCTTCTACATCAACGTTCCGCTCGGCATCATCGCGCTCGTCGTCGTCTGGCGGGTGCTGAACCTGCCGGTGTACCGCCGCGAAGCTCGTGTCGACTGGTGGGGCGCAGTGCTCCTCAGCGTCGGGCTCGTGCCGCTACTGATCATCGCCGAGCAGGGCCGCGTCTGGGGATGGAGTTCGCCGCGGGCACTGCTGTGCTTCGGAATCGGCATCGTGGGCGTCATCGCGTTCGTGCTCGCCGAGATCAAGATGGGCGACGACGCCCTGATCCCCATGCGGTTCTTCCGAAACCCGTTGTTCTCGTTGTGTATTGCCGTCAGTGTCATCGCAGGCGCAGCCATGTTCGGCGGCATCTCGTTGCTGCCGCAGTACCTGCAGGTGGTCAAGGGTTCCTCGCCGACTCTCGCCGGTTATCAGACCTTGCCGCTCGTCGGCGCTTTGATGATCGCGTCCATCGTGTCGGGTTCGATCATCTCGAAGACGGGGCGCTACAAGATCTTTCCGATCGTCGGCACTGCGCTGATGGCGATCGCCATGTTCACGTTCCACTACGTGCACGCCGACACTCCGTTGTGGCAGACGATGGTCGTGATGGGTGTGTTCGGTCTCGGTCTCGGTTCGATGATGCAGCCGCTCACGTTGGCCATCCAGAATGCGATGCCGCCCAAGGACATGGGCGTGTCCACCTCGGCGGCAACGTTCTTCCGTCAGATCGGTGCGACGGTCGGCGTGGCGGTGTTCCTGTCGATGCTGTTCACGCAGCTGACTCCCAAGACCGGCGATGCGTTGGTCGCCGCTGGTTCGACGCCCGCGTTCCAGCAGGCCGTGCAGAGCGCGGCCACCAGTGCCGATCCGTTGCAGTCCGGTTTTGCGAAGGCCATCGCCTCGGGTGATGCATCCGTTGCCGGTAGCGCCTTGCAGGACAGTTCGTTCATCCAGAAGCTCGATCCCGCGCTTGCCGAGCCGTTCCGTATCGGCTTCTCCGATGCGATGGACTACGTGTTCCTGGCCGTATCGATCCTGATGCTCCTCGGATTCGTCCTGGTGCTCTTCCTCAAGGAGGTGCCGCTGCGCACGATGTCGGGTTTGGCGGCAGCACAGCAGGAACGCGACGAAGAGCAAGCCAACGACGTGGGCACCGGTTTACATTGATGGCGTGAATTCGGAGAACTGGGTCCGGCTCGGCTCGGTGGACACCTGGTACGCCGAGGTGGGTGACGGAGACCCGCTGGTTCTTCTCCATCCTGGGGGCGCTGATGCGCGAGCACTCGATGTCACTGTCGCCGGCTTGTCCTCGGCGTTTCGGGTTTTCACGCCCGAACGTCGAGGGCATGGCCGCACCCCGGATGTCTCCGGGCCGGGTCTCTCCTCGGAGTTGACGTTCTCGGACATGGTCGCCGACACCATTGCGTTCATCGAGGAGGTCGTCGGGCGGCGGACGCGGTTGGCCGGCTGCAGCGACGGCGGTGTCGTGGCGCTACTGGTGGCGCTGCAACGCCCGGATCTCGTGGACCGTCTCGCCTGCGTCGCGAGTGTCTTTCATCGCGACGGTTGGGGCGGCGGGTTGTCCGGGCTCGCCGATGCCGACCGCAGCGATTTCGTACGGCGACTCGACGATATGCACAGCGCAGACCCCGCACTGACTCCGAGCGATCTCGCCGCGTTGTCGGTGCGCACTCTGGTGATGATCGGTGACGACGACGAGGTGAGCATCGAGCATGCTGCCGAGTTCTATCGCAGTGTCCCGGTCGCCGAGTTGGCGATAGTCCCGGGTACCTCGCATGGTCTGTTGGTCGAGAAGCCCGCGTTGTGCAATGCGATGTTGCTGGACTTCTTCACCCGTGATGCCGTACGAACGTTCGCGCCCATTCGCCGAACATGAACCGAGGTCACGGGATGTGACGCAGGCCGTCGAACAAGGCGTCCAATCCGCGGTCGAGTTCGTGGGCACCGTCGTATGCGGTGATGAGCGGCGGCAGGACGGACATGATCGGAAAATCCTCGATCGGTAGTCGGCGTAACGCGAGGCTGAGTCTGTCGACCGTCTCGTCCGGGTTGTCCGTCGTCTCCTGCGTTTCACTGAGCACGTGACCGCGGAGTAGCGACATCAGCAATCGGTAAGCCGAGAGCGCTTCGGGGACAGTGAATCCCGCCGTGGCGAGCAGGCTCAGTATTCCTTCGAGTGACATCAGGGACCTGGTGGTACCCAGGCCCAGCGGAGTTGCGCGTGGCCGAGTCGCCAGCAGAACGGCCGCGCGCGGATGCGCCAAGGCGAGTTCGCGATAGTGCCGTCCGAAGATCGTCAGCTGACGTCGCCAATCGGTGTCCGATCCGTCCACCGAGACGAGGTCGCCGAGAATCGAATCGGCAACGGCATCGAGTAGTGCTTCCTTGGTGGCGACGTACCGGTACACGGTCATGGGATCGCGATCGATCGATACGGCGAGGCTGCGGATGGTCAGGCTGTCGAGTCCGGTGTCGTCGATGATGGCGAGGGCGGCCGACACGACGAATTCGTGGTCGATTCTGTCCCGAGAGTTCTGGCTGCTGCGATCCGAGGGGGTCATCACATTGCTCCGCCGATGTCGGGTTTCGAGTAAGCGGCACGCCGTTCGGCTTTCGGTCGACAAACAATCTTGCTGTTCACCAACGCTTTTCGCTTGACCCCAGACCTTACACATGGTGAGCTGTAGTTCTACACCGTAGAGATACGGGGAAACTCGCTGTTGCGGAGTGGGCCACGAGCCTCCGCGCCCCCTCTACCCATGTCGTGCGGTTGAACAGCCAGCCGGCGACGCCACCGATCTACGGATTCCGCGAGACCTCGACGCCCCTGGTGAATTCCAGTGACCATCGTCGACCGTCGCGTGACATCTGAATTCTGTCGAATCTCGTCGGGGGAATCGATATTCATAACGCGTTGTGCGGCAACAAGCCTCGCGCGCACCTCCTCGAGCAGATCGGTACTCACCATGTACTCTCCGCAACATCGTCCTGCGCAGTCCAGATCCCGACGCAAGGGCTCGGCGTTGATTCCCCTCGTCGGTACCGTCGCACTGGCAACCAGCGCGCTCATGCTGGTCAACGCCTCTTCGGCCGACGCTCAATCACCTGCTGTCGTCGTCCCCACCGTCGGTCTCGGTGCAGCAGACCCGTATGCAATTCTTGCCGGCTCCACCGTGACCGATGCGGGTGGATCTGTGATCAACGGCTCCGTGGGTGTGAGCCCAGGTGACGGGAACCCTTCGAGCGTCAGCGGACTGCTGCAAGGCCAAGTGACCAACGGCGTCATAGATGACAAGAACGAACGAGCATTGAATGCGAAAGCTGCTCTGCAGGTTGCATACACCGACGCTGCCAACAGGTCGGGTCCCGAACTGGTCCCGGTCGAGCTGGGCGGCACCACTCGGTATGCCGGTTTGTACAAGGGCGACACGCTCGGACTGACCGGACCTCTGCCTTTGGTCCTCGACGCGCAAGGCAATTCCGCAGCCGTCTTCATCTTCCAAGCTGGATCCACTCTCATCACGGGGTCGAACAGCAGTGTCTCGCTGATCAACGGGGCCAGCCCGTGCAACGTGTTCTGGCAGGTGGGAAGCTCGGCCACTCTCGGCACCGGCACCGATTTCGTCGGCACGGTCATGGCGCAGGCGTCGATCACCGCGACGACGGATGCCGATGTGCGAGGACGACTCCTGGCACTGACCGGCGCAGTCACCCTCGACTCGAACACAATCAGCAATGCGGAGTGTGGGATCACCCCACCGGTTACGACGACGCCGCCGGTCACGACCACGACGACGACGCCGCCGGTCACGACCACGACGACGACCACCACGCCGCCGGTCACAACAACCACCACCACGACGCCGCCGGCAACCACGACTACGACGACCGCACCGGGTGGCGGTGGCGGTGGCGGAACGCCGGGTGGCGGTGGCGGTACGCCAGGATCACCGGGTGATGGCGGCGGTGGCGGAACGCCGCCGATCGTCATCGAAGTACCCCCGATTCCGGGTCTGCCGCCCATTCCCGGTCTGCCGCCGGTGATCACGCTTCCGCCCATCCCCGGTATCCCCGGAATTCCGGACGTGCCGAATACCCCGAACATCCCCAACACGCCGAACACCCCGAACACGCCGAACACCCCGAACACCCCGAACACCCCCAACACCCCGAACACTCCCAACACCCCTGACCAGCCGCGCACCCCGGGTACTCCCGAACAGCCCAGCGGTCCGGATCAGCCGGGTACGTACAACCCCGGTGGCCAGATCACCCAGATTCCCAACGGTGGAGTCGAAACGGGCGATGGCAGCACCAGCGTGCGGCCGGCCGCGGCGTCGATGACGTCGATGTGGGCTGTACTGGTGGTACTCGCTGCAGGCGGGTTCTCGGCCTTGGCTCTGAGCCGTCGTCGACGCTGAGTAACACGTGAACAGTGAAATAACTACTGCTGCACACGTTTCCCGCACTGTGACCCGTCGCCGGGTCGCAGTGCGGGCTGCGGCAGCAGCCTGCTTGATGGCGGTCGCGCTCGTATCGGGTTGCGCGACACCCGTCGACGAACCCGCTCCGTCTCGAACGCCAGCGACGACATCGGCTGAGGTTGTCGCTCAACCCAATTCGGTCCCTGCCCAGGGCGCTGGTTCGGTAGAGGGTGTCGCATCTCCGCCCGAACGTATCGAGATCGAGGCGATCGGTGTCGATTCCGATGTGATGGACCTCGGGTTGAACCCCGATGGAGCAATGGACGTTCCGCCGGGCGGTTTTCCCGCAGGCTGGTACACCGGATCGCCGATTCCCGGTCAGCTGGGACCGTCGATCGTTGCCGGCCATGTGGATTGGGCCGGTAGCCCGGGTGTGTTCTATCGACTCCGCGAACTGGAGCAGGGAGACGATGTGTCCGTCACTGCCGAGGATGGAAGCACCGTCCGGTTCGTCGTCAGCGCTGTGGAGCAGTATCCGAAGGATGCTTTCCCCACCCAGAAGGTGTACGGCGACCTCGACCACCCAGGGTTGCGTCTGATCACGTGCGGTGGCCAATTCGATTCGGATGTAGCGAGTTACGAGGACAACATCGTCGTCTACGCGGATCGGGTCTGACGCTCTGCCTTTCGAGCCCGGCTGCAGCGCCATCGACTGCGCATTCAAAACGGTGGCACGTCGTCGTCGTGTGCGGATGCGGAAGTGGACAGAGGCACCGAGGTCGACGTAGATCGAAGTCTTGGTGCGGTCGGGGTCGATAAATCTGCCTGCCGTTTCGCGCCTTTGGGTCTGCGGTAGACGGTCGGTAGGTGGCCGCAATCGGCGAGCTGAGTTGTTGCGGGGCCGGTGACGGCGGTGGTGCCGGCATTGGAGACCCAGAATTCGACGCCGTCGGCAATCATGACCGGAGTCCACAGGCCCATGGTCTTGAGGCTGTGGTGATATCGGCACAGGCAGTGGAGATTGGTGGCGATCGTCCACCCACCGCTTGCGGGATCACGGTGTAAATAGGGAACGATATGGTCGATCTCGCACTGCTGCGCCGGGACGTCACAACCGGGATGCCTGCAGGTCCGGTCGCGGAACCGAATACTGTCGGCGAGTGCGCTGGACGGCCGATAGACGAGGGCTCCGGGTGGCGGTATGACGAGGCCGCCATGCCCATCCGGGTGACGCGCCACCCCGAGCGTGGGGTTGCTTGCGATCGCCGCCTCGAACTCGGCCACCAGAGAGAAAGCACCGCGATACGGCGTGGCAATGCAACTACTCTGCGGTGGAGTGCTGGCTGCCGCCGTTGATTTGAAAGCCGTTGATCTGGAAGCCGGCGATCGGAGTGGACGAGGAACTGCCCCGCTTCGACGACGCCCACGACCCAGCGGATGAAACACCACATGCGGGGTACGTGGCGGCCGAAGCGGTTCGGCATCCCCTGCATCGTCCCCGTCTATGACATCCACGGCGACGTTTTCGGTGTCGGTCCCAGCGCCAGTGTCGGTCTTCGTGTCTTCTGTCGAGTCGACGTCGATCATCGATTCGAGGTCGTCACCGTGTCCGAGTTTGTCGGCGAGGTTGCGCGCCTCGGTCAGCAGGAGCTGCCACTGTGCGTTCTCGGCAAGCTCGCGGGCGTACTCGGCGTCGATGGTTCCGTGTCCGGCCAGGTGCGCGGGATTGGACAGCAAGCCGGCGAGGGTGGCGAGGTCGACGGTGATGACGGTCAGTGGTGCACGTCGATCAGGTCGCGATGCGTCGGCCGTGCACGGATGGTCGTCGTTCGCGTCGCACAGGCACTCCATAAACGATTCCTGGTGCAGCAGAGCGACATACGCGGCCGCTCGTCTCTGTCCTTTGTTGCGCGGATCGCGTCGGCAGACGGTGGCGGCCATCTCGTTGATCAGCTGCCAGGCTGCGGCGGCGTCGGCAGCGGTGAGATCGGCTTTGAGCGTCGACAGCACGTCCTTGTCGGTGTAAGTGACGTTGGTGTGTCGTTCCAGGTCCTTACGGAGAGCGGCGGCCTCCTCGGGCGCGATGCGGTACATGATCGACCAGATCTCGGTCGCGAGCGGGCCGGGGGAGAGGCGTCTGGCAGCGTGGAGAACCTCGATCTGGACAGCCGTTGCTGCGTCCTGCGTCAGATTGTGAGTGCAGCGGTAGATCGCACGGACTCGGGGCAAATCGAGTTCGCCGACCCCGAACGCAGCTGCAATGGCGGGTAGCCGAAGCCGTAGGTCCATACCGATCTCGGCGTACGAGTTCGCGACCGTCTTCGAACAACCCAGCACGTGCGCAATCTCGGACGCTGCATAGTTGCCCGCATCCTGAACGACATCGCCGACCAGAACGTTCTGATGAATGCACGAGTCCCAGATGGCGGCGGCCACAGCGACCTTGCGGGCGCACGCCTGATTCTCCAGAATCGCGACATCCCGAATCTCGGCCAACGAAGCAGCCTCGATGTACGGCTTCGATTGCGGCCCGAGATAGGCCGCGAAACGGCTACGCGTCGATGTGCCCATTGTGTCTTCGCCCCCCCGGCAGGTGTTCCAACAATGTGTAGAACGTGTGTTCGATGGTACCGGGATCTGAACCAATCGTCAACCTCAATTATGTTGCAATGAAGAAGGATTGGAGGCGGCGTGTCTATACACCCACCCACCGACAAACACCGGGTCCGCGGATGGACCTCGAACATCGCCGCAAGACTGTCGGGCGACCTTCATGTCGGCTCGAATCGCTCCAGCACCACCTGGGTGTCATCGTTCACCGTGAAGTTCGGATCTCCCCGGCCGCAACCAGCGTGTCCCGTAGTGGGCCCGGGTAGGCGAACTCGACAATCGGCAGTTCGGTCACTCGCGCATCACATTTCGAGGTCTACCCACACCAATCGGTGATCCGACGGGTGCTCGGCCTGATCGGGCCAATACACCTGCGAGTCGCGCACCGTCAGATCGTCCGAGGGCAGTACGTAGTCCACGCGCAGGTCACCCGGCGTCGGATCAGCGAAATCGGCTGTGTCCGTTCCATGTCCATCCGACATGGGTGCCGGATCTCGTACTCGCGGAAGATCCAGAACCTGTGCGATGGCACCGGCCACGGAGTCGCCGTCGACCGGATCGCTGTTCTGATCGCCCATCATCACGAACGACGCTCCCTCGTCGAGTCCGCCTCGCACGCCGGTGTCGTCGTAGAGGTAGTCGGCACCGGAAATGTAATCGGCACTCAACCGGATCTCGTCGTGATTGCGCTTACCGTTACGGTCCTCGGGTCCGTCGAAGGACGGGGGAGTGGGATGCGAGGCCAACACGTGCAGCGTCTTCCCGTTCACGTCGACGGGCACGTCCCAATGAGACTTGCTGGACAGTCGAAGCGCGTCCGCGTTCTCTCCGTAATAGTCGCGCGGTAACAGCGAGTCCGGCATGTCCTTCCACAGAAAGTTCTGGAACGTGCGTACCGCACCGGTGTTGATCGGGAACTTCGAGTACACCACCATGCCGTACTGGCCGGGGAACTGTCCGAATCCCCAGGCATCACCGGGGCCACCGAGTACGCCGTCCCCGTCCAGGTCGAGTCCCGAGTCGACGCCGGTGTTCACCGGAGCAGTGAAGAAGAACGGGTACTGCCCGTCCAGATAGTTCTCGTTGAAGAGGGTCGGGGCATCCGATCCCGAATAGTCGAACTCGTTGACCAGCAACACATCCGGTGAGTTCGCGGAGATCACGTCGGCCACTGCGCGAGCCTGGGCGTTCTCCGTGCTCAGGTCGGTGACCAATTGTCCGGCCGCGGGCCGATTGAGACTGGCGTTGAATGTCGCTACCCGGATGCTCGACGGTTCGTCGGGGGTCGGGTCCGCAGCAGACGGGTCCGTGGAGGAGCAGCCGGCAGCCATGAAGGCGAGGGTAATGGCGACGGCCACAAGTCTCGACGTTTTCACGTTCCCGACCGTAGAGACGGCAAGCGAACGTAAGGTTACGAATTAACAAGCAAGCGTGCTTGCTTTTTTCTCGTGCCTTTGTGAAGCTGGTCTCATGGCAGACCTCGACTCACTCGTCGGCGATCTCCGCGCCGAGGGTGACGACCTCGACGCGCTGGTGGCCGAGCTGGCACCCGAACGCTGGGCGGCACCTACTCCGGCGGCGGGCTGGACGATCGCACATCAGATCGCGCACCTGTCGTGGACGGATCACGTCGCGGAGCGAACCACATCCGCAGCATCCGGTGATACCGCGGCCGAAGAGGAGTTCGCTCGCACGCTGAAAAAGGCCTGGGAGAACCCCACCGGGTTCGTCGACGAGGCCGCCGAGGAGGAAGTGAGCAATCCAGAACTGTTGAGCGCCTGGCGAACTCGCCGCCACGCCATGACGGACGCGCTGAAGCAGGTCCCGTCGGGCGTCAAGATCCAATGGTTCGGCCCGCCCATGAGTGCCGCGTCCATGGCCACCGCCCGTCTCATGGAGACGTGGGCCCACGGCCAGGACGTCGCCGATGCGCTGGGCGTCACTCGCGTGCCGACCGACCGAATCCGCGGAGTCGCACACATCGGCGTCCGGACACGAGATTTCGCGTACGCCGTCAACGAGCAGACTCCGCCGGCGGAACCGTTCGGAATCGAACTCACCGCACCCTCGGGCGAAGTGTGGACGTGGGGTCCCGACGACGCAGAACAGCGTGTCACCGGGTCTGCACTCGACTTCTGCCTTCTCGTCACTCAGCGCGCACACCGCGACGACCTGGATGTTCGAGCCGACGGGGCCGATGCCGCACACTGGCTCACCATCGCCCAAGCCTTCGCAGGACCTCCCGGTCAGGGACGAGACAAGGCAGGACGCGAAAAAGCATGACCGTACGTATAGGCAACTGCTCCGGTTTCTACGGAGATCGACTGTCCGCGATGCGGGAGATGCTCGAAGGAGGAGACCTCGACTACCTCACCGGTGACTACCTCGCCGAGCTGACCATGCTCATCCTCGGACGCGACCGAATGAAGGACGCGACCCGTGGCTACGCCAAAACCTTTCTGCGGCAAGCCGAGGACTGCCTCGGACTGGCACTCGACAAGGGCGTGAAGATCGTCGCCAATGCCGGCGGTCTCAATCCCCGCGGACTGGTCGAGGCGTTGGAGAAGCTCGATTCCGGCGCGAAGATCGGCTACGTGGACGGGGACGACCTTCTAGGCAGGACAGACGAACTCGGCCTCGGCAGCCCGCTGACGGCAAACGCGTACCTCGGTGCCTGGGGAATCGTGGAATGCCTGAACTCCGGTGCCGATGTCGTCGTGACCGGACGAGTTACCGATGCCAGTGTCATCGTCGGACCCGCCGCCGCTCACTTCGGCTGGTCGACAACCGATTACGACGCATTGGCCGGCGCGGTCATCGCGGGCCACGTCATCGAGTGCGGTACTCAAGCAACCGGCGGAAACTACTCGTTCTTCACCGAGATCGCCGACATGTCCCGTCCCGGATTCCCGATCGCCGAGATCGAAGCCGACGGATCCTCCGTCATCACCAAGCACGAGGGCACCGGCGGTGCCGTCAGTGTCGGTACCGTCACCGCGCAACTGCTGTACGAGATCACCGGTGGCCGATACGCGAACCCCGACGTCACCGCGCGCATCGACACGGCGGTCCTGGCGCAGGAGTCCAGCAACCGAGTATCGATCAGCGGGGTCACCGGAGAAGCTCCGCCGCCCACCTACAAGGTCTCGCTCAACGCACTCGGCGGCTTCCGCAACGAATTCACGATGGTGTTGACCGGCCTGGACATCGAGGCCAAAGCTGCATTGGCACAGCGTCAATTCGAGTCCTGGCTCCCCGCACGGCCGACCGAACTGGACTGGACCCTGGTGCGCACCGACAAGCCGGACGCCGAGACCGAGGAGACGGCCAGCGCGTTGCTGCGTTGCGTGGCTCGCGACAGTAACCCCGACGCGGTGGGACGCCAGTTCTCGGCTGTGGCGGTCGAGCTCGCGCTTGCCAGCTACCCGGGCTTCTCGGTGACTGCACCGCCCGGAAACGGAGCACCGTACGGGGTGTTCACCGCAGGTTTCGTCGACGCACACGACGTACCGCATACGGCCCACCTGGCCGACGGCACCGAACGCAGCATTGCACCCTCGACGCAGACGCGAGTCCTGGAATCGCTGGTCGAACCGCAACTTCCGGCACCGCGTGCCGCCGAGGACACCATCCGACTACCACTCGGCACCATCGCCGCCGCCCGCAGCGGAGACAAGGGCGGGAGCGCCAACGTCGGGGTGTGGGTTCGCACCGACGACGAATTCTCGTGGCTCGTCCACGCATTGACGGTCGAGGCCCTGAAACAGATGCTTCCTGAGGCCCTGGACCTCACGGTCACCCGCCACGTGCTGCCCAATCTGCGGGCCGTGAACTTCGTCATCGAGGGCATCCTCGGTCAAGGCGTGGCTTCGCAGGCCAGATTCGATCCACAGGCCAAGGGACTCGGTGAATGGCTGCGGTCGCGACACATCGACATCCCCGAAACACTCGCTTACAAGGGAGCACTCGTATGAGCATCTGGACTACCCCGGAGCGTCAGCAGCTTCGCAAGACCGTTCGCAGTTTCGTCGAGCAGGACATTGCGCCGCACATGAATCGGTGGGAGACCGAGGGCGAGATCCCGCGCGAGCTGCACAAGAAAGCGGCCGCTCTGGGCTTGCTCGGCGCAGGGTTTCCCGAGGACGTCGGCGGCGACGGTGGTGATCTCGCGGACGCGGTGCTGATCTGCGAGGAGATGCACCAGGCCGGGGCGTCGGGCGGACTGTTCGCCTCTCTGTTCACCTGTGGAATTGCGTTGCCGCACTTGGTTGCCGCGAGAGATCCTGAGCAGATCGACAAGTGGGTGCGGCCGACGCTCGCGGGGGAGAAGATCGGCTCGCTCGCGATCACCGAGCCGGGCGGCGGCTCCGACGTGGGTCATCTGCGGACCAAGGCGGTCAGAGACGGCGACCATTACGTCGTCAACGGATCGAAGACCTACATCACCTCGGGGTGCCGTGCGGACTTCGTCGTCACTGCGGTCCGGACGGGAGGCGCGGGTGCAGCCGGAGTGTCGCTCCTCGTCGTCGAGAGGGGGACACCGGGCTTCGAGGTCACCAGCAAGCTCGACAAGATGGGGTGGCGCGCCTCCGATACCGCCGAACTCTCCTTCGTCGACGCACGGGTTCCGGTGGCCAACCTGGTCGGTGCGGAGAACAGTGGCTTCGTCCAGATCGCGCAGGCATTTCTCACCGAGCGTATCGCTCTCGCCGCTCAGGCCTACGCCAGCGCGCAACGGTGCCTCGATCTGACGCTGCAGTGGGTTCGCGATCGAGAGACCTTCGGAAAGCCGCTCATCGCACGGCAATCCGTACAGAACACCGTCACCGAGATGGCGCGCAAGATCGACATCGCTCGCGTGTACACCCGCTCCCTCGTCGAGCGGTCCATGCAGGAGGACGGCGACTTCATCGCCGAGGTCTGCTTCGCCAAGAACACCGCCGTCGAATCCGGGGAGTGGGTGGCCAATCAAGCCGTCCAACTCTTCGGCGGACTCGGGTACATGCGCGAGAGCGAGGTCGAACGGCAATACCGCGACATGCGCATCCTCGGTATCGGCGGCGGAACCACCGAAATTCTCACCGGCCTCGCCGCAAAACGATTGGGGTACCAGGCATGAGCGTGCTGAAGTCCACTCTCGACACCGCATCGGAGCAGTACACCGGTGCCACCGAGGCCATGCACACCAAACTGGCCGAGATCGACGCCGAACACGACAAGGCGCTGCTCGGTGGCGGTCAGAAGTACGTCGATCGCCACAAGAAGCGTGGCAAGCTGCTCGCCCGTGAGCGCATCGAACTGTTGATCGACGAGGATTCCGCGTTTCTCGAACTGTGCCCACTTGCGGCGTGGGGCAGCGACTTTCCCGTCGGTGCCAGCACCGTCATGGGTATCGGTGTCGTGTGCGGCGTCGAATGTCTCATCGTGGCCAACGATCCCACGGTCCGCGGCGGATCCAGCAACCCGTGGACCCTGAAGAAGGGGTTCCGCGGCAACGACATCGCCACCCAGAACCGACTGCCGGTGATCTCTCTCGTCGAGTCGGGCGGTGCCGACCTGCCCACGCAGAAAGAGGTGTTCATCCCCGGCGGACGCATGTTCCGCGATCTGACGCAGCTCTCGGCGGCCGGCATTCCGACCATCGCCCTGGTGTTCGGCAACTCGACTGCGGGCGGTGCCTACGTTCCCGGCATGTCCGATCACGTCGTCATGATCAAGGAACGATCCAAGGTGTTCCTGGCCGGACCGCCCCTGGTGAAGATGGCCACCGGTGAGGACTCGGACGACGAGTCGCTCGGTGGAGCCGAGATGCACGCCCGGAAGTCCGGTCTCGCAGACTACTTCGCCGTCGACGAGCAGGACGCCATCCGCATCGGACGCAGCATCGTCTCCCGGTTGAACTGGAAGAAGAAGGGGCCCGAGCCACGCACCGAGGTCATCGAGCCACTCGCCGATCCCGAGGATCTGCTCGGCATCGTCCCCACCGATCTGAAGATCCCGTTCGATCCCCGCGAGGTCATCGCCCGCATCGTCGACGGTTCCGACTTCGACGAGTTCAAGCCGATGTACGGCGGCTCGCTCGTCACCGGTTGGGCAGAGTTGCACGGCTACCCGATCGGCATCCTGGCCAACGCTCGCGGCGTGTTGTTCAGCGAGGAATCGCAGAAGGCGACGCAGTTCATCCAGCTCGCCAACCGGTCGAATACGCCACTGTTGTTCCTGCACAACACCACCGGCTACATGGTCGGCAAGGAATACGAGGAAGGCGGCATGATCAAGCACGGATCGATGATGATCAACGCCGTCTCCAATTCGAAGGTGCCGCATATCTCGATCCTGCTCGGGGCGTCCTACGGGGCCGGCCATTACGGCATGTGCGGCCGCGCCTTCGATCCTCGCTTCCTCTTCGCGTGGCCGTCCAGCAAATCCGCCGTCATGGGTGGCGCACAGCTGGCCGGCGTCATCTCCATCGTCGGACGCGCCGCCGCAGAAGCTCGCGGTCAAGCGTTCGACGCGGAGGCCGATGCCGGCCTGCGCGCGATGATCGAGAATCAGATCGAAGCCGAATCGTTGCCGATGTTCCTGTCCGGACGCCTCTACGACGACGGCGTCATCGATCCCCGTGACACCCGCACGGTAGTGGGAATGTGCCTGTCGGCCATCGCCTCTGCCCCGATCGAAGGCACCGCGAACTTCGGTGTCTTCCGGATGTGATGCCCGCATGCTGAACAAAGTCCTCGTGGCCAACCGCGGCGAAATCGCCCGACGCGTCTTCACCACCTGCCGCGCGGAGGGCATCGACACCGTCGCGGTCTTCTCCGACGCCGACGCGGCATCTCCCCACGTGCGTGAGGCGGACTCCGCTGTGCGCCTGCCCGGGCAGAGCCCGTCCGAGACCTACCTGCGCGGAGAGTTGATCATCGCCGCCGCGTTGCAGGCCGGTGCCGACGCGGTGCATCCGGGATACGGATTCCTCTCCGAGAACGCCGAATTCGCCCGGCAGGTACTCGACGCCGGGTTGACCTGGATCGGACCGCCCGTCAAGGCCATCGAATCGATGGGCTCGAAGGTCGAGTCCAAGAAGATGATGGCCGACGCCGGAGTGCCGGTGTTGACTCGACTCGATCCCGAGTCGGTCACCGAGAACGAGCTACCGGTACTGATCAAGGCCTCCGCGGGAGGTGGCGGTCGGGGGATGCGCATCGTCCGCAGTCTCGACGCACTGCAGTCGGAGCTCGAGGCGGCCGGACGAGAAGCCCTGTCGGCCTTCGGTGATGGAACGGTGTTCATCGAGCGGTACATCGAAACCGGACGGCATATCGAAGTTCAGGTCATGGCCGATCGATTCGGCACGGTGTGGACGGTGGGCGAGCGTGAATGCTCGATTCAACGCAGGCACCAGAAGGTGGTCGAGGAAGCTCCGTCGCCGCTCGTCGAACGCATCGACGGCATGCGCGAGAAGCTGTTCGAGGCAGCCACACTGGCATCCGAGGCCATCGGCTACGAGGGTGCAGGCACCGTCGAATTCCTCGCCGACGAGAAGGGAAACTTTTTCTTCCTCGAGATGAACACCCGCTTGCAGGTGGAGCATCCGGTCACCGAATGCACGACGGGTCTCGATCTCGTTGCGTTGCAGATCCAGGTTGCGGCGGGGGAGCGGCTACCGGCCGAACAGCCCACGACACGGGGACACTCGATCGAGGTTCGGCTGTACGCCGAGGATCCGGCTCAGGACTGGCAGCCGCAGAGCGGTGCCGTGCACCGATTCGAGATCCCCGGTGCGCAGTTCGAGGTGTCGGACAAAGCTGGATACATCAGAGTCGATTCCGGCGTCGAGACGGGCAGCGTGGTGGGAACGCAGTACGACCCCATGCTCGCCAAGGTGATCTCCTTCGCCCCGACGCGGGACCGAGCGGCGACTCTGTTGGCGAAAGCACTGCAGAACGCCACCATTCACGGCTTGAAGACCAATCGCGATCTGCTGGTCAACATTCTGCGCCATCCGGCTTTCCTGGCGGGCGACACCGATACCGCCTTCTTCGACACGCACGGCCTCGATGTCCTGGCCCAGCCGATCGCACACGGCCGATCCGAGGAGCTGTCGGCGCTCGCGGCTGCCTTGGCCGACGCGGCGAGCAACGTCGCGCGAGCTCGGGTGAACCGGGGACTACCAGGCGGCTGGCGCAATCTCCGGTCGCAACCGCAGCGCAAGACGTACAACGACATCACCGTCGAATACTCGATCGGACGCAGCGGACTCACCTCGTCGGTAGCCGGAGTGGCGTTGGACGGCGTGCAGCTCGTCGAACACATACCGACTCGGGTGACGCTCGACGACAACGGTATTCGTCGTATCTTCGCAGTGAGCACCTACGGTTCCGACGTGTTCGTGGATTCTTCCCTGGGTCCTGTCCGATTGGCTCGGGCACCGAGGTTCACCGACCCCACCGACGAGGTGGCGGCCGGATCACTGCTCGCGCCGATGCCGGGCAGCGTCATCAGAATTGCTGCAGCGCAGGGAGATACCGTCACCGCAGGCCAGCCCATTCTGTGGCTGGAGGCAATGAAGATGGAGCACACCGTGACTGCACCCGCCGATGGTGTGCTCACCGAACTGAACGTGCAGCAGGGTCAGCAAGTCGAGGTAGGACAGGTCTTGGCAGTAGTCACCGATAACGGAGTGGAGCAACCATGAGTTTCATCGAAACCGAAGAGCAGAAGGGTCTGCGCAACGCAGTCTCGTCACTGGGCAAGCGCTACAACTACATCGACTACGTCCTGCCCAAAGCGCGCAAGGGTGAGCCGCTGACCGAACTGTGGAACGAGGCGGGCAAGCTCGGCTTCCTCGGCGTCAACTTGCCCGAGGAATACGGCGGTGGCGGGGCGGGCATCTACGAACTCGCGCTCGTGCAGGAAGAGTTGGCCGCGCACGGTGCCGGCCTGCTGCTCGTCGTCGTCAGCCCGGCCATCTGCGGCACCATCATCGGTAAGTACGGCACGCCAGACCAGAAGCAGGAGTGGCTCACCGCTCTCGCCGACGGGTCCAAGATCATGGTTTTCGGGATCACCGAGCCCGACGCCGGATCCAACTCGCATCAGATCACCACCACCGCGCGTCGTGACAGGGACGGGGCGAGCGGAGCGACGGGGGATGAAGCAGGGTGGATCTTGAAGGGCAACAAGATCTACATTTCCGGTGTCGATCAGGCCGACGCGGTCCTGATCGTCGCACGGACCGAGGATTCCAAGACCGGCAAGCTCAAGCCGGCCCTGTTCATCGTGCCCACCGACGCTCCCGGACTGCAGAAGACGCAGATGGAGATGGACATCGTCGAGCCCGATCACCAGTTCGTGCTGTTCCTCGACGACGTCAGGCTCCCCGCCGAGGCACTCGTCGGTGAGGCCGACGCCGCGCTGATGCAGCTGTTCGCCGGCCTGAACCCCGAACGCATTCTCGGGGCCGCGATGGCCGTCGGGATGGGCCGGTACGCCATCGACGCGGCGGTGAAGTACGCCAAGGAGCGCACCGTCTGGAAGACGCCGATCGGTGCGCACCAGGGCCTGTCTCATCCGCTGGCGCAGTGCAAGATCGAGCTCGAATTGGCGAAGCTGATGATGCAGAAGGCCGCGGTGCTGTACGACTCCGGCGACGATTTCGGTGCGGCCGAGGCTGCGAACATGGCCAAGTACGCTGCCGCCGAAGCCAGCATCAAGGCACTCGATCAGGCGATCCAAACGCACGGCGGTGCCGGGTTGAGCAGTGAATACGGATTGGCTGCGATGCTCGGAGCCGCCCGTATCGCCCGCGTCGCTCCCGTGAGCCGGGAGATGATCCTCAACTTCGTGAGCCAGCACTCGCTCGGCCTACCGAGAAGCTACTGATGGCCGTTCTCGTCGAGTCGGGCAAAGACACAGCGTATTTGACGTTGGATTCGCCGCAGAACCGAAACGCGCTGTCCTCAGTGTTGGTCGAGGAGCTGACAGCGGGCCTCATCGCTGCGGCGCACGACGACGACGTCAGAACGATCGTGCTCGGTCACACCGGCACCACGTTCTGTGCCGGAGCCGACCTCCGAGAAGCAGGATCGTCACCGGAGCTGCGCACCCGGCAGATGCTCGACCTGATGCGGTTGATCATCGACACCCCTAAACCCGTCGTCGTGCAGATCGACGGGCATGTGCGGGCAGGTGGGATGGGCCTCGTCGCGGCATGTGACATTGCCATCGCCGGATCCCAGAGTTCGTTCGCCCTGACCGAGGTTCGCCTCGGACTGGCGGCGTCGGTCATCTCCGTTGCTGTGCTGCCGCGATTGACCTCCCGGGCCGCGAGTCGATATTTCCTCACCGGCGAGACGTTCGACGGTGCCACCGCCCAGGCGATCGGTCTGGTCACCGTGGCCGACGCCGTTCCCGCGGCAGCGGTGGCCGACTACATGATCATGTTTCGGAAGTGCTCGCCGCAGGGCTTGGCCGAGTCCAAACAGCTCACCACCGCCGCGATCAGACGCGAGATCGACGAGCGCGGAACGGCCGTCGCCGAGCAATCGGCCAGGTTGTTTGCATCGGAGGAAGCCCGAGAGGGGATGATGTCCTTTCTGGAGAAGAGGCCGCCGTCCTGGGCTGCCGAAAAGTAGGTCGAGAAGGAGCAGGGAGATGGTGATGGCGCGCGAACCCAAGCAGGATCGCAGCAGGGTGACGCGTCAGCGACTGCTCGAGGCGACTATCGACTCGCTCGCCGAGCAGGGCTGGAGCGCAACGACGGTCGGTGTCGTCGCCGAGCGCGCCGGCGTTTCTCGCGGTGCCACCCAACACCATTTCCCGACGCGTGAGGACCTCATCACCGGGGCACTCGAGTACATGTTCGACACCCGGATGGACCATGCTCGCCGCGAGGCGCAGGAGATTCCACCCGGCCCCGGCCGAACGAAACTGGTGGTGGAGCGGCTCGTCGAGTACTACACAGGTCCGATGTTCAAAGCGGCACTGCAGGTCTGGACGGCCGCGTCGGCCGACCCGGAGCTGCGTGACCGGATCGTCCCACTCGAAGAGCGATTCGGTCGGCGAGCACACATGATGGCCGTCGAGAACCTCGGAGTCGACGACAACGATCCCGTCACCCACCGCCTGGTCCAGGCGACGCTCGATCTGGCGCGTGGGCTCGGTCTCGCGGACGTCCTGACCGACGACGCGCGTCGCCGCGTCGAAATTGTGCGAGCCTGGGCCGATGTGCTCGATGCCTCGCTGAATGCACGGCTGTCCGCAGCGGGAGCGGTAGCGCAGTAGAGCGATCGAACTGCAGTCCCGATCGACTTGTGCTTGAGTCGGCTCGTGACTTCCGATTCCGCACGCGTCCACCGTGGCCATATCTTTCACATCGCGGGCTCGCCCACAGTGCTGGACGCCGCCGCGTCGTTGGTCTCGATTCCCGACGGTGCACTGGTTGTGTCCGCCGAGGGAAAGATCGAGTTCTGCGGCGAGTTCGATTCTCTGCCAAAGCAATATGCCCACGTGGATGTGTCGGATCACCGGCCCGGTTTCCTACTGCCGGGATTCGTCGACACGCACATCCACTTCCCACAGACCTACGCCGGCGATTCCTACGGCGGCGGTCAGCTTCTCGAATGGCTGAACGCGTGCATCTTCCCGTCCGAGTCTCACTTCGCCGATCCGGAGTTCGCAGCAGCTGCAGCTCGCGACTTCTGCGCGGCACGCATTCGCGCCGGCACCACGCAGGCAATGGTGTTCGGGTCGGCCTTCCCACATGCACAAGACTCGCTGTTCTCGGAGACCCTGAGAAGCGGGTTACGCATCGTCAGCGGCCGCGGGGTCCAAACCACCGGCCCGGCGTCGGCGCGCGCACTGATCACCGGTGAGGACGAGGCCGTCAGGCTGGTGTCGGAAGAAATCGAGAAATGGCACGCCGCAGATACCGGCGACGTCGACACGGCGATGCTGCACGTCGCCGTCGTACCGAGGTTTTCGCTCTCGGTGACGACGGAGACGCTGAGGAATCTCGGCGAGCTCTACGATTCCGTGCGAGCACGAGGCGTCTACTTTCACACGCACCTCAACGAGAACAACCGACCGGGCACGGGCGAGATCGACGCCACCAAGGGCGCGTACCAGGTCGACAGCTACCTCGACACTTACGACGGCAAGTTCCTACCGGGCTCGCAGGTAGGTGGCAAGAGCTTTCTGGGTAGGCGCACCATCCTGGCTCATGCGGTGCACTGTCAGGACGACGAGCTCGCCCGAATGGCAGAGACCGGCACGTCGATCGCGCACTGTCCTACCTCTCAACAGTTCCTGGGCTCGGGGACGATGCCGTGGAAGCGAACCGTCGCCGCCGGGGTGAACATCGCCATCGGGTCCGACTTCGGAGGCGGTGACGAGTGGCTGCTCCCGCAGGTGCTCGCCGACGCGTTCAAGGTGCACATCTCCGAACCGGGAGACGCCGGTCTGTCGCTGCACCCGGCCGAACTGTTGTTCACCGGCACCCTCGCCGGGGCACGTGCACTCGACATGGAGAACCGCATCGGCAACTTCGATGCGGGCAAGGAAGCCGATTTCGTCGTCGTCGATCCGTCGGCGTGGCCGCAACTGGCCGCGGCGATCGACCACGGCGTCCGCGCCGACGACCCTGAGCTGGCGCGCGATCAGACCCTGTTCGCCCTGCTGATGGCGATGCGTGAACCGGCAATCGTCGGTGTGTATGTCCAGGGCCGCGAACTCTCCGCTCAGGCGAGCCGACGTGTCTGAGGCTCGGATTGCCGCGTCTGCGATAACCGTTTTTCATCGGGGACCGGACACCCGGCCGATGGAACTGCTCGACCCCGTCGTACGTGCATGGCCAGGATTCGTAGGGAGCGTCACCGCCCTGTACGACGCGCCCATCGACTGGACGTGGTCGGTGACCTTCGAGTCCGAAGACGCGTTGCACAGCTGGTTGGACAGCTCCGCACGCGCCGATGCGCTCGCCGACGCTGCGGCCGGTGGAATGCTGCGGGCCGGTGCGGACATCGTCGTGGTCGACGGCAGCGAGCCTGTGCCTGGACTGGAAGTCATCGAGCACGACGTGCGAACCGGTCAGGATGCAGAGTTCCTCGTCGCCCAGAGTCGATTGATCGGACTCAGTGCGGGGTTCTCCGGCTTCGAGGGTGCGTCCGTCCTCCCACCGAGCTGTCCCGGTGCGAGCTGGTTGTCGGTTCTGCGGTTCCGAACGCCCCGGCAGCTGGCGGCTTGGATGGAGTCCGAGACCCGCGAGCGCGCGCTACCGCAGGTGCGACGCGATCTTCGAGGAGACTTCACCGTTCACGCCCGCAACACCGGGTTCGGCTCGATCGTGCGCATCGACGGCGACCGAACGAGCGTCACACCGGACTGGAAGACGGCGATGCTCGTCCTCCTCGTGCTGTATCCCACCGTGATGACACTGTCTCGGTTTCTCGGACCTGTGCTCGACGACATCTCCGCCTCGCCGTGGCTGACGATGTGGCTGAGTCAGATCTGCAGTGTCGCGGCGATGACCTACGTGCTCATGCCCGCGGTGACCGGGCGCTTCCGGCGTTGGCTGGATCCGGTGGACGGCGCGAGAGTGCGAGTGGCCGTGAGCGGTGCGGTGATCGTCGTCGCGCTGTACGCATTGACATTGGCGTTGTTCGCCTCGGTGAAGTGGTTGCAGTTCTGGGACTACTTCGATTGATACCGTGAGGGTTCTCGGTGCGGGATCGGTACATCGACAGGTGATCAGGGGAGACGCTCGTATGGCTCGTCGGACTCGACTCGGCCCGGTAGCTGTGAGTCCCCGTAGATGTGAGCGCCCGCGGATGACGAGACGGTTCGCGATGGTCGCGGGGGCCACAGCTGTGCTGATGGCCGGTTGTGGCGGCGGCGAGGACGACACCGTATCGCCGCCGCAGGACAAGGCGCCGTCCACCGCGGCGTACGAGCCCGGCCCGTTCTTCGGCGAATGCGGATCGATCACCGATGCCGAGGTGCAGGCCGCGTTCGGTGCCGGACCGTTTGCCCAAGTCACCCGTAACTCCGTCGGCTGCCAGTGGGAAACCGTGGCCATCAGCGGTCCCAGCGTCAGCTTCTCCTGGTACCGCGGCAGCCCGATCGGCCGAGAACGCGCCGGTTCCGAACTGATCGGCCGTCCGGCCAAGGACATCGCCATCGACGGCAACCCCGGATTCGAGGCCGAACAGGGCCCGTTGTGCGAGATCGGTGTGCAATTCGGCGACGACTTCTTCCATTGGTCGGTCACCTACTCCGAGCAGATCCCGGCCCGTCCTCCGTGCGACGTCGGGAACGAGCTGGCGAAGCTGACCGTGGAGCGTAAGCAATGAGATCTCGAGCAAGTACGACGAGACGGGTTTTCGCCGCAGCAGCGACCCTGCTGCTCGCGGCCGGTTGCTCGCAGACGGTCGAGGGCACGGCCAAGCCCCAGTCCTATGCCGGCTCGGGCAACCAAGAATTCACCAAGTTGTTGACCGAGTGCGATGCCGTCTCCGACGACCAGATCGCCGATGCCGCCGGAGCCGACGAGATCGCTCGCGGCTTCTTCGGAGCGATCTGCCGATGGGATCTGATCGGTTCCGCGGGCATCGTGAAGGTGACGTTCAACTGGTTCGAGTCCGGCACCTTGGCCGCCGAGCGGGCGGCCGACGAGAAGATGACGTACACCGTCAGCGACACAACAGTGCAGGGCCGCAAGGCAATACAGGCTCAACGCCCGAACGACCCGGACTCGTGCGGAGTGTCGGCCGGAGCGGACCAGGCGGGCATCTTCGGGTGGTGGGTGCAGTACCGTCCGGGCGTCGCACACCCCGATCCCTGCCAGGCGGCGGCGAAGCTGGCAGACCTCACACTCAACCTGAGCAGATAGGTTGCGTATCAGAGCGAAGGGTGTTTTGACCCGAGGCCGCGCCGCCGGGTATCGTTATGGGTCGTGTCCGGCCTGGCCGGACCGTTTGTGTGCCTATGCGAGGTACAGCCGTGCGCACGTTCGTCTCGAGAGCGCGCAACCGGCTGGACGTGTGGGGGTATGCGACACACCCGACCGCGGGGTGCAAGAGACCCGCGGAGACGTCATGGGTGAGGAGCAGTGTTCTCTTGCTCCAACTGCTAGATCCCTGTTTATCGACACGAAGAAAGCCGGTTTATGCCAACGATCAACCAGCTGGTCCGTAAGGGTCGCACCGACAAGGTCGCGAAACTGAAGACCGCTGCCCTCAAGGGCAGTCCCCAGCGCCGTGGTGTGTGCACTCGCGTGTACACCACCACCCCCAAGAAGCCGAACTCCGCTCTCCGTAAGGTCGCGCGTGTTCGCCTGACCACCTCGGTAGAGGTCACCGCATACATCCCCGGTGAGGGTCACAACCTGCAGGAGCACTCGATGGTGCTCGTTCGCGGCGGTCGTGTGAAGGACCTCCCGGGTGTGCGTTACAAGATCATCCGCGGCTCGCTCGACACCCAGGGTGTCAAGAACCGCAAGCAGGCTCGCAGCCGCTACGGAGCCAAGAAGGAGAAGAGCTGATATGCCACGCAAGGGCCCAGCACCCAAGCGGCCGCTGATCAACGACCCGGTCTACGGATCGCCGTTGGTCACGCAGCTCGTCAACAAGATCCTTCTCGACGGCAAGAAGTCGACCGCAGAGCGCATCGTCTACCAGGCGCTCGAGCAGGCTCGCGAGAAGACCGGCACCGACCCCGTCGTCACGCTCAAGCGTGCACTCGACAACGTCAAGCCGGCCCTCGAGGTTCGCAGCCGACGCGTCGGCGGTGCCACCTACCAGGTGCCCGTCGAGGTTCGTCCCGGCCGCTCCACCACGCTGGCACTGCGCTGGCTGGTCACGTTCTCGCGCGCTCGTCGTGAGAAGACCATGGTCGAGCGTCTGGCGAACGAGTTGCTCGACGCCAGCAACGGCCTCGGTGCCGCTGTGAAGCGCCGCGAAGACACTCACAAGATGGCCGAAGCCAACAAGGCGTTCGCCCACTACCGCTGGTGATCTCCTCGCTCGGGCGGCACTCGGAACTTTCCGGTGTCGCCGGAGCGTTGATCAGCTCAGGCAATACCTCTTCCAACACCAAGGCGGGTTAACTCGTGGCACAGGACGTGCTGACCGACCTCAACAAGGTCCGCAACATCGGCATCATGGCCCACATCGATGCCGGCAAGACCACCACTACCGAACGCATCCTCTTCTACACCGGTATCTCCTACAAGATCGGTGAAGTTCACGATGGCGCAGCCACCATGGACTGGATGGAGCAGGAGCAGGAGCGTGGCATCACGATCACCTCTGCTGCCACGACGTGCTTCTGGAACGACAACCAGATCAACATCATCGACACCCCCGGTCACGTCGACTTCACCGTCGAGGTGGAGCGTTCGCTCCGCGTCCTCGACGGCGCTGTCGCAGTGTTCGACGGCAAAGAAGGTGTCGAGCCGCAGTCCGAGCAGGTCTGGCGTCAGGCCGACAAGTACGACGTGCCGCGTATCTGCTTCGTCAACAAGATGGACAAGCTCGGCGCGGACTTCTACTACACCGTGCAGACCATCATCGATCGTCTCGGTGCCAAGCCGCTGGTCATCCAGCTGCCCATCGGTGCAGAGAACGAGTTCGAGGGCGTCATCGACCTCGTGCAGATGAAGGCTCTCGTGTGGAGTGGCGAGACCAAGCTCGGCGAGAAGTACGAGATCCAGGAGATCCCGGAAAACCTCAAGGAGCGCGCAGACGAGTACCGCACCATGCTGCTCGAGACCGTGGCCGAGTCCGACGAAGCGCTTCTGGAGAAGCACTTCGGCGGCGAAGAGCTCACGATCGACGAGATCAAGGGCGCCATCCGCAAGATGACGGTCAACAGCGAGCTGTACCCGATCCTGTGTGGATCCGCGTTCAAGAACAAGGGCGTTCAGCCCATGCTCGACGCGGTCATCGACTACCTCCCGTCTCCCCTCGACGTTGCCGAGACCATCGGACACGCCGTCGGCGACGAGGAGAAGGAGATCACTCGCAAGCCGTCCGCAGACGAGCCGTTCGCAGCTCTGGCGTTCAAGATCGCGACGCACCCCTTCTTCGGCAAGCTGACCTACGTCCGGGTGTACTCGGGCAAGGTCGACTCCGGCGCTCAGGTCATCAACTCGACCAAGGGCAAGAAGGAGCGTCTGGGCAAGCTCTTCCAGATGCACTCCAACAAGGAGAACGCGATCGCGACCGCGTCTGCCGGTCACATCTACGCCGTCATCGGCCTCAAGGACACCACGACGGGTGACACGCTCTGCGATCCGCAGAACCAGATCATCCTCGAGTCCATGAGCTTCCCGGACCCGGTCATCCAGGTGTCGATCGAGCCGAAGACCAAGTCCGACCAGGAGAAGCTGGGAACAGCCATCCAGAAGCTCGCCGAAGAGGACCCCACGTTCTCGGTGAAGCTGGACGAGGACACCGGCCAGACCGTCATCGGCGGCATGGGCGAGCTCCACCTCGACATCCTCGTCGACCGTATGCGTCGCGAGTTCAAGGTCGAGGCCAACGTCGGCAAGCCGCAGGTTGCGTACCGCGAGACCATCCGCAAGACGGTCGAGAAGCACGACTACACCCACAAGAAGCAGACCGGTGGCTCCGGCCAGTTCGCGAAGGTCATCATCAAGCTCGAGCCTTTCGAGGGCGAAGACGGCGCGACCTACGAGTTCGAGAACAAGGTCAGCGGTGGTCGTGTGCCCAGGGAGTACATCCCCTCGGTCGACGCAGGTGCACAGGACGCCATGCAGTACGGTGTTCTCGCCGGATACCCGCTGGTCAACGTCAAGGTCACACTGCTCGACGGTGCGTACCACGACGTCGACTCGTCGGAAATGGCCTTCAAGGTCGCCGGCTCACAAGCGTTCAAGGAAGCCGCCCGCAAGGCCAGCCCCGTCATCCTCGAACCCGTCATGGCCGTCGAGGTCATCACGCCCGAGGATTACATGGGTGAGGTCATCGGCGACCTGAACTCCCGCCGTGGTCAGATCCAGGCCATGGAGGAACGCAGCGGTGCCCGTATCGTCAAGGCACTGGTTCCGCTGTCGGAGATGTTCGGCTACATCGGAGACCTTCGGTCGAAGACGCAGGGCCGTGCTAACTACTCCATGGTCTTCGATTCGTACGCAGAAGTTCCCGCGAACGTAGCGAAGGAAATCATCGCGAAGGTCAACGGAGAGTAATTCTCTTCGTTTGCTGGACCACGCTCGACCTGTAATAAGTAACAACACATACGCGTGCTTGCCCCGCAGGGGCACGCACAGATCAGTCCAGGAGGACACACAGTGGCGAAGGCGAAGTTCGATCGGACGAAGCCGCACGTCAACATCGGCACCATCGGTCACGTTGACCACGGTAAGACGACGCTGACGGCTGCAATCACCAAGGTTCTGCACGACAAGTTCCCGGACCTGAACGAGGCATCGGCTTTCGATCAGATCGACAAGGCTCCGGAGGAGAAGGCTCGTGGTATCACGATCAACATCTCCCACGTCGAGTACCAGACCGAGAAGCGCCACTACGCGCACGTCGATGCACCGGGTCACGCCGACTACATCAAGAACATGATCACCGGCGCGGCTCAGATGGACGGCGCAATCCTGGTCGTGGCAGCTACCGACGGCCCGATGCCGCAGACCCGCGAGCACGTGCTGCTCGCTCGCCAGGTCGGCGTGCCGTACATCCTGGTCGCACTGAACAAGGCCGACATGGTCGACGACGACGAGATCATCGAGCTCGTCGAGATGGAGGTCCGCGAGCTCCTCGCTTCGCAGGAGTTCGACGAGGACGCACCGGTCATCAAGGTCTCCGCACTCAAGGCACTCGAGGGTGACGAGAAGTGGGGCGAGTCGGTTCTGGAGCTCATGCAGGCCGTCGACGATTCGGTTCCGGACCCCGTCCGTGAGACCGACAAGCCGTTCCTCATGCCCGTCGAGGACGTCTTCACCATCACCGGTCGTGGCACCGTGGTCACCGGACGTATCGAGCGCGGCTCGGTCAACGTCAACGAAGAGGTCGAGATCGTCGGCATCCGCCCCGGCTCGACCAAGACCACCGTCACCGGCATCGAAATGTTCCGCAAGCTGCTCGACTCGGGTCAGGCAGGCGACAACGTCGGCCTCCTCGTTCGTGGCATCAAGCGCGAAGACGTCGAGCGTGGACAGGTCATCATCAAGCCCGGCACCACGACTCCCCACACGGAGTTCGAGGGCAACGCTTACATCCTCTCGAAGGACGAGGGCGGCCGCCACACGCCGTTCTTCAACAACTACCGCCCGCAGTTCTACTTCCGTACCACGGACGTTACGGGCGTCGTGACCCTTCCCGAGGGCACCGAGATGGTCATGCCCGGTGACAACACCGAGATGTCCGTCACGCTGATCCAGCCGGTCGCCATGGACGTCGGCCTGCGTTTCGCAATCCGTGAGGGCGGTCGTACCGTCGGAGCCGGTCGCGTCACGAAGATCATCAAGTGATCTAGCTTCACCCAGCTCTACGACAGCGGCACCCACCTTCTGGTGGGTGCCGCTTTTGCGTGTGCACGCGACCTCCTCAATGTGCGGCCTCCCTTGTGTGGCCCTCCCGTTGGACGGCCCTCCCGTCGGGATCAATGTGGGTTTCAGTCGCTCAGACTGCAACAAAGTCGCATTGATCCGGCGGGTAGAGGGGAGTACACGACCGAAAAATGGGACGCATCGGGCGCGGCTGTCCCGTAACGTCGCTGCGGTGCTACTGACCGTGACTGCAAATGCCACAACCGATTTCCCGGACGCCTCCGATATCGGGTATTTGTTGCACAAGCACCCCGATCGCGTACAGACTCGCAACCTGCCCATGGGCCAGACCACGGTGTTGTATCCCGAGGTCTCAGCAGAGCGGACAACCCTTGCAGTACTGCTCGACGCCACAGACGGCAAGAGTCCTGCCGTATCCGGGCTTGCCGTGGCGTTGTCTCGCCTGTTCAAGCAGACGCTGGCAGGCGTCTGCACCACGAAGCCCGAGTTGGTCTCTGCGGCAATCGATCTGAGCGTCACGATGCCGGCCGCGCCGTCGCGCGGTGCAACAGATCTTGCGCCTCGGCTGTTCGGTCCCCTCGGTTGGAATGTCGAGACCACCCCGATCCCACTGGATTCGACGCAGCCGAACTGGGGCGACTCCGAATACGTGGATCTTGTACTCACCGGTACCTTTACTCTGTCGGCTGCGCTGCGGCACCTGTACGTACTGCTGCCAGTGCTCGACGACACCAAGCACTATTGGGTCGGTGAGGACGAGGCGGACAAACTCGTTCGCGCAGCAGGGGATTGGCTCGGTGATCACCCGGAGTCGTCGTTGATCGCCTCCCGGTATCTGGCGCACCGTCGGGAGCTCGTCGAGTCCGCACTGGATCGTCTGGTCCCCGATGCCCCCGAAGAGGTTGTCATCCCACGGGATCCGACGTTGGCCGAGCAACGAGTACATGCGGTGCTGGCTGCACTCGATGCTGCCGGTGCGAAGTCGGTCATCGACATGGGGTGCGGCGAGGGCCGTCTGTTGCGTGAGTTGCTTGCGCACAACTCAATCGAGCGGATACTCGGCGCAGACGTGAGTGATCGTGCGCTGGCCAAGGCGCAGCGCAGACTGCGCCTCGACGAGATGTCGGATCGGCAGCGTGGACGCATCGAACTACTCCAGTCGTCGGCGACCTATCGCGACGTGCGTTTGCAGGGATTCGACGCCATGGTTCTGATGGAGGTCATCGAACACATCGATCTCGAACGCCTTCCGGCGTTGGTGCGCTCGGTATTTCGAGAGGCACGTCCGAGGAAGGTGCTCGTCACCACACCGAACTCGGAATACAACGTGCTGTATCCGGGCCTCCGCGCTGGGACCTTTCGACACGTCGATCACCGTTTCGAGTTCAGCCGCGCCCAATTCGAGCAGTGGGCAACGTCGGTGGCCGACGCACACGCCTACACGGTTCGCTTCGACCGCATCGGACCCTTCGACGACGTGCTCGGTAGCCCTACCCAGATCGCTGTATTCACCAGAGAGGAGCAGTCCCAGTGAGTACCTTCGAGATTCCGGACCTGTCCCTCGTCGTCCTCGTCGGCATCAGTGGATCAGGGAAGTCGTCCTTCGCTGCAGACCGGTTCGGCCCGTACGAAACCGTGTCCAGTGATGCCTGTCGAGGGATGGTCAGCAACGATCCCAACCTGCAGAGCGCCACCAAGGATGCGTTCGCCCTCCTCGAGTTCCTGGTCGCGACCAGGCTGCGGGCCGGTCTGCTCACCGTCGTCGACGCAACCAACGTGCAACCGGCGGCTCGCAAGGCCCTGATCGCATTGGCTCGTGAGCACGATGTCCTTCCGGTTGCCGTCGTGCTCGACGTGCCGGAACCGGTCTGTGCACAGCGCAACGCGGAGCGCAGCGACAGGACGTTCGGCCGAGATGTGCTGCGCCGCCAGCAGTCCCAGTTGCAGCGCTCGATGCGAGGGCTGTCCAAAGAAGGCTTTCGCTCGGTCCATGTCCTCGACGGCGTCGACGCGGTGGCGTCGGCGACGTTCGTTCGTACCCCGCTGCGGAGCGATCGACGGCAGCTTTCCGGGCCTTTCGATGTCGTCGGCGACATTCACGGATGTCTGTCGGAGCTCGAAAGCCTGCTCACGACAATGGGTTACATACTCGAGCGCAACGCAGACGGTAAGGCAGTCGGTGCAACGCCTCCGGAGGGTCGAACTGCGGTGTTCGTCGGGGACTACGTCGACCGTGGGCCGGATTCGGTCGGAGTTCTGCGGCTCGTGATGGGGATGGTGGCAGAGGGTTCAGCACTGGCAGTTCCGGGCAACCACGAGAACAAGCTCGTCAAGGCGCTGCGCGGGCGGAAGGTTACTGCCTCACACGGTTTGGCCGAGACACTCGAGCAGCTCGACGGCGAGACCGACGAGTTCCGCCGCGAGGTGCTCGAATTCTGTGATGGTCTCGTCGCCCACCTGGTGCTCGACGGGGGGAAACTCGTCGTTGCGCACGCGGGGTTGATCGAGAAGTACCAGAACCGGGCGTCGGGCCGAGTACGCAGTTTCGCCCTGTACGGCGACACCACCGGAGAGACCGACGAATTCGGCCTGCCGGTGCGGTATCCGTGGGCTCAGGACTATCGCGGGTCGGCGACGGTGCTGTACGGACACACGCCGGTGCCGGAGGTGTCGTGGGAGAACAACACTGCGTGTCTGGACACGGGGTGCGTCTTCGGCGGCAAGTTGACGGCGCTGCGGTATCCGGAGCGTGAGGTCGTCTCGGTGCCGGCGGAGCAGGTCTGGTACGAGCCGACCCGGCCGCTGGGCGGGTTCGTTCGGGAGTCGTCCTCGCTGGACCTGTCGGACGTCATCGGACCGACCGGAGTGGAGACTGCGCTGCGGGGGCGTGTGTCGATTCGGCCGGAGAATGCCGCGGGCGCATTGGAAGTGATGAGCCGATTCGCCTTGGCTCCGCAGTGGCTGCACTACCTTCCGCCGACCATGGCACCGAGTCGTACCTCGGAGCGAGAGGGTTATCTCGAGTACCCGACGGAGGCATTCGACGCCTATCGCGCACTCGGTGCGTCGACGGTGATCTGCGAGGAGAAGCACATGGGCTCGCGGGTGGTCGTCGTGGTGTGCCGCGACGCCGACACTGCTCGCGCGAAGTTCGACGCTCCCGACGGTGTCCTCGGCACCGCGTACACGCGGACCGGTCGGCCGGTGTTCGACGAGACCGTGACCGGGGTGCTGATCGCTGGGGTGGCCGACGCTCTGGAGAGGGCCGGCGTGTGGGACGAATTGTCCTCGCACTGGCTGGTTCTCGACTGCGAACTGATGCCGTGGTCTGCCAAGGCGGAGGGCCTGATCAAGTCCGAGTACGCGGCACCTGCTGCCGTGTCCCGGGCGAATCTCGAAGCCGAGGAGTCGGTGCTCGCTCGGGCGGCCTCGCGCGGCCTGGCTGTGTCCGAACTGCAGGAACGGAACGTGAGTCGGCAGCGCAACCTCGCCGAGTTCACTGCTGCGTATCGGCGGTACAGCTGGCCGACGGATGGACTGGCAGGCGTCAGCCTCGCCCCGTTCCAGCTGTTGGCCTCCGACGCCGGCACGTATGCGGACCGCCCGCACGAATGGCACCTTGCACTGGCCGATCGACTGGTGGCCACTGCGCCGAAGCTGTTCACGACGACGCGTCGAATCGAGGTCGATCTGTCGTCGTCGGATTCGGTTGCGGCAGGGGAGAGATGGTGGGAGGAGTTGACGGCACAGGGCGGTGAGGGCATGGTCGTCAAACCGGCGGCCAACATGCCGCGCGGAAAGATGCAGCCCGGCATGAAGGTTCGTGGCCGGGAGTACCTGCGGCTGATCTACGGTGCGGATTACACCGACCCGAATCGACTCACTGCACTGCGTAACCGAAACGTGGGACACAAGCAGTCGATGGCTCTGCGCGAATACGCGTTGGGAATGGAGGCACTGGACAGATCGATCCGCGGTGAGCCGCTCTTTTCCATCCACCAGGCCGTGTTCGCGGTACTGGCACTGGAATCGGAGCCGGTGGACCCGCGGCTGTAGGTGCCTGCGGCAGTGGTGTGGCTATGCGCCATCTGGGGCACATATCCACACCACTGCGGCGAAGCCGCACTCAGGCCTGCGGCGACGAAAACGGAGTGATTCCGGCACCGATGGGTGCTGCGATTGCGGCGGTCACCGCTATGGATGCCCAGAAGGTGGTCGAGTCCAGCATCACGCCTCCGGCAAGTCCGCAGACCGCGACGACGATGCCGCATCCGATCAGCAGTGCTGATCCGACAGCGGCGTGGAGCAGGCCGATTCGATCGGGGGTACGACGGGCGTTGAGCCCGATCACCGTCCCGGTCGTCGCGAACACCAGGGGGACGTAGAAGTAGAGGGAACTGGCACCGAGTTTCGAGGCGAAGGCGACAATCACCAGTACCGCTCCGAATGCCACCGGGACAGAGAGGGGCATTCCGCCGGACCATCGCTCGAATCTGCTACGCGTCGATGCCGTCATGGAGCCACCGTAACGTGACGTCAGGTCCGTTTGTCGATGTGCAGTTGGACGCGTGTCGCCACATCTGCGCCGCCCAGGGACCGTGCCACGAACGCAGCGCGCGACTCGGCTTCGGCGGTGAAGCCGACGACGTCGAAATCGGCTGCAGCGTAGACCGATACGGTGATGGTGGGCATGCCTCGGTCGTCGATGGCAGTTCCCCTGGCCCGTCCGACACCAGGGAACTGCGCCAACTCCGCGGCCACGCCCGACGCGATCGCACTCAGGTCCACATGCGCCGAGAAGTGTGGCTCCTCGATGACGCTCGCCGTTCCGGTCGTGCGTGGTGAGAAGTTGCCGACCAACAACACCAGCGCCGCGACGACGGCCACCGCAACGACGATTGCCAGTGTCGGTACCCACCAACCCTGCTGCGGCAGTTCGGCGATACGAGCACGCTCGAAGCGAGAGAGCGTCTCCCGTGCCCACGGAACGTCGTAGTGCCAGGCGAGCGCGAAGCCTCCACCGTTGAGGAGACTGGCCCCCGCGATGACGGCAACGAGTCGATCCGCGCCGGCGACAAAGGTTTTCACTACGACACCCGTGTCGGTTGCGACACCGAGTGCTGCATCGTCAGACGCCGTCCACCCGCGGCCACGGACAGTACCGGACCGAGGGCAGCGCGCACGGCAGCGTCGGCACTGTCCAGAGAAACAGCTCGGTCGCGCTCCACCCGGACCTCGATCTTCTTGCGTGTGACGACCGTATGCGCGTCCACGACTCCGCGGGTGGACTGTGCTGCAGCACTGCACAATCGAGCGATGTCCGTCGGTGTGGCCCAGACGGTGGGTGTCGGGCCGCCCAATCCCGAATGAGTTCTCGTCCGCGGTTTCACGCCCGCGTAGACGAACAGTGCACCGACGACGAGCGATCCGACGGCGGAAGCGATCATCCAACCCTGCCAGTGCAGTTGCGAAACCCACTGCACGGCATCGGCAATCCATGGACTGCCGTCCAGATGCCCCTGAGCGACGAAGAATTCGCGACCGGCCACGAACGCAACGGCGAGGAGGGCGAACCCGAACACCAGGGCCACCGGCATCGCTGCGGGGCCGGCCGTGGGTGGTCGGGGCGAAACTACCGCAGCAGCACCAACATCATCGGCAGCAACATCGTGTGCGGGACCGCGCGTCGAACGATCCAGCGTGGTGTCCGACACCAGCACGTTCACCCGATGCACGTGCACGCCGGTCATCGTCGCCAGTGCGGCCTCGACGGTGCGGTGAACCGACTCGGTCACGTCGGTGATCTGCGAGGGCCAGCGCACTCCGATGTAGAGGTTGACCGAGACGGTGTCTTCTCCGAGGGTGACGTCGGCTCGGGGAAGTTCGCGACCGGTCAGTCGCGACATGCCGCCGGTGGTGCGGGTGACCCGAGAGTCCTTCGATGCCGCCGCGATGGCTGTTCTCGACAGCGCACGGTGTTTGATCTTCAGACTTCCGCGCAGCTCGTCACGGGCACTGTGGTGTTGCACTCCACAACTGTAGTGACGCGGTGCACCTCGCCCGGATCGGCGGCGCAATTCTTCCTGGCATACTGCGGTTGTGTCGGAAATCGTTCGGGTGACCACGTCGGATATTGCCTCGGCCGAGGCGTTGCTGGAGCCGGTCATGCGCCGGACGCCGGTGGTCGCGTCACGAATTCTGTCCGATCTGACCGGTCACGAGGTGCGCCTCAAATGCGAGAACCTGCAGCGCACCGGATCGTTCAAGCCGCGCGGGGCGTACAACCGCATCGCCCGCCTCGACGCCGACCAGCGTGCCAGAGGCGTGGTGGCGGCCAGCGCAGGCAACCATGCTCAAGGTGTGGCGTGGGCCGCGTCGCAGGTGGGGATCACCTCGACGGTGTTCATGCCGGTCGGAGTGTCGCTGCCCAAACTCGTCGCCACCAAGGCGTACGGCGCGACGGTTCATCTGGTGGGCAATACCGTCGACGAGGCTCTGACGTCGGCACGAGAATTCGCCGACGGCACCGGTGCCACGCTCATCCACCCGTTCGATCATCTCGATATCGTGGCCGGGCAGGCAACGCTCGGAACCGAACTGCTGCAGCAGATGCCGGACGTCGGCACCATCGTGATCCCCACCGGCGGCGGGGGACTGTTGGCGGGTGTCGCCGCAGCGGTGAAGCTGACGAAACCGGACGTCAGGGTTATCGGCGTTCAGGCCGAGGGCGCGGCCGCGTGGCCGGCGTCGTTGAAGGCGGGCCACCCGATCGCGTTGACGTCGATGTCGACGATGGCCGACGGCATCGCCGTGGGTCTCCCCGGTTCGGTGCCGTTCGATCATGTGCAGGGCTGGGTCGACGACGTCGTCACCGTCAGTGAGGACGCGCTGTCCCGCGCTTTGGTGCTGTG
Organism: Rhodococcus sp. 1R11; assembly: GCF_004563845.1. NCBI lineage: Bacteria > Bacillati > Actinomycetota > Actinomycetes > Mycobacteriales > Nocardiaceae > Rhodococcus > Rhodococcus sp. 1R11. The sequence goes on along the minus strand of NZ_SPNG01000001.1, from coordinate 121,296 downwards.
CATCGAGCGAGCGAAGCTCATCGTCGAACCGGCGGGTGCCGCCGCGGTGGCAGCGCTCATGACGCACTCGGCGGAGGAACTGGGCCTGACGGGGTCGGTGTGCGCGGTGTTGTCCGGCGGGAACATCGATCCGCTGCTGCTCACTCATGTCATCACCCATGGGCTTCGGGCGGGCGGGCGTTATCTGGCCGTGCGGGTGACGATTTCGGACAAGCCGGGCGGGCTCACCGGCGTCCTGGGCGTCGTGCGCGACGCCGGTGCGAGTGTCGTCGACGTCGTGCATTCCCGCACCGGCGGACGTCTGGGCCTCGAGGAAGTCGATGTCATGTTGACCGTCGAGACACGCGGGCCCGATCACCGCGGCACGGTGCTCGATGCGCTGGGCGCAGCGGGATATGCAGTGCAGGTCGAGAACTGACGGCCGGGTTCACACAGGTCGCACTGGTACCTTGATCAGCGACCTGGACCAGGACATCGGTGGGAGAAGTTTGCATGGCACGGCTCGTCGCGATCGTTTCGGCACTGGTGGGAATCCTGCTGACGATCTCGATACCGCTGTTGCCGATCGAACAACAGCAGTCGTCGTTGACCTGGCCGCAGAGCGACACCGTCGGCAATGTCGAGGCTCCGCTGGTCGGCTACACCCCGATCAGCGTCGACGCGACCGTTCCGTGTGCAGCCGCGGCCGGTCTCTCCGACGGCGGCCTGTTGCTGTCCACCTCGCCCAAGGGATCGCCCGACGCCTATCGCTACGGTCTCGTCGCTGAGGTGACCGGCGGCGAGGACTCGCAACTGAAGGTGACGCTGCGCGATTCGGTCCTGCTCGAGAAGCCGGTCTCGGAACTGAGCCCATCGACTGCGGGCGACTGCTCGTTGACGATCACCTCGAACGGCACCGCGACCACTGTCGGATTGTCCGGTGACGACACCGTCTCCCGCGACGGCGACGTGCGGCCCCAGCTGGTCGGAGTGTTCAGCGATCTGCAGGGCAACGTTCCCGGTCTGCAGCTGCAGGCCGAGCTGGACAGTAGGTTTTCTTCCACGCCCAGTGCGCTCAAGTGGTTCGCGATGATCGTCGGAGTGCTCGCCACGGGAATCTCGCTGGTGGCTTTGCACCGCCTCGATCTGTCCGACGGCCGTCGCGCCCGACGATTCCTGCCGCGGCGCTGGTGGAGTTTCGGGCCGGCCGACGCGGTGGTGATCGGGACGCTGCTGGTGTGGCACGTGATCGGCGCGAACACCTCCGACGACGGTTACCAACTCGGCATGGCACGCACGGCCGACCACGCCGGGTACATGGCCAACTACTTCCGCTACTTCGGGGTGCCCGAAACACCGTTCGGCACACCGCTGTACGACATGTTCACTCTGCTCTCGCACGTCTCGACGGCCAGTGTGTGGATGCGGATTCCGACGTTGATCTGCGGCGTCGTCGTCTGGCTCGTCCTCAGTCGTGAGGTGATCCCGCGGTTCGGTGCCGCTGCTCGCGCGTCGAAGACTGCGCTGTGGACCGGCGGGCTGGTGATGCTCGCGTTCTGGTTGCCGTACAACAACGGTCTGCGGCCGGAGCCGTTCGTGGCTCTTGGCGTGTTGTTGACGTGGTGTTCGGTGGAGCGGTCCATCGCGACGCGTCGACTGCTGCCTGCGGCGGCGGCGATTCTGATCGCCGCGTTGACGGTCACGTGCGCGCCGTCGGGCTTCATCTGTTTCGCGCCACTGATTGCCGGTGCCCGGCCGGTGATTCAGATCGTCGTCGCCCGCGCCCGCGCGTTCGGCAATACAGCATGGGGTGCACTGACACTGCTTGCGCCGTTGATCGCGTCGGGCACGGTGGTACTCGTCTTCGCGTTCGGGAATCAGACCGTGGCCGGCATGCTCGAGATGCAGCGGGTGCACACTGCGGCCGGGCCGAGCCAGGCGTGGTTCGAGGAGTACCTGCGCTACCAATGGCTGATGAACATGGACATCGACGGCTCGCTCGCGCGCCGATTCGGGGTGTTCGTCATGGTCGTCTCGCTCATCGCGGTGGTCATCGCGATGCTGCGCAAGGGCGGCAAGATTCCCGGCACGGCCACCGGACCCGCCCGTCGCATCGTCGGCATCACCGTCGGGGCCATGGCGTTGATGATGATCACCCCCACCAAGTGGACGCATCACTTCGGCGTGTTCGCCGGGCTCGCGGCCTCGGTTGCGGTGCTCGCGGCCGTGGCAACCGGCGCAGCGGTGCTCCGTTCGCGGCGCAACCGGTTGCTGTTCGCGGCGGCCGTGTCGTTCCTGACGGCGGTCGCCTTCACCGGCACCAACGGCTACTGGTACGTCTCGGCGTGGGGAGTTCCGTTCTGGGACAAGCCGATTCTCGTGGCCGGTCTCGGCATCTCGACGATGTTCCTCGGCCTGACGGTACTGCTGTTGCTCGCCGCAGTGTGGTTTCATCTGCGTGCGCCGTACGTCCGCGTCGACAAGCCCATGGCGCGATGGTGGTCGGTGCCGCCGATCGCCGTAGCTGCAGGTCTGATGGTGCTGCTGGCCGTGGCGTCGATGGCCAAGGGCGCGGTGGCTCAGTGGCCGTCGTACTCGGTCGCGAAATCCAACCTGTCGGCTCTGGCCGGCAACACGTGCGGACTCGCGAACGACGTGCTGCTCGAGACGAACCCCAATGCCGATGTGCTGCAACCGGTCAGCGGCGACGCCTTCGCCGCTCTCGGGGCCGAGAACGACGGTTTCACCCCGGACGGGGTTGCCCGCGACCTCACCGCAGACAAGGAATCCTCGGCATCGGGCACCTCGAACACCGTCGACACCGAGGATCAGCAACAGCCGACGTCGACCACCGGTGCCGGCACCGGCGGCAGTGCGCTCCCATTCGGCCTCGATCCTGCGACCGTGCCGGTACTCGGGTCGTTCGGATCGGACAGTCCGGCCACTCTGACCACCGGCTGGTACGCCCTGCCTGCCGACCCCGGTCAGCTCGTCTCCATCGCCGCGGCCGGACGCATCCGCTCGGTGAACTCCGACGGCATCGTCACCTACGGCCAGAGCCTCGAGCTCGAGTACGGAGTGGACGGCCGGGCGCAGGGGCGGGTGACGCCCATCGACATCGGCCCGACGCCGTCGTGGCGCAACCTGCGGGTGCCGATGGACCTGATTCCCGCCGGCAGCAACATGATTCGACTGGTGCTCAGTGACACCGACCGCGACCCCGACCAGTGGCTTGCCGTCACCCCGCCGCGGGTGCCGCGTACCCAGACGTTGAACGAGGTGGTCGGGCGCGAGAGTCCGGTGCTGCTGGACTGGGAGGTGGGCTTCAACTTCCCGTGTCAGCATCCGTTCGATCACCGACTCGGGGTTGCCGAAGTTCCGCAGTACCGGGTGTTGCCGGACCGCAGCGGTGCCGTCATCACCAACGCCTGGCAGGACCATTTCGGCGGCGGCCCACTCGGATGGATAGATGTCGTTGCCTCGGCCCGCACCATCCCGTCGTACCTGGACGGGGACTGGGATCGCGACTGGGGATCGATCGAGCAGTACACACCGTACGACCGAACGGCTCAGCCGGCGACGATCACAGCAACCGAGGTTCAGCGCTCCGGCCTCTGGACACCGGGTCCGATCAAAACCGGTTAATGTCTACGCGTTCGGAAGTCCTTATACCGACAGTGGAAGAAACGGGGAGAGGGCCATGGCGAACGCTATAGAAGTAGAGAACCTGGTACTTCGGTACGGGAAGAACGTCGCGCTCGACGGGATCGATTTCACGGTCCCCGAGGGCACAGTGCTCGGTGTGCTCGGCCCCAACGGTGCGGGCAAGACGACGGCGGTGCGGATCCTGGCCACTCTGCTGCAGGCTACGTCCGGTTCGGCGCGGGTGTTCGGGCTCGATGTGGCCAAGCAGGCCAACGAGGTTCGGGGAACGATCGGCCTGACCGGCCAGTTCGCGGCTGTGGACGAGTATCTGACCGGGTACGAGAATCTGGAGATGGTCGGCCGACTGTTCGGGCTGCGCAAGGCCGAGGCCAGGAAACGCGCCGACGAGCTGCTCAGCAGATTCGACCTCGAATATGCACGCGACCGCACCGCGAAACAGTACTCCGGAGGTATGCGTCGCCGACTCGACATCGCGGCCAGTCTGATCGGCAGGCCACGGGTGGTGTTCCTCGACGAACCCACCACGGGTCTCGACCCCCGCAGCCGAATCACGATGTGGGAGTTCATCGCAGATCTCGTCCGTGACGGAACGACGATCCTGCTGACGACGCAGTACCTCGAGGAGGCGGACCGGCTCGCCGATTCGATCATCGTGCTCAACAAGGGCAAGATCATCGCGCGCGGCACCGCCGACGAGCTGAAGGCTCAAACGGGCGGCGAGCGAATCGAATTCGTACTCACCGACCGATCTCAGGCCGATCGTGCCAAGGAGATCCTGACCCCGATCGGCGTCGAGCCGCCCACCCTGGACGAACAGGTGGGACGGATCGTCATGCCGGTCAACGGTGGATCGAAGGATCTGTCCACGGCGTTGAGTCAGCTGGAAGCTGCGGGGATCGGGGTGGTCGACGTCGGTCTGCGACGGCCGAACCTCGACGATGTGTTCCTGTCTCTGACCGGTCAGACCACCGGCGAGCCCGAGGCTGCGGAGGAAGAGAAATGAGCAACGTTCTCCTGGATTCGGCGATCATCACCAAGCGAAACCTGATCAAGCTCAAGCGAGTTCCCGATCTGCTGTTCTTCGCCACGCTGTCGCCGATCATGTTCGTGCTGTTGTTCGCCTATGTCTTCGGCAGTGCCATCGACGTACCCGGCATCGACTACAAGAGCTTCCTGATGGGCGGCATTTTCGTCCAGACGATGATTTTCGGTGCGTCCATCACCGGATCCTCACTGGCCGAGGACCTGCAGAAGGGCGTCATGGATCGCTTCCGGTCGCTGCCGATGGCGCGATCTGCCGTGGTCATCGGACGGACGGCGGCCGACGTCGGCAACAACGTCGTCACCATCACGATCATGTCCATCACCGGACTCATCGTGGGCTGGCGCATCACGTCGTCGTTCTTCGACGCTCTGCTCGGCTATGTGCTGTTGCTGCTGTTCGCCTACTCGATTTCGTGGGTGATGGCTCTGGTGGGACTGATCGTGCGCTCCCCGGAGATCTTCAACAACGCGTCGTTCATCGTGATCTTTCCGCTCACGTTCATCGCCAACACTTTCGTGCCGATCGACAATTTCCCGAGCGTGCTCAAGACCATTGCGGAATGGAACCCCATCTCGTCGGTGACCCTGGCCGTGCGTGAGCAGTTCGGCAACACCAATCCGATGGCCCCGCCGCCCGAGGTGTGGCCGTTGCAGAACCCGGTGCTGTACACGTTGATCTGGGTCGTGGTGATGCTCGTGGTGTTCGTGCCGCTGTCGGTCCGCAAGTACCAGAAGACGATGACTGCGTGATACGCACCGCGGCGGCCGTAGCGTGCCTACTGGCCGGCGCGATGGCGCTCGGGGGATGCAGTTCGGAACCGAAACAGAGCGGTCCGGTCCAGACCGAGCGATTCGACTACCAACTCGGCGCGGCGTACGACGCACCCGGCGGTCTCGATACCGTCGTGCGTGATTCCACCGCCGCGCCGCTGTCCGGCGCATCGTCGATCTGCTACGTCAACGGTCTGCAGACTCAGCCCGGTGCCGAGTGGAACCAGGACCTCCTGCTGCGCGATGTGGACGGCGAGCCGGTGATCGATCCGGACTGGCCGGACGAGTTCGTCCTCGACCCGAGTACCGCCGACAAACGAGCGGAGATCGCCGGGGTCATCGGCCCGATCATCGATGCGTGTGCCGCGAGGGGTTTCAGTGGGGTCGAAATCGACAACCTCGACAGCTGGACGAGGTTCCCGGACTCGATCGACGAAGCGTCGGTACTCGCACTGGCGCGCCTGTACGCAGACCGTGCACATGCGTCGGGCATCGAGATCGCGCAAAAGAACGCGCCGGACGGAGCCGGTCGGATCAAGGAGGACGTCGGATTCGATTTCGCCGTCGCCGAGGAATGTCTCGCTTTCGACGAATGTCGCTCGTACACTGCGGCATACGGATCTCGGGTCTACGACATCGAGTACACCGACAACCTCGCGGAGCCGTTCGACCGGCTGTGTGCGCGAGAAGACCGGCCGTCCGTCACGATCCTGCGCGATCGTGGTCTGGTTTCTTCGACGGATCCGGCGTACGTGTACCGGCAGTGCTGAATCGCACAGACGAATGCACCCCCGGCCGCTGAGCGACCGGGGGTGCATCACACCTTCTTCGAGCAGGCTTACGTGTGGTACGGCTCCGCGCTGACGAGCGTGACCTTCATGGTCTTGCCGTTGGGCAGGGTGTACTCGCGGGTGTCGCCGACCTTCGCGTCGATGAGCGATCCACCCAGCGGGGACGCGGGGGAGTACACCTCGAGCTTGCTGTCGCGGGCACCCTCTTCGCGGGTGGCGATCAGGAAGGTCTCGGTGTCGGACTCGTCGCCGTCGTAGTAGACCTTGACGACGGATCCGGGCAGAGCCACGCCCGACTGGGTCGGTGCCTCGCCGACCTTGGCGTTGTTGAGCAGTTCCTGCAGCTGACGAATGCGTGCTTCCTGCTGGCCCTGCTCCTCGCGCGCAGCGTGGTAGCCGCCGTTCTCCTTCAGATCGCCTTCTTCGCGACGCTCGTTGATCTCGGCGGCGATGACGGGGCGATTGGAAATGAGCTGGTCGAGTTCGCTCTTGAGCCTGTCGTGTGATTCCTGGGTAAGCCAGGTCACCTGGGTCTCGGTCATCTCGATCACTCCCTCGTAGTCGGAATCTCGAGTTCGATTCCGGTTTCTAGGCGGTAGGGCACGCAACGAAGAGGGGACTCCAATGGATGGATCCCCTTGGTCGGCCCGCATCCTGGAGCCGTCGACATCGTTGACGCAGGTAACCCTGCCCGCAATGCAGCAATACACGGCACCTGTGCGGCAGCCGTGTACGACCCGAGCTTACCACGAACAGGCTGTTCGCCTATCGGGCTCGTAAATACTCGGGAACATCGAGGCTGCAGCCGTACACGTCTCCGACGGCGGGCGGGGACGACGTCGTCACGTCGGTGGTGAGTTCCACCGTGGTCGACGAGGACTCCGGTGGGATGTACACCTCGCGTCGTCCCGTCTCGGAACCATCGCGAGAACGCGCGCGGACGATGCACACCGCCGGCTGCTCCGGGTTCTCCCGGGTGACGCTGAAACGGATCGACATCGTGCTGTCGTCGACGATGTCGAACGAGAGCTGGCTGCCTTCGATGGGCTTGACCGAGAACTTCGTGTACGCGTAATAGGCCACGCCGAGCCCGACCAGCAGGACCAGTGCCACCAGTGCGATCTTCGTCGCACGTTTCGGAGCTCGCCGAAGGCCGCTGGGACCGGAACCCGACGGGTATCTACCTGCGGGAAGTGCGTTGGTCATGTCAGCTCTCGGAATGAAATCGGGGGTGCCGCTGGGGGCATGTCGGCGTCAGGTGGAACTATAGGGCAGGCAAGAACAAGGCGAATCCGAGGTGAGGAAGAACGTGTCCGGACTGCGGCTCATGGCAGTGCATGCCCATCCCGACGACGAGTCCAGCAAAGGTGCTGCGACCACGGCCCGCTATGCGGCCGAAGGGCACGACGTTCTGGTCGTCACGCTCACCGGCGGCGAGCGAGGGGACATCCTCAATCCGGCGATGGACATTCCGGGCGTCCACGAACGCATCCGGGAGGTCAGACGCGAAGAGATGGCCGAGGCGGCGCGCATCCTCGGGGTACAGCAGACGTGGCTCGGATTCGAGGACTCGGGACTCCCCGAGGGCGATCCGCTGCCGCCGCTGCCCGAGGGCTGTTTCGCGCTGGTGCCGTTGGAGGTGTCCACCGAGGCGTTGGTGAAGGTGGTTCGAGACTTCAAGCCCCACGTCATCACCACGTACGACGAACGCGGCGGCTACCCGCATCCCGATCACATCCGCTGCCACGAGGTCTCGATGGCCGCGTGGGAAGCCGCGGGCGATCCCGAGCGTTTCCCCGATGCGGGTGAGCCGTGGACTCCGCTCAAGCTCTACTACTCGCACGGTTTCCTGCGTAAGCGCATGCAGCTCTTCCACGACTGGTTCATCGATCGCGGCGAGGAAAGCCCGTTCGTCGACTGGCTGAAGCGGTGGGACGGTCAGCGCGACGAGATCATGGAGCGCATCACCACGCAGGTCGACGTGGGCACCTGGTTCGAGCAGCGCGACGACGCACTGCGAGCCCATGCGACGCAGATCGATCCCAACGGAGCGTTCTTCGCGGTGCCGGTGGACGTCCAACGCAAGTTGTGGCCCACCGAGGAGTTCGAGCTCGCCCGCACCCGCGTGACCACGTCACTGCCCGAGACCGACCTGTTCGCGGGAATAGAAGAGACCGAACAATGATCGTGTCGATCCTCGCCCAGCAGCCCACGGGGCCCGAGTTCGGCAAGTCGTCGCCGATCGGTCTGGTGATCCTCGTGGCGTTACTGGTCGGAACGGCGCTGCTGATCTGGTCCATGAACAAGAAGATCAAGCGTCTGCCCGCGACGTTCGAGAAGGAAGATCCCACGCTGGATCAGGCGCTCGACGAGGGCACCGATCGTGGAGGCATCACGCCGAGCCCACAACCGGACACCAGCCGTCCGAAACCCGCTGTTTCCGACGAACCCTGATGCTCGACGCGAACACGCTGGGCGAGTCCACCAGTCCGTATCTACGTCAGCATGCGGACAATCCGGTGCACTGGCAGCAATGGGGACCGCAGGCACTGCAGTCCGCGCGTGATCGCGACGTCCCGATCCTGTTGTCCATCGGGTACTCGGCGTGCCACTGGTGTCATGTCATGGCACACGAATCGTTCGAGGACGAGGCCACCGCGGCCCTGATGAACGAGCACTTCGTGTGCATCAAGGTCGATCGGGAAGAGCGTCCCGATCTCGATGCGGTGTACATGAACGCCACTGTCGCGATGACCGGTCAGGGCGGTTGGCCCATGACCTGCTTCCTCACTCCCGAGACGGAACCGTTCTACTGCGGGACGTACTACCCACCGGCCCCGCGTCAGGGGATGCCCTCTTTCGAGCAGCTACTGACTGCGATCGCCGACACGTGGTCCACCCGCAGACAAGAGGTGTTCGACGCGTCCGCGGCCATCGTCACCGAACTGCGCAAACAGAGTTCCGGTATTCCAGCCGGCGGAAGACCGATGGACGCCGACTTTCTCGCCGCGTCCGTCGCGGCGGTCTGCGCCGACGAGGACACCACCTACGGCGGCTTCGGCCGGGCACCGAAGTTTCCACCGGGTGCGCTGCTCGAGGGTCTGCTCCGGCACTACGAGCGCACCGGCGACGCCGAGGTTCTCGCCGTGGTGCGTCGGACCGCATCGGCGATGGCGCGCGGAGGCATCTACGACCAACTCGCCGGCGGCTTCGCGCGGTACTCGGTCGACGCCGAATGGATCGTCCCGCACTTCGAGAAGATGCTCTACGACAATGCGCTGCTGCTGCGGTTCTACGCGCACGCCGCCAGAATCGACGACGATCCGCTGCTGCGCCGGGTGGCGTCGGATACGGCACGATTCATGCTCGGTGAATTGCGTACGGCCAACGGCTGTTTCGCGTCGGCGCTCGATGCCGACACCGAAGGAGTCGAGGGTCTGACCTACGTGTGGACGCCCGAGCAGCTCGTCGACACCCTCGGTTTCGAGGACGGTGTATGGGCTGCGGGCCTGTTCGCAGTGAATTCCGCCGGCACGTTCGAGGCCGGTATGTCGGTGCTGCAACTGCCCGCCGAGCCCGAGGACTACGACCGTTTCGCCCGCATACGGGACGCGTTGTCGGCGGCTCGAGCGTCGCGGCCGCAACCCGGTCGAGACGACAAGGTGGTCACCGCATGGAACGCGCTGGCCATCACCGCGTTGGCCGAGGCCGGAACCGGATCGAACGAACCGACCTGGGTCGACGCGGCCGTCGAATGCGGCGAGCAACTGTTCGCGACTCATGTCGAATCGGGACGCGTCCGGCGGGCGTCACTCGGTAGTGCGGTGGGTGAGGCCACCGGAGTGCTCGAGGACTACGCCTGCCTCGCCGTGGCCACTGCCACGCTGTTCCAGGCCACCGGCGACGCAGTCTGGACCCAGCGGATGACGACGATCCTCGACGCTGCGATCGAGCACTTCGCCGATCCCGACGATGTCGGCAGCTGGTTCGACACCGCCGACGATGCCGAGACCCTGGTGACCCGGCCGCGGGATCCGATCGACGGCGCGACTCCGTCGGGAGCGTCGACGATGGCCGAGGCGCTGCTCACCGCCGCCGCCCTCGTCGATCACGAGTCGTCTGCACGGTATGCGGAACTGGCCGCCGCGTCGCTCGCTCGGGCGGCGGCCATCCTCGAACGCGCCCCGAGATCGGGTGGGCACTGGCTGGCCGTGGCCGAGGCGGCAGTGCGCGGCCCTATTCAGGTCGCCGTGTCGCTCGCGCCGGGTGGTGAGTTGCTCGCCGCCGCGCGGTCGCTGGCACCCGGGGGTTCCGTGGTGGTCGCAGGCTCAGCCGATTCGTCTGCACTGCTGACGGGCCGACCGCCCGTCGATGGGCAGGAAACGGCGTACGTGTGTCGCGGATTCGTCTGCGACCGCCCTGTGACGTCGGTCGAGGATCTGGCGGTCGCTCTGCGGAAGTGACGTCGCCGACGTGGTGTTCCGAGTCCTTCCGACGCGCCGTCAGAACAGGACGAGCCACACTGCCACGAGGTGGCAGATAGCCGCCAACACCGTTGCTGCGTGGAAGAATTCGTGATGGCCGAATGTCGCGGGCCACGGATTCGGCCACTTGGTGGCGTAGAGGATTGCCCCGACACTGTAGAAGATGCCGCCGACCAGTAACAACAGGAACGGTGCAAAGCCGACGTGCTCGATCAGCGTGGGAGCGACCGGCACGATGGCCCAGCCGAGAACGAGGTACAGCGGTACCCCGACCCAGCGGGGAGCGGTGGGCCACAGCATTTTCAAAGCCACCCCACAGATCGCCCCGATCCACACGACGATCAACAGAGTTCGTCCCGTCGCGGCCGGCAGACCCAGTACGGCGAACGGGGTGTAGCTACCGGCGATGAACAGAAAGATCATCGAGTGGTCGGCGCGCTTCATCCAGATCTGCGACGCTGTGGTCTTCCAGGGCACGCGGTGGTAGGTAGCGCTGACGCCGAACACCCCGCACACGGTGATCGAGTAGATTCCCGTCGCGAGGCCTGCGCTGACCGACACCAGGCTGAACGCCATGGTGACGAGGGTGATCGCGCACACCACCGCGACGCCGAAGGCGTACAGGTGAATCCAGCCACGCATGCGTGGTTTGACGGGTATCTCGTCCAGTCCGAACATCGTCATGAAAGATGACCTCCCGTTCCGCCGTAGTGAACCTACGCAACCGTAGGTTCGGACGCTACTGTACCGGCCGCCCGCTCGAAGACGTCGGCGTAAGGTGATCCTCCGTGGTGATGAGAGCAGCGGTGACGAAGTAGTGGTGATCATTCCGCAGAAGGTGCGCGGCGTTCTCTACAACGTGTACGAGCGGCGTCTGTTGAGTCAGCTCGAGGGTGTACAGCATCCGCGGCACGTCGCGGTGATGTGCGACGGCAACCGGCGGTGGGCGCGGGAGAACGGGTTCACCGACGTCGCGCACGGCCACCGCATGGGGGCTCTCAAGATCGCCGAGATGCTCGGCTGGTGTGATGCTGCCGGAATAGAGATGGCCACCATCTATCTGCTCTCGACCGAGAATCTTCGGCGGGATGCCGACGAGCTCGATTCGCTGCTCGATATCATCACCGACGTCGTCGAGGAGATCTGCGGACCCGAGATGAACTGGGGTGTCAAACTCGTCGGGACACTCGATCTGCTGCCGGCCTCGACGGCCCGCAGACTCAAGGAAGCGGCTGCGCTGACCGAGGGGCGAACAGGGACACACGTCAATGTCGCCGTCGGGTACGGCGGGCGTCAGGAGATCGCCGACGCCGTGCAGTCGTTGGTCACCGAGAAGATCGCCGAGGGCATCACCGGGGACGACCTGGTGGCCTCCATCAACGTCGACGGTATCGACAGTCACCTGTACACCTCGGGCCAGCCCGATCCGGATCTCGTCATCCGCACCTCGGGAGAGCAACGCCTGTCCGGTTTCCTGCTGTGGCAGAGCGCATATTCGGAGATCTGGTTCACCGAGGCCTATTGGCCGGAATTTCGCCGCGTCGACTTCTTGCGAGCCCTGCGTGATTTCGCCGCACGGCACCGCCGGTTCGGTATCTGACGTGCGCGGTACTTCGTAGCCTGCTACGAACTTCCACTCACGACCTGGACCTACAACTTTCGCAGGCGCAGCCGGTTGATCGCATGGTCGTTGTCCTTGCGCAGCACCATGGTTGCTCGCGGACGCGTCGGCAGAATGTTCTCCACCAGGTTCGGCAGGTTGATCGAATGCCACAGATCCTCCGCCGCGATCTGCGCGTGATCGTCGGACAATCCTGCGTAGTGGTGAAAATGCGAGGACGGGTCGGTGAACGAGGTCTTGCGTAGCGCCAGGAAGCGCTTCACGTACCAGCTCTCGATGTCCTCGATCCGAGCGTCGACGTAGATCGAGAAGTCGAACAGATCCGAGACCATCAGCCGAGGTCCGGTCTGGAGTACGTTGAGCCCCTCCACGATCAGGATGTCGGGCTGGCGAACCATGTGGTACTGGCCTTTGACGATGTCGTACGACACGTGCGAATAGACCGGCGCGCCCACCTCTTCGGTTCCGGACTTGACCTCGGTGACGAACCTGAGCAGCTTGCGTCGGTCGTAACTTTCGGGAAAACCCTTGCGGTGCAGGATTCCTCGACGCATGAGCTCGGCCGTCGGATACAGGAATCCGTCGGTGGTGACGAGGTCCACCCGTGGGTGGTGATCCCACCGCGCCAGGAGTGCTTGCAGCACACGGGCAGTGGTGGATTTACCGACCGCGACGCTTCCCGCGACGCCGATGACGAACGGAACCTGTCGATCGGGATGTTTCTCGCCGAGGAACGTGGCCGTCGCCGCGAACAATCGCTGGCGCGCGGCCACCTGGAGATGAATCAGTCGGGCCAGCGGCAGATAGACCTCGGCCACCTCGTCCAGATCGATCTGTTCACCGAGACCGCGCAGGCCGACCAGTTCCTCTTCGGTGAGTACCAGCGGTGTGGATTGACGCAGCGTGCGCCACTGCACACGGTCGAACTCGACGTACGGACTGGACTCGCTCACGCACGCCACCTGAGCATCGGAGCTGCTGAGGGTTCGGCTGTGCTCCTGTCGGGCGCGAGTCGCATGGTTTCAGATTGTGCTCGGTGCCGGTCCACCGCGCACGGGCGGGGTCGTTCGCCGTACTAGGGTTCGGATATGGATGCTCCTTCCCTGGTTCGCGAATACCTGTTGCTGGGCCTGAGTTTCGACCGACTCGAAGACGGTTTCGTCGACGCGTACACCGGTGATCCCGAACTGCGTCGCATCACCGAGAACGCCCCGGCTCCGGAGCCGCGCGAGCTGATCCGTCGAGCACAGACATTGCGCGCCGAGCTCGGCAACGTCGAACTCACACCGGAACGCCGGACTTTCCTCGACGTCCACCTGCGGGCGTTGGAATGCTCCGCGCGTAAATTTGCAGGTGAGAACATCGGTTTCGTCGACGAGGTGCATGCCTACTTCGACGTTCGGATCGCACCGGGGGATCAGGACCAGTACCTGCAGGCGCATCGCAAGATGGACGAGGTGCTCCCCGGACCCGGCTCGCTGAGCGAACGGTTGATCGCCCACCGCCGCGCCGACGTCATTCCCGCGGATCGACTGCAGGACTGCGTCGAGGCGTTCTCGTCCGCATTGCGCGACCGTGTTCGCGCCGAATACTCGTTGCCCGAGAACGAGAAGGTGACGTACGAAGTAGTCGGCGACAAGCCGTGGTCGGGATTCAACTACTACCTCGGCAATTTCCAGTCCACCGTCGCCATCAACTCCGACATCGAACAGCAGATGGCGAACCTGCCTCACCTGATCGCGCACGAGTCGTATCCCGGCCACCACACCGAGCACTGCCGCAAGGAGACGGGGCTCGTCGGTGCAGGACAGCTCGAGCAGACATTGTTCGTGGTCAACACCCCGCAGTGCCTGATGGCCGAGGGGCTCGCAGATCACGCTCTCGGAGCGATCGTCGGCGAAGGCTGGGGCGCATGGGCGCAGGAAATCTACGCCGACCTCGGACTGCGATTCGACGGAGACAAGGCCGAGCGACTCTCGGCGGCGTCGAGCCAGCTGCTGGGAGTTCGCCAGGACGCCGCGCTGTTGCTGCACGATCAGCACAAGAGCGAGGACGATGTGGCCGCCTACCTGGAGCGATGGTCGCTGGCCTCGCCGCAGCGCGCACGGCACAGTCTGCGCTTTCTGTCCTCGCCACTGTGGCGGGCGTACATCAGTACCTACGTCGAGGGCTACAAGCTTCTCGCCGGCTGGCTGGACCAGGGTGAGAGCGCCAGCGAGCGGGCACAGCTGTTCGGCAGACTGCTCGACGAGCCACTGACACCGGGTGCAGTACGCGTCTCGTAAACTGGTCCAGGTCCGTTGTTTTTCGATGCCCCCTTACTCTGATGTCCCTTGGAGACTCCTGTTATGACTGACGTCAACAACCTGTCACTGGCCGAGCTCGATCCCGAGGTCGCCGAGGCGATGGCAGGTGAACTGGGACGTCAGCGCGACACCCTCGAGATGATCGCGTCGGAGAACTTCGTGCCCCGCGCGGTTCTGCAGGCCCAGGGCAGCGTCCTGACCAACAAGTACGCCGAGGGCTACCCCGGACGCCGCTACTACGGCGGTTGTGAGCACGTCGACGTCGTCGAGGATCTCGCCCGCAATCGCGCCAAGGAACTCTTCGGTGCCGAGTTCGCCAACGTGCAGCCGCACGCCGGCGCGCAGGCCAACGCCGCGGTACTGATGGCACTGATCAACCCGGGCGACAAGATCATGGGCCTCGACCTGGCGCACGGTGGCCACCTCACCCACGGCATGAAGCTGAACTTCTCGGGCAAGCTCTACGAGGTCGAGTCCTACGGCGTCAGCAAAGAAGATCACCGCATCGACATGGACGAGGTGCGCAAGCAGGCCATCGCCGCCAAGCCCCAGGTGCTGATTGCCGGCTGGTCTGCCTACCCGCGCCACCAGGACTTCGCTGCGTTCCGCTCCATCGCCGACGAAGTGGGCGCACTGCTCTGGGTCGACATGGCGCACTTCGCCGGACTCGTCGCCGCAGGCGTGCACCCCTCGCCCGTGCCCTATGCAGACGTCGTCTCCTCCACCGTGCACAAGACCCTCGGCGGACCGCGCTCCGGCATCATCCTCGCGAAGAAGGAATGGGCCAAGAAGCTCAACTCCGCAGTGTTCCCCGGACAGCAGGGCGGACCGCTGATGCACGCCATCGCCGCGAAGGCCGTCGCCTTCAAGATCGCTGCGACGCCCGAGTTCAAGGAACGTCAGGAACGCACCCTCCTCGGCGCGTCGCTGCTCGCCGAGCGGCTCACCGGTGCCGACGTCGCCGACAAGGGCGTCTCCGTCCTCACCGGCGGCACCGACGTGCACCTCGTACTCGTCGACCTCCGCAACTCCGAGCTCGACGGCCAGCAGGCAGAAGACCTCCTGCACGAGGTCGGCATCACCGTCAACCGCAACGCCGTGCCCTTCGACCCGCGCCCGCCAATGGTCACCTCCGGCCTGCGCATCGGCACCGGCGCTCTGGCCACCCGCGGATTCGGCGAAGCCGAATTCACCGAGGTCGCCGACATCATCGCCACCGCCCTCGCCACCGGACAGGCCACCGACGCCCTGAAAGAACGCGTCGTGAAACTGGCGCAGAGCAAGCCGCTGTACGAGGGCCTCGAAGACTGGGGATTGCTGGGCTGACCCTGGCTTTCCTGCCTACCCCCGCCCACCCCGCTCCGCGTCAATGGACCATTGCACCGCTCAGACGTCTGCAATGGTTCATTGACGCTGGCCCCCGGTCGGATCAATGTGGCTATCAGTCGATCTGAGTGCAACAAAGCCACATTGATCCGACGGGGGAGGGCCGGTTTCGGCACCCGATGTTTCGCTGACCTGGGCCGAATCGGCCGTAACGCGTTGTTCACCGACACGCCAGACTCTTAGCAAGCCGAACCCGGGTTTCGGCGGTACCGTCGGCAGTAACAGGCAGCGGGGAAGTTGTCTGTGCGGGAGGTTCTGATACGTGACTGAGCTAGTGAGCGCGAGAGGGCCGGTACCCGGTCCTCGTGTCACCTGACACATCGGACCCGACCGGCCGAGCGAACAGAGTTTGCGCGGTGCCGCGCAAACGTAGGAGCCCCACGTGACCACTTCACGCTCCGTTTCCGCCCCTCTTCGGACCTTCGTGCTCGATACCTCGGTCCTGCTCTCCGATCCCTGGGCAGTCATTCGGTTCGCCGAGCACAATGTGGTACTTCCGCTCGTAGTCATCAGTGAGTTGGAGGGCAAACGCCACCACCACGAACTGGGATGGTTCGCGCGGGAATCCTTGCGCATGCTCGACGACCTTCGCGTAGAATTCGGCCGACTCGACCAGCCGGTTCCCATCGGAACTTCAGGTGGCACACTGCAAGTCGAGCTCAATCACACCGATCCGTCGGTGCTTCCCGTCGGATTCCGTACCGACTCCAACGATTCTCGAATCCTCGCCTGCGCTCTGAATCTCAAAGCAGAGGGCAAGGACGTCGTCCTCGTCAGCAAGGACATTCCGTTGCGTGTGAAGGCCGGTGCCGTCGGTCTTCCCGCCGACGAGTACCACGCTCACGACGTCGTCCCGTCCGGATGGACCGGTATGACGGAGCTCGAGGTGCCCTCCGATGCCGTGGACACCCTGTTCAACGACGGTGTCATCGATCTTGTCGAGGCCCGAGACCTTCCGTGCCACACCGGAGTTCGGCTGCTTGCCGGACGGCAGAGTGCACTGGGGCGCGTCACGCCCGACAAGCAGCTTCAGCTCGTGCGCGGCGAGCGTGAGGCGTTCGGCCTGCACGGTCGTTCGGCGGAACAACGCGTGGCGCTCGATCTTTTGCTCGACGAGAGCATCGGCATCGTCTCGCTCGGCGGCAAGGCCGGCACCGGTAAGTCCGCACTGGCTCTCACTGCCGGACTCGAGGCCGTCCTCGAACGTCGCTCACATCGGAAAGTCGTTGTTTTCCGGCCTCTTTACGCCGTCGGCGGGCAGGAGCTCGGCTACCTCCCCGGCAGTGAGAGCGAGAAGATGGGCCCCTGGGGACAGGCGGTCTTCGACACCCTCGAAGGACTCGCGAGCCCCGAGGTGATGGAAGAAGTCATCGCCCGCGGCATGCTGGAAGTGTTGCCGCTCACGCACATTCGCGGTCGCTCGCTCCACGATTCGTTCGTGATCGTCGACGAGGCGCAGTCGCTCGAGCGCAATGTGCTGCTGACGGTCTTGTCCCGGCTGGGGTCCGGCTCACGCGTCGTGCTCACCCACGACGTCGCGCAACGTGACAACCTGCGGGTCGGACGACACGACGGCGTCGCTGCCGTCATCGAAAAGCTCAAGGGCCACCCACTTTTCGCACACATCACCCTCACTCGAAGCGAGCGTTCACCGATCGCCGCACTGGTGACCGAAATGCTCGAAGAATTCGGTCCGTCAGGGGCCTGACGCCGCTCGTGAGTGGAACTTCGTAGCCCACTACGAAGTTCCACTCACATGGGTCACCGGCCCAGCGCGGCCCCGAGCACTCCTCTCGCAACGCCTTTCAAGAAGTCGACGTTGTCGAAATAATCGCGCCACACAGCTACTTTGCCTTCGCGCAGCTCGAAGGTTCCGCACACCCAGAACTCGATCCGGAGCCGACGCCAGATCAGGACGTCGGTGCGTTCGGTGAGGACGACATGTCCGTCGGCCGCGATGTTGTGGACGGTGACGTCGAAGCCGAACGCAGGCTTGGCGAGCAGCGCCAGGAACCGTCCGACGTTCGAGGTGCCGCGCACCTTCGGAAGTCCCACGTTGTGCCAGACGACGCGGTCGTCGAGAAGAGTCATCGCACGATCGGTGTCGCGAGATCTCAGCGCGTCGAACAGCTCTTCCACGATCTCGGTTGCCTGCTGTGTATCGGTCATGTGGTGATCCGCTCCATCCATCGCCGTCGAAGAACTCGAGTGTGACCGAATTGCTCGTCGGATGCACTCTCGCGGGTCGGTTCGATCGCGAACATGACACCGTCCCCGGGGGGGTGAAAACGCCTGGAAGGCCGGTTGGCCTCGGCCGAAATATCGAACCGTTGGGAGAATTCACAGAGGTCAGGGGCACGGCGTCGGTCGCTCGGCGGCAGGCGCTACGGTTACCACATGTCTACGAACCTGTCCGACGGTGATCTGCTGGTCCGTTTGGAGCCTGCGGTCGAAGAGAATCTACGACGCCATATCGAGGCAGCGAGTGATTGGCACCCCCATGAGCTCGCGCCGTTCGACGACGGCAAGAACTTCGCGTTCCTCGGCGGCGAGGACTGGTCGCCCGAGCAGTCGCACCTGAGCGACGTCGAAATTCTGTCCGCCACGGTGGGCGTCTTGGTGGCCGACAACCTCCCCGCATACCACCGGGAACTGGCCCACGCCCTCACCGGCCTCGGTGCCTGGTGGAAGTGGACGGGCCGCTGGACGTCCGAAGAGAACCGACAGTCGATCGTGCTGCGCAACTTCCTGGTGCTCACTCGCGCTGTCGATCCGGTCGCCCTCGAGCGAGTTCGGATGGAGCACATGACCCTCGGATTCGACGCGCCCAGCCAGCGGCTGCTCGACATCCTGGCGCACTTCGCCATCGAAGAAGCTGCTGCCGCCCTGCGTAACCGCAACACCATCGCCCTCGGCAAGGATCCGGTACTGGCCACCATCCTCGGCAAAATCGCCGACGACGACGAGCTGCAGTCGACGTTCTACGCCAACATCATCGACGAGGCATTCGCTGTCGTACCGGATCAGGCTGCGCGCGCAGTGGCCGACCGTATCAACGGCTTCAAGATCCCCGAGATCGAGCTACCCGACCGCGGCAGCAGCATCGCCGCGCTTGCCGAAGCCGGCATCTACGACGCCGATCAGGAACGCGACAAGGTGTTCAAGCCATTGCTTGCAGGCTGGAAGATCTTCGACCGCACCGATCTGGGCGAGGACGGCCTGAAGGCACGCGAAGAACTCGCGCACCTGGCCTGAGGTTTCGGCCCCTTTCGAAAAACACCCGCCCCCGGTCGGATCAATGCGACTTTGTTGCAGTCAGAGTGACTGAAACCCACATTGATCCAACCGGGGGCGAGCTGCGTTCAGGGGTCCGGCGGGGCGAACGGGAAAGCTAGTCCTTGACCTTCGCCATGGCGAGGACGTCGAGGCGCTTGTCCAGTTCTGCTTCGCTGAGCTTGTCGCCGATCAGTCCGCGGTCGATGACGGTCTGACGGATGGTCTTCTTCTCCTTCAGTGCCTGCTTGGCGACTGCGGCCGCTTCCTCGTAGCCGATTGCGGAGTTCAGCGGGGTCACGATGGACGGCGAGGACTCGGCGAGGGTCTTGAGGTGCTCGACGTTGGCTTCGAGGCCGACGACGCACTTGTCGGCGAAGAGCACCGAGACGTTGGCGAGCAACTTGAAGGATTCGAGAACGTTGCGGGCCATCATCGGGATGTAGACGTTGAGCTCGAAGGCACCCGATGCGCCGCCGAAGGCCACTGCCGCGTCGTTACCGATGACCTGTGCAGCTACCTGGGTGACTGCTTCGGGCAGAACGGGATTGACCTTGCCGGGCATGATCGAGCTGCCGGGCTGCAGGTCGGGGAGCGCGATCTCGCCGAGTCCGGTGAGCGGCCCCGATCCCATCCAGCGAATGTCGTTGGCAATCTTGGTCAGTGACACTGCGATGGTGCGCAGTGCGCCGGATGCTTCGACCAGTCCGTCACGAGCGGCCTGAGCCTCGAACGAATCCTTGGCTGCGGTGAGTGCATCGATGCCGGTCGACTTGACCAGTTCCGCAACAACTTTCGGGCCGAAGCCGTCGGGTGCGTTGAGGCCGGTGCCGACGGCGGTGCCGCCGATGGGCAGTTCACCCAGACGCGGCAGGGTGGCTTCGACGCGCTCGATGCCGGCCTCGATCTGCCGGGCGTAGCCGCCGAATTCCTGACCGAGAGTGACCGGGACGGCATCCATCAGGTGGGTGCGTCCGGACTTGACGACGTGCTTCCACTCGGTGGCCTTGGTCACCAGAGCCTCGTGCAGGTGCCGCAGTGCGGGCACCAGGGAGGTGACGGCTGCTTCGGTGGCGGCGACGTGCGTGGCCGTCGGGAACGTGTCGTTGGAGGACTGCGACATGTTCACGTGGTCGTTGGGGTGCACCTCGACGCCGTTGGCCTTGGCGATCGACGCGATGACCTCGTTGGCGTTCATGTTGGAGCTGGTGCCCGAGCCGGTCTGGAAGACGTCGATCGGGAACTGATCGTCGTGCTTGCCCTCGGCGATCTCGTTGGCGGCGGCGATGATCGCGTCGGCCAATGCGCCGTCGAGCAGACCGAGATCCTTGTTGACCTGCGCGCAGGCTGCCTTGAGCAGGCCCATCGCGCGGATCTGGGTGCGCTCGAGCGGGCGGCCCGAGATGGGGAAGTTCTCCACCGCACGCTGCGTCTGGGCGCGCCAGAGCGCGTCGATGGGGACGCGAACCTCTCCCATGGTGTCGTGTTCGATCCGGAACTGCTGTTCGTCTGTCTGCGTCATGAGCCTTACTTTGCCAGTCGTGGTTTCGGGGATCAGAAGGACGGTGCCTGGCCGGATTCGTCGGCGTCGAAGTCCACCGAGGAGTACTCGCGCAGCTTCTCGAGGCGGTGGTAGGCGTCGATCATGCGCACGGTGCCGGACTTGGAGCGCATGACGATGGACTGGGTGTGGGCTCCGCCGCCCGCGTAGCGGACACCGCGCAGCAGGTCGCCGTCGGTGACGCCGGTGGCGGTGAAGAAGACGTTCTCGCCCGAGACGAGGTCCTTGGTGTCGAGGACGCGATCGAGGTCGTGGCCGGCGTCGATGGCCTTCTGCTTCTCGGTGTCGTCCGTGGGTGCCAGACGGCCCAGGATCGCGCCGTCCATGCAGCGCATCGCGGCGGCCGCGATGATGCCCTCGGGCGTTCCGCCGGTTCCGATGAGCATGTCGGTGCCCGAGTCGGGACGAGCGGCGGCGATGGCACCGGCGACGTCACCGTCGGAGATCAACCGGATGCGTGATCCGGCGTCGCGCACCTGCTGGATCAGTTCGGCATGCCGGGGGCGATCGAGGATGCACACCGTCACGTCGGAGGCTGAACCCTTCTTGATCTTGGCGATGCGGGCGATGTTCTCGGCGACGGGGACGGTGATGTCGATGACGTCGGCGTAATCGGGTCCGACGGCGATCTTCTCCATGTAGAACACGGCCGAGGGATCGAACATCGCGCCGCGTTCGGCGACGGCGAGTACCGAGATGGCGTTGGGCATGCCCTTGGCCATCAGGGTGGTTCCGTCGACGGGGTCGACGGCGAAGTCCACCTCGGGTCCGTTTCCGTTGCCGACCTGCTCGCCGTTGTAGAGCATCGGCGCTTCGTCCTTCTCGCCTTCGCCGATGACGACGACGCCGCGCATGGAGACCGAGCTGACCAACTGACGCATCGCGTCGACGGCTGCTCCGTCGCCACCTTCCTTGTCGCCCCGACCGACCCAGCGACCCGAGGCGAGCGCACCGGCCTCGGTGACGCGGACGAGTTCGAGTGCGAGGTTGCGATCTGGCGCCATGGCGCGAGTGGACTCGGTGCTGGCCGTCATCGGTTTGTAGCCTCCTGGTTGGTGGGGTGTTACCCAGGCAGGATTATCTCACTTCTGTGATGCCCGCGGTGGGGTCGGGTCGACTGTGAGGTACGCGCCGACCGAGCACTGCCGCACAGAGGGGATACTGGAGATGTGGCAAACAGCAAACCTCGGATTCTCAACAACAACCGCGACATGGTCTGGTCGCTGATTCCGCTGGTCATTGCGTGTTTGTTGATTGCAGGCGTGGCAAGTCAGTGCTCGTTGAGCCCCGGTGGACCCAAGCAGGGACCCATTCCCAACTTCGACGTGAACTCCGCACTGCAGTACGACGCGGCCGAAATCGGTTTCCCGGTGCGCAATCCGGCCGTTCCCGAGGAATGGACCCCCAATTCGGGGAGCCGCGCGACCATTTCCGGTGACAGTGGTGGGGCGGCGTCGACTGTCGGATACATCACCGGGTCGGGGGCGTACCTGCAACTGACTCAGACGGCGGCGTCCGAGGAATTGGTGGTGCCGTTCGTGGCCGGGGAGACGGTGTACGCGTCGGGCGCGCAGAACGTCTCGGGTCGAGACTGGGTCGTGTACGGCGAGGAAGGCTCGCGCACCTACTGGGTCTCGGACTTCGGTGACGTGCGAATCCTGTTGGGCGGCACGGCGAACACCGAGGAATTCACGACTCTCGCGGCCGCGGTCGAGGCCACCGAACCGCTCGCGCCCTAGCTGTCGTTCTCGGTGCTCGCCAGCGCGGTCTCGATGCGCTTGCGTGCGCCCGCCAGTTGTTCTTCGCAGCGCGTCGCCAGTTGTTCGCCGCGCTCCCACAGGGCGAGGGAGGCGTCGAGGTCGAGTCCGCCCTGCTCGAGGATCTTCACCACGCCGACCAGCTCGTCGCGGGCTTCCTCGTAGCCCAGTTCGGATACCGGCTTGTCTTCGTTCTCGCTCATCGAATCTCCCTCTGTCTTTCACTCGGCGTAATTTCACCGGGCGTCATTTCACTCGGCCCATGACTGCGGCGGTGACGGCACCGTCGGCCACCCGCACCCTGATCTGTGTCCCCGGCGGCGCATCCTCGACCGAACGCAGTACCTCGGGATCTGCACCCGGCACCACCCGCTGCACGACGGCGTAGCCCCGAGCAAGTGTGGCAGCAGGCCCCAGCGTCGACAGCCTCGCCCGCAGATGTTCGACGAGCGTGTCCTGGGTGGTCAGCTCACGCTGCACGTCGCGTCGAGCTGCATCGGCGAGTCGCCGAACTTCTTCGCGACGCTGTTCGAGGGCCGCCAACGGATCGGCCAACACGGGTCGATGCCGCAGCATCTCCAGCCCGCGCGCCTCCCGTTCCACCCAATTGCGAAGCGCTGCAGCGCTTCTGGCTTTCAGTTCCGCGACCAACGCTTGTTCGGCGACGGCGTCGGGCACCACGAGCTTGGCGGCATCGGTGGGGGTGGCAGCACGTAGGTCGGCGACGTGATCGCTGAGGGGACTGTCGGGCTCGTGTCCGATGGCGCTGACGATCGGCGTCGTCGCACGTGAGATGGCCCGGCACAGAGCCTCGTCGGAGAACGGCAACAGATCCTCGACGCTACCGCCGCCGCGGGCGAGGACGATGACGTCGACGCGCGGGTCGTCGTTCAGATCCTTCAGTGCGTCCAGAATTGCCGGCACCGCTTGTGGACCCTGAACCGGAGTGTTTCGTACCTCGAATCGCACTGCGGGCCAACGCCTCTGTGCGACGGTGAGGACGTCCTTCTCGGCTGCGCTGGCGCGGGCGGTGATGAGCCCGATGGTGCCGGGCAGGAACGGCAGCGGACGCTTGAGTCGCGGGTCGAACAGTCCTTCGGCCGCCAGCAGAGCCCGGAGCCGTTCGATGCGGGCCAGTAGTTCGCCGACACCCACAGCGCGAATATCTGTGGCGCGCAGCGAAATGGTGCCGCGGCCGGTGAAGAACGACAGCTTGCCGTAGAGGATGACCCGCGCGCCCTCGGTCAGCGGGACGGGAGACCGATCCAGCAGTTGCGGCGAGCAGGTTACCGACAGCGACATGTCCGCCGACGGATCACGCAGGGTCAGAAATGCCGTCCGCGTGCCGGGGCGGGCGTTGATCTGCGTCAGCTGCCCCTCGACCCAGATGCTGCCGAGCTTGTCGATCCACCCGGCGACCTTCATCGCGACGGTGCGCACCGGCCATGGTTGTTCGGCGGTACTCGCACCGGATGGAGCGGGGCCGGACTGAGTGGGGGGAGTGCTCACTTCGCCTTGGCGGTGGTGATTCGGTTGGCGAGCATGGTCTGGAACGGTGCGCGGGCCGCCGTCGCATTCTCGTACTCGAGCAGGGTTTCCAGATCCTCGATCGACAGTGTGCGCAGACGTGCGCGCAACTGAGCGAGGGCAAGGGTGTCGAAGTCGATCATCTCGACGATCTCGGGCTTCGTCGTGGCTGCTGCGGGCTTCGCCGAGGTGTCCTGCACCGGTTCGTCCAGCGGCGGCGTCGAATACAGAGCGAATCGTCCGTTCGCTGCGATGGGCTCGGCCACCGGTGCGTCGGGAACGTCGACATCATCGGTGACTGCTGCGGAGTCGAACCTCGATGCGGCGGGGTACGCGTCGTCCTCGTCCTCGTCGAAACTTGCCCACGACGGCTGCTCCTCGCGCGGAGTTCCGATCACCGGCAGAGCCGAAATGACCAGATCGCCCTTGATGGCGAGGGCTGTCACCTGCTGCTGAAGCCGCATGCCGCGTGCCAACGCCTCGCTGACGACGGTCATCGGCAACATCAACGCGGAACCGGGAAGCTTGCGGGCCTCTTCCACGACGGTCACGGCGACGCCTGCAGCCACCCGCGCCGCAAAGGGGAGTCGAGTCATGCACACCAGACTGCCCGAAGTCGTCGTCTTTGGGTAGCCGACAGGCCAGGGCCTGCGGAACGACCCGGTTGCTGCGGTACACGTATCCTGGGAGGTATGTCTTCGGCCGTTCCTCTGAATCTTGGTATCGCACACTCCGCCGGCTCGCACACGACCGCGCATGCCGGGGGTAAGCGAGTGCTTCTCGCCGAGCCGCGCGGCTACTGCGCGGGCGTGGATCGTGCCGTCGAGACCGTCGAAAAGGCACTCGAACAGCACGGTGCGCCGGTGTACGTGCGCAAGGAGATCGTGCACAACAAGCACGTGGTCGAGACGCTGTCCGATCGCGGCGCGGTGTTCGTCGAGGAGACCGACGAGGTGCCCGAGGGCTCGCTACTGGTGTTTTCGGCGCACGGTGTCTCGCCTGCGGTGCACACTTCCGCCGCCGAGCGGAACCTGCGGACGATCGATGCGACCTGCCCGCTGGTGACCAAGGTGCACCAGGAAGCCAAGCGGTTCGCCCGAGACGACTACGACATTCTGCTCATCGGCCACGAGGGCCACGAGGAGGTCGAGGGCACCGCAGGTGAGGCGCCCGAGCACATCCAGCTCGTGGACGGCCCGGAATCGGTGGACAGCGTCACGGTGCGCGACGAGAACAAGGTCATCTGGCTTTCGCAGACGACGCTGAGCGTCGACGAGACCATGATGACGGTCGCGAAGCTGCGTGAGCGGTTCCCGACCTTGCAGGATCCGCCGAGCGACGACATCTGCTACGCCACGCAGAACCGTCAGGTCGCGGTGAAAGCGATGGCACCGGAGTGCGATCTGGTGATCGTCGTCGGCTCGAAGAACTCGTCGAACTCGGTGCGACTGGTCGAGGTCGCCCTCGGTGCCGGCGCACGGGCCAGCTACCTGGTGGACTACGCGAAAGAGATCGATCTGGCGTGGCTCGACGGCGTCGAGACCATCGGCATCACGTCGGGAGCGTCCGTGCCGGAGATCCTGGTTCAGGGCGTCATCGACCTGTTCGCCGAGCACGGATACGCGGACGTGCAGCCCGTCACCACCGCGAACGAAACCCTGGTTTTCTCCTTGCCCCGCGAGCTGCGCCCCGCACGCTGACCGGTCCATGACCGGCCGGTGTCGGTGGGGTCAGTCGTCGGCGTGGCGGTCGCGGTACCGAACCTGCGGCACCGGGTGCGGAGGAATGTCGTCACGGCGCACGTTCTGCGGCGCGTCGTTCACAACCGGTTCGACGGTGTGCCGAGCGCCGGTGGCGTACGGGTCGACGGCGTCCCGCGGCGGCTGAACCCGAGGTGAGCGCTCCCGGCGAGGTTCCGTCGAATACGGTGCCTCGGACGGCTGCGGCCGCGATGGGCGCGCTACGCCGGGTGGGGGCGTGCGGTCCTGCGGGTACTGGGCGTGCGAGCGGGAGGGCCGCTGGTACTCGGGCTGCGGACTCGCCTGCCGTGCGTGTCCGGGCGTCGCCCCGGGCGTTGTTGTCGACCGTCGTGGCGCGGCGCCGGAATCGGTTGCGGCGCGAGAGGTTCCTCGGCGGCCCACGTACGGCTCGGGCACGATGTCGGTGGCCTCGACTGCGGACACGTCGTCACGGTCCACCGCTGCTCGACGGCTACGTGCGCGTGACGGACGGTCTTCCTTTGCTCGCCGCTGTGCCCGGGTGAGTGTGTCGTCCTCGGAGGTCGGGCTCCGGCGAGCGGAGTCTCCGGCCTTGGTGCTTCGACGAGGGGCGTCTTCCGATTTCGTGCGACGCCGAGGTGCGTCGGCGGTCTTCGTGCTGCGTCGAACTGCGGGCGCGTGCGTGTTCTGCCGCTTCAGCACGATGCGTACGGCACCGAGGCCGACGGCCACGAGGGTGCCGAGCAGCATCAATGGAAATCGGTTGACCAGCGGAATCGCTACGTTCAGGATGATGTCTTTGAGGCTGGTGCCCGCGTTGTCGGTGAAGTACTGGTACGACAGCGGCACGGCCACGAACAGAATCAACGGGGCTTGGACCATCGCGGTGAACAGTCCGCGGTAGCGGACCAGCAATACCGCGGCGATGCAGCCGAGGATGTAGAGGAACGCGAACGCACCGGTCAGCTCGGTTCCACGCGCGGCGTCGATGAGAAATCCGAGAAAGGTCAGCCCTGCGGCGATCGCAACGGCCCCCCACGCTGGTACGCCGGGCAGGGTCGCGAGGATGGATCGGTGATCCAGCGGTACCCCGGATCGGGCACGTTGGGAGGTAGACACCCCTCGAGGTTAGCCGTAGTTCAGCCCAC
This sequence comes from Rhodococcus sp. 1R11, assembly GCF_004563845.1. NCBI lineage: Bacteria > Bacillati > Actinomycetota > Actinomycetes > Mycobacteriales > Nocardiaceae > Rhodococcus > Rhodococcus sp. 1R11. Next base: position 94,264 of record NZ_SPNG01000001.1, on the reverse strand, counting down.
TGCATCGCTGACATGACCGAAGTCGTGCCGGTAGCGGGACGAATCGGACAGCTTGGGACGCTCGTCCACGCGTGCGATCTCCACCGGTTCGGCGTCGAACAGCTCGAGCTCGTGCAGCTTGCGTGCGGTGACACCCACCCTGCTGTCGACCGACCCGACGGTGGAGTTGAAGGACTCCACAGCCTTGCCGAGGTGGGCCCCGAGCTTGTCGAGATGTGTCGAGACGATTCCGATGCGGCCGTACAGTTCGCGGCCCAGCTGGTGTATCCGTGCCGCGTCCTCGGCGATCGACTCCTGTTTCCAGGTGTACGCGACGGTGCGCAGCAGTGCGACCAGAGTGGTCGGGGTGGCAAGAATCACGTTCCGGCCGAAGGCGTACTCCAGCAGGCTCGTGTCCGACGTCAGTGCGGCGTCGAGAAACGGGTCGCCGGGAACGAACAGGACGACGAACTCCGGCGTCGGCTCGAACGCCTCCCAGTAGGCCTTGTCGGCAAGTTGATCGATGTGGGTGCGCAGCTGCTTGGCGTGGCGGCGCAGATGTTTGTCGCGAGCACCCGGTTCTTCGTCCTGTGCGGCGTCGAGGTAGGCCGCGAACGGCACCTTGGCGTCGACGACGATCTGCCGATCGCCGGCGAGGCGCACGATCATGTCGGGTCTAAAGCCGTCCTTGCTCACCTGAGTGTCGAAGTCGCAGTGCTTGACCATGCCGGCGAGTTCGACGACCCGTTCGAGCTGGATCTCGCCCCACCGACCTCGGATCTGTGGTGCGCGCAGCGCGGTGACCAGTTGTCCGGTCTGCATGGAGAGCTGCATCGACGCGCGATGCATCCCGGTCACCTGTTCCGACAGGCCCGCGTACGCCCTGATCCGGTGGTGCTCGACTTCTCGTACGTGCTCGGCGAGAGCGTCGACGGCGTCGTGCAGGGGCTCCACCAGATGGGACACCTGTTGGCCGATGACCGTCGAATTGCGGCGAGCGGAATCCTCGTTCACCGCGCTCAACGACTGGCGTAGCAGCGCCTCGTTCTGGCGTAGAGCCGCCAGCTGTGCCTCCGCTCGCACGGCCCGATCACCCACCCGAGAGGCATGCAACAGCCACCCCACCACGCCGCCGATGGCGAGGGCGACGAGCAGGCCGAGCGCGGTGAGAATGTTCATGGTGCCGATGATGCAGCACGCCACCGACAAGTTCGGTCGAGGCGAGCTGTGGGTCGATGCTCACGTCCGACAGGCCGACGAGCCTCGAATAGTTTGTCGGTGCTTGCCGATAGCGTCGTGGACATGAGAATCCTGCACACCTCGGACTGGCACATAGGTCGCACCTTTCACGGTGTCGACCTGTTGGCCGATCAGGGCGCAGTACTCGAGTCCATCGCGGAACTGGTTGCCGCACAGTCGATCGACGTGGTCGTCGTCCCGGGTGACATCTACGATCGCGCCGTGCCGAGCGCCGATGCCGTATTGGTCTGCAATCGCGGACTCGAAGCGATCCGAGCCGCCGGAGCCGTCATCGTCGCGACGTCGGGTAACCACGATTCGCCCGCTCGACTGGGTGCCGGAGCTGCGTTCGCCTCGGCCGGCGGACTGCATCTGATGACCAAGGTCGGCAGCGTCGCGACCCCGGTGGTCGTCGACGACGAACACGGATCGGTTGCGTTCTACGGCATTCCGTACCTCGAGCCAGAGACCACCCGAGTCGAACTCGACGTTCCGGCGGCACGGACGCACGCCGAGGTACTCGATGCTGCCATGGACCTGGTGCGCGCCGACCTTGCAGCGAGAGACGAAGCAGGGCAACATGTTCGGTCCGTCGTCCTCGCGCACGCGTTCATCGTCGGCGGTGAAGCGACCGGTTCGGAGCGATCGATTTCCTCCGGGGGAATCGAAACCGCACCGGCATCGGCATTCGACGGCGTCGACTACGTGGCACTGGGTCATCTGCATTCTCCGCAGACACTCACCGAGCGGGTCCGGTACTCCGGCTCCCCGCTGCCCTACTCGTTCGGCGAGCGATCGCACCGTAAGGCCGTGTGGATTCTCGAACTCGACGCCGATGGGCTCGGCAGCGTCGATCGAGTGGACTTGCCGGTGGTGCGCGGTCTCGCCCGCATCGAGGGCACGGTCGAGGAATTGACCACTCATGCAGCCTTTTCCGAATACGAGGATCACTACGTCTCGGCAGTGCTGACCGACGAGGTCCGTCCTGTCGATGCAATGCGGTTGCTGCAACAGCGTTTTCGGCACGCGATCCATCTCGAGTGGCGTCGACCCGAAGACGACGGGGGGCTTCGGTATCGCGATCGTGTCCGCGGCCGCAGCGACCTCGAGATCGCGACGTCGTTCCTTACGGACATGCGTAGCGCACCCACCGCAGCCGAGTCCGCACTCTTCGAGCGCGCACTTGCTTCCGTGCAGCGCGAGGCCGAATCCACGCGCACACCGGCGAGCACCGTCGGCCGCGGCGCTGCATGAGGCTGCACTCACTCGAGATCACCGCCTTCGGTCCCTTCGCGGGAACGGAGACGGTCGATTTCGACGCGCTGGGAGCCGACGGGTTGTTTCTGTTGCACGGCCAGACCGGAGCCGGGAAGACGACTGTGCTCGACGCCGTTGCCTTCGCGCTCTACGGCACCGTTCCCGGAGCACGGCGGGAGGGCAAGAGGCTGCTGTCCGACCACGCCTCGAGAGGTGCCGTCCCGCAGGTGACCCTCGAAGCAACGCTCGGTGGGCGACGAATCCGGATCGTGCGCAGTCCGGAGTTTCTGCGCCCCAAGCTCAGGACTGCCGGCACCACCAAGCAGCATGCCAAGGCGAGTCTCACCTGGCTCGACGGGCGTGGGCAGAACCTGACGCGGCTCAACGAGATCGGCGACGCGGTCAACGGGTTGCTCGGAATGAGTGCCGATCAGTTCTTTCAAGTGGTGTTGTTGCCGCAGGGCGAGTTCGCGAAGTTTCTGCGAGCAGACAGCGACGAGCGCGGAAACCTACTCGAAAGACTCTTCGACACAGGCAGATTCGGCGACGTGGAGGAATGGTTCGCCGAGCGCCGTCGAGAATTGGCCGCCGGTCTTGCCGGCGCCGACCAGGCCATCGACATCATGCTGGGCAGAGTGTCCCAGGCTGCGGGCGTACCCGAGCCGTCCACCGACGACGCCGCGCCCGGTGAGCAGGCGCAGGATCCCCTCGAATGGGCGGCACGGGTTCTGGACGATGCGCGGCAGAACAGAACTCTCGCCCAGGGTCGTGCGGTGCTGGTCGACGCGGCGGCCGGGCGTGCGTCCGCCGCGCTGGCCGAGGCCACCAGCGCCCTGGACCTGCAGCGCCGACGCGCCATCGCGGAAGAGCAACTCGCGCAGTACCGGGACGGCGAAGCCGCCCGAGCAGCGCGACGCGCGGAACTGGCCGACTCTGCTGCTGCGGGTCCCATCGCCGACGCCGTCGCCGATCTGCGCCTTGCCGCCACCACCGCAGGTGCGGCCACCACAGCGCTGACCGCCGCGGAACAGGCGCTGCCGACGTCCGCGGAGGGCAGGCGCTTCCACGACGCACTGCAGTGGCCGCCGGCGCAGACCGATCCGGCCGATGAGCGAGCAGTGGTTGCCGAGTTCGTGCGAGCGTGGACCACCGATGTCGCACGGCTGCAGTCGCTGCTCGGAACAGCCCGTGAGGCCGACCGGCTGGACGCCGAGCTCGCAGAACAGCGCGCACAGAGTGCCGAGACCGTTGCTGCCATCGAACGCACGGCGACGAAACAGGCGACACTTCCCGAGACCGTCGCCGCCGTCGAAGCGCGAGTGGCGCGCGCAGCTGCGGCCGTTGCCGAGCTTCCCGGACTGGACGAGCGGTGTGCCCGTGCTCAGGCGGCCGCCGAGTCGGCCCTCGAATTGGTGCGGACCCGAGCCGTTCTCGTCGAGGCAGAACGCGTCAGGGACCGTGCCGCAACCGCCCGTAACAGCGCCTGGGAGCATTTGCTCGAGCTGCGCGAACGCCGCATCGACGGCATGGCCGCAGAGCTCGCTGCCCGCCTCGAGCCCGGTGCGCCCTGTGTCGTCTGCGGGTCGGCCGAACACCCGAATCCGGCGGCTGCCGCCACGTCGACGGTCACGAAAGCGCAGGAGGACAAGGCCGCTGCCGCGGAGCGAAAGTGCGCTGCCGAGCTGGAACGGTCGATCGCGGCCGTCGCAGACGCGAGTCGTGCGGTCGATCTGTTGCACGACCGGACGGGCGGAGCCTCCGCCGCGGAGCTTGCTCACACCCTCGATGCGGCGACGACTGCAGTCCGAGACGCTCGAGCGAGGGCCGCCGACCTCGACCCGGCGTCGACCGAGCTGCGCCGGCTCCGCGCCGAGTCGGATGCGCTGGCGGTCACGCTGCAGGATCTCGTCGCCAGGCGCAGCGCCCTCGACGAACGCATCGCAGCCACCGAGCGATCGGTGGCGCAGATGCGAGCGTCGGTAGCCGAGGAAGTGGCCGAAGGCGCATCGTTGATCGAGCGAATCGCCCAGTGCGAGGCGCTGATCGACGGTGCCCGCCGACTGCAGGAAGCGCGAATCGCTTGGCTCGACGCCAGCGAACAGCACGTCGCGCTGCGCGGCGAACTGGATCGACGGGTATCGGCATCGAACTTCGATTCCGCCGATGCAGCAGCAGGTGCCGTTCTCACCAAGGACCGCGTCGAGCAGATCGAGGCCGAGCTTCGTCTCGCGGAGGAGCGTCGGGCACACGCCGAACACGTGCTGCTCGAACCCGGCATCGTCGCCCAGAGTGGGCAACCGCCGATCGACCTGGCCCCACTGCGCGCCCGGTTCGCCGAATTGGACGGCGAGGCCAAGGTTGCCGCCGGGGAGGTGGCCGAGTGTCGCCGACGTGCGGACGAGCTCGAGCGGTTGATCGCCGAACTGTTCGTCGCGGCTGCGGCCATCGCGCCGCAACGCGCCGAGTTCGACGAGCTCGCCAACTTGGCGGATGTGGTCGCCGGGCGTGGGCAGAATGCACGCAAGATGTCGCTGCGGTCCTACGTGCTTGCGTCCCGTCTCGAGGACGTCGCCGAGTCGGCGTCGGCACGTCTGCGCCGAATGTCCTCGGGTCGTTACGAATTCGTGCACTCGGACGAGGCGGGCGTCCGCGGTAAGCGGGGTGGACTCGGTCTCGACATCCGCGACGACTACACCGGCGTGGTGCGTTCGGCCAAGACACTCTCGGGCGGCGAGGCGTTTCTGGCGTCGCTCTCGCTCGCGCTGGGTCTTGCCGATGTCGTGGCCGCCGAATCCGGCGGGGTCGTTCTCGACACCATGTTCATCGACGAAGGGTTCGGCACGCTCGACGCGGACACACTGGAATCGGTGATGGCCGTGCTCGACGAATTACGTGCGGGCGGCCGCGTTGTCGGAGTCGTCAGTCACGTCGACGAAATGCGTCAGCGCATTCCGAGCCGCCTCTACGTCAAGCGTGGACGCGCGGGCTCGACACTGCAGGTCGTCGCGTCCTGATCGTGGCTACTTCTTCCCCGGCGCAGCCTTGTCGTCCTCGTCCTCGAGACCGGCCTGTTCGTCGGTCAGTCCCTCGGGTGCGGGGGCCTGATCCTCGAGCTCGTCCTGATCGGGCTCGTTCGATCGCTCGTCGATCTGTTCGGAGACGTAGCGAATGAGCACCGCAGCCACCGCCGCGGCGGGCACAGCGAGGAATGCGCCGATGATCCCGAAGAGCGAGCTGCCTCCGGTGACGGCGAGCAACACGATCGCTGGATGCAGATTCATGCTGCGGCTCTGCAGGATCGGCTGCAGTACGTTGCCTTCGAGTTGCTGCACCGCGACGATGATCGCGAGCACGATCAACGCGGTCGTCAGACCGTTCGCCACCAATGCGACGAGCACGGCGAGAGCGCCCGCGACGAACGCACCCACGATGGGGATGAATCCACCGAGGAACGTCAGGGTGGCGAGCACCAATGCCAGCGGGACACCGAGGATCACCAATCCGAGCCCGATGAAGAACGCGTCGATGAAGCTGACGATGGCCTGGGTCCGGATGAAGCCGCCGAGCGTCACCCACATGCGGGAGAGAACTTCGCCGAGATGGCGTCCCGCGCGGCCGCCGGAGAATCCGTGCAGCCACGGCAAGAACTTCGGGCCGTCCTTGACGAAGAAGAACGACAGCACGAGCACCAGAGCGAGGGTCACGAGGATGGAACCGGCTGCCGAGACGCCGCTGAACACGCCGGTCGCGATGACGTCGCCGCTGTCCTGCAGGCGCGAGACGATGGCCGATACCGCAGTGTCGATCTGATCGTCGCCGATGTTGAGCGGCGGTCCCTTGAGCCAGTCCTGCACCTGACCGATACCGCCCGACGCCTGATCGACCAACTCGGGAGCCTGTTCGGCCACCGACGGAATGATCAGAGTGATGACCCCGCCGATCACGACGAAGAACACCACGAGTGACACGGACGACGCCAGCGCAGGCGGAAAACCAAGGCGCATCATCAATTTCGCCGGTGGCCACAGAACCGTGGCCACGATCACCGCGAGTAGAACCGGTAGCAGAATCACCCAGAGATGCCCGATCAGCCAACCGAACACCCACGCGCCGGCCGCGATGGAGATCAGGATGAGCGACCATTTCGCCAACCAGAGGCCACCGGTTCCGATGAGGTCCCCGCGATCTCGTCCGGACTTCGCGGGCTTCGCAGTACTGCCGGGAACTGCCGATTCGGTCACGGTGGGTCCTCACATTCGGCGGGTGGCGGTTCGTGAAGAACCTTAACGTCCCACTCCGACGCGTTGTCGGTCAGAGCGCCTCGTGGGCCAACAGCCACTTCTTCGTCGGCAGTCCCCAACGGAATCCACCGAGCGCACCGCCGATCCGAACCACTCGGTGGCACGGTACGAACAGGGCGGCGGCATTGCGCGCGCACGCCGACGCGGCACCGCGAATCGCCGTCGGCCGTCCGGACAGTTCCGCGAAAGCCGAGTACGTCACCGGCGCTCCGGGTTCGACAGTGCGCAGCACGTCCCAGGCGTGCATCAGGAATTCGCCTGATCGTTGTGCGACGGCAATGCCGTCGATGCGGTCGACGTCGCCGCGGTGATAGGAGTCGACAGCTGCGGTGACGGCACCGAGGTCGGTCGCCGAGCGGACATCGGTGGGTCGCAACGTCGGATGGATCAACACTCGGAGTTCCTCGACGTCGGCGGTCCAGCCCGACGCCAGCACACGTTGATCGGCGTCGACGATGGTGGTGAACGGGCCGATAGGGGTGTCCTGTGTTGCGGAGGTGGCCATCATGCCTGTCTTCTTTCCAGTGCGGTGATCCACAGGTGCATCGAGACGTAGGAGCGCCACGGTGCCCAGCGTTGGGAGTTCTTCAGCGAAATGTCCAGTGCCTGCGCGCCTTGCCGGGCGACGAGGTCGGTGTCGAGCAGAACGTCGGGGTCACCCAGCAGTCGCATGACGACATAGCGGGCAGTCCACGGTCCGATTCCCCTGAGCTCGAGCAGTTCCCGTTCCAGATCGGGACCCTCCCGCGCGGGGTGCAATGCCACCGTTCCCGACGCGATGGCGTCGGCGACGCGGATGACGGTCTGGACCCGAGCCGCCGGGCCGGTGAGGACCTCGTGGCCGCGTTCGGCGATGACGGCAGCGTCGGGGAACAGTCGTCCGACGCGTCCGTCGCCGAAATCCAGTGGTGCCCCGAGCGCGTCGACGAGCCTGGCGGTGTGGGTCGCCGCAGCCTTCAGCGAGATCTGTTGCCCGATGACGGTGCGCAGCAACATCTCTGCCCCGTCGACGACCCCGAGGGCCCTGATACCCGGATGGGCGTCGACGCTCGGCGCGAGTTGGGGGTCGGCGCGTAGGGCCTCGTCGACGGCAAGCGGATCGGCGTCGAGATCGAGCAGGTGTCGAATCCTGGCCACGGCCGGAGCGAGGTCGCGCATGTCCTGCAGAGTCAGTGCGGCGCTGACGAATCCGTCCATGATGCGCAGTGCCACCAGTCCGGAGGCGTGCGGTAACTGCAATGAACGCACGTATTCGCCGTCGTCGGAGAACGATTCGATGCCCTCGACCACATGGCCTCGCAGGAACCACTCGACCCAGCCGCGGTCCAGCGGCGCGCGGTAGGGCAGTCGCAACGTGACGGTGCCACCCGCAGAAGGTACGGCCGAGCGGTGCGCTTCCCGCCGCAGAGTCGTCGGATCGACGGCGAAGACCTCTTTGACGGTGTCGTTGAACTGGCGGACGCTCGAGAAGCCGGCGGCGAAGGCGATGTCGGCCATCGACATGTCGGTGGTCTGGATCAACGTGCGAGCGGTGTGCGCGCGATGGGCGCGAGCCAACGCGAGGGGGCCGGCTCCCACTTCTGCCGTCAGAACGCGGGTCAGTTGGCGGCTCGAATAGCCGAGGGTGCTGGCGAGGCCGTCGACGCCCCCGCGCTCGACGGCTCCGTCGGAGATCAGCCGCATCGCGCGAGAACTCAGATCTGAGTGGATGTTCCATCGTGGGGAGCCGGGGGTGGCGTCGGGCTGGCAACGTCGGCAGGCGCGGTAACCGGATTGTTGGGCCGCTGCTGCCGTGGCCATGAACGAGACGTTGCCGGGCTTGGGGGTGCGCGCCGGGCAGGAGGGTCGGCAGTAGATGCCGGTGGTGGAGACGGCGGTGAAGAACTGGCCGTCGAACCGTGCGTCACGCGAGGAGACCGCGCGATAACACCGATCGAAGTCCAGTTCTTGCACCTGCCGTTCGCTGCTCATGCTCCTACTGTGTCAGCGCGATCCCGCCAGTGCTAGCGGAAATCGGACAGCACCGTGTCAGCAGCAGCGAGCTCCCGGATTCCGGTCCGCTTCCGCGTGCCGGTCCTTCCAGTACTGCCGCACGGTCGGTGGCTCCTGGCCCGGGTGGTGCCGGGCCAGGTGCGCGACATAGCGGTCGTAATCGTGATCACCCATCACGGAGGTAATCCACCACCACAGCCCGCGCATCTAGTGCGCCGACCCGGGGCGTCGGACGGTGCCCGCATCGATCAGTTCGTCCCACTCGGCCTGGATCTGCTTCTCGGCGGGGGTGAGAACGAATCCGGCAGGACCGAAGATCTTCGATGGCACCTCCGGCTCCTCGTTGTCCGGCAGATCTGCTCCGCGAACGGCCCTGACGCACACGATGACTCCGGCGATGACGACGACCAGGACGAGTACCGCGAAGATGATCGAGAGGGTGCCCTGGATGAACGTGTTGCGAATGACCGCGTCGATGGCCTCGGGGGTCTTCGCGCTGCCGAAGCTGCTCAGGCCCTGCTCCTTCGCGTCACGGAACTGAGAATGCTGCGTCCAGTAACCGATGGCCGGGGTGGAGGAGAAGATCTTCTGGTACGAGGCCGTCATCGTGACGATGAGGTCCCAGGCAAGCGGAATGCCGGGGATCCATGCCCACTTGTAGAGGCCTCGTTTGACGACGATCACCATGACCACCGTCAGGGCGATGGCGGCGAGCAACTGATTGGCGATACCGAACAGCGGGAACAGGGTGTTGATGCCGCCGAGCGGGTCGGTGACTCCCATGAGAAGGATTGCGCCCCAAGCTGCGACGACGATCAGCGAGCAGATCCATGCTCCGGGACGCCACGACGGGTCCTTGAACTTCTTGGCCGAGGCTCCGGGCAGGTTGCCGATGCTGTCGGAGAGCATGAAGCGTGCGACGCGGGTGCCTGCGTCGACCGTGGTGAGGATGAACAGTGCCTCGAACATGATCGCGAAGTGGTACCAGAACGACTTGAGCGATTCGCCGCCGAACACCTGATGCAGTACCTCGGACATGCCGAACGCCAGCGTCGGAGCGCCACCGGTGCGGGAGATGATCGACTCCTCGCCCACATCGGCTGCAGCCTGGCTCAATTCGGCCGGGGTGATGTTGCCGCCGCTCAGATTGAGGTTGTTGACGTACTCCGCAGCAGTCTCGGGCGTGCCGCCGGTCAACGTCGCCGGAGCATTCAGCGCGAAGTAGATGTGCTGATCGAGGACACACGCGGTGATCAGCGCCATGATGGCGACGAACGACTCGGTGAGCATGCCGCCGTAGCCGATCATGCGCATCTGCTTTTCCTTCTCGAGCAACTTCGGCGTGGTGCCGGAGGAGATCAGAGCGTGGAAACCCGACAGCGCGCCGCAGGCGATGGTGATGAACAAGAACGGGAACAGTGATCCGGCGAATGCCGGGCCGTTGCCCTCGGTGGCGAAGCTCGTCATGGCGGGCATCTGAATTTCAGGGCGCGCGATGAGAATGCCGACGGCCAGCAGCGCGATGGTGCCGACCTTCATGAACGTCGACAGGTAGTCGCGCGGTGCGAGCAACAGCCACACCGGCAGGATGCACGCGAGCAAGCCGTAGCCGATCAGGAGCCAGGCGACGGTCACCTTGGAGAGGGTGAACCAATCGGTGCCCCACTCGGTTTCGGCAACCCAGCCGCCGGCGATGATCGCGAACAGCAGCAGTACGACACCGATGAGCGAGACCTCGGTGACGTTGCCCGGTCGCAGGTAGCGCAGGTACACGCCCATGAACAGGGCGATGGGGATGGTCAGCGCGATGGAGAAGACGCCCCACGGACTTTCGGCGAGCGCGTTGACGACGACGAGAGCGAGAACCGCGATCAGGATGATCATGATGACGAACACCGCGATGAGCGCGGCGGTTCCGCCGACTACTCCGAGTTCGTCACGGGCCATCTGGCCGAGGCTGCGGCCGTTGCGGCGCGTCGAGATCCACAGCACCAGGAAATCCTGGACGGCCCCGGCGAACACGACGCCGATGATGATCCACATGGTGCCGGGCAGGTAGCCCATCTGGGCCGCCAGAACCGGTCCGACGAGGGGGCCCGCTCCCGCGATCGCGGCGAAGTGATGGCCGAACAGCACCCGACGGTCCGTCGGCATGTAGTCCTTGCCGTTCTCCAAGATCTCGGCGGGCGTGGCTCGGTCGTCGCGAGGAAAGACGATCTTGCGTTCGATCAGCCTGGCGTAGAAGCGAAACGCGAAGATGTAGGTACACACCGCGGCGATGACGAACCAGACTGCGTTGGGATTCTCGCCGCGGACGATGGCGATGATCGTCCAGGCGACGCCGCCGAGCAGGCCGATCACGACGAGCATCAGACGCTTGATCGGAGTCATGGGATGGGAATCGACGACTCCGACGGGTGGTAGGTCGGGGTCTGTCTTCAGCAATTCGACGTGTGGATCGTCGGCCGCTTTCAGTGACATGTGGGGGGTCTCCATGGTCGCAGGTGTGACTGCGATCACCCTATGCGTGACGCACTTGCACGTCCTCGAATCGACACTTCGCGGTGCGCCCGGCGGTCACTCGTGTGCGCCGAGTGGCGGCGGCCTGGAACCGGATGGTCCTGGGCTGCGTCGTACCGGGTGTCATCACTTCATTCATTCGGGGGGAACACCACATGTCGGGACCGTACGAGCAAACTCATCAGCAGACCTTTCCCGCGGCGCAGCCCTTCGCGCCCGTGCTGCCCGCGTCGAACGCAGGGTGGGCAGTGGTGGCAGTCATCTTCTTCTGGCCACTGGCCATCCCCGCGTTCAATCACGCGCTCAAGGTTCATCCTCTGTGGTCGATGGGTGATCTCCAGGGCGCGCAGTACTCGTCCCAGCGCGCGGCCTTCTTCGGCAAGCTGTCCCTCATCATCTTCGGCGTCTTCATCGTTCTCTACCTGGCGTTCATCGGCTTGGTCGTCTCGAACATGTGACGGGTCGACGGCGGTGTGCTGATCACCCGCGGGTGACCGAAATACCGCCGTCGACGTAGAGCGTGGTTCCGTGGACCATTGCGGCGTTGTCCGAGACCAGGAACAGAACGCCGTCGGCAATGTTCTGCGGTGACAGCACCGTGCCTGCCGGGGTTCCGGCCGTCATGGTTTCGAGGACCTGGCGTGCGTCCTCGTTGCCCGGGGTCAGAGTCGCTCCGGGCGCGAGGGCGTTCACTCGCACACCGCGTGGGCCGAACTCAGCGGCCCAACTGCGAGTGAGCTGCTCGTCGGCGGCTTTGGTGGCGGAGTACATGGCAGCGAACGGACTGCCCATCGTGGCCATCCACGACCCGATGTTCACGATGACTCCGCTGCCGCGCTCGGCCATGGCCGGTGCGAGTTCACCGACGAGCACGTGCGGTGCTCGGACGTTGACGGCAAGCATGGCGTCGAGCTGGTCGTCGGGAAGATCGGCTGTCGCGGTGGCCGGATAGATACCGGCGTTGTTGACGAGAATGTCGACGCGGCCGCCGAGGGCGTCGGTAGTGCGGGCGGCGAACTCGCGAAGCTCGTCGTAGCTGCCGGAGAGATCGACGTCGACGAATGCCGCTGTGCCGCCGGCTTCCGAGATGCGGGCCGCCAGGGCTTTGCCGCGCTCGGCGTCGCGGCCGCTGACGACCACCTTTGCCCCGTGGGCGGCGAGGGTGAGCGCGATGGCAGCACCGATCCCACTGGTCGATCCGGTGACGACGGCGGTGCGTCCATGGAGTTGTGTGGAACTGGAAGATGTCATGACGCCATGTCTACGGTCGCCGAATCGAGCGGACCAGGCGTCGTTCGACCTAGGTCTGTCATGACCAGGTTCGCGATCGCTCGCGTGGCTACTGTGGATTTCGTGAACAACGACAGGTCGGCGCTGAGTGCGTTTCTGCGTGATCGACGCGACCGCATCACTCCCGCCGAGGCGGGAGTACCGACCTATCCCGGTGCGCGACGGGTACCGGGCCTGCGGCGCGAAGAGCTCGCAGCGCTGGCCGGAGTGAGCCCGGATTACTACAGCAAGCTCGAACAGGGTCGCCAGGCCAACGTCTCACCCGAGGTGCTGCGGGCAATTGCTCGGGCGTTGAAACTCGACCGGGTGGAGTCCGCGCATCTGCTCGATCTCGCATCTCCGGCTGTGCCGATCGGCAGCGCCCCGGAGCGACCGGATCCGGGATTACTCCAGGTGATGCGGGCGCTCGATCACGTGCCGGTGTTACTGCTCGGGCGCTCGGGAACCATCCTGGCCAGCAATGCGCTGGTTCGTGCGGTGTTGAGTCTGCAGTCGTCCGCAGAGGATTCGCTGTTCCACTATTTGTTCCGCAATCCCATCGCGCGCGAGCGAATCGTCAATTGGTCGCAGTTCGCGGCGGCCTCGGTTGCGGCACTGCGCCGCGAGCTTGCCCGACGGCCAGGGGATTCGGAGTTGACTGCGCTGATCGACGAATTGCGTTCGTCCGAGCCGTGTTTCGAGCAATGGTGGAGCGATCACGAGGTCGCCGAATTCGCAGGTGCAACGAAAATCATTCAGCACCCGGCGGCGGGCACCCTGCAATTCGGAATCGAGTTTCTGACCTCGCCGAGCGCGCAGGATCAAAGTCTGATCGTCTATACCGTCGAGGAAGAATCGAGCACCGCGAAAGTCATGCCGATCCTGGCGAGCTGGGACGCAAACTCGGCGATCACCTCTTGACCTGAACAACGCTTCAGGTTCTAGCGTCGCAGCCATGGACACATTGGGGCTCGGCTCAATCGGCATTTCCATCGGCGTGTCATCGTCGTATCTCGATGAGGCACGCGCGTTGGAATCACTCGGATTCACCTCGTTCTTGCTGCCGGGCGGGCAGATCGATCGGCTCGGCAGGCTGTCCGATCTGGTCCACGCGACCGAGACCGCCACCGTCGTTCCGGGGATCGTGCCGGTCGATGTGTACTCACCTGCACAGACCGGAACACTGTTCGACGAGCTTTCGGACACCGGTCGATTCGTCCTAGGTCTCGGTGGGCCGCAGAGTGCTCGACCTCTCGCTAAGTTGCATAGGTACCTCGACGAACTCGCGGTACCAGCGGATCAGACGCTGCTCGCGGCGCTCGGGCCGAAGAAGTTGGAGATGGCTCGCGACCGCGCGGCCGGCGCGATCGGGTTGCTCGTGACGCCCGAGTGGACGTCGCAGGCGCGCGGTGCGCTCGGTGTGTCGACGTTGGTGGTCGACCAGTTCGTCGTGGTCGAGTCCGATCCGGATCGAGCACGCGCTGCAGCTCGGAAGCCGCTGAGCTTCCTCGCAACCGTCCCCGGCTATCGGCAGAACTTCCTCCGCATGGGGTTCACCGACGCGGATGTCGAGGATCTCAGCGACCGTCTGGTCGACGACCTGGTGGTGTGGGGGAGTGTCGACGACATCGCCGAGGGGGTGGCCGCTCACCACGCTGCCGGCGCGGATCACGTAGTTCTGGCACCACTCGGTGCATCGAGTATCGACGCTGGCCGGGCACTGTCCGAGCTGGCCGTGTCGTCAAAGTAGACTCCATAGACCGTGAGCCTCACCCTCGGAATCGTCGGACTGCCCAACGTCGGCAAGTCCACCCTCTTCAATGCACTGACCAACAACGATGTGCTGGCCGCGAACTATCCGTTCGCAACCATCGAGCCCAACGTCGGCGTGGTCGCGCTGCCGGATCCCCGGCTCGAGAAGCTGGCCGAGGTGTTCGGTTCGGAGAAGCTCGTGCCTGCGCTGGTGTCGTTCGTCGACATCGCCGGCATCGTCAAGGGTGCGTCCGAGGGCGCAGGCCTGGGCAACAAGTTCCTCGCCAACATCCGTGAGGCCGACGCCATCTGTCAGGTCGTGCGCGTGTTCGCCGACGACGACGTGGTCCACGTCGACGGTCGCGTCGACCCCACCGCGGATATCGAGGTCATCGAGACCGAACTCGCGATCGCCGATCTGCAGACCCTCGAGAAGGCGATCCCGCGCCTCGAGAAAGAGGTGCGGATCAAGAAGGACCGCAAGCCGGCGCTCGATGCGGCTCTGGCCGCGCAGGCCGTTCTGAACGACGGCAAGACGCTGTTCTCGGCGAAGGCCAAGCTCGACTTCGAGATGCTCGGTGAATTCCAGCTGCTCACCACCAAGCCGTTCCTGTACGTCTTCAACGCCGACGAGTCGGTGTTGACCGACGACGCGAAGATCGGTGAACTGGCTCGCCTGGTCGCACCTGCCGACGCGGTGTTCCTCGATGCGAAGATCGAGTCGGAATTGCTCGAACTCGACAAGGAGTCGGCAGCCGAGCTGCTCGAATCCGTCGGTCAGACCGAGCCCGGTCTCGACGCGTTGGCGCGCGCCGGCTTCCACACCCTAGGGTTGCAGACCTACCTCACCGCAGGCCCGAAAGAGGCTCGCGCGTGGACAATTCACCAGGGTGACACCGCACCCCAGGCCGCAGGCGTCATTCACACCGACTTCGAGCGCGGCTTCATCAAGGCCGAAATCGTGTCCTTCGACGACCTCGTCGCCGCGGGTTCGATGGCATCGGCCAAGGCTGCCGGCAAGGTGCGCATCGAGGGCAAGGACTACGTCATGTCCGACGGCGACGTGGTGGAGTTCCGCTTCAACGTGTAGCTCTGCTCGAGCGGCGTCATGTGGTGACTCGATTCGTATCGGGGCAGGCCCGGACTGTGGCACACTCCCGGCGGTGAACAGGTCGCTGACGCTCCACGCCGAAGCCGCAAGTCCCAACTGCATCTCAGCGCTGATCGAGACACCATCCGGCGTCGAGGTTCGCGTGACTACCGAGTCGAACTACAGCCTGGACCACTCCGTGAATTCCTGGCTTCCTCCGCTTTTGGCGGCAGGTATGCGGCATAGGTGGGACGTCGACTTCGACGCTCCCGTGGACTCGGTGGCACTTCGCAATGCGTCGAAAGCTCAAAGTGTTCTTCGCAGCTGGTACCCGAGGCGGTTTCACAAGATATCGATTGCGGCAGAACGGGTACACAGTGTCTCCGAGGCGACGGGCGTCGGTTGCTTCTTCAGCGGAGGCGTCGACAGTTTCTATTCGGCGATCACCCAGTCCGAACGCATCACCCATCTGATCTTCGTGCATGGATTCGACATCCACATCGACGACGAGGAGCTGGCGTCGAAAGCCTTGGCAGGGGCCCGAGAAGCGGCTGCGGATCTGGGCAAGCCGTTGATCGAAATCAAGACCACGGTCAGGTCGGCGCTGGGCGATCCCCTTCAGCTCGAATGGGGCGGGGTCTTCCACGGACCCGCGCTGGCGCATGTCGGTCTGGCATTGTCGGAGCACCTGAGCACGGTCATCATCCCGTCGTCCTACAGCTACCGGCAGTTACATCCATGGGGATCCCATCCGGATCTCGACCCCCTGTGGTCCAGTGGTGCCGTTGCATTCGAGCATCATGAGCTCGAACAAGACCGCTACGGAAAGATCCGTCGCATCGGCGGGAACGAGACCGCGATGAACCACTTGCGGGTCTGCTGGGAGAACCCCGACGGGAGCTTCAATTGCGGGCGTTGTGGCAAATGCACTCGCACGAAAGTCGGGTTGGCACTTGCAGGTGCCGAGACCGTGACGCTCCCGGGCGCAATCGACGAGGACGCTGCGCGTCGGATGAAACTGATGGTCTGGGACCGACGCCAACTGCGGGACGGTCTTGCGGCGATGCAGAAGTCGGGAACTCTCGACGCCGGCGTGCGCAAGGCGTTGAGGAAAGCCATTCGCCGCAGCTACTTCCATTCGGCCGCTTTGTCTCTTCGTAGCCGCTTCTGACCGTCTGGTCCTCGATCGATGAGACTCAGGTTCGCGGGACGACGCGAACCGATCAACCGCCTACGGTCCGGGTGACCAATAGCCGCCACCGTTCGCGCCGTCGGAGACGCAGAACATGTCGAATCCATCCGGCGACACCGCAATCCCTCTCGCTGCGGGGTCGCATTCCGACCCTGGCTCCGCATTGCCGTCGATGATCGGTGCCGACTGCACCCAATGCGCGCGAGTCGACCCTGCATAGGTGCACTTCAGGAACGTGCCATCGGCGGAGGTTCCGTGATTGTCGACGCCCGGATCGCATGGTCCGTCCACCTCGGGCAGTGGGGCCGAGGGGGCCTCGGTCGCGTCGACGGTGGTCTCGACCGGAGTCGGTGGCTCCGTAGTGGGAGGAACCGTGAAGAGTGCGGTCGCCGGCAGGGAGTAGGGAACAAGTGTTTCGACGGATGCCGACGTTCTCGGCGTGAGAGAACCGAAACCGTAGACGACAGTTGCCGCCACGAGCAGTTCGATCACTCCGATTACCAAGCCCGCGATGGCAATTCCACGACCGGCAGGTCGCCAGAAAGCCAGGATTCCGAACACTATCGCGACGGGAAACAAGCCCAGCAGCGCCGCGATCAGTGAGATCACAGCGTACGGGTTGACCGGTTCGGTTGCGCGGTTGTCACCTTTGGTGAGATCTACGGTCATCGACTCGTTCCCCGTTCACTGTATGAAAAACAAGGTGCGGAAAGTCATTCGGTGCGAACGCTACAGGTATCGGTGTCGGCCAGGTGGCAGTTGTCGTCTGCGCGCACGATCGACCGTCGGTTACGCTCCGAAGCAGTCGAACAGGAGGACATGGATGGGCCTGGAATACCTCGAGTCGTTGGTGCATCGAACCGCCACAGCGGGGGAGCCTTTCGAGCGTGGAGCCGACGAGTCGGAACTCGGATACCTGTCCGCGTTGGCCGCGAGGCCCGGCACGAAGTCGATCTGCGAGGTCGGGTTCAATGCCGGCTTCTCGAGCTGGGCGTTCCTCGAAGCCTCTCCCGACGTGACCGTCGTATCCTTCGATCTGGCCGCATACGCGTACAGCGATGCCGCGAAAGCCCATGTCGACGAACACTTCCCGGGCCGACACACCATGATCCAGGGAGATTCGCACACCACCATCAAGGCTTATGCCGAGCAACACCCGGACGCGCACTTCGATGTCATCTTCATCGACGGCGACCATTCTGTGGAAGGTGCCCGCGCAGACCTCGACGATCTCCGTGCGCTCGCCACACCGGAATCGGTTGTCATCATGGACGACATCACGCCGTGGCTCTGGTTCGGCGAAGGTCCGACGCAGGCCTGGCAAGAGGCCGTCGACGCGGGTCGAATCCTGCACACCAACTACTTTCGCGACGGCGAACCCGTCGACGCGGTGACTCCTCCCGCCGCGCGTGCCTGGGCCGAGGGCCGTTACCCCTTCTGAAAACGGACGGGGTGTCGACCAGCGTTCATCGTCGACTGTTGGACACGGCCTGCCGAACCATGTCGGCGGCCGCGTCGGGTGTCGCTGCGAATTGAACGTTGTCGAACCGGTGCAGGTAGGCGTCGTAGATGCCGGATACTTTCCTGTTCGCGTTGTCCATCGCCACGACGCGCTTGCCCATCATCGCGGCCAATACGGCCGCATGCAGCCGATCGGTGAGCACGACGGGTGCGAGGTTCAGAATGCGCTGCGCCACACGGAGGTTGAGCTTCGCTGTCTGCTCGTACGAGCGAACGAGAGCGGGGTACAGCAGCCGATTCGCTTTGGGGAAGTTGTATGCGATTCGGGTCGGCAGCGTCACCATCTTCGAGATCGCCAGATCCCTTCCGTGCAACCCCCAGTCGTATTGGACGGACGACGCGTCGACGTTGACCGAAGCATGACCGAGGCTTTCGGAATCGTCGCGCACGAGTTTCACGACGTCCACTGCAGAGCCTTCGGCGCTGTGTGCGATCTCGGCACCGAAAGCCATGTCCGGACAGTATTCGACGCGGTTGTTCGGGAAATGGGCGAGCGCCAGCTCGTACGAACGCTGTTCACGCAGCATGAGGGTGAGGTCCGGGTGCTGTGCGTAGAGGGCCGCGGTCCTGTGCATGGCGTCGGCGTCGGAGTAGTCGATGCTTTGGGGAAGGCACACGATCTTGTTGCGAGGAAACCGCGAAACGATTCCTTCACGAAATTTCTGGTCCATCGGCCAGCGGTCACCGAAATTTCCTCCGCCCTGCAGAAACAGGGTCCCATCACCGACTCGTTGTTCGAGCAGATCGTTGTTGTGGGTGAACGGATCGGACACGTAGTCGACGTGCACGTTCAACTGCTTCAGGTACTCGACCTCACCGGCGTAGATGAGCGAGTCACCGGCATTGAAGTGATTCGGAAAGTCCAAGTGAGCCACCCGATCTCCGGGTGACGCATGTTGCCGCAGGACGGCCAAGGTCTCTTCGCGTATCGCGTCGACTGTCTCGTATGTCATCGGGGACTCCGTCGCAGGCCGCGGCCGAGCGCGGCCACTCGAATACGCAGTGCGCCGTAGTGGATTCCGACGTAGTGGGCCCACAGACCGCTGGGCATCGGTCGCAGTACTTTCGGCAACCACGGATTGCGAACTGTCGCAAGATACAAGATCGCCGCCGTGTGCGCGGGAATCCGGGCGAGGGACGACGGATGAGGGCAGCCCGCTGCGCGGTGCTTGGTCGACAGTTGGTACGACGTGCGTCCGTACGCGCGGCCTTGCAAGAACGATCGACGAACCGTGGTTCTGATGCGGTATGCGACCGACGCATCCGCGGCATGTCCGAGAGTGAATCCTGCTTGCTGAAGCCTCCACGAGTAGTCGACGTCTTCGGCACCGCCCACGAGGTCTTCGTCGAAGCCTCCGACCTTGTCGAAGACGCGCCTCCACAGCGCGAAATTGCTTCCTGGGGCATACGGCAGGTAGGCGGTGGGAAACAGAGTGCCGTTCGGCGGGTTGTCTCGCCAGGCCGTCACCTCCGGCGGATTGAGGGAATCATGTTCGATTGCGCCGCCCACGGCGTCGTAGCTGTCGAGTGCGCGCACCATGGCACTGAGCCACGTCGGAGAAGCGACGTCGTCGTGGTCGACGAAGGCGATGATCTCGCCCCGCGCGGCTTCCACGCCGACGTTGCGGGCGTAGGAGACGCCACGCTTGGCGGAGGCGTCGACGATACGCATCGTCAGAGGTAGAGACAATTCTTCGAGATGTGAGCGGAGGCCGTCGGTCGATCCGTTGTCGCTGACGATGAGCTCGACATCGCCTGTGTAGTCCTGCGCAGCAAGCGCTTGGAGCTGCTCGTTCAGTTCGGGCAAACCGTTGTACACGGGGAGGACGATGGAAACCAGACTGATAGGCACGTTGTGACCCTACAACGAAATCCGAGTGTTGTTTGGGTAGGCATCCCAACGGTAGGGTTGACGCGACAAAGCCTGAAGTGTTGTGTGGCACTGTCATTTACAGACACAGTTCGACTGTCAACTCGGACCGATGTGGCTACGACTTTCCGCGCAGTCTCTTCTCCAACGGCGTCGGAAACGAGGGAACCACTGGGGTACCGTCGAGCAGGGTGGTGATCCGGTCAGCCTCTGCTGCAACCTCTTTCGACGCCGCAGACCCGACGTCCTCGAGTACTTCCGTGACCACCGAACCATTGGAATCCACGGCCCATCCGCCGACGATGCGTCCCTCCCACCAGATGGTCGGACCGATATTTCCGAAGGTATCGAACAGTGGGGCCTTGTGTTCGCCGAGATACCAGTGTCGGTGCTTCCACCCCATCGGTGTGGGATCCAAGGCGGGAAGCAGCATTGCCCGACGAGGGGAGTCCTGGAACACTGTGTCGGTCAACATGATTCCGTCACCCTCGGCCAGTTCTACGGCCACGGTGTCGAGTTCGGCGACCGCCCCACGGGTCTGCGTCTTGTTCCATCCCGTCCACCATTGCAGGTCGTCCAAGGTCGCCGGTCCGAACACGTCGAGCCAGCGCCGGGCCACATCGGCTCGGGCGGCAGTCTCGTCCAACTCGGGAATCCCGTAGGGCCACCACTGATCGATCGGTGCCCAGGCATGTCGGCGCGACGTCCACGCGCCGCGCGGCTCGACCCGCACCAGCTTTCCCTCCGCAGCCATCATCACCAAGACTTCGGAGGTGACATAGCGCTTGACGTCGTACACCTTGTCCGTGGTCGGCAGCAGAGCGGTCTTGAGTCCGGGAACTGCTGCGGACAGCTCCGCCCCGGTCGCCGTGCCCATCGAGCGCAATACGGCATCGGTCTCGGCTTCGGTTGCCGCGAGCCAAGATACGACGTCGTCGATCACCGGTTCGGTCGGCAGCGTCGACACCTGCTTGATCAACCGGGTTCGCATCGTGCGGGCAACTCCGAGGCTCGCCGCAGCGTGGATCATCGGAACGTCGTCGTGCGCCACGACGAACATCGTGCGACGCATCGCCATCAGGCGAACCAAGCTACGGCGCTCGTACATCGCGTCACGAACCTCCGACAGTCCCAGCGATCGAGCACGCGCAAGCACGGAGAGATACACGGTCGCGGGATCGGTGGCATGCAGTGCGAGCAAAGACGACACCACGGATTCGACACTCGAGGCGTCGGATAACTGCTGCGCGACGAGCCGCTGTCGCCGCTGGACGTCGGTGATCTTCACGGGCTCAGTGTGACTGCTCGAGGGGAGCGGGACCGACGAAACCGGTGAGAAGCGCGTCGGCGATATCGGTCATTCCGTACGCGCGGGCATCGGCGGCAGCACCGACGTGGTCGTACTCGACCAGCTCGAAGGAGACCGTCCAGCCGCCTGTGTCGTGGTCGTCGAGCACCGCGTATCGGGCGTGCGGAGTCCCCGATTCCATGACGTGTGGGTAGGGCTGATCGTCGTCGTATGCGGGCGCGCCGACGCTGCCCGGATTGACTACGAGCGTGCCGCTGGGGAGAGTCCAGTGGCGTTGCAGATGGGTGTGTCCGCAGGCGATCACCGATCTGTTGGTGAAACCCGATGCTCTGGAAAGAATTTCGGCCTCGGTTGCCTCACGAGAGCCGTGGGGGTCCACCGAATGTAGGAAGTACTGCTGATCATCGGTGGGTGTTCCGTGCACTGCGAGGATTCCGTCACCCAGCTCGAGCGAGAACGGCAGCGAGCCCAGCCAACGTCGATGCTCGTCGTCGAGTCGATCGTGGGCATGTCGATCCCAACTGCCCATGGACTCGCGATCCTGCTCGAGCAGGTATCTATCGTGATTACCTGCGATGGTGGGAAAGTTCAGCGCCATCAGCCGGTCCGCAGTCCGACGCGGATGCAGTCCGCCGGACAGCAGATCGCCGAGGTTCACCACCGAGTCGACGCCTTGCCGTTCGATGTCGTCGAGGACGGCGTCGAGCGCCGCGATGTTGCCGTGAATATCGGCAATGAGAGCTACCCGCACAACCACAGGATCGCAGCGTGGGCACTCGACTGCAACACGGCAACCCTCGGCGCGCGTTGGAGAGTTCGCCCTCGGATCTCCGCCTTCGATGGGTGATTTCTCCATAGACCCTCGACCGACTGGTCCATAGTGTGGTCCAAGTCACTTCCGTTCGATGGAAAGCCGAGCCCATGCCTGCAGTCACGACGAAGCCCGAGATCGAAACGAGGGTGGTCAAGAAGGTCGCCCGACGCATCATTCCGTTCCTCGGGGTGGCCTACTTCGTCAACTATCTCGATCGCACCAACATCGGCCTGGCCAAGCTCACCATGAGCGACGAATTGGGCCTCACCGAAACGATGTTCGGCCTGGCGTCGGGACTGTTCTTCATCGGATACCTGCTGTTCGAGGTGCCCAGCAACCTGGCCCTGCACAAGTTCGGTGCACGCCGCTGGATTGCACGCATCATGGTCTCCTGGGGAATCGTGGCTGCCGCCATGGCATTCGTACCCACAGCGGGCTGGCCGTACGGACTCCGCGTCGTTCTCGGCATCGCCGAAGCGGGCTTCTTCCCCGGTGTCCTGCTGTACATGACGATGTGGTTCCCTCGCGCGTACCGAGTTCGACTGATGGGCCTGTTCATGCTGGCACTGCCGGTCTCCTCGGCACTGGGTGCGCCTCTGTCGAGTGCCATCATTCAGTACTGGGACGGACTGTTCGGACTCTCCGGTTGGCGCGTGATGTTCTTGTTCGAGGGCCTGCCCGCAATCGTTCTCGGTGTGATCACCTGGTTCTACCTGACCGATCGGGCGTCACAGGCCACATGGCTGGACGACGACGAGAAGAATTGGCTGACAGCGGAATTGGAGTCCGAGGGGTCGTCGAAGAGCGCGCACGTCACCGGCTCGGTCAAGCGGGCTCTCACCGACGCACGGGTATGGATGCTCGGACTGGTGTACTTCGGGATCACCTACGGCCTGTATTCGCTGAGCTTCTTCCTACCCAGCATCGTCGCCGGTTTCAAGAAGACGTTCGATACCGACTTCTCCCTCGTGACAACCGGGCTGATCGTCGCGGTTCCTTTCGCGGTGGGTGCCCTCGCCATGGTGTTGTGGAGCAGGCATTCGGACCGGACGGGTGAGCGCACCTGGCATGTCGCGATCCCCACGTTGATCGGCGCGGTCTCCATACCGTTTGCGCTGTACATGGATTCGCCGTTCACCACGATGATCGCCGTGACGGTCAACGCAGTCGGAGTGTTCTGCGCGCTGCCCGTGTTCTGGTACCTGCCCAGTGCATTCCTCACCGGGGCAGGCGCGGCCGCTGGCATCGCGATCATCAACTCGGTGGGCAACCTGTCCGGCTTCGGCGCGCCGTACGTGACGGGCTGGCTACTCGACGCGACAGGGAACGCCCGCGCCGGACTGTGGGTCGTCGGCGGCGTCATGATGGTGGCCGTCGGGCTGGTGCTGGCGCTGCACCGTCGCACGGTGGGTGACAGCACGAGCAGTGATGTCAAAGCATCGATCGCCCATTGACGAGATTGGATCGACTTGTTCTCTAGGCGCTGTACCAGGGCTGTGGAAGGTCGGGATCGTCCACGGCGACGTCGATGGTGGTGTTCTTCAGTAGTTCTTGGATTGCAGTGAAACTTGCTCCGATGGTGGCGAAGTGGGGGTCGACGTCGTTGGCGATGCACCAGGCGCGGTCGGCCGGCCAGACGAATGACGGTATCGGCAAGTTGGCGGGGCTGGTGTCATCCCGAGAGTCGACCCATGTCGAGAGATCGCTGGTGGCACCGTTGAACAGAACAGCTTCGCGATTGACGAACGGTAACTGCACCGCTCCGACAAGTTCGAGTCCACCCCATCCTTCCCATATAGCGAAGTAGCAGTCGTCGGGTGTGGAGGTGTGGCTGGAGAGGTGTGAGGTCGCAATCGCCAGTTGCTTGATCTCCGGCAAGAGTTCACCGTCTACGTCTGCGTCCCCTTCGCGCTGACCAGAATAGGTGGGGTCGGGAATGAACCGCAGGCGCGCGTACGCCTCGTATCCGAGTGGCCCACGAACAGTGAGGTCCGACCAATCGCGGTCCGCGGTGAGTAACCACTGAGCTGGGGAAGCATCGGTGCACGGTCGAACGGTCATGAGGCGATGGTTTCACAAGCCGGAGCGATACCGGACAAGTGAACGATAAGGCCCCTCTGCATGTGATTCGAGGCCTCCGGCCACGACGCGGAATGTAGGTTGTCGACGTGCTCAGCTCGAAGAGAAGCGAGCTGCTCATTGGTTCAGTTCGAGGTCGTCGCTGTTCATGTTGTAAGGAAGCGCTTTTGAGAAGAGTACGCCAGTTTTTTCGCCATCCGATCAGCTGGATTGTCTGTGCACTCGTATCGGCTGCGTTCGCCGTCTTCGCGCGATCCAGTTCTACTGGCCAAAGTCACTGGGAAGTACTACTGCAATGGCATCAGGGGCCACCGTTGGTTGCGCTGATCCTTGTTGGTTCGATCAGCGAGATACTTTTCACGAACGGCCGAATGCGTCGAACAAGGGCACTAATTTTGTTGCCAGTGGCGATCTTTCAGCTGCACTATGCGCTGCTGTTTTATTACTCCCCGGATCCGATGTGGTTACCGGGTATCGCTAGCGCCGCGCTGATCTTGGTGGCTGCTGTGGTTGCGCTCGAAAAACGCGGTCCCGAAATGTCGTCTTGATCTTCGTTGTCGACAGGGCGGTAACGCCTGTCCCTTCAGGGCCCAGCAAGCACTTCGCGGCCGTCTCTTGTGTGGACGACGATGGCCGGGTTGCTCGTGTCGGTGGCCTCGACAAGTGCGAACACCACCCCGTCACTGTCTGGAACTGCACGGAATGTATCGACATCGCTGGTGACGACGACGTGATCGACATCGACTGCGGCTAGGCCGGTCAGCGTGAACCAATAGTGCTCCGGTGTAGAACGTTTCGGGTCGGTCGACGGCCGGCGCACCTTTTTCATGCTCTTTGCTCGGAGTCCCATCGGGCCGGTTTCCAGTGCCCGGGCAGCGGTGTTGCGACGAGAGCCTGTCAGCATCGTCGGGACACGCCAACCACCTTCGTGGTAGTCGACGACAACCGTGATTCGCATGGCGTTGTTTTGCAGCACGACGGCGACCACGCGGGGGCGCTGCACGTGAGCCAAGGGTGCGAACGGCGTACTACCCATCATGTCGACATGAGAGGCGCGCTGCCCCTCCAGCTTCGTCAAGGCCAGATCGATCGCTTCCGACGCGTCGTTGTCGTCCATCGTGCAACCATACGGATTCTGTTTTCGCGCGGTTGATCTGTTGCCGGCGGGTCGGGCTCGGTTACATTGGTCGATCCGCGACCCGTCGCCCGTCGACCCGGATCGTGGGGAGCCACGTCGCCAAGGTGTGCCCGAGGGTGGCGACCATGCGCGGTCCGAAGACACACAAGGTTCGTTCCCACGGGTGGCCGAAGGTCCCCTCGGTGAATTCGTCGCGGGCGAAGATGTAGTAGTCGCCGTTCGGGTAGACGGGTACCCGCCACTCGGCGTTCTCGGCCGCATCGGCGTGCGCTTGGGCATCGAAGCTGTAGCAGGGGTGTTGCCAGTCCAGGACCACAAACGTGGGGGCATCCGCAAATTCGGTGACGAAGCAGCGCAGGGCTTCCGCATTGACTGCGTCGACTCTCGCAGACCATGAGGCCATCGTGCGTACGGTGTCTGTGTCGAGGTCGAATGTCATCGACGGGGCAGGCTCGGCAATGGCAGGCCACGAGTCAGGTTTGGTCCCGGGCCGAAACCCGAACTTTTTGTCGAACAGCGACCAATGCTCCGATGTCACGCTTCGGTCGAGTTCGGTCCACCCGATGGGCAACGCAGAGCCGAAGTCCATGGTCAGCTTGCTTGTCATAGGTCCATCGTCCCAGGGCTTTGGAGGCTGCGATCTCAGGACGCGAATACCTTGCCCGGGTTCAGGATTCCATGCGGATCGAGTGCTTTTTTCACTGCTCGGTGCATGTCCAGCACAACTGGGTCCAGTTCTTGCGTCAGTCCGTCCATCTTGAGCAGTCCCACGCCGTGTTCGCCGGTGACGGTGCCTCCGAGTTCCAGTGCAGCGTCGATGATCTCGGCGAAGGCGGCCTGAGCGCGCTCGCGCGCCGGGATGTCGTCGTGCGGGGTGATGAGCAACGGATGCAGGTTTCCGTCGCCCGCATGCGCGATGTTGGCGATCGTCGTCTCGTATCGCAGGCCGATCTGTTCGATACGCGACAGCATCTCGGGCACATGCTTCTTCGGCACACAGACGTCCTCGGTCAACACCGGTCCGAGTCGTTCCATCGCGGGGTACGCCAACCGCCGAGCGGAGAACAGGGCGTCGGCCTCCTCCTGATCGGTCGATACCGCTGACCAGGTGGCTCCGGCCTCGTCGAAGCACGTCAGCATCTTCTCGGCTTCCTGGTCTCCGATGAGCCCCGGATCGTCGATCCGCCCGAGCAACACCACATTTGCCTCGACGGACAACCCCATGTTCTTCCAAGCGTCGACGGCGATGAGGCACTGCTTGTCGATCAACTCCAACGCCGACGGCGTCAATCCTGCGGCGGCGACCGCGGCCACGGCACGACCTGCGTCCACAATCGAATCGAAATAGCCGGCAACGGTCCGCTGCGGGTCCTGCAGCGGGCGCAACTTGACGGTGATCTCGGTGATGATTCCGAGTGTTCCTTCGGATCCGACCATCAGACCCGCAAGATCGTAGCCGGCAACGCCTTTCGCGGTCTTACGCCCGAGTCGTACCAATTCTCCGGTACCGGTGACGATCTGCATCCCCATGACGTAGTCGCGGGTGACGCCGTACTTGACGCAGCACAGCCCGCCCGCGTTGGTGGCCACGTTGCCGCCGATCGTCGACCACGGCGCACTGGCCGGATCAGGCGGGTACCACAGGCCTTGCTCTGCGACGGCTGCTCTGAGGTGATCGTTGACGACTCCGGGTTCGACGACGGCATAACGCTCGAGTACGTCGATCTCCTTGATGGTGTCCATCCCGTCGAGCGCGAGCACGACGCAGCCTTCGGTGGCGTTGGCTCCGCCGGACAAGCCGGTGCCCGCCCCGCGAGTGACGATCGGCGTTCCGTGGGCGAGACAGGCTCGAACGACGGTCTGCACCTCCTCGGCAGTCCGGGGCCGCACGACGGCAACGGGCAGCGAATACGGGGCCCACTCCGCCTCGTCGTGCTGGTAGGAGGCGATGACGTCCGGGTCGACCACTATGCGATCGGTGGGCAAGGCCTCGGACAGTTGTTCGACGAGCGTCATGTTCTCGACTCTAGCTGTGAGCTGGGTCTCGGCCAATGTAGGTTCTCTCTATGTCCGCGGAGAAGTCATGGATGGAACTTCTGCTCGACGACGCGTCGATCGATCGTCTCGAAGAGCACCGGAAGGCATTTCCAGGTGCCGAGTCGCACGCAGCTCTACGGCTACGCGCCCTGCTGGATCAGCGACGTCAACGCAGCACGGAGTTGGCGGCACTGAACGACATCGCGGTGCGACTGACGACGGTGCGCGACAACCGTGCTCTTCTCCAAGAGGTCGTCGATCAGGCACGCAGGCTTCTCGGTGTCGACCTCGCCTACATGGGGTCCGTACAGGGAGACGAGTTCGTCATCGACGTCACCAGCGGAGCCCTGACTCCTAGGCTCGTCGGTCTTCGGCTCGAACAGGACGCAGGGCTCGTCGGACTCATCGTGCGCAGCGCGTCGCCGTCGTGGACCCCCGACTACCAGAGCGAGCCGGCGTTCCAGCACATCACCGGTGCCGACAGCGCGGCCCGCTCGGAGAACATGCGCGGTCTGCTCGGCGTGCCGTTGCGGGTGGGCGATCGAGTGATCGGCGCATTGTTTGCATGCAAGCGCCAGGAACGCGACTTCGCAGACAGTGAGATCGCCCTGCTCTCGGCGCTGGCCGCGCACGCGGCCATCGCCATCGAGAACGTACGGACCATCGACCGGCTCGAGACGCTGAATGCCGAATTATCCGAACGCACAGCCGAACTCGAACAGACACTGCAGTGGGACCGAACGTTGACCCAGGTGGTCCTTCGCGGCGGCGGCGTGCGAACACTGGTTCGCGAAATTGCTGTATTGACCGAGCGTCCGGCCTACTTCGTTCCGGATGCCGCTGCGGTTCCCGCGGCACTGGCGGTCCACTCGGAAGAGGTCGACGAACTGCTACGCATGTGTGGCGACGGCAAGGACACCGTGTCGTTGACGTCAGTGACGGCTCATCGGGTGGCAGCAGCCGGTCAATTCCTCGGCGCGCTGATCTCGATCGGACCGGACGATGCCAGGACGCGTCTGCTGCTCGATCGAGCAGCGCCGGCAGTGGCCCTGTCACTCGCCGAGGAGCGGGCCGCCGCCGATTCCGCGCGGCGCGCACAGGATGCGTTTCTGGTGGACCTGCTCTCGCACCCGGCGTCCACTCCGGATGCCGAACGGCGACAACTTCATTTGGCCGGACTTGCCCCCGACACGTCCTACTGTGTCGCCGTCGCGCAGGGTGCGTCGAGAACGAAGCTCGGCCGATTTCCGGCAGGATCTGTTGTCGCAGAGCAAGGTTCGAGTCTGATCGTGGTGGTGCCCGCGCACGATTCGGCGACGGTCACACCGATGTTCCTCGCCGGCACCACCGTCGGAATCTCCGAGCCGGGCATCGGGCCCGAGGCGCTGGCCAAGGGCTACCGGGAAGCTCGGCAGACCGTCGACGTATTGGTTACCCTCGGCCGCGAGGGGGAAGCCTGCTCGGCGCGTGGGCTGGGAATCTATCGAATTCTGCTCAGCCACTTGGCGCTTGAACATCTCGACGAACTCACGCAGGAAAAGTTGGGTCCGCTGTTGGCCGAGCAGAACAAGCGCGGGGTTCCGCTGATGGAGACACTCTCGACCTATCTGGCGCGTGGACGCCATCATTCGGCAACCGCGTCGGCTCTCGGGGTGCATGTCAACACGCTCTATCAACGACTCGACGCGATCGACCGTCTGATCGGAACGCACTGGCGCGACCCGGACAATGCTCTCGATCTTCAGGTCCTGATGCGACTGCGCAGATCGGCCGACCTGCTGGGTCTGTGACGTCGATCGGGCTCCGCGGATCGGGGCCAGGCGCGCGCTACGTCGGATAGCGTCGGGTCATGGCAGTCGACTTTTCGTGGTCTCAGTTTATGTGGATAGTCTTCGTTTTCGTGGGCGTGCCGTCGACCTTCTGGGCGCTCCTTCTGTGGGCTCTGTTCTCGAGACTGCGAGAGGGGCCGGGGAAGGGATCGATGGGGTTATGGGCCACCGGATCGATTGCTCTCGCAGCGGGTTTCGTGTCGTGCGCAGGCTGGCTGAGCTGGTCTGCCGACTACCGAGGCGAGTTCCGTGGTCCGGGTCTCCCGGCCCCGAACGCCTTCCCGTCTTGGCAAGTGGCGGCGTGCGGGGCGACGGTGGTGTTGCTGTGCCTGCTGGCCGCGCATCTGTCGCGATGGGCGAATACCGGCGGACACGTCGCTGCGCTGGGTACGACCGCTGGGTTCTCGACGGCGTTCTGCGTCGACGCGAGCACCGACGTCACGGGGCAGTCAGGTGTGGGCGTCATTCTGTGCATGCTGGGCTGGGGGATCGGCTTGACCGTGCTGATGGTCCTTCGGAACGCGGTCTGCGGACGCAAGCGGTTCGAGCCCGGGATGTGAACCGATCAGATTCCGATTCCGGTTGCCGCGCACACGCTGGTCCACAACGCATCTCGCACGCGCGGTGAGTCTCCGCGCCAGGAGGGATAGTGCGTCGGCCGCGGCGCGCGGTCGTGCCAGAATGTGCCGGTGCTGGTCAACGCGGGATCGGCGGCCGCCAGCCAGACGATGGTGTCGGCACCGTCGTCGGCGCTGCGCAGAATGGGCTTCATCACCGAATCGAACAGTGGCATCGACCCGGTGACGCCAGGAGTGGCCGCCCAGCCCGGGTGCATGCTGTGCACCACCGGATCGTCCTCGAGCGAAAAGCGTTCGGCCAGTTGCTCGGCCACCACCACCTGCATTCGTTTCGTTCGGGCGTAAGCAGTCATCCCTGAATAGCGACCGCTGCAGAACTCGAAGTCCGAGTTCTGCAGCGGAACCGCATACATGCCTCCGCTCGATACGAACACCACCCGCGATCCGGCGTCGAACAATTCTCGCAGTCCCACCGTCAGCGCGACCGGTCCGAGAACATGGGTGGCGAAAGCGGATTCGTGACCCTGTGCCGACAACCGCCGCTCGTCCGGCATCACCCCGGCGCAATGCACGAGCGCGTGCACCGATGTCAGTTCGGACGCCAATGCCGCGATCAGGGCCGCCACCGAATCGAGATCGCTGATATCGCACTCGCGCATCACGAGGGAGGCGTCGGGCACTTCGGTTCGGATGGCAGCAGCGGCGGCGTCGAGTCGCTCGGCCGATCGTCCGACCAGGTGCACCCGCGCTCCGAGGCGGGCGAGCTGCTTCGCGGTAGCTTCTCCCAACCCCGAGGATGCGCCGGTCACCACCATGTCGATGGGGGAGGCGAACGGTAACGGGTCGGCGGCCCAGAATCGCCGACGCACCGTTGCACCGACTCGGGAGTAGCCGGGAACGACGGCTCTGTCGAGAATCGTGTCCACCGTGCGGCTCAGCAATGACATGCTGCGCCAGTACCCCAGGGAGTCGGGATGTATGCGCGTCGGCGGCGACTGCTCGATGCCATGATGAGTCCATGGCGCACACCACGGTCTCAGACGTCACCCGCGACATCCTCGCCGAACTGCCCGCCCATCGACGCGAGACGTTCGAGCTCCGCCTCGAACAGTGGTTTCCCGATCTGCACGACGCCGTCACGGCTGTCTACCCCGAGCCTGATGCAGTGGCTGCCACGCTCGTCGAGATCGCCGCCCGTGCGTACGCGGAGCGGTCCGAGGATCTGCACAGACTCGATCAGCGTCGACTGCTCGAACCCGATTGGTTTCAGCAGCCGGACATGTTCGGCTACGCCTGCTATGTGGACCGTTACGGCGAGACGCTGCGCGGAGTCGGTGAACGACTGGATCACCTGACCGATCTGGGTGTCACCTACCTGCATCTGATGCCGCTGCTTCGACCGCGGCCGGGCGACAACGACGGCGGCTACGCAGTGATGGACTATCGCGCGGTGCGAGAAGATCTGGGCACCAACGAGGATCTGCGTACTCTCGCCGAGACTCTGCGCGGACGTGGTATCAGCATGGTGGTCGACCTGGTCCTCAATCACGTTGCCCGCGAACATGAATGGGCTGTCAAGGCGCGAGCCGGTGATCCGAAGTACCGCGACTATTTCTTGATCTACCCCGATCGGACGACCCCGGATTCCTACGAGCGCACCCTCCCCGAGGTATTTCCGGACTTCGCGCCCGGCAGCTTCACGTTGGACGACCAACTCTGCGAATGGGTGTGGACCACGTTCAACGAGTGGCAGTGGGATCTGAACTGGGCCAATCCTGCTGTGCTGGAGGAGTTCGCAAGCATCGTGCTGCACCTGGCCAATCTCGGGGTGGAAGTGCTCCGCCTCGACGCGATCGCATTTCTGTGGAAGCGGCTCGGCACCAATTGCCAGAACCAGCCCGAAGTGCATGCGATCACCCAGGCTCTCCGAGCGACCGCTCGCCTTGCCGCTCCGGCAACGCTCTTCAAGGCCGAAGCAATCGTCGGCCCACGCGATCTGTTACCGTATCTGGGGCAGGGCAGACACACCGGGCGAGTATCGGACATCGCCTACCACAACTCGCTGATGGTGCAGGTCTGGTCGATGTTGGCCACGGGCAGTACGGCTTTGGCGCGTCATGCCCTGGCGTCGTTACCGCCGACGCCACCGAGTGGCACCTGGGTGACCTACGTGCGATGCCACGACGACATCGGCTGGGCCATCGACGACGGCGACGCAGCGTCCCTCGGACTGTCGGGTGCAGGCCATCGGCATTTCCTGGCCGACTGGTACTCCGGCGAGTTCGACGGATCCTGGGCCGAAGGGCTTGTGTTTCAATACAACCCAGACACCGGGGACCGCCGGATCAGTGGGACCGCAGCAGCGCTCACCGGTCTCGGCCCGTCTCGCCTCGACGCCGACGGCGCATTCGGCCGAATTTTCCTGGCGCACGCCGTCATTGCCGGATGGGGCGGCATTCCCGTCGTGTGGAGCGGCGACGAGCTCGGCTCCCCGGGAGACCCGAACTGGGCAGACGAACCGGCTCATGCCGAGGACAACAGGTGGGTGCATCGACCCCGCGTCACCGACGCCGACCGCGCCGGTCGATTTCAGCAGGGGAGCGACGCCCAACGAGTGTTCGACGGCATCGCTCGTATCGCGAAGGTGCGCTCCGGTCTACCGATGTTGCACGCCGAGGCGCCGGTCGACGTCCAGACCGAATCCGACGACGGTCTGCTCGTGGTGCGCAGACGTCATCCCAGCGGCACCCTGGTGGGGCTTTACAACGTCACTTCTCGGCACCGCCCGTTCCCCCATGCGCAGTTGATCGAGCTCGGCATCCCGGCCCCCACCGAAGTGCTCTCGCAGCACGACCTGGCGGTCGACGAGAACGGATCGGTATGGCTGCCGCCGTACGCGGCCTGGTGGATCGTCGACAGCCCGTCGCGCTAGAGGACGCATTACCGTGACCGAGCTGTTACCCTCCCCGGGACGGTGGGGCTGGATACGAACAAGGGGACAATTTCGATGCGCGGTCGGTTACGAAGTACGGTGCTCGCTCTCGTAGCGGTCATGGTCGCCACGATGGCAACGGTGCTGATGGGGACCGGTGTGGCGAAAGCCGACTCCGAGCTGGTCTACGTCTACTCGCCGTCGATGGACAAGAACATCCCGATCAAGGTGCTCCGAGCTGCCGGTGGCGGCCCTGCACCCACGCTGTATCTGCTCGACGGGCTGCGTGCGCCCGAAGACAACAGCGGTTGGCTCATCGAAACCGACGTCGAGAGCTTCTTCGCCGACAAGCACGTCAACGTGGTCATTCCGTTCGGCGGCGGCGGAACCTTCTACTCGGACTGGCAGCGCGACGACCCCAAGCTCGGACGGGTGAAGTGGGAAACGTTCCTGACCCAGGAATTGCCGCCCTTCATGGCCGATCGTTTCGGTAGCGACAACGTCAACAACGCCGTGGCCGGCCTGTCGATGAGCGGCACCTCCGCACTGAACCTGGCGGCTCACCGGCCGGACTTCTACAAGGCGGTGGCGTCGTTCAGTGGCTACCCGACGGCCAGCAGCCCCGGATTCGCTCAGGGCATCTCGGTCGCCGTCGGCGAGATGGGTGGCAACGCGCGCAACATGTGGGGCACCTGGCCGTCGGCAGACTGGATCCGCAACGATCCGTCGCTCAATGTCGGCGCGTTGCGCAACACGGCAGTCTTCGTCTCCTCGGGTAGCGGCTCACCGGCTACGGACCCGGTGTTCAACCCGGCCAGCAGCCGCTTCGACCCCGTCAAGTTCGCACAGATGGTGCCGCTCGAAACCGCCGCAGGCATGAGCAGCCGAGCATTCGTTCCGTTGTTGCAGGCCGCAGGCGGTCGACCCAACGTCAAGATCACCGGCACCGGCGTGCACTGGTGGAATCACTGGCAGCAGCATCTGCACGAGGCGTGGTTCGAGACCATTGCCCCGGCAGTCGGCGGTTGATCGACGGCGAGTAATCGATAGTCCGACCCGGGAGATTCTCGCTACGATTCCGACATGAATGCACCCGTCATCGCCGTGGACTACA
This sequence comes from Rhodococcus sp. 1R11, assembly GCF_004563845.1. Lineage (NCBI taxonomy): Bacteria > Bacillati > Actinomycetota > Actinomycetes > Mycobacteriales > Nocardiaceae > Rhodococcus > Rhodococcus sp. 1R11. The sequence goes on along the minus strand of NZ_SPNG01000001.1, from coordinate 60,452 downwards.
CGGTTCTCGACTGTCCCGATCCGGCAGCGCTCGCCCGGTTCTACAGCACGATCCTCGGCTGGGAACCGGTGCGCGACGACGGAGATTGGGTGGTCGTCCACGGTCCGGGCGAACTGCGGTTGGCCTTCCAGAAGGCCCCCGACTTCAGCCCGGTGGACTGGCCGAACGACGGCATCAAGATTCACCTCGATTTCGTCGTCGACGAGATGGAGCGGGCCCGCGACTTCGTCGTCGATGCCGGAGCGACATTGATCGACGACGCGCACGAGTCGTTCTGGGTGTACCGAGACCCGGTCGGCCACATCTTCTGTCTCTGCAAGCGAGACTGATCTGCGTTACGCGACCTGCGCAGCCGGTAGAGCTCGGCCGAGCCGCTGATCCTCTTGCTCACCGAGCCAGCGGGCGAGAACTTGGCATCCGGTGAGGTCGCCTGCATACGGCTCCGACGCATAGGCGATGTGGCGACCGCCACCCGAGTTGGTCCACACCCATCGTCTCCAGCCGAGGGACGTGGGCAGGTACCCGGCCACCTCGGTGGCCGCGGTGCGGAGGCGTCGAACATCCTTCGCCCACTGCGTCGGTCGTAGGCGAGTACGAGTCGCGTTCTGAAAACTGTTGCTGCGCAGAAGCAGCCACAGTTCGCGCAACCAGGTCTTGGGCGTGCGGAACGACATCCAGCGCGTCAGGTCGGCGATATCGCGAACGAGGCTGTCGTCGCTGGCATTGCAGATCATGTCCGACGCGAGAGCTATCCAGTGGGTCGGAATCGACTCCGGCAGAGCCGGCCCGATGCCGGCGACCCCGCGGCCGGTGCAGCCGGGCACCGCACCGGCCGGCTGCTGTGGATCCGAGACCAGACCGGCCGCGACGATGCGGCTGCCGTCGACGATTCCGTCGTGAACGAGGCCCAGTACTTCGCGAACGACCGTTGCTCCCTGCGAATATCCGATCAGAGCGAGAGGCCCAGTGGTGTTCTCGATCGCGCGACGCAGGCGACGAACTCCGAGTTCGGTGCTGTGCCGGTAGCTCAGTCCGCCGAATGCAACGGGCCCGTACGACGCCGGGTAGCCCACCCAGCGGCCGACGAAGCGATCGTCGAGTGCGCCGACGACACACGACAGGAGACCGGTGACGCGGGTCCGATGGTCGGCCGGACGCGATTCACCGGTGCCGCCGACCGCGAGTACGGTTACCTGCTCCTGGTTCATGGTTACCGAGTGTGGCCGACGAACCTGAGCTGCAGGCCCGACAAATGCTGAGAACTGTCTGGCATTCAACTGTTCAGCTCAGTGCGGCACGTACGTCTTTCAGGGCATCGCGCAGAAGTCTCTCGTAGCGGTCCGGATCCGGCACGGCCGCTCGGTTGGACGTGACGCTGATCGTGACGGTGTCTCCGATACCGTGCACGCCGTGCGTGAGGCTCATGGCAGGGGAGAGAGCGGGGAAGCCTGCCGTGAAACGAACGGGCCCACCGCCGAGCGTGAGGTCTGCTGTACCGCGCGAAACACTGGATACGACCGTGTTGCCCGTGACGGTCGGTGGCACCGCAGTCGGATCGAACTGTGCGACACCCCACGCCGCCAGGAAGGCCGGGACGTGATGTTCTGTCCTGTCCTGAGATGCGCGGGCGGCCAACGACATCGGGTGATCGGCTCGCACTCTGCGCTCGGTCAGGTCTGCGGCCACGAGTCGGCTGCGAGTCCGCAGGTCCGGTTCGGCGGGAAACAGGCCGACGCCGACGTTACCGAAGTTGTTGCGTGCGCCCACTGCAGCCGACCGTGCCACGGTGACCTCGGCGGCGAGATCGGCCGGATTCTCGAGAAAGTGTTGTAGTGCAACGGAAATGGCGGTCAGAGCAGTGACGGTGATCGAGGTGTCGGCGAACTGCAGAGCCGACTTCGGTAGCACGATCGTTCGCAGATCCGTCCGGTCCGTAGGCGCAACGTCGAGAGTCGTCAGCGCGCGAGAACGTGCAGGAGGAGGGACCGAGCCGGACGCGGTATGTTCCTCCAATCGCAGTGCGTCGCGTCGCGCCCGAATGCCGGCGCGAGCCATGCGCACCACTCGCACCGGCAGAGCCAGAGCTGCGACGGCGGCGGTCAGGGGTGCGGGTGGCGCAGCCCGTGTAGCGGGCCGAGAGGACACGGGTTGTGTACCGAACAGCTCGCGAGCAGTTCGGGCGGCCAGTGTTCCGTCCGCGGCTGCGTGCGACAGTTGCAGAACAGCAACAAGACTCGGCCCGTCACACGCAGGAGCTCCCGATACGTTCGGATACAGGTGCAGATGCCAGACCGTGTGTCGCGGGTCGACCTGACGCTCGAACGACAACGCGACAGCGTCGAGACATTCCTGCCACGTGCGGGGTTCGGGGTGAACGCTGATCGTGTCCGTGCCGGGGTCCATCGCAGTCCAGTGCGGACGTTCGAGACCGAACGGAACCTCTGTGATTCGAAGACCGAGCACCTCGATACCCGCGCTGCGAATGCGCAGCCGTCGCACCGTGGACTCCAGTGGTTCGCGCGCTCCGTCGAAGCAGTACAGCAGGAACTGGTCGCTGGGGACCTTCGATGCCATCCAGTACGCATGCGCATCGACCGGGTGAAGACGCGCCGCGCCCGACAACAGGGATTCGGCGAACGCACAGGGCACACCGGAAGCTTAAGGCGTGCGCCGCCGATCGACGATCTCGAAACAGACCGGTTTTGTTCTGTGACCTGTCACGACGTTCGGCTCAGGACTTCTGTATCGGCCTCGGCGTTTTCGGTGTGAATCGACGCTAGCCTGATCCAATGCACCACCGCGCCCCGATATCACGACGCCCGCGCCGCGGGCGAGTGTCGTGACACCGCGGGTCGCGTCGGGATATCGAGCAGGTCTTCGCTTTTCGACGATCGCGGCAGCATCGGCCGACTACGCCACCGACATCTCCTACACCGAATACGGGTCGTCCGCTTGCACCCTCGGGACAGCCGCGGACAACACGGTATTCCTCGCCCCGGCATACACCGTCGATGGCGTGGGAGTGCTGCAGTCCTCCGATTTCGGACAATCCTGGCGGGCATCTGTCCCGGACGGCGCGGTGAACAACGGCCGCCGAGCACACATGTACTTCGACGAGGCCGACGAGCGTCTGTTCCTCGCCGCCGGACGCGTCGACCCGACACCCACGCGCATGTTTCGATCGGGCTTCGACCTCGGAATCAGCGACGACCGAGGCCGAACCTGGCGCTTCCGAAGAGTGGCATCGAAGGCCAGGACAGGTGCCAAGATCTTCGCCGGGCCGCGGGTGTCCCAACCGGCCGCGTCTCCCTCGTCTGCTCGCGTGACGTACCTGTCCGCTCCGACACCGTTGGCCGTCCGCGTGCGACCTCTGATCAACGCCACCCGCCAAGTGATCTGGCGTTCGTACGACGGCGGGGTCAAATGGGAGGTAGCCGGCGGGTTCGACATCGACCCGAAAAACATTCCTGGACTGCCCAGTACGGATTACGTCGCCTTCGGCACCGGCGTCGTCGGCCCGGACGGCACGGTCTACATCGGTGGCCGATACGGTCGTCGTTTCGCGGTGGCGGTCAGCCGTGACGAGGGCCTGACCTGGGATGTGCGCATAGTCCCCGGATCGGCGCTCGCCAAGTATCACAACCCGTTTCACCTTCTCCTGTTCGCTTCTCGGTACCTGCTGCCGGAGTCGGTCGCCGTCGACTGCGACGGCACCCTGTACGCCCTGTGGCCGGACCGGGACGGATTGCTGCACGCTTCGTGGTCTTCCGACGGCGCGAACAGCTGGTCGAGACCCGTCGTGGTGTCCGCTCCTGGAGTGCGAGGTGCGCGGTTCGGTGCGATCACCGCCACCGGATCGGGGCGCGTCGGAATTTCCTACTACGGGCGTGAAGCCGGCCGCGCATTCCACGGGTTCATCGCACAGAGTCGCGACTTCCGCACTGCCGGGCCGGTTTTCGTCGGAGGGAAATACAACGAACCCGACGCCCCACTGTTCCCGCACGGATTCCGTCGAGGCTTCCCCGGCTCCGTTTTCGGGCGACCTCTCGACGAGATGGTGCGGGTCCAGTTCGCGCCCAACGGAGATCTCGTGACCGGAGCGGTCATGCAGATGCGAGGGCGGAACCGCCTGCGCCCCTGGGCCGCACGCGCGCGGCGCACCGAGATGCAGGCGGTTCTGGGTCGGCTCGGCCGCATCGATCGCTCCTGATGCAGCGAAAAGCCGTGCAGCGCGGAGCTGCACGGCTTTTCGGTCGTTCGATTGGACCTGCGTCAGGCGACGTTCACCAGGCCGACCGTCGGGAAGAAGAAGCAACTCTTGTCCGAGCCGTCGATTGCCTTGTGGTTCACGGTGCCGAACACCGCGGCCAGGACGGTTCCCGATCCGGTTTGCACGGGGACAGCGCGTGCACCGGCAGCGGGCAACGCATTGAGTGCGTTGACCACGAGTGGTCGGGCCATTTCCTTCAACTCGGCCGGGATTCCGGAGTTGTCGAGGATCGACTGGGCGAGGGTGGTGACCAGGCCGCCGAAGTCGGCGAAGCCGCCCTGCAGGGTGTTGACGTTGAACCACGCCACCTGCATGCCGGATTTGTCGGCCGAGTCGTTGACGATGCCGGCCGGAACGAATGCGAACATCGTCTCGCCCTTGTCGACGGCATTGAGATCGGGAATTTGCAAGGGCGGCACACCTGGGATTGTGGGGATGGCGGGTGCCTTCAGTTGCGGCCACGGTCCGCCGGCACCACCGGCGACGCCCGGCACGATTCCGAGCGGGGCACCTGGTGTGGCGGCGCAGTTGATCGCAGCGGTCGGATAGAAGAACGGCGTGATGCCGAAGTCGGTGAGAGCCTTGTTGGCCGCGTCGAGGGCAGCGAAGGGGTCTGCGGAGGTGTTCTCGGCAACCGGGGTGCGCGAGTCGGCGATGGCATTCGCTGCGGCGAGCGAAGCACCGTCTTGCCCCTGCAATGCGGCGATCGCCCGGGCAAGCGGATCGGCGGGAGCCGGATCCGCTGCCGCAGTGGCGGGAACGGCGAGCAATGCCGCGCAGGAGAGCGCGAGCGCGCCCGCCAGACGGCTGAGGCGACGAGACATGTGTGACTCCTGTGACTTATGTGGCTGATGTTGCGTGTGCGCTGATATCACCACACATCATCTGGACGTCACAAGCTCAGCTGTAGACCGTTGTGCAATCGAGACGGACACGCACACCTCGCGTCAGCCGACGTCGATGCCGAAATCGCGCACGATTCCCTCCAGGCCGGACGCGTAGCCCTGACCGATTGCGCGAAACTTCCACTCGGCACCGCGGCGGTACAACTCGCCGAAGACCATCGCAGTCTCGGTCGACGCGTCCTCGCTCAGATCGAAGCGCGCGAGTTCGCGGCCGTCGGACTTGTCGACCACCCGAATGAAGGCGTTGACGACCTGGCCGAAGTTCTGTCCCAACGCGTCCGCGTTGTGAATCGACACCGGGAATGCAATGGAATCCACCTCGGGTGCCAGCGCTGCAAGGTCCACGTCGATGCTTTCGTCGTCGCCTTCGCCCTCGCCGGTGCGATTGTCTCCGGTGTGCTCGATTGCCCCGTCGGGGGAGCGCAGGTTGTTGTAGAAGACGAAGTAGTTGTCGCTGAGCGCCTTCTTGTCGGTGCCGAGGCCGATCGCGCTCGCGTCGAGGTCGAAGTCCCCGCCGGTGGTGGAGCGGACGTCCCAGCCCAGTCCGACGGTGACCGCCGTCAAGTTCGGTGCTTCCTTCGTCAGCGAGACGTTTCCGCCCTTGGCGAGTGTTACGCCCATGTCCAACCACTCCTTCACGCCGTCGTTCGTGCTTCGTCCTCCCCACCCTATTCATGACTGCGGGCGCGGTGCTGGAGTTGCATGTGTGAACGACGAGGGATGCGGGTGGGGTGTGAGCAGTGGGGCTGGCGGTGCACATGTGTTTGTGGTGGGATACGACAAAACATCGAAAAGTAGCAGTGATGGCGCGCTTCGGTACGTAGGCGCGCCGTGGCAATCGAACGGCATGGGAGATTTTTGTGCAGGTTTCGCGACGTGAACTGTTCAAGTACGCCGCGGCCGGCTCCGCAGCCGCCGTCGGCCTGGCCGCCTTGGGCTCGGCCACCGCTCATGCCGACGCGGGGCTGGGAACGCTCGTCGACTACGCGGGAGGGGTGCCGTCGGCGTCGGCCATCAAGAGCGCAGGCCATCTGGGAGCTGTCCGCTACGTCTCGGATCGGCGTCCCGACGCGACCTGGATGGTCGGCAAGCCGATGACCGCGTCGGAGGCGCAGTCCCTCACCGAGGCCGGCCTGGAGGTGGTCTCCAACTATCAGTTCGGTAAGGGTGCCACCGCGGATTGGCGAGGCGGGTACGTGGCGGGCGTCAAGCATGCGAAACGTGGACTCGAGCTCCATCTGGCGGCCGGTGGCCCGTCCGATCGGCCGATCTACGCATCGATCGACGACAACCCGACAGCCGTCGAGTTCGCTACCCTCATCGCGCCGTACATCCTGGGGTGGCAGTCGGTGATCGGAGCGGAGAACACCGGTATCTACGCAAATTCTCCGACCATCGAATTGGCGTCCGTCGCAGGACTGGGTCAGTGGTATTGGCAGCACAATTGGGGGACCCCGAAGGGGTTCGTGCATCCCGCGGCGCACATTCACCAGATTCGTATCGACAAGGACACGGTGGGTGGAGTGAAAGTGGATATCAACAATATTCTGAAGTCCGATTACGGCCAGTGGTCGAAATCCGGTGCCGACATCGTCTGAATACCATTCGTGTAATTCGGCGGTCTTTTCTCCGGCCGATAAGCACGAAAACCATTCGCCCCCGGCTTCGATGAAGCCGGGGGCGAATTGTTGTGGTCTCGTGAACTACGGAACGTAGACCGTGCCGATGGTCGGCAGGAAGTTGCAGCTGCGCGGCGGCGCTGCGGCGTCTTCCTTGGACTGAGTGGTGATCGATCCGGACACGACGGACAGCACGCGACCGGGGCCGGTGTCGGCGATGGCCGACAACGTCGCGGGGCCGTCGGCGTTGATCTTGGCTGCGCCGGTCAGGTCCTGCGTTCCCGATCGGCGGTTGTCGATGTTGAGCCACGTCACGGTGAGCGGAGCAGACTGCTGCGCGGCGAGAGGCGCGGTACCGAGGGCGGTGAACACGAAACCGGCCTGGCCTGCCGCCGGTCCGGGGGGCGGCAACGTGGCCGGTCCGGGAACGGCCAATGCGGTCCCGACGGAATCCGCAGTGTCGGAGATGCAGCCCTTGCCCAGGGTCGGGTACAGGAACTGCGCAATGACGGGGCCATCGGCGGGCAGCTCGGGCCCGCCGCCGCCGGATCCGTCCAGGAAGGTGATGACCGATTCCAGCAGTGACTTGACCTGCTCCGGAAGCTGCGCGGTTTCGAGGAGCGCGCGAGCCTGGCCGAGCAGATCTGCTGCGGGAGCGGCACCGACATCGGCCGGGCCTGCAGCTGCACCGACGATGGCCGGCGCGAAGGACGCGAGTGCCTCGATGTCGGAGAGGTTGGGCAAGGGTTCACCGGGAGCAGGCAGGAACTGGGCGATCAGCGCGGCGGGATCGGCCGGAGCAGCCGGCAGATCTGCCGGAGCCATGGGCACCAGAGGCTGAGCGGATGCGCTGGTCGGCACAACGAGTGCGGCGGCTGCGGCCACAGCCAGAGCTGTGACGACGCGACGCGTTCCGCGAGTACGAAGCACGGTTATGTTCCCCATTCTGATCATGACGCAGGTCCACGGCGACAGCCGGTGCCCGAGGGGTCACTCTATGTAGAGCGATCCCGGATGTACAGCCGTAGTAGGTCCAGTCCTCCCCGGCTGAACTCCAACGAGGATTCTATGGGCCACGCGCTGCGAATTCTCCGCAGAATCGAACAATAGCGTGTTACACGAGTGACCAGTGTGAAAGGTGATGTAAATGTTACGAGCGGATCGACGCGGTTAGGGTAGGTATCGACTGCCCTATAAGCTCGGCTGTCGATAAACGGCATCGATACCGAACGGAACCACACGCATCGTGAACCGACTTGTTCGGCTGGCCCCCGTTCTGCTGGCAGTCTCGGTGATCAGCCGATTCGTCTGGGCGTTCGTCACTCCCAACGGTATGAACCTCGTCGACCTGCACGTCTACGTCGAAGGCTCCGCTGCGCTGCTCGGCGACAACCTGTACGACTACACGTACTCGACACAGACCCCGGACTTCCCGCTTCCGTTCACGTACCCGCCGTTCGCCGCTCTGCTGTTCTTTCCGCTGCACTACCTGCCCTTCTCTGTGGTCGGCGTCGTTTGGCAGGCCGCGACCATGGCCGCGTTGTTCGCGGTGGTGCGGCTGGCGCTGTCGATGGTGCTCGGCGACGACCGAGCCGCCGAACCGCGATGGGTGCGAATCGCCATGCTGTGGACCGCGCTGGGGCTGTGGTTCGAACCCGTACGCACCACCCTCGACTACGGCCAGGTCAACGTGTTCCTGGTGCTGCTGGCGCTACTCGCGGTACGCAGCTCGCGCTGGTGGGTGGCGGGCGGCCTCGTCGGCTTCGCCGCGGGCATCAAGCTCACACCGGCCATCACGGGCCTGTACTTCCTCGCGACTCGGCGATGGAAGGCCGCGGCGTTCTCGGCGGTGGCATTCGCGCTCACGGTCGCTGTCAGCTTCGCGGCGCTGGGGCATCAGGCGGCGACGTACTTCACTACTCTGCTTGGCGATGCGAAGCGCATCGGCCCCGTCGGCTCGGTCTGGAATCAGTCTCTGCGCGGAGCCCTGAGCCGGATCGTGGGCGATGACGTCGGCCAGGGACCGCTGTGGATCGCCGCCGCGGTGATCGCCGCGGTTCTCGCTGTGCTGGCATGGCGAGCACTCGATCGCCGCGACCACCTGGGAACCCTGGTCATCGTCCAACTCCTGGGCCTGTTGGTGTCGCCTATCTCGTGGTCCCATCACTGGATCTGGGTGATTCCGATGGTGATCTGGCTGGTGCACGGGCCGTTGCGCGATATCGCCGGAGCCAAGCTCGTCGCGGGATACTGGCTGGTGACGGTCACGGTGGGGGTGCCCTGGTTGCTGAGCTTCTTCCAGGAATCGATCTGGACCATTCCCCGTCCCGGGCTCGAGGCCTGGGCCGGTGCCGTTGACGTGATCGGATCTGCTCTGTTCCTCGGCTGGGTCGCCTATGCGGGACGCATCAATTCGCAATCAGTGCGTCGATCCGACGCGCCAGATCCACATCCTTCTGTGTGAGACCGCCGGCGCTGTGCGTGGACAGCGTGAACGTCAGCGTTCGCCACCTGATGTCGATGTCGGGGTGATGGTCCGCCTCCTCCGCGGCGTCGGCCACGCGGTTCACCAACTCGATCGCGGCGGGAAACGACGTCAGTTCGACGGTGCGAGTCAAGGATTTTTCCTTCACCGTCCAGTCGGCGAGCTGGGCGTCGTCGATATCGCGGTCGGTCAGCAGTTCGGTCATAGAAAGATGGTGGCATGTCCGGTACCCCTACCGCTGTGGTTGTCGCAGCCGCGTTGATCGAGGACGGCCGTCTGCTGCTCGCGCAACGAACCCGTCCACCGGAGCTGGCCGGCCGGTGGGAGCTGCCCGGCGGCAAGGTCGAGCCGGGGGAGTCCGAGGACGCCGCGCTGGCGCGCGAACTGCGCGAGGAACTGGGAGTCGAATGTTCGATCGGTGCCGCGCTCAGCGGAGACGTCGAGCTCTCCGGTGGGATGGTACTGCGGGCCTATCGAGCCTCGATCGTCTCGGGAACCCCTGCGCCGCTGGAGCATTCGGCTCTGCGGTGGGTCGATGCCGAGACGCTGCCGACAGTGGATCTGGTCGATGCGGACCGCCTCTGGCTGCCGGACCTGCAAGAAATCCTGCTCACTTCGCCCGAGCGGTCTTCAGACCTTTCTTGAGGTCTTTCTTGGTCGCGCCCGCCGATTCGAGCTTCTTCATTCGCATGATGACGACCGGGCACGTAACGCACCGAACCTTCTTGCGGCAGCATTTTTTCTTGGGCTTCATCCCCGAGACATCTACGGCCTTTACCTTGCCCATGAGCACCAAGACTAATGGGTGGCGCAGGTCACAGACCTGAGGGTGGCGCGGGGCACTGCCGAACTACGGGTAAACTCGATCAGTCGCGAGAACCTCGCGGTGCAGCGCGCTTCTCTAGCGACATAAGCCCGCTAGCGAACAAGAGCCCGCATTCGACTCCAGGAGAATTTTTCGCGTGAGCGCCCCAAGCAGTGCAGACAACATCGACAGCACCACTACATTTCGCAACGTCGCCATCGTTGCACACGTCGACCATGGCAAGACCACCCTGGTCGACGCCATGCTTCGGCAGTCCGGCGCGTTCGAGGAACGTGCCGAAGCGATCGACCGCGTCATGGACTCGGGTGACCTCGAAAAAGAAAAAGGCATCACGATCCTGGCCAAGAACACGGCCGTTCACAAGCGCAATGCCGACGGCACCATCACCGTCATCAACGTGATCGACACCCCCGGTCACGCCGACTTCGGCGGAGAGGTCGAGCGCGGCCTGTCCATGGTCGACGGCGTCGTCCTTCTCGTCGACGCGTCCGAGGGCCCGCTGCCGCAGACCCGTTTCGTGCTGCGCAAGGCGCTCGCCGCGTCGTTGCCGGTGATCCTGGTCGTCAACAAGACCGACCGTCCCGACGCACGTATCGAAGAGGTCGTCTCGGAGAGCCACGACCTGCTGCTCGATCTCGCGTCCGATCTGGACGACGAAGCGTCCGAGGCAGCCGAGCTCGCACTCGACCTCCCCGTCCTCTACGCCTCCGGTCGTGAGGGCAAGGCCTCGAAGGTCCAGCCCCAGAACGGACACGCTCCCGACGCCGAGAACCTCGACGAGCTGTTCGAGGTTCTGCTCAGCTACGTCCCCGCGCCCAAGGGCAACGTCGACGCGCCGCTGCAGGCACACGTCACCAACCTCGACGCGTCGGCCTTCCTCGGCCGCCTCGCCCTGGTTCGTATCCACAACGGCCAGCTCTCCAAGGGCCAGACCGTCAGCTGGATGCGTGAGGTCGATGGCGAGCCCGTCGTCCAGAAGGCCAAGATCACCGAGCTGCTCAACACCATCGGCGTCGAGCGCGTTCCCGGCGAGAAGGGTGTCGCAGGAGACATCGTCGCCGTCGCGGGCTTCCCGGACATCATGATCGGCGACACTCTCGCCGATCTGGAGAACCCGGTCGCTCTGCCCCGCATCACCGTCGACCAGCCGGCCATCTCGGTCACCATCGGCACCAACACGAGCCCGCTCGTCGGACGCGTCAGCGGCCACAAGCTCACCTCGCGCATGGTCAAGAGCCGCCTCGACCAGGAGCTCATCGGTAACGTCTCGCTCAAGGTCCTCGACATCGGTCGCCCCGATGCGTGGGAGGTCCAGGGTCGTGGAGAGCTCGCGCTCGCCATCCTCGTCGAGCAGATGCGTCGTGAAGGCTTCGAGCTCACCGTCGGCAAGCCCCAGGTGGTCACCCAGCAGGTCGACGGCAAGCTGCACGAGCCCTTCGAAGAGCTGATGGTCGACACACCGGAGGAGTACCTCGGTGCCGTCACTCAGCTCCTCGCTGCACGCAAGGGCAAGATGGTCCAGATGACGAACCACGGCGCAGGCTGGGTTCGCATGGAATTCATCGTTCCCTCGCGTGGCCTGATCGGTTTCCGTACCGAGTTCCTCACGGACACTCGCGGCACCGGCATCGCCAACGCCGTCTTCCACGGTTACGCGCCGTGGGCCGGCGAGATCCGCGCCCGCCACACCGGCTCGCTCGTCTCGGACCGTCACGGCACCGTGACCCCGTTCGCGATGATCCAGCTGGCCGACCGCGGCACGTTCTTCGTCGAGCCGGGCGCTGACACGTACGAGGGCATGGTCGTGGGCATCAACCCGCGTCAGGAAGACCTCGACATCAACGTCACCCGCGAGAAGAAGCTGACCAACATGCGTCAGTCCTCTGCCGACGTCATGGAAACCCTGGCCAAGCCGAAGAAGCTGGACCTGGAAATGGCCATGGAGTTCTGTGCAGGCGACGAGTGTGTCGAGGTGACTCCCGAGGTCGTCCGCGTCCGCAAGGTGCACCTCGATTCCAACGAGCGCGCCCGTGAGCGTTCGCGCAGCAAGACGCGCGACAAGGCTGCTCTGTAAGACAGATCCTGTACGGCAGAAGCGACGTGTCACCATCGTGGGACGTCGCTTCTGCCGTACCTGTAGCCGATCACGAAGGAGATCCTCGTTGCGTAACGTACTGATGCCGGTGGTTCTGGCCTCCGCCACTGCTCTGGTACTCACCGCATGCACCGCGGATCCACCGCCGCCGATCGAGAGCGTCGAAACTCCGGTCACCACGACGACCGTGCCGTCGAAGACCGGCGATCCTGTCGTCGTGGCCATCGACGACGTCGGCATCGGGTTCAACCCCCACCTGCTGGCCGACCAGTCGCCCGCCACCGCCGCGGTCGGTTCGCTCGTGCTGCCCAGCCCGTTCCGGCCCACGATGAACCCCGACACCGGCGTGACGACGTGGGAGCCTGACCTGTCGCTGTTGATCTCTGCGGAAGTGACGTCTCAGTCTCCGTTCACCATCCGGTACCAGTTGCGCAACGAGGCCCAGTGGTCCGACAGCGCACCGATCGCGGCCGAGGACTTCCGCTACCTCTGGCAGCAGATGATCACGCAGCCGGGCGTCGTCGATCCGGCCGGTTACGCACTGATCAGCGATGTCGCCTCCTCGGGCGGCGGGAAGACCGTCGACGTGACCCTCGAGTCGCCGTATCCGGCGTGGCAGCGATTGTTCGCCGACCTCGTGCCCTCTCACCTGCTCAAGGACTCACCCGGCGGATTCGAGGGTGGCCTCACCGACAACGTGCCGGTCTCCGGGTCGCGGTTCAACATCAAGACCGTCGATCAGGGCCGGGACGAGATTCTGCTGGAACGCAACGATCGTTTCTGGGACGAACCGGCCTCGCCCGACCAGATCCTGATTCGGCGCGGAGGCACCCCAGCACAGTTGGCCGATTCGTTGCGGTCGAGTGATGCGCAGATTGCACAGGTTCGCGGTGGGTCCGCGACGCGCGCGCAACTCTCGGCGATTCCCGGGGTCCGCACCGACACGATCCATCAATCGCGGGTGTTGTCGATGACCGTGAACGGCCGGGCCCCGAACATGTCGGAGTCGCTCGTGCGGCAGGGGATCATGGGTCTTTTGGACCCGAACCTGCTGGCCACAGTAGGGGCCGGCGGCGGGGCGACGGATCGCCGAGCAGCAGCGCAGTTGTCGTCACCCTCGGACCCGGGTTACACCGCCACCGCACCCGCCCCGATCGACAGAACCGCGGCCCTCGACCTGCTTCGCCGCGCCGGCTTCGTGCCGACACCCGACGCCGTCGTGACCTCGACGCCGAGCGCGGGCGCATCCACGACCTCTGCTGCGCCGCCGACCACCAGCGCGCCGACCACGAGCGCGCCGGCTCCCGGAGTGCCTCGACTCGCAGACGCCGGCGGCACCGCGCTGCGATTCGTCATCGGTGCCGTCGAGAACGACGACATCGCACTCGCCGTGGCCGGCACCGCCGCGGACGAGCTCATCAGCGCCGGCATCGACGCGACCGTCACTCCGCTGCCCGCGGACGAGTTGTACTCGACGGCGCTGACCGACGGCGGCGTCGACGCCGTGGTCGGGTGGACCAGTGCGGGCGTGGACCCGGCGACGGCCCTGGCCTCGCGCTTCGGCTGTGTGGTCGAGCCGGCTCAGGGCAGCGATCGCGTGGAAGCCCCGCGCAATCTGTCCGGTCTGTGTGTGCCGGAATTGCAGCCGACGATCGACCGCGCCCTGGTGAACGGCGTCGATCCGACGGTCGTCACCGAGGAGATCGAGCCCAAGCTGTGGTCGCTGGCGTCGACGCTGCCGATCATGCAGGACCAGTCGGTAGTGGCCGCGGTTCCGGGTATCACCGGCGTCTCGTTGACCGGGCCGGTGGAGGTCGGCATCTTCGCCGATGCCGCGAAGTGGATGCGGACGGTTCGGTGAGCACCGTGCGCTTGCCTCGGGTGATCATCTTCGACGTGAACGAGACGTTGTCCGACATGGCTCCCTTGGCGGCGCGATTCGCTGACGTCGGAGCGGACGAGCACCTGTTTTCGACGTGGTTCGCAGGCGTACTGCGCGACGGGTTCGCGCTCGCGGTCGCGGGTACTGCTCGGCCGTTCGCCGAGGTCGGTTCCGGTGTGCTTCAGTCGTTGCTGTCCGATGCTTCGATCGATCGCGAGTTGGGCGATGCAGTGGACCACATCATGGCCGGTTTGGCCGAGCTCGAGGTGCATCCCGATGTCGTAGCCGGAGTGAATGCTCTTGCAGCGCTTGGCGTTCGGATGATCACTCTCAGCAACGGGTCCGCTTCGCTCGCGCAGACTCTGCTCGAGCGTGCCGGCGTGCGGAGCGAGTTCGAGTCGCTGCTTTCGGTCGAGGACGCCGGACGGTGGAAGCCGCACGGCGACGCCTACCGCTATGCACTCGAGCAGTGCGGTGTCGAACCCGCCGACGCGATGCTGGTGGCCGTGCACCCCTGGGATATCGACGGTGCGCACCGGGCCGGCCTGTCGACCGCGTGGCTCGATCGTCAGAACCGTCCCTATCCCGAGCATTTCGTTCCTGCCGATGTGACAGCGCAGTCGTTACCGGATGTGGCGCGAATGCTCGGCGACCGATGACCGGCTGCCCGACCGAAGGACCGAGACAGAACATGACACGAGCAGCGAGCGACGGGGAATGACGGAACAGGCCATGACGGAACAGGCGATGACGCAGCCGCAGCGGTTGCTGCTGGTCCATGCGCATCCGGACGACGAGACGATCACGACCGGCGGGACCATCGCACATTACGTGCGCGCGGGCGTCGACGTCACCGTGCTCACGTGCTCACTCGGTGAAGAGGGCGAAGTGATCGGCGATACGTGGGCCGATCTCGTGGTCGACCGAGCCGATCAACTCGGTGGCTACCGAATTCTGGAACTGCATCGCGCACTCGCGGCGTTGGGCTGCAACCCGCCCCGCTTTCTCGGTGGTGCCGGCCGCTGGCGAGATTCCGGAATGGCCGGAACCCCGGCTGCTCTGAAACCACGCGCATTCGTCAACGCTGACCGGCAGGAGGCTCTCGGTGCGCTTGTGTCGGTCATCCGCGAACTCCGGCCTCAGGTCGTCGTCGGTTACGACCCCGAAGGCGGCTACGGCCACCCCGACCATCAGCAGGTGCACTCCCTGGTGACCGAAGCGGTCGAGATCTGTGGAACGGACGCCCATCCCCAGGCCGGAGCTCCGTGGGAGGTGGCAAAGTTCTACTGGACCGTCACCGGCCACGAGCAACTGCACGCCGGACTGCGGGCGATCGCCGATATCCCCGACGGGTGGCGCATGCCTGTCGACGGAGAGTTGCCGAGTGTGGCCGAGGAGATGATCACCACCAGCATCGACGTCCGCGGTGTGCTCGATGCGAAGACCGACGCGTTGCGTGCGCACGCCACTCAGGTGACGGTTGCACCCTCGGGTACCGAGTACGCGCTCTCCAACGACATCGTTCAGCCGATCCTGCTCGACGAGCAGTACGTACTCGTGCGCGGCGCGCTCGGCTCCGACGGGGCGGGCAGAGAGAACGATCTGTTCGCGGGGGTACTAGACTGTGTTCCGAATCACTGATCTCATGACAGCAGGGGCGGAACACACATGTACAACTGGGTAGTGCAGGACGCAATCGTCGCGTTCGTCGATTCTCTCAAGCCGCAGTTCGGCGCACAGGCAGATCTGTACCAGTACGTTCTGGGCCAGATCGCCATGGGTGCGAGCAACTTGCTCACTTCGCTGGGCTATCCGCCGGTTTCCTGAGTGCCGATGCCCGGTTTTCTGAATGCGGTGCACTGAAACGACCCGGGCCAAGGCAGTATTGGGCGCATGATCTCGAAGGCCGCATCCAATACTGTCGCCCTGGTGTCGTGGGCGACGGTCGCAGTACTGGTGTTCGACGGCTTCCTGTCCGGAATCCTGTCGGTCTTCTTTCTCCCGACCTATGTGGGGTCGGTGCAGTTTCCCATCAGCGCGTTGCTCGGGGGCATCGCGAACGTCGCTCTGATTCTGGCCGCGCGCAAAGTAGCCGAACGGCCGATCTGGGTGGCGTCGCCGCTGATCGGATGGTTCGTCGCAGTAGTGCTGTGCATGTTCGGCGGTCCCGGTAACGATGTTCTGCTGCTGGCCGACTGGCGCACGATGCTGCTCATCGTTGCCGGGGCCGGGCCGGCCGGTGTGCTGCTGTTCATGTTCCGAATGAAGGCCATCACAGCAAGCGTGCGTGCCGACCCGCATTCCGGAGCACGTCCTCGATCATCGTCGGAGTCAACAGTCCGGTGAACGTGTTTCGCTGACTGACGTGGTAGCTCGCGAACAGGGTGATCGAGCCCAGGTCGAGCTGCACGCCGTGACCGAATTTCGGCGCAGGCCTGGGTATTTCCCACCCGTTCGCGGCGAGAATGGGTAGCAGCGACTGCCACCCGAACGCCCCGAGCACGAGAATCGACTTCAGACGCGGACGCAGCAAGCGCAATTCGTCGTCGAGCCACGGACGGCACCGATCACGCTCGGCGGGAGTCGGCTTGTTCTGCGGCGGAGCGCAGTGCACCGGGGCTGCGATACGAACTCCGTTGAGCGTGAGCCCGTCGCCGATGTGCGTCGCGGTCGCTTGGCTGGCGAGCCCGACGGCGTGCATGGCTCGGTAGAGCACATCTCCGCTACGGTCCCCGGTGAACATCCGTCCGGTGCGATTGCCGCCGTGGGCGGCCGGAGCGAGCCCGACGATCAACATCGACGCATCGGCCGGGCCGAAGCTGGGAACGGCTCGCCCCCAATACGTTTCGTTCGCGAATGCAGCGCGTTTCTCGGCAGCGACCTGTTCGCGCCACTGCACCAGCCGTGGACAGGCGCGACACTGGGACACCGCCAGGTCGAGTTGCGCGATGGTCTGCGGGCGCTCCTTCTTCATCGGCTCCTTCTTTACCGGCTGCGTCTTCACGTGCTGCGTCTTTACGTGCTGCGTCGAAGCCAGACGTCCCCGGCACCCGGTGTGACGGCGTCGATCATGGCCCACGCGTTTTCGATGGGGATGTCGACCACCTCGTAGTGTCCGACGCCTGCCGGTGTCGCTGCGACGACGGTGGCCACGCCGGCGCGACGTTGGAAGAACGTCTGGCGCACCGTCCAACCGATGATGCCGCCGGCTTCGAGGCTGTGCCGAGTGCGGTCGAGCGATCCGTGTTGGGTGATCAGCCAGCCGGGCAGGACGGCGTGCCCGAGGCCGCGGTAACGGTCGTGAGCGAGGCCGACGGCAGCCACGAACAGCACGGCCACGGCGATCCACGCGAGGATCGGAACGGGTGCTCCGAGATATGTGGCGATCGCCATGCCCGCGGCGAGAACCAGCACCGGTACGGCAGCTCGGGTGTAGCGGCGTCGGCGCGCGGCGGAGCCGTGCCGCAGCAGCGGGCGGTCGGCATTGCCGTGCATGCCTGCGTCGCCGAGCACCGTGGTCATCATGCGCAGGGCCTCGGCCTGCGGCGCTTGGGGGAGCAGCAGTGACGATTCCTTCTTCTCGGCGCTCACGCCGGTCATGATGGCGTCGAGCCGGGCTCCGCCGACCGACCTCAGCAGCAGTGGCTGCGACAGTGAGGTGCCGCGCAGTCTCTTGCGGTCGAGGGTCGACTGACGGGTGCGGAGCAGCCCGTGGCTGACGTGCAGGGTGCGACCCTGGTCGGTGACGGTCAAGTTGCCGTAGGTGATCAGGTATCGAACGCAGGCGAAGATGCTGGACACCACGAGTAACGCAACCAGCGCCATGACGACGAACAGGGCGATGCCGAACCGTTGCGCCGATTCGACGCTGTTCGAGACCACCGACGTCTCCGCCAACGTCTGGCCGATGCCGTACTGGAACAGCACGCCCACGGCGGCGGCGATGGTGACGATGCCGGTGATGGAGAACGGCGCGAATCGCACCCACGAGAACTGCCAGTGCGCAATCTCCACTTCGGGATTCGGCGCTGCGGTGGGGATACCGTCGGCTGCCGGAATCTGTCCCGATACTCGCTGCAGTAGATCGCCGCGAAGCTCCGGCACCAGTGATGTGTCGAGGGCGTTGAGTTCGAAGGCCTCGCCCTTGCCTGCCTGCTGGCCGGTGCCGATCCGCAGAATCGACAATCCGAGTACCCGGTGCAGCACGTTCGCTTCCACGTCGACCGACCGAATCCTGTTGCGCGGGATGGACAGTACCTTCTTCTGCAGCACCCCGGTGCGGAGTTGCACGTGCACCGGCCCGATCCGGTAGCTGGTGGTGAACCAACGCAGAATCGCGAACACGACGACAACGGCGAGGATGCCCAGACTCCAGTAGTGGTTACCGCTCTGACTGCCGACGAAGAACGAGATCAGCAGCACCGGCAGGATCTTGATGCCCTCGTTCACCGGGTGCACCAACAACATTCGCTTGTCCAGGCGCAACCACGGCTGCTCCTCCTCGACGGCGAGCAGTTCCGCCTGGTCGGTCATGTGGCATCTCCGACGGTGCGGCCGGCGATGTCGGTCAGTCGCGCGACGGTCTCGTCCGCAACGTTCTGATCGAGTGCGGTGATCTTCACCGCGCCCGCCGACGATGCCGTCGTCACGGTGACCGTCGCCAACCCGAGCAGGCGATCGAGCGGGCCGCGTTCGGTGTCGACCGTCTGTACCCGCGAGATGGGGGCGATGCGTCGTTCCTGGCTCAGCCAACCGGTGCGGGTGTAGACGGCGGTGTCGCTGATCTCCCAGCGATGAACGCGATAGCGCCACTGCGGCACTATCGCGATGTGCAGCAGTGCCAGCACGATCGATGCCACGAGGACGGCGACATGCGGCCACGAGGTCCGATTCGAGTCGACGACCGCCCAGACGATCTGGGCGACGAAGACCGGCAGCCACAGCAGACCGGCACTCAGGGCCCAGAGAAGACGTGCACGTGGAGACGGTTGCCACTGGGGATCGGTCATCATTGTCACGGGTACAAACCTAGAGGTGTCTTTTGGTATCCACCACCCCGAGTCGGAGCGGGGCGGCAGCCCGAAGGCCCTGCAGTGGCACGGGCGTACCGGGAAGGCGCATGATCGACGGGTGACTTCTCTACCGGATCCCGTACCAGCCCCCTCTGCGATGCGACGAGTGTTGCGTCGTGCGCGCGATGGAGTGTCTCTCAACGTCGACGAAGCCACGGTGCTGCTGCACGCTCGAGGTGACGATCTGACGGACCTGATGTCGTCGGCGTCCCGGGTACGCGATGCCGGGCTCGAATCCGCGGGCCGGCCGAAGACGGTGTCGTACTCCCGCAAGGTATTCGTACCCATCACGCGGTTGTGCCGCGACAAGTGCCACTACTGCACGTTCGTCACGGTGCCGGGCAAGCTCAATGCCGCCGGGCACGGGATGTTCATGGATCCCGACGAGATCATCGACGTCGCCCGCAAGGGTGCCGAGTTGGGGTGCAAGGAAGCGCTGTTCACGCTCGGTGACCGACCGGAGGAGCGGTGGCCCGAGGCCAAGGCCTGGCTCGATTCGCGCGGCTACGACTCGACCTTGGATTACGTGCGCGCGATGTCGATCAGGGTGCTCGAGGAGACCGGTCTGCTGCCGCATCTCAATCCCGGAGTGATGTCGTGGCAGGAACTTTCGCGTCTCAAGCCGGTGGCACCGTCGATGGGCATGATGCTCGAGACCACCTCGCGTCGGCTGTTCGAGGAGAAGGGGCAGGCCCATTACGGCAGTCCCGACAAGGATCCGGAGGTTCGGCTGCGCACGCTGACCGACGCGGGCCGGCTCAACATTCCCTTCACGACGGGCATCCTCGTCGGCATCGGTGAGACGTTGCGGGACAGGGCCGAGTCGATCATGGCAATTCGCAAGGTGCACAAGTCTTTCGGGCACGTGCAGGAAATAATCGTGCAGAACTTCCTGGCCAAGTCCGATACCGCGATGCGGTCCGTGCCCGACGCCGGTCTCGAAGAATTCCTGGCGACCATCGCGGTGACGCGCATGGTGGTCGGTCCGTCGATGCGGATTCAGGCCCCGCCGAACCTCGTCGCGGCGGAGGAGACCGCCGCGTTGCTCGGTGCAGGCGTCGACGACTGGGGCGGTGTCTCGCCGCTGACCCCCGACCACGTCAATCCTGAGCGGCCGTGGCCGAACCTCGACACTCTCGCCGAGCTGTCGGCGGCCGCCGGTTACACGCTCGTGGAACGTACTGCCGCACAACCGCAGTACGTGTTGGCCGGTGCGCCGTGGATCGATCCGCGGATCTCGGCGCACGTGCGGGCAGTGGCCGACCCACAGACCGGGATGGCGCGCGAGGGCGTCAACCCGACCGGTCTGCCGTGGCAGGAGCCGGACGAGGAGTGGGAGTCCTCGGGTCGGGTGGATCTGAACACCGAGATCGACACCGAGGGCCGCAATACCGAGACCCGTTCGGATCTGGCGAATGCGTTCGGCGACTGGGAATCGATCCGCGAACAGGTGCGTGATCTCGCAGGGCTCGAGCGGGTGGATCGTGACCTGGTCTCCGCGTTGACGGCGGCCGAGAAGGACCCGGCCGGTCTGTCGGACGAGCAGTACCTGGCACTGGCCACCGCCGAGGGCCCCGGCATGGACGCCGTCGCTGCGCTTGCCGACGATCTGCGCAAGCAGGTCAACGGGGACACCGTCACCTACGTGGTGAACCGGAACATCAACTTCACCAACATCTGCTACACCGGGTGTCGCTTCTGCGCGTTCGCTCAGCGCAAGGGCGACGCCGATGCGTTCACGCTGTCCACCGCCGAGGTGGCGGATCGGGCGTGGGAAGCGCATGTCGTCGGAGCCACCGAGGTGTGCATGCAGGGCGGGATCGACCCCGAACTGCCGGTGACGGGATACGCCGATCTGGTGCGGGCGGTCAAGGCGAAGGTGCCGTCGATGCACGTGCATGCGTTCTCGCCGATGGAAATCGTCAACGGTGCCTCGCGCGGTGGTCAGTCGATCCGTGAGTGGCTCACCGAGCTGCGGGCCGCCGGCCTGGATTCGATTCCGGGCACCGCCGCGGAGATTCTCGACGATGAGGTCCGCTGGGTGCTGACCAAGGGCAAGCTGCCCGCAGCCGAGTGGATCGAAGTGATCACCACCGCGCACGAGGTGGGCCTGCGGTCGAGCTCGACGATGATGTACGGACACGTCGACAATCCGTCGCATTGGGTCGGCCACCTGAACGTGCTCAAGAAGATCCAGGACAAGACCGGTGGGTTCACCGAATTCGTGCCGCTGCCGTTCGTGCATCAGTCGTCGCCGCTGTATCTGGCCGGGGCCTCACGACCTGGCCCGACCAACCGCGACAACCGCGCGGTGCATGCTCTGGCCAGGATCATGCTGCACGGCCGGATCGACAACATTCAGACGTCATGGGTGAAATTGGGAATCACGGGTACACAGGCGATGCTGAACGGAGGCGCGAACGATCTGGGCGGGACCCTGATGGAAGAAACGATCTCGCGCATGGCGGGTTCGCAGAACGGTTCGGAGAAGACCGTCGCGGAACTGCACGAGATCGCCGACGGCATCGGACGACCGGTTCGTCAGCGCACCACCACGTACGGCCCGGCACCGGAGGTGTCGGTCGCCGGCCTGATCTGACCTACAGGTCTTTACCCGAAACGGAGTTTGCCCGACATGGACGACCGTCGAGTCGCCGCGGTACTGAGCAGTGCCGTCGCCATCATTCATCCCGTGCTCGACATTCTGGCCACACGTGACCCGATCGGACTGAAAGGACGGACGTTCCGCGAGTCCTCCGCGGACGATTCGACCCTCGACAACGTCATCGACTTCCTGGCCAAGGCGTTCGACACCACCGACTTCCCGGGCACCGCCGGCTGGGAGAAGCTCGACAGTGATGCTCGTTCGCAGTGGTGGGTCAATCGCATCGGAGCTCTCAACACTGTCGCGGTGGCCTTCCCCGGCGTCTTCGGCATCCTGGTCAACCGTCTGCCGATCCAGGATCTGCTCGGGTTCGCCAACCAGGCAATGGTGCTCGTCGCCGTGGCTCGCGAATCAGGAGTGACCGACCGCGAGACGCATGTGGCGCTGCTCGGGTCGGTGCTGTGC
Source organism: Rhodococcus sp. 1R11 (assembly GCF_004563845.1). Classification (NCBI taxonomy): domain Bacteria; kingdom Bacillati; phylum Actinomycetota; class Actinomycetes; order Mycobacteriales; family Nocardiaceae; genus Rhodococcus; species Rhodococcus sp. 1R11. Next base: position 38,228 of record NZ_SPNG01000001.1, on the reverse strand, counting down.
AAGCGTGACCTGACGTCGTTGGCCGACAGTGCTCCTGCGAAGAAGGAAGAATCGCCGAAATCCGGCCCGTTCGCACTGCTGCGCGGAATGTGGCAGATCGCCAACGTGCTGCGCGACGTGGCAGGCGAGTTGGAGAAGCGCCCGCATCCACGCGGGTTCTACCGGGTACTCGGAGCCATCCCACTCGTCGGTGGCGTCGCCGGATATCTCGGTGAGCGGGGCGCGCTGTCGCGCGCTGCCAAGCAGGGACGCAAGTGGCTCGCCGCCCACAAGACGGCGTCGGCATCGGTGACCCCGCCCGCGAAGCAGCTCCGGCGATAGCAGGCCGGAGCAGGTGAGGTCACCCTGGTCGGATTGTCCCAGGTTCGGACCGCGATACTAGGATGCTGAGGGCGCGAGAGCGCCCACGATCTATACAAGGAGGGGAGAGCAGCAGTGACCTACTCGATTGCAGAACCGTGCGTAGATGTACTGGACAAAGCGTGCATCGAAGAGTGCCCGGTGGATTGCATCTACGAGGGTAACCGAATGCTGTACATCCACCCCGACGAATGCGTCGACTGCGGAGCCTGCGAACCCGTGTGCCCCGTCGAGGCCATCTTCTACGAAGACGACGTGCCCGAGCAGTGGAGTGCATACGTCAGTGCCAACGTCGACTTCTTCGACGATCTCGGATCTCCGGGTGGCGCAGCGAAGCTCGGCAAGACCGACTACGACCCACCGTTCATCAAGGCTCTGCCTCCCATGGGCGAGAACTGACGCCTTGGCACGTAGAGCGGTGGCAGCGACGCTGCCCGACTTTCCCTGGGACTCGCTGACCGCTGCCAAGGAGAAGGCGTCGGCGCACCCGGACGGCATCGTCAATCTGTCCGTCGGCACGCCCGTCGACCCGGTCGCCGAGGTCATTCGGGTCGCGTTGAACTCGGTGGCGAGCGAGCCCGGTTACCCGACGACCGTCGGAACCGATGCGCTGCGCAATGCCGCGGTGGCGTCGCTCGAGCGGCGCTACTCCATTCCCGGATTGCTACCGAGTGCAGTGCTGCCTGCTATCGGCACCAAAGAGATGATCGCCTGGTTGCCCACACTGCTGGGTCTGGGTGCCGATGATCTGGTCGTCATCCCCGAACTGGCATATCCCACATACGAAGTGGGTGCGCTGCTCGCCGGTGCGCGGATTCTTCGTGCAGACGGACTGAACCGTCTCGGCCCCGAGCGTGCCTCGCTGATCTTCGTCAACTCACCGTCGAACCCGACGGGGAAGGTGCTCGGAGTCGATCACCTGCGCAAGGTCGTCGAGTGGGCCCGCGAGCGCGACGCCATCGTCGTCTCCGACGAGTGCTACCTGGGTCTGACCTGGGAGGCCGAAGCGGTATCGGTGCTGGATCCTCGCGTCTGCGACGGCGATCACACCAATCTGCTTGCCGTGCACTCACTTTCGAAGACCTCGAATCTGGCCAGCTACCGCGCCGGTTTCGTCACCGGCGACGCTTCCCTGATCGCCGAGTTGCTCGAGGTTCGCAAGCACGCAGGGATGATGGTGCCGCTGCCGATCCAGGCCGCCATGACCGCAGCTCTGGCCGACGACGAGCACGAGAACATCCAGCGTGAGCGATACCGCACCCGTCGAACGGTACTGAAGGGTGCCGTCGAAGCAGCAGGCTTCCGCGTCGACCACTCGGAGGCCGGGTTGTACCTGTGGGCCACGCGCGACGAGCCGTGCCGCGACACCGTCGACTGGCTCGCCGAACGGGGCATCCTCGCCGCACCGGGAGAGTTCTACGGACCGAACGGTGGCAAGCACGTCCGCATCGCACTGACTGCGACGGACGAACGCATCGAGGCTGCGGCCGCGCGCCTGCGTAGCTAGTCGCGCTTTCTGGGCTAGTGCGCTGAGGGTTGTAGTGCGCTGAGTGTCCACAATTCCCGTCCGCTGACGGGATTCCGTCGCTCGACTCGAATTGTGGACACTGAGCTCAGTTGGCTTCGGCCCGCTGACGCCGCTGAACCGTGTGAGCTCGAGGTGCGCTGAGTGTCCACTATTCGGCCTGGCGATCGGGATCCCGTCGCTCGACTCGAATTGTGGACACTGAGCTCAGTTGGCTCCGGCCCGACCCGGGTGTTCTCATGTACCCATGACCCTCAGCCTGCTGCTCAGCTTCGCCGGTGTGTGCTTTCTGCTGGCGATTCTGCCGGGTCCGGATTCGTTTCTGGTGCTCCGCTACAGCATCGGTGGCATCAAGCCAGGCGTCGCCGCGGCGATGGGCGTCGCGATCGGCGGCCTGTTCTGGGCCGTGCTGGTGGCCGTCGGTCTGGCGGCGATCGTCGAACAGTCTGCGACGGCGTACCGCGTCGTCAAGGTTCTCGGCGGGCTGTATCTGCTGTATCTGGGCGTGAAGGCTTTCCGGGCGCGACGTAAGAACAAGGTGGCCGGCGAGCCGCTCGTGCCCGTTGCCGCGTCCGCGTGGTCGGCGTTCGGTGCCGGAGTTCTCTCGTGCGCGCTCAACCCGAAGGTCGGACTGTTCTACTTAGCGGTGGTGCCGCAGTTCCTCACTGTGGTCACGTTCACCGGTGCCATGACGCTCGGTCTGGTCGAGGTGGTTGTCGCTGCCGTGGTGATGGGAGTGTTCTCCGTTCTCGCCTCACGCGCTGTGACGCTGCTGCGTAGACCGGCCGTGACCGACTGGCTGGACCGTATCAGCGCTGGATTCCTCGTCGCCCTCGGAATCGGAACGGTCGCGTCTTCGGCCTAGTTGCGGTGGACCGTCAGTCGAGCCCCGGCTCGCCGACGTCCCATCCGCCGCGCCTGATGCGCAGGATGTAGACCAATTCGTTGCTGCCGAAGGCCTCGACGGTGGTGAAACGCTTCGGTTCGGTGTTGACCTCGGGGTTGCGTGCGTGCGCCTCCTCGTAGAGCTGAGTCGCTCGGAGGTCGGCCAACTCCACTCGCGTCCAGAAATCGTCGGACTGCACCGAGTAGACCAGTCGCGGCGCTCCGTCACTGACGTGCGCGAGGTCGATGTCCTCGTCGTCGGAGTCCTCGTCCTCGAGATCCAGGTCGAGGTCGTCCTCGGAATCGACGTCCTGTTCGGCGTCGGTTCCGATCAGGTAGACACCCGCCTGCAGGTCACCGGCGGCGACCGTCATGTACTCGGCGTAGTCGCCGGTGTCGATTCCGTCCACGTCCATGTCTGTACGGTAGCCATGTGCTGCTTCGTTCACTGAACCCACTCGCCGTTGCGCGGGGAGACGATATTCCCGACGCCGTCACCATCGACGGAGTTTCTCTCTCTCGTGCGGACATCCTGGGCGCGGCTACCTCTGTTGCCGAGCGTATCGGGCGGGCAGATCGGCTCGCCATTCACGCGACGCCGTCGGTGAAGACGGTCCTCGCCGTCGTCGGTGCGTTGATTGCCGGTGTCACCGTTGTTCCCGTCCCACCGGATGCAGGCTCGGCCGAACGTGAGCACATCCTCCGAGATTCGGGTGCGCAGGCGTGGCTCGGCGAAGCGCCGCCGGACACCGCAGGTCTGACGGTGTTGCCGGTGCGTCAGCACGCACGGTCGTGGCACAGCTACCCCGAGCCGCAGCCGTCGTCGATCGCGTTCGTGCTCTACACCTCCGGCACCACCGGCCCGCCGAAAGGTGTGCTGATTTCTCGCAGCGCCATCGCGGCCGGACTCGACGCGTTGGCGCAGGCGTGGAGCTGGACGTGGAAAGACACTCTGGTGCACGGTCTTCCGCTCTTCCACGTGCACGGACTGATTCTCGGGTTGCTCGGCCCACTGCGAGTCGGCAGCCCGTTGATCCACACCGGCAAGCCGACTCCCGAGCTCTATGCTGCAGCGCGGGGTTCTCTGTATTTCGGGGTGCCGACCGTATGGTCGCGCGTCGCCGCGGATGAGACGTCCGCCCGCGCCCTGTCCCACGCCCGGTTGCTGGTGTCCGGCAGTGCGCCGCTCCCGGTTCCGGTGTTCGAGAAGCTGCGTGAGTTCACCGGTCAGGCTCCCATCGAGCGGTACGGCATGAGCGAAACCCTCATCACCATCAGCACCCGCGCCGACGGGGAGCGTCGCCCGGGTTCGGTGGGACTACCGGTCGCAGGCGTCGAAACCCGTCTGCGCGGCGAGCAGGGCGAAATCGTGCCACACGACGGTGAATCGATCGGCGCACTCCAAATCCGTTGCCCCATGCTGTTCGACGGTTACCTCAACAACCCCGACGCGACGGCGAAGACCTACACCGAGGACGGGTGGTTCGACACCGGAGATGTTGCCCTCATCGAGCCGGACGGCTTCCATCGCATCGTCGGGCGAGCGTCGACGGACCTGATCAAAACCGGCGGCTATCGAGTCGGCGCGGGGGAGATCGAGACGGTGCTGTTGGGGCATCCGAGTGTGGACGAGGTGGCTGTCGTCGGCCTGCCGGACGATGATCTGGGGCAGCGCATCGTCGCGTTCGTCGTCGGTACCGAGGTCGAGGATCGAGTGCTCATCGACCTGGTGGCCACCGAACTGTCGATCCACAAGCGGCCCCGGGAGATTCGCGTCGTCGACTCGCTTCCGCGCAATGCGATGGGCAAGGTGCAGAAGAAGCTTCTCGGCTGACTCCGCGTTGTGAGCGCGGGTCGGGGCAAACGCGCTAGCTTCGAGTCATGAACCTCGACGGCGCACGCATTCTCGTATTCGGTGCCAGTGGCGGACTCGGCGGCCCGATCGTCGAGCAACTCGCACAGGCCGGTGCGCAGCTGACCGTCAGCGGACGCAGCCTCGAGTCCTCGGAGCACCACACGGTCAATGCCGATCTGACGCTGCCGGATTCGGCTCGATCGGCGATCGCGGAGGCCGTCGAACACCACGGCGGTCTCGACGGGATCGTGATCGCCGCCGGTGTCGTAGCGTTCGGCTCGGTCGCCGAAGTCGACGACGACACCGTCGACGAGTTGCTGCTCCTCAACTACCTGGCACCGCTGCGCATCATGCGTGAAGCGCTGAACACCCTGGATCAGGGTGGATTCGTGCTCAACATCAGTGCGGTGGTCGCAGACAAGCCGATGCCCAACATGGGTGCCTACTCGGCGAGCAAGGCCGCGGCGAGTGCTCTGGTGAAAAGTGTTCGCACAGAAGCACGGAAGTCGAAGATCCGTATCGTCGACGTACGGCCACCGCACACCGAGACGGGACTCGCGACGCGGCCGATCGCCGGGCAGGCACCTAAACTACCGCAGGGTCTGACGCCGGAGGCGGTAGCAGCACGGATCGTGGCCGCGATCGTCGACGACGAAACCGACGTCGGCGCAGACCGGTTCTCTTAGGCTATTGTCGGCACCGTGACCGAGACACATGTGACCGACGCGGGCAGAAGGCTCGTGCGTCGTCGCACCATCGATCTGTGCCTGGTCTGCACTTCTTCCTGTTCGTAACTGTCGATCGAACCCAGCCCCGACGAGCTCTACACGCTCCTCGGGTCGTTCCGGCAACCTTTTTCGACGAATAGGATCACTCATGACCACATCTGTCTCCCATCTCGGCGGCGTCATCGCTGCCACCGACGACGCCGTGCGGGCCGACGCGAAGAATGCTCAGGTCGTCTTCCGCGGTTCGGCCACCGCGCACGACGCCGTCGCCAGCACCGTCACACTCGGCAAGTACAGCGTCGAGGTCGACGAGCCGCCGGCCCTCGGCGGTGAAAATACGGCCGCCAATCCGGTGGAGTACTACCTCGCCTCGCTGTTGTCCTGCCAGGTGGTCACCTACCGCGTGTGGGCCGAGAAGCTCGGTATCGTCGTCGACGACATCAGGGCCAAGGCCGAGGGCGACCTCGACGTACGCGGCTTCTTCGGGTTCGACGACGACGTGCGGCCGGGATTCGGTGAGGTACGCGTCGTCGTGACGGTCACCGGACCCGAGACCCGTGAGCGGTACGAGGAGTTGCAGCAGGCCGTCGACGATCACTGCCCGGTACTGGATCTCACGCGTAACCCCACGCCGATCCATACCGTCCTCGAAACGGCCTGACGTCATGAGCGAGCGAACATTCGGCCTGCGTACCAGAGCAATTCACGCCGGCGCGCGGCCCGACTCGGCAACCGGTTCGCGTGCGGTGCCGATCTATCAAACGGCGAGCTACGTGTTCGAGGATTCTGCTGACGCAGGGGATCTGTTCGCTCTGCAGAAGTACGGCAACGTCTACAGCCGCATCGGTAACCCGACGGTCGCCGCCTTCGAGGAGCGCATCGCGAGCCTCGAAGGCGGCATCGGAGCAGTCGCATTCGCCAGCGGGTTGGCGGCCGAGTTCGCGGTGTTCGCCGCGCTGGCCGGCACCGGTGATCACATCGTCGCGGCAGCGGGGCTGTACGGCGGAACGGTGACGCAACTCGACGTGACACTGCGGCGCTTCGGCGTCGAGACCACCTTCGTTCCCGGCACGGACCCGGCGGACTATGCAGCGGCGGTGACGGATTCGACCAAGCTGATCTACGCGGAGGTCATCGGAAACCCCTCCGGCGAGATCGCCGATCTCGAGGGTCTCGCCGCGGTCGCGCACGAGCGTGGGATTCCGCTGGTGGTCGACGCGACGATGGCGACACCGTGGTTGACTCGGCCGATCGAGTACGGAGCCGACATCGTCATCCATTCGGCAACGAAGTTCCTCGGCGGTCACGGGTCCACGCTCGGCGGCGTCGTGGTGGAGTCCGGTCGATTCGATTGGGGCCGAGGCAAGTTCCCGCAGATGACCGAGCCGGTGGCCTCGTACGGTGGATTGTCGTGGTGGGGCAACTTCGGTGAGTACGGATTTCTCACCAAACTGCGGAGCGAGCAACTGCGCGACATCGGCGCAGCACTGGCTCCGCAATCCGCCTTCACCCTGATCCAGGGCGTCGAGACGTTGCCGCAGCGCATGGACGCGCACGTTGCCAATGCGCGCGTCGTCGCCGAGTGGCTCGAGGCGGACCCACGCATCGAGTACGTGAGATGGGCTGGGTTGCAGAGTCATTCGCACCACGATCGGGCCGCGAAGTATCTGCCCTTGGGTCCGGGCGCGGTGTTCGCATTCGGAATCGAAGGTGGTCGGGACGCCGGCCGTACGTTCGTCGAGAGCGTCCAGGTGGCCAGCCACGTCGCGAACATCGGCGACGTACGCACCCTGGTGATCCACCCGGCCAGCACCACCCACAGACAGCTCAGCGATGAGCAACTGGCCGGCGCGGGGGTGGGGCCCGAACTCATTCGGATCAGTGTCGGCCTCGAAGACGATGGGGACCTGCTGTGGGATCTCGATCAGGCCTTGACTCTGGCAACCGGGAAGGCGCGGTCATGAGCGAACGAACCTGGCAGGGACCCTCCGCTCAGGACCGCCAGCGGATCTTGCGTGAGACGAGGACCGTCGCGATCGTCGGTGCGTCCAAGAACCCCTCGCGAGCAAGCTATTTCGTCAATCGGTATCTGTCCTCGACAAGCAACTACGAAATATTTCTCGTCAATCCGACGGTCTCGGACATCGAAGGAACGACCGTCTATCCGACTCTCGCGGATTTACCGAAGAGCCCGGATCTGGTCGACGTCTTTCGCAAGTACGACGATCTCCCGGAGGTGTTGAGCGAAACCATTGCCGCGCAGGCGAAGACGATCTGGTTGCAGCTCGGGTTGTGGCACGAGCAGGTGGCCAACGACGCCGAGGCTGCGGGATTGAACGTCGTCATGGACCGGTGCCTCAAGATCGAACACGCCCGCTTTCACGGCGGACTGCATCTGGCTGGATTCGATACGGGAGTGATCGATTCGCGTCGAACGCGGGGGTAGGGGTCATGCCTTCAGTAGGCGACCGCTGATTTTTGCGGCCAACGATCGTGGCGCGAGACGCACACTGCCGGCGCTGATCTTGTTGGAAAGACCGGACACGACGCTGGCAGGGGTACGGCGAGAGTCCAAGGCGCGCATAGCCGTCGAGACGACCTGCTCGGAAGTCTGGAAGTTGCCCACTGCGGCATCCTCGGATCCGACGACGTCGAAGAACTCGGTGCGCGTCGGGCCGGGGGAGAGGGCGAGGATCTTCAGCGGTGACGTGCGGTACTCGTAGGCGAGCGCCTCGGTGAAGTTCAGTACGAACGCCTTGGTCGCCCCGTATACCGCCATGTTCGGAGTGGGCTGGTACGCAGCGGTACTCGCGATGTTGATCAACGCGCCGGTCAGATTCGGCAGAAACGCATGTGTCAGATCCACCAGCGCGCTGACGTTCAATGCGATTTCCGACGCCACCCGCGCCGGATCCTCGTCGCGAAAGCGCCCGTGGGTCCCGAATCCTGCATTGTTGACCAGCGTCGTGGGTATGATCCCTTTGTCGGCCAGGGTCTTTCGTAGTGACTCGCCGATGCCCGGTACGCCCAGGTCCATGGCGACGGCGGTCGCGGTGACGCCATGGTCTGCTTCGATGCGGCGGGCAAGCGTCTCGAGTCGGTCCGCCCGTCGTGCCACGAGGACGACGTTCTCGCCGCGTGCGGCAAAGCGATGTGCGAATTCCTCGCCGAGGCCGGAGCTCGCCCCGGTGATGAGTGCAGTGGATGTCATGCGAGCAAATGTAGGCACTGTCAGCATTGTTGTCAACGCCAACATCGCCTAGGGTGAGTCCATGGCAACGGAGCGCTACCACCACGGTGATCTGCGCGCGGTGCTCCTGGAGGAGGCCGAGCAGAGCATCGCCCGCGACGGCGTAGATGCTCTGTCGCTGCGGCAGTTGGCCCGAGACGTGGGTGTCAGTCACGCAGCCCCCGCGCGCCACTTCCGCGACAAGCAAGCACTGCTGGATGCGTTGGCGCTGCACGGCTTTCAGGAAATGAATCGCAGAATGGTCGACGCGGCCACCGGGCCGGGAGAGCTGCTGGCCAAGTTTCGTGGTGTCGCCCGCGCCTACCTGGGCTTCGCCGTCGAACATCCACACCTCTTGGACGTCATGTACAGCACCAAGCATCACCCCGAGGCCAGCGAACAACTCAAAGACGTTGCGCACGAAAGCATGGCGGCGACGGAATCCTTGCTGCACGCTGCGATGGACGCGGGAGTCATCACCGAAGCATCGCCTGCCGTCCTCGCCCGCGTCGCGTTCGCGAGCGTCCACGGACTCGCCGTGCTCGCCGCCGGCGACCTCCTCGACGGCATGCCTGCCGATGACCTGCTCGACGCCACGGTCGACACCCTGCTCCGCGGATTCACCTGACCTGGTCGTTCCGCAGGCTCCACTCCTGCCATCGGGTCATTCCGCAAGCTCCACTCCTGTCTCGCTAGGTTGTCGGTATGACCGAATACGACCTGCAACGCTTCGTCGATGCCCAGGACCCCGTCTGGAACGCCGTGGTCAAGGAATTGAAGGCCGGCCGGAAGCAGACGCACTGGATGTGGTTCGTGTTTCCACAATTGGCCGGGCTGGGCCGCAGTGCCACCGCTCAACACTTCGGCATCGCAGACCTGACCGAGGCCGAGCTGTACCTGACCCACGAAGTTCTCGGGCCACGTCTGAAGAAAGCTGCGCAGCTCACTGTCGCGGTCGAGGGCAGGACGGTCGACGAGATCTTCGGTTTCCCGGACAATCTGAAGCTGCATTCGTCCATGACGCTTTTCGCCGAAGCTACCAAGGGGCACTCCGTTTTCGTCGAAGTGTTGCAGAAGTATTTCTCCGGCGAATTCGATGGCGCAACACTCGACTTGCTCGACGAGCGATACCGATAGCATCGCATCCATGACCACTCCACTCGCCGGATCCATTGCCTTCGTTCATGCCACCTGGCACCTGGACATCGTCGACCGTGCGCGGGTGGGCTTCTCCGCCGAACTGGAGAAGTTGGGCCATGCCGACACCGCGGTCGACGTCTTCGAGGTACCCGGAGCGTTCGAGATCCCGCTGCACGCGCAGCGGCTCGCCAGAACCGGAAAGTATGCCGCTATCGTCGCTGCAGCACTCGTCGTGGACGGCGGAATCTACCGACACGACTTCGTCGAAACCGCGGTGATCGACGGGCTGATGCGAGTGCAGCTCGACACCGACGTCCCCGTGTTCTCGGTGGTCCTGACTCCACATCACTTCCACGAACACGCCGATCACAACGCCTTCTTCACCGCGCACCTCGAAACCAAGGGTGCCGAGGCCGCGCGCGCCGTGGTCAAGACACTGGCTTCGCTCGGAACCATCGGCTGACGACCGGCAGCCGATGGTCGACGTGCGATCCGTGCTCGCGGAGCTCGAACGGCGGGAACCGATCTTCCACCGCCGTGAGTACGGCATCACGCGTGACGATTTCGATAGTCTGACCGATGTCGATTTCTGGGAGGTCGGTGCGTCCGGTACCCGATACGACCGTGACGAGGTGTGGGCCGCTCTGGAGAGGCGCTATAGACAGGACCCGGCAGGCGACTACGACGTCGACTGGGAAACCAGTGATTTCGAGGTCCGTGAGCTTGCCCCGGACACGTACTTGCTGACATACACCTTGCTGCAGGTCGACAGACTCACGCGGCGAGCGACGCTCTGGCAGCGACGCGCGGGGGAGTGGACAATCCTGTATCACCAGGGGACCGTCGTGCTCTAGGGCATTCCTATTAGCATGTGCCACCGACAGGTTCGGATTCTCGAATCCTTATGCACAGCAATAGTTTTCGATTTGATCATCATTGTGTATCGAACACACGTTCGATACACTTGATCCATGACCACGGAGATCTGGCAACTGAGCGAGGCAGAACTCCTCGCCGACGCCGCCGCGGTCTCCCACCAGATCCAACTGCTCGAAGCCCGACGGATTGCCCTTGTCGCCGACATCGACACCCGCGTCAGCCGAGAGAAACTCGGGTTCCCCGGACCCGCCGGCTGGCTGACCTCCACCACCCTTCTCTCACCGTCCAAAGCCACCAAGATCGTCGCCCTCGCCCGCGGCATGAAGAACTTCCCCGACATCGCCGACGCCGTGAACACCGGAGTCATGTCCGTCGACCACGCCGCGTTGATCCTCACCTTCGCCGAAACACCCCCGAAAAACCTCCCCCAAGAGGGCCGCGATGCCGCACGTAAAGCTCTGATCGCCGCCGCCACCGGACCCGAAGCGCGCACCAGCCGCATCCGCGCAGCCATCACCAGGTTGCAGGACAGCTTCGGCAACGACAAACCACCCGCCGAAGACACCGACCGCAACGAACTCTTCGCCTCCACAACCCTGAACGGGCGCCTGGTGCTCAAAGGCGACTTCGATGCGATCACCGGCGAGAAGCTGCTCACCGCACTCTCCCCGCTCACCGAACCCCAACCCGCCGCCGACGGCGGCACCCCAGACGATCGCAGTCCCGCCAAACGCAGAGCCGACGCCTTCGGGCACATCCTCGACCGCTACCTCGCCTCCAGCAACAGGCCCACCGAAGGCGGCGAAAAACCACACGTCAACCTGCACATCCGGTTGCAGGACCTCACCGACCTCCAGAGCCACGGCGACGAAGACGACATCACCGACGACGAAACCACCCGCGCCGCCGAACAATCCGACAACGACGATCCAGCCGATCCGGTCGACATCGACACCGACACCGACACCGAAAACCCGATCCACCCCGACACGGCCGACTCCGATTTCCAGGGCGACCCAGATAGCCCGGCCGCCGACCGTGGCGCGTATCGGGACCTGTTCGGTGACGGCACGTCGGTCGGATGGCTACCGTGGATGGGGCCACTCTCCCGCGAGACCTCCCGCCAACTGGCCTGCGACTGCCTTCTCACCGCCATCGTCATGGACGAGAACGGCAACCCACTCAACCTCGCCCGCACCGCACGCACCGTCACCGCGAAACAGAAACGCGCGTTGACTGCCCGCGATCACGGCTGCGCGTTCCCCGGCTGCGGCAAACCCGCCGCATGGACCGAAGGCCACCACATCTGGCACTGGGCCGACGGCGGCCCCACCGACATGAACAACCTCGTCCTACTCTGCGGATTCCACCACCGACTCCTCCACCACAGCGACTGGGAAGTGTTCATCGCCGCCGACCAGCACCCGTGGTTCGTGCCACCGGCCACCGTCGACCCTTACCGACAACCCCGACAATCCCACGCCCGAGCCGGCCCCCACATCGCCTGAACCCCACGCAAAACACACTCCAGCCCCACGCAAACACACCAGCCCCGCACCGAGAACACGGTGCGGGGCTGGAAGAGATTGTCCGTCAATCTGATTGGAGTCGATCAGGCTCTCAGTCGTTGGCGTGCAGCGCAGCGTTCAGCTCGACGCCGGTGCCCTTCCACGGCACCACCTCGACAGCCCCCGACAACGAGTTGCGACGGAACAGGAGGTTGGACTTGCCGCTCAGCGTCGCCGCCTTCACCACAGTTCCATCCGGTCCACTGACCTTCGTGCCTGCGGTGATGTACAGCCCCGCCTCGACGACGCAGTCGTCACCGAGTGAAATGCCGAGTCCGGAGTTGGCACCGAGCAGGCAGCTCTTGCCGACGGAGATGACGTTCTTGCCGCCACCGGACAGCGTGCCCATGATCGACGCACCGCCGCCCACGTCGGAACCGTCACCCACCACGACGCCCGCGGAGATGCGGCCCTCGACCATCGAGTTACCGAGCGTGCCTGCATTGAAGTTGACGAAGCCCTCGTGCATGACTGTCGTGCCACTCGCGAGGTACGCGCCGAGACGGACGCGGTCGGCGTCGGCGATCCGGACGCCGGTAGGAATGACGTAATCGACCAGGCGCGGGAACTTGTCCACGCCGTACACCGTCACCTGGCCGCGGGCGCGTAGCTTCGCACGCACAGTCTCGAAGCCCTCGACCGCGGCCGGTCCGAAGTTCGTCCAGACGACGTTGGCGAGCAGTCCGAACAGTCCGTCGAGATTCTGACCGTGCGGCTCGACCAGGCGATGCGACAGCAGATGCAGTCGTAGGTACGCGTCGTGGGCGTCGATCGGAGCATCGTCCAGAGATGCGATGTTCGTGCGCACTGCGACGACCTCGACGCCGCGCGCCTCGTCCGCACCGACCAGAGCGGCCAGCTCGTCGGGAATGTCGGTTCCTTCGAGCCGGGTCGTGCCGGTCTCGAGATCGGACCCGAGCTCCGGGCTCGGAAACCAGGTGTCGAGAACTACGCCCGACGTCGTGATGTTGGCAATACCTACTGCTGTTGCTCCCTGTGCACTCACGGCTCGAAGAATACGCGGTGGTTCGCCGCGCGTGGTTCGGTGACTGGGTGCCGCAGGTTCCAGCGCGATTTGCGGGCACACCGACCGGGGTCGCCGACGGTTCGGTCATGACGGCGGTTCGTTATCCGTTCGACTGACGAGCGTGACCACATCGGGATTCGCGGGGACCGGCCCGGGGCCGGTGGGCTGACAGAGTGACGACAATGACCACCCGCAGAGTCTCGCTCGGAAGAGGAGCAGTGTCGATGCTGGCCGGCGGGATGTCGTTCACCGGGTTGGTGACCACCTTCGCTTCGACCATCATCCTTGGAGTCGCTTTCGGCTTGGTTGTCGCCGAGGCGTGGTAGAAATGCCCATCGGCTGACAGGGGGTCGCCGTAGGCGGGGGATTCCATGAGTTCGAGCAGGTCAATAGCTATGCGTTCGATAATTTCGGTGGTCGCTGCATCACTTTTGGCGGTGACCGGCGTGGTCGGTGTCGGTACTGCAGCTGCCGCACCCAACTGCGCCGGAGTCGGCGGGAAGTCGGCAGAGGTCGCGAAAATTTCGGGGGCTGCGCTGGAGGGCCTTGCCGTCGATGGGTCGGGCCGCGCATATGTCACCGATATCGTCTCGGGCCGGGTGTTCCGCATCGACGCACCGGGGCAGCCCGCGTATCCCATTGCGAAGGTGCCCAGCGGCGGCGGCGGAGCTCTGGCGTGGATGCCCGACGGCACCCTGCTGGTCGGCTACGGTGCCGATCCCCGTGTGTTCGTCGGGGACGTCGTGAAAGCTGCCGGCGTCGTTCGACTCGACATCGACACCCTTGCCGTCACTCCCTTCGCTAAGGGACTCAGTGCAGCCAACGGACTCGCGGTCGCGGCCGACGGAACCGTCTACGCCACCAACGACTTCGGTTCGCTCATCGGGCGCATCACCCCCGATGGTTCTGTCGACCCGAGCTGGGCGCGCTTACCGAGCGCCAACGGCGCGGTGCTCGATGCCACTGGGAAATATCTCTACGTCTCTCGGACGTTCGTGAACGCGGGCGTCAGTCGAATTCCGACTGCGAATCCGTCGGCACCGGAAGACCTGCTCGATCTGAAGGGGCTCGATTCGTTGGCTGCCCCGGACGGTCTCACTCTCGACGCCGCCGGCCGTCCGGTGGTACCGCTCAATGCAGGCGGTTCCGTCGTCCGCATCGATGCACCGGGGGTCACCTGCGTGATCGGTACCGGTACTCGGTTGACCAGTGTCGTCTCCTACGGTCGCTCCGAGCAGGGCTTTTCGAGCGGAAGATTGTTCGGCGCAGGCTTCGACGGCGTGGTCCGCGAGATTCCGGGGCCCAAAGCCTAGGGTTGTCGCCGTGACGCTCGATTTGCATGCCGACCCGATAGACCTCACTGCAGCGCTGGTGGACATCCCCAGTGTCAGTGAGGACGAGGCGCGTATCGCCGACGAGGTGGAGCAGGCACTCCGCGAGCAGACCACGGGCTTCGAGATAATTCGGAGCGGCAACGCCGTCCTGGCCAGGACCAACCGCGGGCTGGGATCACGGGTGATGCTCGCCGGCCATCTCGACACCGTGCCGATTGCCGACAACGTCCCGTCGAGGCGCGAGCACGAGAGCGCCGAGGGGGACATCCTGCACGGCTGCGGGACCGTCGACATGAAGTCGGGCGATGCGGTGTTTCTTCACCTCGCCGCGACGATCGACAACCCGGCACACGACCTGACTCTGGTGTTCTACGACTGCGAGGAGATCGCTGCCTCACGCAACGGTCTCGGTCGCATCGAACGTGAGCTACCCGAATGGCTGAACGCCGACGTCGCGATTCTGGGCGAACCGTCCGGAGGATTCATCGAAGCTGGTTGCCAAGGGACACTGCGCGTTCGGCTGACGGCGTCGGGAACCCGAGCACACAGTGCCCGATCGTGGCTGGGTGACAACGCAATTCACAAGTTCGGCGCGGTGCTCAATCGCCTGGCGGCCTACCACGCTCGCAGCGTCGATATCGATGGGTGCGTGTATCGCGAAGGCCTGCAAGCAGTTCGGATCGCCGGCGGGGTGGCGGGCAATGTCGTCCCCGACGCTGCCGAGCTCGACGTCAATTTCCGCTTCGCACCGGACCGCAGTGTCGACGAGGCCGTCGAGCATGTGCGTGAGTTGGTCGACGGGCTCGATCTCGGGTTCGAGGTGACCGATTCTTCACCGGGTGCGCTGCCCGGTCTGAACCAGCCTGCTGCTGCTGCCCTCATCGAGGCAGCGGGAGGCCAGTTCCGGGCCAAGTACGGCTGGACCGACGTCTCCCGGTTCTCGGCCCTCGGCATACCCGCAGTCAACTACGGACCGGGCGATCCCAACCTCGCCCACAAGCGCGACGAGCGCGTCCCGGTCGAACAGATCACCCACGTCACACAGGTTCTACGGAGCTATCTCTCCGCCGGATAGCCTGAACGCCATGAACAGCGTCGAGGGCCCAGGTAGTTCAGAACAGATCGGCGGCGAAAAGCCCGCCAAACACAAGGGATCCGTCGTACTGCGCCGCAGTCGAAACACCGAGACGTCCACCTCGGACCAACGATTGCTCGACGAACGCGGATCCGGTAATTGGATCCACTCGGACACCTGGCGCGTGCTGCGCATCCAAAGCGAATTCGTCGAAGGTTTCGGTGCGCTGGCCGAGGTGCCGCGAGCGGTGACGGTGTTCGGTTCGGCCCGTACACCGGTCGACCATCCCGAATACGAGCGGGCGCGTGAACTCGGAGCTGCTCTGGCGAGCGAAGGCTTCGCCGTGATCACCGGCGGCGGTCCCGGTGCGATGGAAGGCGCGAACCGCGGCGCGAGCGAGGCCGACGGGTACTCCATCGGACTCGGCATCGAGCTGCCGTTCGAGCAGGGCCTCAACGACTGGGTCGATCTCGGTGTCAATTTTCGGTACTTCTTCGTGCGTAAGACCATGTTCGTCAAGTACTCCCAAGCGTTCGTGTGCCTGCCCGGAGGCTTCGGTACTCTCGACGAGCTCTTCGAGGCACTCACGCTCGTGCAGACCGCGAAGGTCACCCGATTCCCGATCGTGTTGCTGGGCAAGGACTTCTGGTCGGGATTGCTCGATTGGATCAAGACCACTCTCGTGAAAGAAGGCAAGGTGTCCGAGAAGGACCTCGACCTCATCCATTGCACCGACAGCGTCGACGAGGCCGTCCGCATCGTCCGTGAGGCCCAGCAGTGAGCGAGCAGCCGGTTGGCGTCCCGGCGATCAGCGTGTGTGTCTACTGCGCATCGGGACCCGTCGACGCGTCGTTCATCGATCTGGCGCGTGAGGTCGGTACCGAGATCGGTCGACGTGGTTGGCAGCTGGTGTCGGGCGGCGGCAACGTTTCGATGATGGGCGCGGTGGCCGCGGCGACACGCGCTGCCGGAGGTAACACCGTCGGTGTCATCCCGAAAGCGCTCGTGCACCGCGAGGTCGCGGACGTCGATGCCGACGAGTTGATCGTCACCGACACGATGCGTGAGCGGAAAAAGATCATGGAGGACCGAGCCGACGCGTTCATCACGTTGCCCGGCGGCATCGGAACACTGGAAGAACTCTTCGAGACGTGGACGGCCGGCTACCTGGGCATGCACAGCAAGCCGATGGTGATGCTCGATCCGTTCGGGCATTTCGACGGCCTGATGCAATGGATCGACGGTCTGAGCTCCACCGGGTTCGTGCAACAACGAGCCCTCGACGCGCTCGTACGCACCACTTCGGTCGACGAGGCGCTGGACGTGTGCGGCGCGTTGTGAAAGTTCACCAACCGAGCCCGCCTGACGAAGTGCTGGAAGTTGTTACTCTCTAGTAGGGTTAGTTATCTCACATCGTCTCAAAGGGGAGCTCATGGCTGTCGATGCCCGTCAGAAAATCGGAGTGACCGACCTCGCGGTCGCGTTGCCGAAAATGGTGACGGAGGTGCCGAGCCTGCTCAAGGGTCTGGCGGGCTTCACCCGCAAGCCCGACCACAAGGTGTCCATCGGACTGATTTTCCAGGACGCGGCAGCCAAGAACAGCAGTCGACCGTTCGTCCGGTTCGAGGGTGAGTCGATCTCCTACAAGGACGCGAACGCACTGGTCAATCAGTACGCCGCGGTGTTCGCCGACCGGGGTGTCGTACGCGGCGACGTCGTCGGTGTGCTGAGCAAGAACCGCCCGGAGGCACTCTTCGCGGCCCTGGCTGCCGTCAAGCTCGGTGCCACCGCAGGCATGCTCAACTACAACCAGCGCGGCGATGTGCTCGAGCACAGTCTCGGAATTCTCGACGCGAAGGTCCTGGTTCTCGACGAGAACGCGCAGGAAGCGCTGGATTCTCTGGACGGCGAGCCCAAGGTCGGGTCGGTGTTGCCGCTGAAGGAGCTGGGCGAGCTCGCTGCGAAGGCGTCGAGCGCCAACCCGTCGGTCACCGCGGAGATCCAGGCCAAGGAGAAGGCGTTCTACATCTTCACCTCGGGAACTACGGGCATGCCCAAGGCCAGCCTGATGAGCCACTTCCGTTGGCTCAAGTCGATGTCGGGCCTGGGCAACATGGGTGTGCGACTGCGCGGTGACGACGTCATCTACTGCTGCCTTCCGCTCTATCACAACAACGCTCTGACGGTGACACTGTCGTCGGTGCTGGCCGGCGGCGCGACGATGGCCATCGGTAAGCAGTTCTCGGTCAGCAACTTCTGGGAAGACATTCGCGTCAACAAGGCCACGGCGTTCACCTACATCGGTGAGCTCTGCCGGTACTTGCTCACGCAGCCGAAGAAGGATTCCGACCGGGACAACTCGGTCAAGCTGATCGTCGGCAACGGATTGCGGCCGGAGATCTGGGAGGAGTTCACCGAGCGATTCGGTATCTCCCGCGTCGCGGAGTTCTACGGTGCCAGCGAATGCAACATCGCCTTCATCAACGCACTGAACATGAAGAAGACTGCCGGAATCTGCCCGCTGCCGTATGCCGTGGTGCAGTACGACGAAGAGTCGGGCAAGGCCAAGCGCGGCCACGACGGCAAGCTCCGCAAGGTCGGCACCGGTGAAGTGGGCCTGCTGCTGTCCAAGATCACCGACCGGGCACCGTTCGACGGGTATTCCGACGACAACGCCACCGAGAAGAAGATGGTGCGCGACGGATTCAAGGACGGTGACGCGTGGTTCGACACCGGCGACCTCGTGCGTAAGCAGGGCTGGATGCACGTCGCCTTCGTCGACCGCCTCGGCGACACGTTCCGGTGGAAGGGCGAGAACGTCGCCACGACCCAGGTCGAAGGTGCACTCGGTAGCCATCCGGCAGTGGACGGTGCCGTCGTCTACGGCGTCGACATCGAGGGTGCAGACGGTAAGGCCGGCATGGCTGCGGTGACGTTGCGCGACGGTGAGTCCTTCGACGGCAAGTCGTTCGCCGGGCACCTCTACGACAAGTTGCCGACATACGCGGTGCCGTTGTTCATCCGCGTCGTCGACAGCCTCGAGCAGACCTCGACGTTCAAGAGCCAGAAGGTCGCCCTGCGCAAGCTCGGGTACGAGGAAGACAGCGACAGCGACCTGTACGTGCTGCGCGGCAAGTCCGGTGGCTACGAGAAGTTCTACGACGGTTACGTCGACGAGGTGGCCGCAGGCAAGGCCCCGAAGGGATAGGGCCGGTTCCCGCCGATCGGGTGCGGTGAAATCTGCGTGCCACTATTGATTTCATGAGCACCCTCTGTGGCAAACCGGTTGCCGACGATCGCGCGTTGGTGATGGCGATCGTCAATCGCACCCCCGATTCGTTCTACGACGGGGGAGCGAATTTCTCCGACGATGCAGCGATGGCGTCCGTGCACAGGGCTGTCGCCGAGGGTGCCGACATGGTCGATATCGGCGGCGTCAAAGCGGGCCCCGGTGACCTCGTCGACGCGGCGGAGGAGATCCGCCGCGTCGTGCCGTTCGTCGAAGCGATCCGGGGTGCGTATCCGGATCTGCTGATCAGTGTCGATACCTGGCGTAGCGAGGTCGCTCGCCTGGCCTGCGGTGTGGGAGCCGATCTGATCAACGACACCTGGGCCGGAGCCGATCCCGAGTTGGTGCGCGTCGCCGCTGCCGAGGGAGTCGGGATCGTGTGCTCGCACACCGGCGGTGCCGTTCCGCGGACCCGTCCGCACCGGGTTCGGTACACCGATGTCGTGGCCGATGTGGTCGCGGAAGTCACCGCAGCTGCCGACAACGCCGTCGCGGAGGGGGTGAAGAAGGATTCGATTCTGATCGATCCGACCCACGATTTCGGGAAAAACACCTATCACGGGCTCGAGTTGTTGCGTCGCGTGGACGTTCTTGTAAACACCGGGTGGCCTGTGCTCATGGCGCTGAGCAACAAGGACTTCGTAGGCGAGACTCTAGGGGTAGAGCTCGCCGACCGGTTGGAGGGAACATTGGCAGCGACAGCATTGGCCGCAGCAGGCGGAGCCCGGATGTTCCGGGTGCACGAGGTTGCGTCGACCAGAAGAGTCGTCGACATGGTGGCAGCGATCCAGGGACGACGAACCCCGGCGCGGACGGTCAGGGGGCTGGCATGACACTGGCCGATCGAACGGACGTGACCCGAATGTGGTCCGAGACCAACAGCTGGGACACCCCCGAATGGACCATCGCCGAGCTCGAGGCCGCGAAGGCGGGCCGCACGGTGTCCGTGGTGCTTCCGGCGCTGAACGAGGAACAGACGGTGGCCGCCGTCATCGACACCATCCACCCGTTGCTCGGTGGCCTCGTCGACGAACTGATCGTGCTGGACTCGGGCTCGACGGACGAGACGGCAGTGCGCGCGCGAGCGGCCGGTGCCCGTGTCATCAGTCGCGAGGAAGCGGTACCGGGGCTCGATCCGGTACCGGGCAAGGGCGAGGTGCTGTGGCGATCGGTCGCGGCGTCGACGGGTGACCTCATCGCCTTCGTCGATTCCGATCTGATCAATCCCGACCCCGCGTTCGTGCCGAAACTACTCGGGCCACTGCTGATGGGCGACGGCATCCATCTCGTCAAGGGCTACTACCGACGTCCACTTCGAGTCAGTGGCACCGAGGACGCCAACGGCGGTGGACGCGTCACCGAGTTGGTGGCTCGACCCTTGCTCGCGGCGCTGCGCCCGGAGCTGACCGGCGTGATCCAGCCGCTGGGCGGGGAGTACGCCGGCACTCGTGAGCTGTTGTCGGCGGTGCCGTTCGCGCCCGGTTACGGGGTGGAGATCGGCCTGCTGCTCGACACGTACGACCGGCTCGGTCTGCAGGCCATCGGACAGGTGAACCTGGGGGTGCGTAAGCATCGCAATCGGCCGCTGGTCGAACTCGGGGCGATGAGTCGGCAGATCGTCGGAACGATGCTCAATCGGTGCGGCATGGTCGATTCCGGTGCCGGACTGATGCAGTTCCGGGTGGCCGGGGATTCGTTCGAGCCGTTCTCGACCGAAGTGTCGTTGGCCGATCGACCGGCGATGAACTCACTGATCTGACCGACCGCGAGGTGCGTCCGGCCGACGTGTCGGACAGCCGTGACAAGATCGTGGCATGTTGACGCTGTTGATCTACATCATCGTCATTGCAGTCGTCGCTGCGGCGTTGTTCTTCGTTGCCGCAGCGGTGTTCGGTCGCGGTGAAGAGCTCGGGCCGTTGCCCGAGGGAACCACCGCGACGGTGCTGCCGGCCGAAGGAGTCACCGGTGCCGATGTACGCGCGTTGAAGTTCCAGCAGACGGTGCGGGGCTACAAGCCCAGCGAAGTCGACTGGGCTCTCGAGCGACTGGGCGGCGAGTTAGACATGCTGCGGTCACGGCTGTCCGCGGCGCAGGAGTCGGGTTCTCGATCCCCACTGTCGGGGCAGACCGGCAGTGCAGGCCTTACAGACAGTTCGGACCTCACCGACAGTGCGGGCGTCACAGGCACGGACGAGTCGGACGAACGGTGAGCGCAGTCGCGGGGCCGGACGGCAAGCTGCGCTGCCCGTGGGGTGCCACCGACGACGAGCTGTATCGCACCTATCACGACACGGAGTGGGGGCAGCCGCTGCACGGCCGCAACGAACTCTACGAGCGCCTGTGTCTGGAAGCGTTTCAGTCGGGCCTGGCGTGGATCACGATCCTGCGCAAGCGGGAAAGCTTCCGCACTGCTTTCGCCGGGTTCGATCCCGACGCAGTGGCCCGCTTCGACGACGCCGATGTGGAGCGGTTGATGAACGACGCGTCGATCGTGCGGAACCGACTCAAGATCGAGGCTGCGGTGAGCAACGCTCGCGCGATCGTCGACCTCGACGACACCGATCTCGACACTCTGCTGTGGTCCTTCGCGCCGGAGCCCAGGTCACAGCGGGTCACGGAGTTCACCGACGTGCCCGCGTCGACACCCGAATCGACGGCATTGGCCAAAGAGCTCAAACGCCGCGGGCTACGGTTCGTCGGTCCGACTACCGCTTACGCATTGATGCAGGCCACCGGAATGGTCGACGATCACCTGTCGGGGTGTTGGGTGCAGGTCACGAATACCGACTCAGGTTCCCCCCATCGACGGCGATAGGGAAGAATGGCACAGGACACTCCGTCGCCCCGCGACGAATTTATCTTTTAGGCCGAGGCGCCGAGCAGGTAGGCGCAGATCTGGAGGGAGCAGAGGATGGCGGCGATGAAGCCCCGGACCGGGGACGGTCCCCTCGAAGCAACCAAAGAGGGACGAGGAATCGTCATGCGTGTCCCGCTCGAGGGGGGCGGCCGTTTGGTCGTCGAATTGACCCCCGACGAGGCCGCGGCACTCGGTGACGAACTGAAGGGCGTCACCGGCTGATCGCCACGTCGATCGATCATCGCTCAGCCCCGCTCGCCGCACCGGCCAGCGGGGCTTTGTGTTGTGATCAGCAGGGTTGTGATCGGCAGGGTTGTGATCGGCAGGGTTGTGATCGGCAGGTCGTTTCCGGGGGAGTGCCGGAGAATCTGTCTCGATGTGAAAGAGGTGCTCGATGCTGACCGACGTCGTCGAATTGCTGGTCTGCCCACAGTGTCGCGTCCGTGAGGTCGAGTCGGGCCTGGGTCTCGGTGAGACCGATCGAAGTCTGTGGTGCGATCGTGGGCATTCGTTCGACGTGGCTCGGCAGGGGTACGTCAGCTTGCTGACAGGCGACGGCGGCAAGTTCACCGGTGATTCGGCCGAGATGGTCACAGCCCGCGAGAAGTTTCTCGGCGGCTGTCATTTCGAGCCCATCGCGGCGGCGGTGTCGGCGGCTGTTCCGCCCGAGTCGGACGTGGTCCTCGATGTCGGGGTCGGCACCGGGTATTACATCGCAGGTGTCCTGGACGCGCGTCCGGCCGCGCTGGGGGTCGGCGTGGACGTGTCCAAGTTCGCGGCGCGCCGAGCTGCGCGGTCGCATCCGCGGCTCGGGTGCGTCGTCGCGGACATCTGGAGTGGGCTACCGATTCGGGCGGGTGCCGTGTCTGCGGTGACGTGTGTGTTCTCGCCGCGCAATGCCGGTGAACTGCATCGGGTTCTCGGCGACGACGGCACGTTGGTGGTCGTCACGCCGACGTCGCGGCATCAGCGTGAACTGCGCGGGCCGCTGGGGCTGATCGGCGTTGAAGAGGACAAGACCCGTCGGCTCGGTGAGTCGCTGTCGGGTCTGTTCGAGTCGGTGGCCGAGACCCCGCTCGAGTACTCGATGATGCTCTCGCACAACGACATCGAGGAACTCATCGGTATGGGGCCGTCGATTCGACACGGTGACCCCGACGCGCGGTCCGCGGCGTTGAAGGATTTGCCCGACACCGTCCCCGTCACCGCGTCGGTGACGGTGTCGACCTACCGAAAGGTGTTTCAGCCCCGACGCGCCAGCGCGTCGTTGTAGACGGCGAGGGTCTGTTTCGCGATCGAGGCCCACGAGAATTCGGCAACGGCCCGCTCGCGGCCGGCTTTGCCCATCGCCGTCGCCAGTGCGGGGTCGAGAGCGACCTCGTTGACGGTGTCGGCGAGGGTTCGCTCGAAGACGTCGGGTTCGTACGAGTTGTAGTGCACCAGCCGTCCGGTGCGGCCGTCGTCGACGACCTCGGGGATGCCGCCGACGTCCGACGCCACGACCGCGGTTTCGCAGGCCATCGCCTCGAGGTTGACGATGCCGAGCGGCTCGTACACCGATGGGCAGACGAATACTGCCGCGGCAGAAAGAATCTCGCGAATCTTGTCGGTGGGAAGCATGTCCTTGACCCAGAAGACCCCGCTGCGTTGCTCGGCCAGCAACGCCACTGCGCGTTCGGTTTCTGCAGCGATCTCCGGAGTGTCGGGCGCGCCCGCGCACAGGACGAGCTGAATCGACGGATCGAAATGGTGTGCCGCGGCGATGAGGTGACCCACGCCCTTCTGCCGAGTGATGCGGCCGACGAACGCGACGATCGGCTTGCTGGGATCCACCCCGATCTCGTCGAGAGTCGACGTGCCGTGATCTGCGTACCACCGCTCGGTGTCGATCCCGTTGCGCACCACGTGGACTCGACTCGGGTCGAGGCGCGGATAAGCGTCGAGCACGTCCTTGGCCATGCCCTCGCTGACGGCGATGACGGCGTCGGCGTATTCCACCGCGTTCTTTTCCGACCACGACGAGATGCGGTAACCGCCGCCCAGCTGTTCGGCCTTCCACGGCCGACGGGGCTCGAGAGAGTGCGCGGTGAGGATGTGCGGAACGCCGTACAGTTCGGCCGCGAGGTGACCGGCGAGGCCGGTGTACCAGGTGTGTGAATGCACCACGTCCGCTCCGGCGGCCGCGTTGGCCATCCGCAGCTCAGCCGACAACGTGGTCAGTGCTGCGTTGGCTCCGGCGAGTGCAGGATCGGGATCGTGCACCTGTGCGGTGTCGCGCGGAGCTCCCATGCAATGGATGTCCACCTCGCACAGCGACTTCAGCTGCGCAGTCAACTCCGTGACATGAACTCCTGCGCCACCGTAGATCTCCGGCGGGTATTCCTTGGTCATCATCGCTACTCGCACGTGAACGAACCTACATTCCCCGGCAGTTGTGCGTGTACTGGTAGCAAGGTTCTCTCGGTGCGGATAGGTTGGGTGGGTGAGGACACAACCGCACGTACTAGGGATTGTGCTTGCCGGCGGAGAGGGTAAGCGCCTTTACCCGATGACCGCGGACCGAGCCAAGCCAGCCGTTCCCTTCGGGGGCGCCTACCGACTCATCGACTTCGTGCTGAGCAATCTCGTGAACGCCGGTTACCTCCGGCTCTGCGTGCTGACTCAGTACAAGTCCCATTCCCTGGACCGCCACATCTCGCAGACGTGGCGACTGTCCGGTTTCGCCGGGGAGTACATCACTCCGGTCCCGGCACAGCAGCGTCTCGGCCCCCGGTGGTACACCGGCAGCGCCGACGCCATCTTCCAGTCTCTGAACCTCGTGTACGACGAGGACCCCGAGTACATCGTGGTCTTCGGTGCCGACCACGTGTACCGAATGGACCCGGAGCAGATGGTGCAGCAGCACATCGACTCCGGCGCGGGCGTCACCGTTGCAGGCATCCGGGTTCCGCGTAGCGAGGCATTCGCGTTCGGCTGCATCGACTCGGACGAGAACGGCAAGATCACCCAGTTCCTGGAGAAGCCGGCGCAGCCGCCCGGTACCCCCGACGACCCGGACGTCACGTATGCGTCGATGGGCAACTACGTGTTCACCACCAAGGTGCTCGTGGATGCAATCAAGGCCGACTCCGAGAACTCCGACTCCGACCACGACATGGGCGGTGACATCATCCCGGCGCTCGTCGAAGCAGGCGTGGCCTCGGTCTACGACTTCAACGACAACGTCGTTCCCGGTGCCACCGAACGCGATCGCGGCTACTGGCGAGATGTCGGCACCATCGACGCCTTCTACGACGCCCACATGGACCTGGTGTCGGTGCATCCCATCTTCAATCTCTACAACCGCCGCTGGCCGATCCGCGGATCGGCCGAGAATCTGCCACCCGCCAAATTCGTCCAGGGCGGCCTCGCTCAGGAATCCGTCGTCGGTGCCGGGTGCATCCTCAGCGCCGCCACCGTCCGAAACTCGGTACTGAGCTCGAACGTCATGATCGACAGCGGCGCGACCGTCGAAGGCAGTGTCCTGATGCCCGGAGTCCGGATCGGCAAGGGTGCCGTCGTTCGGCACGCGATCCTCGACAAGAACGTCGTCGTGGGTGACGGCGAAATCGTCGGAGTCGATCTCGAACGCGACAGGGAACGCTTCAACGTCAGTGCCGGGGGAGTCGTCTCCGTCGGTAAGGGCATCTGGATCTGAGTGCCTGCGGCAGTGGTGCGGTTAGGTGCCGCAGAGGGCACCTAACCGCACCACTGCGCGGAGCGCACTCACGCTCTCGACGCGCAGATCAACCCGTCGCCCAGAGGGAGCAGCACCGTCGTGAGCCGTTCGTCCTCGGCGATGGCGCGCGCGGCCGATCGAACGGCCACCGCAGTCGCGTCGCGCTGAGTCGGATCTGCAACCCGGCCACCGAGCAATGCGTTGTGCAGCACCAGAACTCCGCCGGGGCGTAGCAACCGAACGCTCTCGGCGACGAAGTGTGGATGGTCCGCAGGGCTGGCGTCGATGAAGACCAGATCGTAGGTGTCGTCGGCCAATCGGGGGAGTACGTCCAAGGCCCAGCCGTTGATGAGCCGAGTGCGGGACGGCGCAATTCCCCCTGCCCGGAATGCTTCTCGCGCTGCCCGCTGGTGTTCGGGCTCGGTGTCGATGGTGGTCAGGACACCGTCCGCTCGCATCCCGTCGAGCAACCACAGGCCGCTGATTCCTGCGCCCGTTCCGATTTCGACGACCGTCTTCGCGCCGAGCATCTGAGTGAAGATGCTCAGGATGGCACCGACGGACGGCGGCACCGGAGCGGCACCGAGATCGACGGCTCGCTCTCTGGCTGCGATCAGAACCTCGTCCTCCTGAGCGGAGTCTTCGGCATAGGCGAGCATCTTCTCGGCGTTGGTCGGCACGTCCCGAGGTTATCGTGCCGGGGGCTCGATCTCACGCACACATTCTCAGGTGCGCCTCAGGTGATTCATACCGGACCCACACGCGGGTCGGTCAGGCTATGGAGGAATCGCAGGTCCGTCTCGATTGCGAAGTGTGAGCTGGAACATCCGAGGGTAGTCGTCGGTTGCATCAGAAGGACGTACGCAGTCCTGAGCAGGAGGATCCAACTATTTACAAGATCAACGGCGATCGCGACATCGCTCGTCTACCCGAGTCCGTGCCCACCCCCGACGACCTCAGCGGCACCGCAGTGTTCGATGCGACCGGCGAGAACTCCACCATGCCGTCCTGGGACGAGCTCGTTCGCGAACACGGTGATCGCGTCTACCGACTCGCGTACCGCCTCTCCGGCAACGCTCAGGACGCCGAAGACCTGACTCAGGACACCTTCATCCGCGTGTTCCGCTCCCTGTCGCACTACCAGCCGGGAACGTTCGAGGGCTGGCTGCACCGCATCACGACCAACCTGTTCCTCGACATGGTTCGTCGCCGCAGCCGTATCCGCATGGAAGCGCTGCCCGAGGACTACGACCGCGTTCCGTCGGACCGGCCCAACCCCGAGCAGATCTACCACGACGCTCGCCTCGACCCGGATCTGCAGTCTGCGCTCGATTCGCTGGCACCCGAGTTTCGTGCCGCAATCGTGTTGTGCGACATCGAAGGACTGTCGTACGAAGAGATCGGTGCGACACTGGGAGTCAAGCTCGGAACGGTTCGTAGTCGCATTCACCGCGGCCGTCACGCGCTACGGGAGTACCTTCGAGTGCACGGGAAGGTCGACTCGGGTCACGCAAGTGTCCACTAGCTACGAGGAGGGTTGGATGACGCAGGCACGTAAGCCTCGGCAATTCAGCTCCACCGAACATCTGGCCAGTGAAGCGGTTGCGGCTTACGTCGACGGTGAACTGCGAATGGCCGCGCACCTGCGCGCCGCTCATCACCTTTCCGAGTGCCCGGAGTGCTCGGCCGAGGTCGAGGCGCAGCAGCAGGCGCGCCACGCGCTTCGTGGCGCAGGCGAGATGTCCATGCCGCATTCGCTCCTCGGTTTGCTGAGCCAGATTCCGTCCTGTGCAGGCGACGACGGGCCCGCCCGAACCAAGCGGTCGTTCATGGCGTCCGTCGAGGCCGTGCGCCGCCGGCGACGCTGACCGCCCACGTTTTCTGCCCGACGAGTCCTCACCTGCATCGAGCTGCCCCGACCGCTCGAGTGATACTGAACTCTCACACCGACGTATGCGAGGGGTAACCGGACGCGTGACATCGAATTCGACCAGCACCGAGACCACAGGCACAGCAGACGAGGGTCCACGGTTGCCGCCGCGTCCGGTCCATCGACCCACCGTCGATCCGGTGTCGGCCTCGGTGTTCGGACGTCCCGATGACGTCGGCGGTTCGTTCTCCCCTCGTCGCCCCGACGAACAACTGCCTTCCCGTCTGACGGTCCGGCCGCCGGACCCCGTCCTGGCCGAGGCCTTCGGACGTCCCGACGACGCCACCGAGTCACTGCAGCGCGACCCCGACGCCGTCGACGAGTCCGACGCCGGCCCGCAGGTTCCCGCCGATCCATGGCGTGATCCTGCGTCCCGAGTGTCGCTGGGTGGCGCGGCCCTCGACACCCCACCACCTCCTGTGCTCCCTCCTGGAACCAAGCTCGGTGTGCGCGACGTCTTGTTCGGGCGGTCGGTATCCGTGCGGGCGCTCGTCGTACTCGGTGTCCTTGCCCTCGTCATCGGCTTGGTCGGTGGCCTGTTCGGCCGCCTGACCGCCGAAGTGACCGGCGCACTGACCAGCCAGAAAGTGACACTGACCCAGTCCAGTGGCGACGACGTCCCACGCGGCCAGATCAGCAAGGTGGCCGACGCGGTCCTGCCGTCGGTCGTCTCGATTCAGGTGACCCTCGGCGAGACCGGAGGCACCGGCTCGGGCGTCGTGATCGACGCCGACGAGGGCTACATCGTCACCAACAACCACGTGATCTCGCTCGCCGCGTCCGACGAGGACAAGTCGACCCTCGAAGTCACCTTCTCCGACGGCACCAAAGTGCCCGGACGCATCGTCGGCCGCGACACCAAGACCGACCTCGCCGTCCTCAAGACCGAAGTCGGCAACCTCACCGAGGCTCAGCTCGGTAGCTCCGGCGACGTTCGCGTCGGCCAGGATGTCATCGCCGTCGGATCGCCCCTGGGATTGAACAAGACGGTCACCTCGGGCATCGTCAGTGCGCTCGACCGCCCCGTCGCGCTGTCGGGGGAGGGCACCGACACCAACGCCGTCATCGACGCGGTACAGACCGACGCAGCCATCAACCCGGGTAACTCCGGTGGCCCCCTCATCGACTTCGAAGGTCGCGTCATCGGCATCAACTCCGCCATCCGAAGCGAGAGCGGCGGATCGGTGGGCCTGGGCTTCGCGATACCCGTCGACGAGGTCACCGAAGTAGCGCAGGCCCTCATCCGGGACGGCGTCATGCGCCACCCGGATTTCGGTATCAACGCGCGCTCGGTGATCAACGAAACCTCGGCGGGCGCAGAAGTCGCCAACGTCCGGGCCGGTGGGCCGGCCCAGCAAGCCGGAATCGTCGAAGGGGACGTCATCACCAAGGTCGGCGACCGCTCGGTAGGGGACGCGGACGAGCTCGTCGTCGCGGTGCAGGAAACCACGATCGGACAGGCGGTGCCGGTGCAACTCGTACGCTCGGGACGGCTGGTGGACCTGTCCGTCACGCCGGTTTCCGACTGACGACGTAGGCTGGCATCCGTGTTCGGCAACATCGGTTGGGGAGAGCTCGTCATTCTCCTCGTAGCAGCTCTGGTCATCCTCGGCCCGGATCGTCTCCCCGGTGCCATCAGCTGGGTGTCGAAATCCATCCGCCAGGTCAAGGACTACGCCAACGGCGCAAGCCAACAACTCAAGGACGAGCTGGGGACCGACTTCGAGGACCTGCGCAAGCCCCTCGCCGACCTCAACCAACTCCGCGGCATGACACCCCGAGCCGTGATCACCAAGCACCTGCTCGACGGCGACGACTCGATCTTCAAGAATCCGCTGGACGACACCTTCAAAGGCAAGCCCTTCGACACCAAGCCGAAGAACCTCGGCGGACCGACGCCACAGACAGGTACTCCGCAGAGTGGGGTGTCGATGAGCAAGGACGCGCCGAAGCTCGCAGCGGGCGATACCCCGCCCATCGACGCGGACGCCACGTAGGCATAGCCCCAACCGGCCCGACGAACCACCCAGTCTGCAGGCTGCGCCCGCCCGACCGCTGCGCCCCCCGTCGGATGAATGTGGGATTCAGTCGCTCTGAGTGCAACAAAGGCGCATTGATCCGGGGCGGGGCGGGCGGCAGGAGTGGGCGCGCCAGGGGCTAGAGCACCTTGTTCAGGAAGTCCTGGGTGCGTGGGTTCTGCGGGTTCCCGAACAGCTCGTCGGGCGTTCCCTCCTCGACGATGACGCCCTCGGCCATGAAGATCACTCGATCCGCGACTTCGCGTGCGAAGCCCATTTCGTGGGTGACGACGACCATCGTCATGCCGCCCTTGGCGAGGTCGCGCAGCACCTGCAGAACTTCGCCGACCATTTCGGGGTCCAGGGCGCTGGTGGCTTCGTCGAACAGCATGATCGACGGGCTCATGGCCAGTGCCCGCGCGATGGCGACACGCTGCTTCTGCCCGCCGGAGAGGTTGGCGGGCTTGTAGTCGGCGCGCTCGGACAGTCCGACCTGTTCGAGCAGCTGCAGGGCCGCGTCCTTGGCCTGCGACTTCGACATCTTCTTGGTCTCGACGGGCGCGAGCATGACGTTCTCGAGGGCGGTCATGTGCGGGAAGAGATTGAAGTGCTGGAACACCATGCCGATGTTCTGGCGCACCTTGTCCAGGTCCACGTTCTTGGCAGTGAGGTCGGTGCCGTCGACGACGACCGATCCGGCGGTGATGTCTTCGAGTTTGTTCAGGCAGCGCAGGAACGTGCTCTTGCCGGAGCCGGAGGGGCCGATCACGCACACCACTTCGCCGTTGGCGATCTCGGCGTCGATGCCCTTGAGAACCGTGTTGTCGCCGAACGCCTTCTGCAGGCCCTTGATCGAGATCTTCGTTCCCGGACCTTTGTCGACCGGCAGGTCCTTGGTCAGTTCGGTGCTCATTTGTTGATCCTCTTCTCGAGCCGGTTCGACAGCTTGGTGAGAGCCATGATGATGATGAAGTACAGGACACCGACGATCAGCCACATGTTGAACGACTCGAAGTTGCGCGCGATGATCAGTCGGCCGGTCTGGGTCAGTTCGGCCAGGCCGATGACCGAGAGCAGCGAGGTGTCCTTGAGCGTGATGACGAACTGATTGATGTACGACGGGATCATCGTGCGAATTGCCTGTGGCATCACCACTTTTCGCATCGACTTGAGGTAGCTGATGCCGAGGCTGCGGGACGCCTCCATCTGGCCCTTGTCGACGGCGAGGATGCCGCCGCGGACGATCTCGGCCATGTACGCACCGGCGTTGAGCGAGAGCGTGATGATGCCTGCGGTGAATGCCGACATCTGGAAGTTCAGCGCGGCGGGTACGCCGAAGTAGATGAAGAATGCCTGCACCAGAAGCGGTGTGCCACGGAAGATGTCGACGTAGGTGGTACCGATTCCGCGGAGCACGATGTTGGTCGAGACGCGGAACAGGCCGAAGATGCCGCCGAGTACGAGCGCGATGGCGATCGAGATGACGGTCAGCACGATCGTCAGCCACAGACCCTTGAGCAGCAACTGCCAGCTGCTGGCGATCAGGCCGGGGATGGAGGTGTCGGCGGTGGATGCGTCGGCGTTGAGGTAGGTATCGAGAATTTCGTCGTACTGGCCGTTGGCGCGCAGGTTCTCGAGGCCGGTGTTGAACTGGTCGAGCAACTGGGCGTTGGTGCCCTTGGCGACGGCGAATCCGTAACTGGCACCGGCTTCTTTCTCGGTGACCGTCTTGAATCCGTTGCCCTGGGTGATTCCGTAGGCGAGTACCGGGTAGTCCTCGAAGGCCGCTGCGGAGTTTCCGGTACGCACTTCCTCGAACATGGTCGCGGAGTCGTCGAAGCTGCGGATGGTGAAGCCGTACTGATCGGCGATCGACGTCGCGAAAGTCGCACCCTCGGTGCCGTTCTTGACGGCGACGGACTTACCGCGGAGGTCTTCGTAGCCCTTGATCTCGTCGTTGGAATCCAGAATCGCCATCTGGACACCGGAATCGAAGTACGGGTCGGAGAAGTCGAAGGTGGCCTTGCGCTCGTCGGTGATCGACATGCCGGCGATCATTCCGTTGAACTGGCCGCTGGTGACGCCTTGAAGCGCGGTGTCGAAACCGACCTGTTCGACGGTGTAGTCGAAGCCCTGGTCGACGGCGATGGCCGCGAGCAGGTCCATGTCGATTCCGACGAGTTTGCCTGTCTCGTCCTGGAATTCGAAGGGCGCGAACGTGGTGTCTGTCGCGATCGAGTAATTCTGGGCAGGCGGGGCAGGTTGTGCCGACGCCAGCCCGGGACCGAGTACGGATCCCAGCAGGGTCATCAGCAGTGCGATCAGTACCGGAACGACGACCGGCCTGACCCGATGCGGCTTCTTCATGAAGGCCACTCTCTATCGACAGTAGGATTGAAGGCAAATCATAAGGCTCCAACCCTGTCTCCCGCGTCGTTTGTCGGGTATAAGCTCCTGCCTTACAGTTTCCGGGTGGTGTCGATTCCCAGCGACATTCCCACCAGTCCGCGCTCGCGTACCGCAAGCTTTGCGGCGACCGACTCGAGTGCTTGTGCTGCAGGCGAATTCGGGTCGCTCAGCACAATCGGCGTGCCGGCGTCGCCGCCCTCACGGACGGCGGTGTCGAGCGGAATCTGGCCCAGCAGCGGCACCTTTGCACCCACGGCCTTGGTGAGGCGATCCGATACGTCCTGTCCGCCACCGGATCCGAAAATATCCATGCGGGTACCGTCGGGCAGCTCGAGCCACGACATGTTCTCCACGACGCCCGCAACGCGCTGACGCGTCTGTAGGGCGATCGCTCCGGCGCGTTCGGCAACCTCGGCCGCGGCCTGCTGCGGGGTGGTGACCACGAGGATCTCGGCACTCGGAATCAGCTGCGCGACAGAGATGGCCACGTCACCGGTGCCGGGCGGAAGGTCGAGGAGCAACACGTCCAGGTCGCCCCAGAACACGTCGGCGAGGAATTGTTGGAGTGCCCGGTGCAGCATGGGGCCGCGCCAGACGACCGGGGTGTTGCCCTGAGTGAACTGCGCGATCGAGATGAACTTCACGCCGTGCGCCTGCGGCGGCATGATCATCTTCTCCACCTGCGTGGGTCGCGCGTCGTTGCCGAGCATGCGAGGCACGGAATGGCCGTAGATGTCGGCGTCGAGCACACCGACGGAAAGTCCGCGAGCGGCAAGGGACGCGGCCAGGTTGACCGTCACGCTGGACTTGCCCACCCCGCCCTTACCCGACGCCACCGCGTACACGCGCGTCAGCGATCCGGGTTGCGCGAAGGGAATGATCGGTTCGGCGGAATCGCCACGCAGGGACTTGCGCAGTTCGGTGCGTTGCTCGTCGTTCATCACGTCGAGTTCGACCGAGACGACACCGACGCCTGCGACGTCTGCCACTGCGTTCTTGACGCGATCGCTGATCTCGGTCTTCATCGGGCACCCGGCGGTGGTGAGATAGATGCCGACACCGACTGCGCCGTCGGCGGCGATGTCGATGCTCTTGACCATGCCGAGGTCGGTGATGGGTTTGCGGATCTCCGGGTCGATCACCTTGGAAAGCGCGGTCCGAACGTCGGATTCGGTCAGTACAGCCATTGCTTCATGCTAGGCGGTGCGCCGACTCCCGATGAACAGCAGGGCAGCGCGATCAGTGCAGTGTCCGATTCAGTGCTGCGGTCGATTCAGTGAATGCGCGGCAGCTGGTCCGAGGACGGCACGATGCCGGTGGCGTAACCGGCCGACCATGCGAGCACGTTCGCCACGTACGCCATCGAGTTGTTGTAGCGCAGGATCGCTCGGGTGGTCGAGGCGAGGTCTCGCGCGTTGGTGCCGTCGTCGCACAGGTACATGCCGGTTGCCAGGGCTGCGTCGTACAGATTCTGGGGGTCGGAGACTCCGTCGCCGTTGCCGTCCGCGTGATAGAGGTTCCACGTCGACGGCAGGAACTGCATCGGGCCGACTGCGCGGTCGTACTGGGTGTCGCCGTCGAGCGCACCGCCGTCGGTGTCACGGATCACCTGATTGCCGGCGAGGGTGCCGTTCAGAACCGGTCCGAGGATGGGCTCGTGCAGTTCACCCGAGTCGTCGACCTTGCCGTTGTTGGCGTGGGTCGATTCGACGCGTCCGATGCCGGCGATGACGGTCCAGCTGATGCCGCAGCCGGGCTGCTGCTGGGCCAGGATGCGCTCTGCGTTCTTGTAGGCGGAGACGTTGACGACCGGGATCGCGATGGGGCTGACCGCAAGGTTGGTGGGCAGCTCGGGTGTGGGCGGGATCTCGGGAACCGGGGCCGGCGCGGGGACCGGTGCGGGTGTCGGCAGCTCGGCCTGGGCCACCGGCTGCGCCTGCTGATCGTGGGCGATCGGCTCCGGCGTCTCGACCACGGAGTTCGATTCCTGTGCGGCCGGGGCCGTCTTGGCGCTGACGAACGGGATGTATTCGGTCGCTCCGGCGCTGGTCGCGGCTGTCACGAGTCCTGCGGGGACCAGGCCTGCCAGAGCAATCACCGAGCTCCGTCGAACCTTGGAATTCGATGCTTTTCTGTGACGACCCACGCGCGCTGTACCTCCTGATTTCCCCGGATGATCTCCGGGGCCCGACCTGATGACCGGGGTCGAGGGTACCTGATTCGAGACTGTTCCGTTATCGGGCCGTTACCAGGCGTGGAGGGGTGCGCGGTCTATTGCAGGTCGGTCTCGCTCGACGCGTCGTCGGACAGGCGCGCGGCTGCTTTCTTGCGTGCCTTCTTCGGTGCGTTGACGGGTTGGCCCGTCGCCTGCTCCAGCAGTGCCTTGATGTCGTCGAGTTCGCGGCGCAGATAGTCGCGGGTGGCGACTTCACCGACGGCGATTCGCAGAGCCGCGAGCTCCCGGGCGAGGAACTCGGTGTCGGCCTTGGTCTGCTGAGCCCGCGAGCGATCCTCTTCGAGTGAGACGCGGTCGCGGTCGTCCTGCCGATTCTGGGCGAGCAGGATCAACGGTGCGGCGTACGCGGCCTGCGTCGAGAAGGCGAGGTTGAGCAGGATGAAGGGATACGGGTCCCACTGCAGATTGACGGCCACGACGTTGAGGAAGATCCAGACGATGACGATGCCGGTCTGAATCGCCAGATAGCGTCCGGTACCCAGGAATCGCGCTGCCTTCTCGCCCGACTTACCGAGATCGAAGTCGAAGTTGACGTTGAACAGCCGCGAACCGCGCGGCGTGTCCATTCTCTGGCGTGCTGTTTCTTTCACTGTCCCGCCACTTCCTGATCTCGCCAGTCCTCGGGCAGCAGGTGATCGAGGACGTCGTCCACGGTCACGGCACCTACAAGGTGGTCCTCGTCGTCGACCACCGGGCCGCAGACGAGGTTGTACGTCGCGAAGTACCGCGTCACCGCGGTCAGGCTGTCCTCCGGGGACAGCCGCGGGAGTGCGCTGTCCACGACTCCGCCCACCAGGCTCGCCGGCGGTTCTCGCAACAATTGCTGCAGGTGAACGCAGCCGAGATACGGGCCGGTCGGTGTTGCGGTCGGTGGCCGCACCACGAACACGAGCGAGGCCAGCGCGGGCGTCAGGTCGGGGTTGCGTACCCGGGCGAGGGCCTCGGCCACCGTCGTCGACGCGGTGAGGATCACGGGCTCGGGCGTCATCAGACCGCCCGCGGTGTCGGGGGAGTGTTCGAGCAGGCGGCGAACCGGCGCCGAGTCCTCCGGATCCATCAGTCGCAGAAGCGATTCCGCTTCGGTTTCGGGTAGCTCGCCGAGGAGGTCGGCAGCGTCGTCCGGGTCCATGGCCTCGAGCACATCGGCACCACGGTCGACGCCGAGGTAGTGCATCAGCTCCACCTGATCGTCGTCGGGAAGTTCCTGGACGACGTCGGCGAGACGCTCGTCGTCGAGGGCCCGCGCCACCTCCATGCGGCGCTTGACGGGGAGCTCACGCATGGCATTCGCCACGTCGGCGGCGCGCAGGTCCTCGAACTGCATCAACAGCTGCGCCACACCCTGGTCGGGCATCGACAGTTCGTTCTGCGTCAGTCCCTGCACGTGCTGCCAGTCGACGACGTGGATGGCACCGCGCCGCGCTAGGCGTTGGCGCTGCTTACGCACCGCCACGCGTGCGACCTTCCAGTCTCGAGTTCGGGTGAGCTCGATGCCGAGATCGACGACGACGGAATCGGTGTCGTGCAACTCGTCCAATTCGGGATCGTCGACGCGCACTTTGGAGTCGAGGATCTGCGCGAACACCAGAATCTCGTTCGCGCGCTGAGTGAATCGGCGCAGACTGACGTTTCCGGTGGTGAGCTGAACGGAGTTGGGCTCGATGCTGGTCACTCGCAGCATCGGGACGAAAATTCTTCGGCGCGTTGCCAATTCGACCACGAGCCCGAGGACTCGCGGCTGTGCCCTGCCCACGCGCATGGAAACCACCACGTCGCGCACTCGCCCGATCGATTCGCCGTCGGGGCCCAGGACGCCGAGGCCGGCGAGCCTGGCCGCGAATACCTTGCTCAGTGCTGCCATGATGGCAAGGTTAGAGGCAGGGCAATACAGCGGGTGAATCAGACAGGGGTAGTGCTTTCGATGGGTGCTTCGGGATTGCGTCGATCGGTACTGGCCGTTCCGGGCAGTTCGGACAAGATGATCGCCAAGGCCAAGGGCCTGCCTGCGGACGCGATCTTCCTCGATCTCGAGGATGCCGTCGCGCCGATCGCCAAGGTCGAGGCCCGCGCGCGCATCGTCGACGCGTTGAACTCCGACGGTTGGGGCGATCAGCTCAAGGTCGTGCGCGTGAACGACTGGACGACGCAGTGGACGTACGGCGACGTCATCGACGTCGTCTCCGGGGCGGGTGGAAATCTCGACGCCATTCTGTTGCCGAAGGTCGAGTGCGCGGCACACGTACAGGCGTTGGATCTGTTGCTCACTCAGCTCGAGAAGGAGCACGGTCTCGCCGTCGGGGCCATCGGCATCGAGCCGCAGATCGAGAGCGCACGCAGCCTGCGCAACATCGACGAGATCGCAACCGCGAGCCCCCGGGTGCAGACGTTGGTGTTCGGGCCGGCCGACCTGATGGCGAGCGTCAACATGCGCACCCTCGTCGTCGGGGAACAGCCGGTGGGATACGACACCGGCGACGCCTATCACCACATTCTGATGACGATCCTGCTGGCGGCTCGGACGCACGGATTGCAGGCAATCGACGGACCGTACCTGCAGATACGCGATCTCGATGCGTTTCGCCGGGCCGCGGGACGGACGGCCGGCCTCGGGTTCGACGGCAAGTGGGTGCTGCACCCGACGCAGATCGAGGCGGCCAACGAGATCTTCGCGCCACGACAGGACGATTACGACAAGGCCGAGCTGATTCTCGACGCGTACGAGTTCCACACCTCGGCGGCGGGCGGCGCTCGCGGTGCGGTGATGCTCGGCGACGAGATGATCGACGAGGCGAGCCGCAAGATGGCGCTGGTCGTCTCGGCGAAGGGCCGCGCGGCCGGTCTGACACGCATGACGACGTTCGAGCCGCCCACCTCCTGATCCACGCAGTGTTCGCGGACAGAACAATGGGTGTGACGGTGTCCGTTTTGGGGGACAATGGAGTCATGACCAATCCCCTCTCACAGCCGGGCCGCCCAGGGCAAGGACTGCCGACGCCGCCGTCCGGTTGGCCCATCGGTTCCTACCCCACCTACGCCGAGGCGCAGCGCGCCGTCGACTTCCTCTCCGACGAGGAATTCTCGGTACAGGACGTCACCATCGTCGGCGTCGATCTGATGCAGGTCGAACGCGTCCTCGGCCGCCTCACCTGGCCCAAAGTTATTGGTGGAGGCATTGTTTCGGGAGCGTGGCTCGGGGTTTTCCTCGGCCTGGTCCTCGGCATCTTCAGCGAGAACATCTTCGGAGCTCTGCTCATCGGCGTCGGCGGCGGCATCATCTTCGGTTTGATCTCGGCGTCCATTCCGTACGCGGCCACCAAGGGGCA
Source organism: Rhodococcus sp. 1R11 (assembly GCF_004563845.1). Taxonomy (NCBI): domain Bacteria; kingdom Bacillati; phylum Actinomycetota; class Actinomycetes; order Mycobacteriales; family Nocardiaceae; genus Rhodococcus; species Rhodococcus sp. 1R11. The sequence goes on along the minus strand of NZ_SPNG01000001.1, from coordinate 843 downwards.
GCGCGATTTCGCGTCGAGCATGCAGTTGGTCGCCGGACGCTACGACGTCATCTGCGAGCCTCGGACGGCGGAGAAAGCACGGGACCTGCTCGCCAAACTGTCGATTTGATCACACCGGTTGGACGACCAGGCAACCGACAGGTAACGGAATAGCCCCAAATCGCCCTCGAGGCCAGTGAGTTCGGTTACGTTTCTCTCGTGCACGGCAGTGCCGACACAAGGGCTGCGCGAGTAACCGAACGTACGGAGGCGGGACAGTGCCGAGACATCGTGGTCGTAGGCGTGGGAAAGCAACGAGGATAGGGGTGTTGGCGGCAGCGGCTCTGGTGACGAGTCCGTTGCTCGCAGCGTGTGGTTCGTCGGACAGTTCGGTTCCGGTTCTGAGTTTCTACACTGCCGCAGACGGCGCAGAGCAATACGCCGCTGCGGCACAGGTGTGTTCGGACGCCTCCAACGGCCGGTACCGGGTGGAGCAGCGGACACTGCCCAAGAGTGCCAACGATCAGCGCCTGCAGCTCGCGAGGCGTCTCGCCGGAAACGACAAGACGCTGGATCTGATGACACTCGACGTGGTGTGGACCGCCGAATTCGCCGAGGCCGGATGGGCATTGCCCGTTCCGGACGACCTGTCGGCGAAGCTGCGCGACGGTTCCACTCTGGAAGGCCCGCTCGCCACTGCGGAATGGCAGGACCAGCTCTACGCCGTTCCGCTCAACTCCAATACTCAGTTGCTCTGGTACCGGCCCGACGAGGTGCCGGACGGTACCCCGCCACAGACATGGGATCAGCTGATCGATGTGGCCGAGGCCAATGCGGCCGCCGGTAAGCCCGCTCAGATCGGAG